>JBOFGH010000018.1:0-41647 GCA_051649025.1 Eubacteriaceae bacterium
CCAATTCCTCAAAATAAACGAATTGAGAAATACAAAGAAAAATGGTGTGCATAGAAAAACGACCACACATTTGTGTGGCCGTTCATCAGCACTTGTTTTAGATATTTGACCTGTCTACTTGACAGGGGGCAGATCAAAATCACTTGACTAACTCCTCCTTTTTAATTTTTAACCTCTATGGAAATGATCTCTGGAACATTCATGAACCGAAAAGGAAGCTGTGTCATTCCAATACCACGGGTTACAATAAGCTCAACATCTTCTTGAAGAAAATAATTCCCCTTAACATATTTTTCTCCCCCTAAAGGCAAAATTTGTTCAGTTACAAAAGGAATGGAGATTTGTCCTCCATGGGTATGCCCAGCAACCACCAGTTGAATCTTCTCTAGATCCATTTCATCCACAATATCTGGTTCATGAGTCATAAGAATGTTGTAAGCCCCAGGTTTTGCCATCGCACTCAGCTCTTTATCAGGAAATGACTTAATAAAGTCATCTAACCCCATAAGACGAACATTCACATCAGGAATGTCGATCCAATCATTGACTAAAACTTCAAATCCTGCCTCTTCCATTACCTTCAAATAATCAACACCATATTTAGCCTCTACCGCATATTCATGATTCCCATAGACAGCAAATTTTCCGAACTTTGCTTCTATTTTATCTAATCCTTCTGAAATAACGGCTGGGTCATCTTCAAAAGAACCTGATCCGCCAATAAGATCTCCCGTAAAGATAACAATATCCGGCTTTTCTTTGTTAATTTTGCGCACAATTTTATTAATATTATCTACGGAATACAATTCCCCAAAATGAGTGTCTCCAAAAAAAACAACTTTAATAGGTTCTGATACACTAACACTTTTTTGCTCAAATTTAGTCACCGTTAATAGACTTGGCTCTATATACCTAGGATAGATATATAGAGCCAAAATTCCAAGAAGTATAAAGCTTAAGAATCCAAATAAAACTTTTAACAGCTTCATTAATTTTTCAGTTTTTCAGCCTGATCTGAAGTCGTTAAGGCATTCACCATTTCATCAATATCCCCATCTAAAAAAGCTTCTAATTGATAAACCGTTAATCCAATCCGATGATCCGAGATTCGTCCCTGGGGAAAGTTATAAGTACGAATACGTTCACTTCGATCCCCAGTCCCTACTTGACTTTTACGATTTTCAGCAATTTCACTTTGCTGTTTTTGTTGCTCGACTTCATAAAGTCGAGCTTTTAATATCTTTAGCGCTTTTTCTTTGTTTTTTAATTGTGACTTTTCATCTTGACAAGTTACCACCATTCCTGTTGGAATATGAGTAATTCTAACCGCCGAGTCTGTGGTGTTAACACTTTGTCCACCATTTCCTGAAGATCGATAAACATCCACCCTTAAATCATTTGAACTAATGTCAATTTCAACATCTTCAGCCTCAGGTAACACAGCAACCGTTGCAGTTGATGTATGGATACGCCCTCCAGATTCAGTGCTTGGGATTCGCTGGACCCGATGAACGCCACTCTCATATTTCAGCCGACTATAGGCGCCAGTTCCCTCAATTGAAAAAATAATTTCCTTAATGCCTCCAATATCAGGAATACTCGAGCTCATAATCTCACTTTTCCATCCCTGTCTTTCTGCATAGCGAGTAAACATTCTAAAAAGATCTCCAGCAAAAAGAGCAGCTTCACTTCCCCCTGCTCCCGCTCTTATTTCGACAATAACATTTTTATCATCATTTGGATCTTTAGGTAATAACAGAATTCTTAAATCCTCTTCAATTTTTTCTTTTTTTTCTGTCAACTCTTCAATCTCAGCTTCAGCCATTTCTTTTAATTCTTTATCAATTTGTTTGTCAGTCAACATTTCTTTTGCATCATCGATCCCATCAAGGGCTTCTCTGTAGTCGTTGTATTTTCCAATGATAGGCTCAATATGAGCATGCTCCTTAACCAACTTTTTCCATTGATTTTGATCCTCAATAATTTTAGGATCACTTATTTTTTCATTTAATTCAGCATATTTTGCTGCTAAAAAATCTAACTTATCTAACATATTACTCCTTAACGTTGTAAATTTTTAAAATTGTGCCCAATCTTTGTACTCATCAAAAAAGAAAACTGCCATTGTTCCTGGGCCAGAATGGGTTCCGATGGTTGCTCCAAGAGTGGTTATCTTAAATTTATCGGCTCCAAATCTTTTGGATGCCATTTTTATAAATCCATCGACTAGTGGTTGATTATTTGCATGGGAGATGCCAATGGTTTGAATATCCAATCGATCCCCATGTTCTTCGACGTAATCTACCATCTTTTTCAACAGTTTCTTCTCACCACGAACTTTATCAATTTGACGTAATTCACCTGCTTCATTAAAATCTAATAAAGGATTAATATTAAGCATATTTCCAATAATCGCAGTGCCTTTATTCAAACGCCCTCCACGATACAAGTATTGTAAGTCGGTGACTGTAAAAACATGACGGGCATGTTTGATATAGTAGTCAATTAACTTTTCAAGCGCCTCCATTGTCGCCCCTTTTTCAGCGGCTTTAGCTGCACCATAAACCATATGACCTAAAGCGTAACAAACAGCTTTGGTATCAATGACTCTAAATTCAGGCGCCTCTGGATATTTTTCTTTTAAATCTCTTTCGGCTAAGACTGCTGCTTGATAGGTTCCTGATAATCCACTCGAAAAACATAAATAGATAAAGGGCTGATTCAATTGTATCAATGATTCAAATTTTTCAATGAAATCATGATAAGTTACTTGGGAAGTTGTATATCGAACTCCATTTTTCATATTTTCATAAACTACTTCTGGTAAAATATCAATCCCATCACGGTAGTTTTTACCATCTTCAATAACATAAAGTGGAATTTTTTCAATATCATATTTAAGCTGATCAACTTCTAGCATCTCGCATCCAGAGTCTGTAATTATCTTTATATTCATATTGAGTTCCTTTCATTTTTACTGTCAACGTAATTTTCCTTTATTCTACCATAAATTCATCTTCATGTGAAAATAATTCTTCAGCATATTTTCTTGGATCATTAAAGAGTTTTTTCCCTTTGCTTTCCAAATATTTCACAAGTCGTTCTGTTTCTAAATTAATGATTAACTCCTCTGGAAAATCAAAAGCATCTAACACTTTATCAACATATTTAAAATTGCCAATGTCCGTTGCAAAATGGGTATCGCTACCAACAATAATAGGAATTTCTAGTTCTTTACAACGTTTTACAATCCATTCACAGTTGGGCTTAGAACCTTTTCGAATAAAAAAAGATCCATTATTTATTTCAATTAATGTATTGTATTTTTTAGCCTCTCGTAAGATGGCCTCATAATCAAGATCATAAGTAGGATTTCCCAAATGGCAAATAAAGTCAATGTGTTTATTCCCAATCGCACCCAAAACAGCACTTGTGTTCTCATTCTTTGATTTAGGCTTAAAGGTTGGTGTATGTAAAGAAGCCGATATGATTTCTAAGCGCTCAATAAATTCCATCGGAATATCTGTATTCCCATCCACATCCATGATGTTACTCTCAATTCCTTTTAATACTTTGATTTGGTTGATTTCACTTGGAATAATCCGATAATTTGCAAAATACAGGGCTTGGGGTGCTCCTGGAATAGCTGGCCCATGCTCAGTAAGGCAAATCATTTCTAATCCTCTTTTTCTTGCAGCATCAACTAATTCCATAATTGTATTATAAGCGTGGCCACAGGCAATGGTATGTGTGTGTCCATCTAAAACGTATTTTCTCATTTTTCCCTCAATCTTTTCTTTTTTTCACTTCTTCTTCATTTTTCTTAGCCACCCGATCACAAAAAACCTGGGCTGAATTGTAGCCGTATTGTTTAATACGGTTATTAATTGCTGCGGTTTCTATAATACAAGCAAGGTTTCTTCCTCCTGAAACAGGAATCATTACTTCTGGAACTTTTAATCCTAGAATTTCGAGTTGTCGATCATCTAATCCCAATCGATCATAGGGTGAACGTTCGTCCCAGTTTTCGAGTCGAATCACCATATCAATTTCAATCGTCCGTTTAACGGCTCTCGCGCCATATAAGGTTCTAACATCGATAATTCCAATCCCCCGAATTTCCATAAAGTGTTGCAGTATTTCAGGTGCTGTTCCAATTAAATGACTGTCTCGAATTCTTTTGACTTCCACCACATCATCTGCAATTAGGCAATGGCCTCGCTTCACAATTTCTAAAGCGGTTTCGCTTTTGCCAATACCACTCGGCCCTGTGATCAAAACACCCACTCCAAAAACCTCAACCAAAACACCATGTAAACTCTCTAAGGGCGCTGCTAACTCATCAATATAGTTCACTAAATGATAAAATAATGACGTGGTTCTTTCTTTACTTCTCAACAATAACTTTTTATGCTTCTTGGCTGCAGAAACAAAAAGTTCAACTTCCTCCAAATCCCAACAAACAATAAAACAGGGAAAAGGATAGGCAAAAAAGGCATCAATTTTTTCTGCTCTTTCTTCCTCGTCTAAATCTAACAAATAACTAACTTCAACCTTGCCAATCACTTGAATCCGATTGCTATCAAAATGATCATAGTAACCATGTAATTGAAGCCCCGGGCGATTAATTCCACTCTCTGTTAAGTCGATCTCTTTGGAAGGGTTATAAATAATTTTTAAATCTAAATCTCTACAAAAATCTTCAACTTTGACAATTGTTCTCATTTAATCATTTTCTCTTTCCATAAATAATTTATCCTCAACCATTCTACCCCAAATCACCCCATTTTTAAAGTTTTTTTCCTCAACAAAGTATTCTTTCAGCCTTAAAGGATATCCTTTGACGACTCACTTGAAAAAAATTCAACAATTCCTTGGGCAATCTTTTCAGACATTCCAGGGACCTTAAGAATCTCTTCCAATGATGCTTTTTTAATATTTTCAATCCGACCAAAGTGTTGCATTAATACTTCCCTTCTTTTTTTTCCTATTCCTGGGATTTTTTCTAAACTAGAAGCAAGCATCCCTTTTTTTCTTAAAATTTGATGATAGCCTAAGGCATATTTATGAACCTCTTCAGATATCTCAAAAAGAAATACGCCCAGTGGTGTCCCTTTTTTAAGGGGATGTTCAACGCCTTTATGTAAAATCCCTCTTAAACGATGATGGTCATCCTTTACTAGCCCACACACCTCAATTTTTACTGAATAAAGAGACAGAATGCTTTCTATAGCCGATAGATGCCCTGCTCCACCATCGACCATGATAATGTCAGGAAAGGGTAAAAAAGAATTATCTCCTTCTGTTGACTTCATCCCACGTTCCATCCGTCGGAAAACCATTTCTTGCATACTTCCATAATCATTTTGCCCTTCAATGGTTTTAATTTTAAATCGTCGATTTGCTTTTCGATTCAGCTTTCCATTTTCAAAAACCACCATGCCGCCAACATTATCCGAACCACTAATATTAGAAATATCAAAGGCTTCAATACGCATTGGAATTTTATCCAGTTTCAATAAATCTGCTAACCCTTGAAGGCGGGTCTTCTTTTTTTCATCCTTTTGTCGTATCTCAAGAATGTGCTGTTTTAATGCTAAGTCGGCATTTTCCTCTACCATCGCTAACATTTTTATCTTTTGCCCTCGTTTAGGCACTAAAAGATCCACTTTTTTTCCTGCTAGTGCACTCAGCCATTCTCCAATATTAACGGTGTCCTTCAAATCATCTTTCAACAATATTTCTTTAGGTATAAAGCCTGTTCCCACATAATACTGCTTTACAAAGCTTTCCATGATTTCCGTAGTCTCCTCGCCGTCAATCCCCTCCAAAAACAGATGATCTCTTCCCAGCAATTTTCCTTCTCTAACATGAAAAACCTGAACACAACCAATATCCCCATCCCTAGCTAACCCAATAAAATCTTGATCTTGATTTGATCGTGTAATTATCTTTTGCTTTTCAACAATATGTTCGATCCCAATAATTTGGTCTCTTAATTTTCCTGCCTCTTCATAGTTTTGATTCGATGCATTTTCAACCATTTTCTCCTTTAACAGTTTTATTAATTCAAGATGATGTCCATTCAGTATCTCTAGAATTGCCCCAATGTTTTTTTCATATTTTTCTTTAGAAATAGTTCCTTTACAGGGTCCCCAACATTGTCCAATATGATAATTCAAACAGGGGCGACCGACTTTTTTTCCATAGGTAATTTGGCGATTACACGTTCTTAATGGATAAATTTTTAGAATTGCTTCAATGGTATTTTTCACTGCCGAGACACTTGTAAAAGGACCATAGTATCTAGCCCCATCTTTCTTATGCTCTCGGGTCATCATAATCCTTGGGTATTCTTCATGAAGGGTAACTCTTATCCATGGGTAACTCTTATCATCTTTTAGCAAAATATTGTATCGTGGGTGATGTGCCTTAATCAGATTGCATTCTAAAATAAGGGCTTCCATCTCCGAATTCGTTACCATGGTCTCGATACTCTCAATATGGGAAACTAAAACCGCCGTTTTAGAGGTAAGTCGATTCGTTGACTGAAAATATTGACGCACTCTATTTTTAAGATTAATCGCTTTTCCAACATAGATAATGTCATGTTGCTTATTTCTCATAATATAAACCCCAGGGCTTTGAGGGAGATCTTTTAGTTTTTCTTGATTATACATTTCTTCACCTAAAGTTTTATTTTATCTTAATTTTTTCATTTTCATGTTTATTTTTTTTTTACATTTGATATAATGTACCAAGATAAGTATTTGCATTATTACAGGAAAGGAAGTGTGACCTGTGTTTGAAAAAATAATAATCGATGGCCTCAATACTTTGGTTTCTCTTGGAAATTTTGAAGTAAAAATTGTTCCAAAGATTTACGGTGGTTATACTTTAACTAAAACCGTTAAAGACGATCCGTTTAAAATTATTGAAATACGCGATATACGCGTCCCAATCTCAGAAAAAGAAGTTGTTAAAGAAGCAAAGGAACTTCTCAAACGAAAGTATGAGTCCATTGACTTTAGCAAACATTGTACCACATAATCCTTATATTTCTTTTTAAATTGAAGATTATCTGCCTCTGATATTTCAGAGGCTTTTGCATTTCTTTAGGTCGAAAAGAATTAAGTTGACAAAAAGAAAATCTTCGTGTAGAATAATAAACATAGTTAGAGTGTATTTATTGATTTCACATATTTTTGAAAGTCATTTTTACGGTTTAAATGACTTCCAAAAATATGTGTTTTTATTTTTGCATCAAGATTAATTTTAAAGAAAATGGAGGTACCAAAAATGAATAATGGTACAGTAAAATGGTTTAACGAGGAAAAAGGTTTTGGTTTTATTTCGATTGATGGTGGCGAAGATGTATTCGTACATTTCTCTGCAATTATCGCTGATGGTCGTAAAAACCTTGTAGAAGGACAACGTGTTACTTTTGACACAGAAAAAACTGACCGTGGCTTACAAGCTACAAACGTTTTTATTGCTTAGTTTAAATTTAACTCATAAAAAAGCTTGAATTAATTTTCAAGCTTTTTTTTTATGGGCATTTTTAAGATTTGTCTTTTTTTGTTTCATTTTGATGACAGCCTTGACAGGTCCCCCCTTTGCATCCCTCGCAAGAAAAGTCTCCCGACTTCATTTTTTTTAGCTTTTTAATAATAATATAGCAAGCAGCACCAATAATTAATGCTCCCAAAATCCAAGTAATCATTTTAATCCTTCTTCCTCTAATTTTTCTAACTTTTTTTCTTTAAAAAATCCGACTTCCAATTTGAAAAATGATTAAAGAAACCACATAGGCAAGACCTAACTGATAGGCAAGAGCGAACAAAAAATCTCGCCAATTTCCTAATTCTTTTTTCATCGTCGCAATCGCGGCCATACAAGGGGAAGCAAGTAACACAAATATTACAAAACTATAAGCCGAAACAGGTGTGAAAATCTGACTTAAGCCCAGTGTAAATCCCCCATCAACCCCTGATAATAAAACACTCATTGTACTAATGATCATTTCTTTTGCTACAATTCCCGTGAGCAGAGACACCGAAGCCATCCAATTTCCAAATCCTAGTGGTGTGAAAATAGGGGCAATCAGTTTACCAAAACTCGCTAAAATACTTCCGTCTGGTTCACTAATCATTTGAAAGCTCAAATTAAAGTTTTGTAAGAACCATAGCACCACAGATGCTGCAAAAATAATCGTTCCTGCTCTTAACAAAAATTCGCTAATTCGATCCCAAACTTGGGTGACCGTATTCTTAAGTTTCGGTAATCGATAAGGTGGTATCTCTAACAAATAGCCAGAATCCGCCCCTTTAAACCAAGTTTTTGAAAGAATAAAACCAGAAGTAAAGACAACAAATAAGCTGATTAAATATAATGAAAAAACAAGGAGTGTTTGGTTCGTTTTAAAAAACACAGAGGCCATCAAAACATAAATTGGCATTTTTGCTCCACAGGAAATAAAGGGAGTTAACACAGCGGTTAGCTTTCTTTCTCTTTCATTTTCCAGTGTTCGTGTCGCCATAATCCCTGGAACCGAACAACCTAAACCAACAACCATCGGAATAAAGGACTTCCCAGATAGTCCAAATCGTCTAAAAATACGATCCATTAAAAAAGCAACCCTTGCCATATATCCACTATCTTCTAAAATTGAAATGAAAATGAAAAGCACTAGTAATTGAGGGACAAATGTTAAAACAGCCCCTACCCCTGTGACAACACCATCATTTATAAGGGCAATAATCCACTCAGCTGCCCCTAATGTGCTTAATCCACTCTCCAGATTGGTAATAAGAACTTCATTAATAAACCATTCAATTCCTCCCGTTGTTATTTCTCCAACCAGTGTAATTGAAACATAATAAATGATAAACATGAAAAAGAAAAAAATTGGCAATGCAGCAAAACGATTCATTAAAATTTTGTCGAGTTTTTCTTCAAATGAAATTTTACTTTCCCGACTAATCGTTGTCGCTATTTTGACATTTTTAGAAATAAAACGATAACGATAATCTGCAATTGCACTATCGACATCATGTCCTGAAAAGTTTTCAATCGACTTTCGAGCTTCATAAATATCTTCTAAAATACCATAACTATTGTGTATTCGATTAAGAATTTCCTCATCTTTCTCAACTAATTTTAAAGTACGAAATTCCTTAGGATAGTTTGGTAAAATATTAGGATATTCCTTCATTATTAGGGCATCAAATTCTTTGAAAATCCGAACCACTTCTTTAGGGAACACTTGTGGATACGTAATTGATTCTTTTTTTAATAAAGTGCTTTCTGCCAACCTAATTAAAGGATCAATTCCTATTTCCCTCTGTGCTGATATCTCAATAAATGGAAAACCAAAGGTTTTTTCAAGTATTTTTACATCCAACTTAATCCCTTTTTTTTCCACAACATCCATCATATTTAATGCTCCAATCATGGGACAATTAAGTTCCATCAACTGGGTTGTTAAGTAAAGATTTCTTTCAATATTTGAAGCGTCGATAATATTAATAATCAAGTCTGGTGGATCTTCAATTAAGTAATTCCTAGAAACAATTTCGTCCATCGAATAGGGCGCAAGTGAATAGATTCCTGGAAGATCCACTAGGGTTATTTTCTCAGATGTATTTTTTAATAATCCTTCTTTTTTTTCGACGGTCACCCCAGGCCAGTTCCCTACATAGAGATTGCTACCGGTTAGACAATTAAACAAGGTGGTCTTTCCTGAGTTAGGGTTTCCCACCAGTGCAACCTTATAATTCATTTATTTCCTCCAATGTGTTTCCAAAAATAATTTAAAACAATTCTAAAAAAACTAAACCACCTTATTTCAGGTGGTTTAAATTAACTAATGAACCAATAATATATTTTCAGCATCCTTTTTTCTCAAACTAAGAGCATATCCACGCAGTCTAATTTCAATTGGATCTCCAAAAGGAGCCGTTTTATTAACTTCAATTTCCACCCCAGGGGTAACACCCATATCCATTAGCTTTCTTCGCATAAGTCCGTCAACTAGAATGGAATCAACAAACGCCTTTTGTCCTGGTTTTAAATCTTTTAATGTAAACAAAGTCAACACCTTCTTGCCTATCAATTTTGAATGATTAATATCATTCAATTTGTTAGGCTCATTATACTTTAATTGAAAATCATTGTCAATTAGAAAGTTTATTTTTTTATTTCTCTTAAGTATTTATCTCTGTCTATAAGAGTTTTTTTAAATATTGACCTGTGTATGACTCTGGGCACTGTGCAATCTCTTCTGGGGTTCCTGTGGCAATGATTTCACCGCCACCATCTCCGCCTTCTGGCCCTAAATCAATCACATAATCTGCTACTTTAATTACATCCAGTTGATGTTCAATAACCACAACAGTGCTACCGCTATCTGCAAGTCGATGAAGTACTGTTACTAATCGATCAACATCAGCAATATGTAAACCAGTGGTTGGTTCATCTAAAATATACAGTGTTTTTCCTGTATTTCTCTTACTTAATTCTGTCGCTAATTTAATACGCTGGGCCTCTCCTCCAGAAAGTTGGGTAGAGGGTTGTCCTAATCGTACATAACTCAACCCAACATCGTGTAGGGTCTGAAGTTTTTCTTTAATTTTAGGAATGTTTTCAAAGAAAAGCAACGCCTCTTCTACGGTCATTTCCAACACATCTGCAATGCTTTTTCCTTTGTACTTCACTTCCAAGGTTTCTCGATTATATCTTTTCCCACCACAAACCTCACAAGGCACATAGACATCTGGCAAAAAGTTCATTTCTATCTTGATAATACCATCACCAGAGCATTTTTCACACCGTCCACCTTTAACATTAAAACTAAACCGTCCTTTTTGATAGCCCCTGGTTTTGGCCTCAGGTGTTTTAGCAAAAATATCTCGAATGAGATCAAAAACCCCTGTGTAGGTTGCAGGATTTGATCTCGGTGTTCTCCCGATTGGCGCTTGGTTGATCTCAATGATTTTGTCAATTTCTTCAATGCCTTCAATGCTTTTGAACTTTCCAGGTTTTTTAAAACTTTGATAGAGCTTCTGGGCAACCCCTTTATAAAGAATTTCATTCACTAATGTACTTTTTCCTGATCCTGAAACCCCCGTCACACAAATAAGTTCTCCCATCGGTAAAGAAACATTGATGTTTTTTAAATTATTTGCGGCAGCGCCTTGTATTTCTAAAAATTTTCCATTACCTTGACGTCGATTTTTAGGAACAGAAATCTTCTTTTTCCCACTTAAATATTGTCCAGTGATTGAAGCTGGCACTTTCATAATTTCTTCTATCGTTCCCTGTGCAACCACTTCACCACCGTGAACCCCTGGTCCAGGGCCTATATCAACAATATGATCCGCTTCCTCCATGGTTTCTTCATCATGTTCTACTACTAACAAGGTATTTCCCAAATTTGTAAGTCGCCGTAGAGTCCCTAACAGTTTCTGATTATCACGCTGATGTAACCCGATACTCGGTTCATCAAGAACATATAAAACTCCTACCAATCCAGAACCTATTTGGGTCGCAAGACGAATTCTTTGGGATTCTCCTCCCGAAAGCGTTCCTGCATTTCTAGATAAGGTTAAATAGTCTAATCCTACATTGTGGAGGAAATTTAAACGGGCATTAATCTCAATGAAAATCGCCTCTCCAATAATTTTTTCGTTGGTAGTTAAATCAAGACTCTTGAAAAAATCAATGAGCTTAACCACCGACAGATCCGTTAATTCAATAATATTCTTGCCATGAACTGTTACCACCAAACTTGTTGGATTCAGCCGTTTTCCTTTGCATTTTGGACAAGTAATTTCTGACATGTACCGCTCAATGAGAGAACGCATACGATCCGAGACTGTTTCTAAATAGCGTCGTTCCATATTATTAACGAGACCCTCAAAGGCTGTTGAATAAGTCCCAGTAATTTTACCTTCATATTGTATTTCTAAAACTTCTTCTGTTCCATGAAGCAAAGCATGCATAAACTCATCTGGGGCATTTTCTAAAGGTTCACTCATTGAAAAACCAAATTTTTCTCCTAAGGCTTTTACAAGATTAAAATAAAATTTCGAATCACTTTTTAGTCCGAAAAACTTGATTGCCCCCTCTTCAATCGAGAGCTTTTTATCTGGAATTAATAAATCTGGATCAATTTCTTTATGATAACCTAATCCATGGCAGGCTTCACACATTCCATAAGGGTTGTTAAAGGAAAAGGTTCTTGGTTCTAAAACATCCATAGAAATATTACATTCAGGACAAGAAAGCTTTTCGCTAAACAACTTTCTTTCTCCACCAATAACATCACAAACCACAAGCCCCCCTGTAAGCTTTAACGCTGTTTCCAAAGAATCTGTTAACCGCTTTCCAACCCCTGGTTTTGCAACCAAACGATCGACGACCACGTCAATGGTATGTTTTTTATTTTTCTCTAAATTAATCTCGTCATTGATTTCCATGGGCTCCCCATCAATGATCACACGAACAAACCCTTCTTTTTTTATAAAATCCAAGGTCTTCTTGTGTTGACCTTTTTCACCTCTAATGACAGGCGCTAAGATTTGATATTTTGTTTTTTCTGGTAGGTCTAAAATAATATCTACAATTTGATCAACGGATTGTGATTCTACAACTCTCCCACACTTTGGACAATGGGGAATGCCAATACGCGCAAATAAGAGTCGAAAATAATCATAAATTTCTGTCACTGTTCCCACTGTTGATCTTGGGTTTCGATTGGTTGTTTTTTGGTCAATCGAAATTGCCGGCGAAAGTCCATCAATGCTTTCGACATTTGGTTTTTGTGTTTGCCCTAAAAACTGTCGGGCATAGGAAGACAACGACTCAACATACCGTCGCTGCCCTTCTGCATAGATTGTATCAAATGCCAAAGAAGACTTTCCGGAACCACTTAATCCCGTTAAGACCACTAGCTGCTCCCTTGGTATTTTTAAACTAATATTTTTAAGATTATGCTCTTTTGCACCTTTAATTTCTATATATTTCATTATCTTTTCCTTTATACTGTTAAGCTTACCTTTATTTTGATTTTAGTTGTTTAATTTCATCTCTTATTTGTGCTGCTTTTTCAAATTCTAAGGATTCCGCAGCTTCTAACATTTCAACCTCTAAAGCCATTATTCTTGCTTCAATATCCATGTGGGAATCTTCAACAACATAGTCCTCTTGCTCTTCTGCCACTTTGGTTGCTTCAATGATGTCTCGGATATCTTTTTTAACTGACATCGGCGTTATTTTGTTATCTTCATTATATTTAGTTTGTATTCCACGACGACGGTTGGTTTCTCCAATTGCCCGTTCCATGGAAGGCGTTATTTTATCGGCATACATAATGACATGTCCTTCGAGATTTCGTGCAGCTCGTCCTATGGTCTGAATCAAAGAGGTTTCCGACCTCAAAAATCCTTCCTTGTCCGCATCTAAGATTGCAACTAATCCGACTTCTGGAAGATCCAGACCTTCCCTTAATAAGTTAATCCCAACCAATACGTCAAAATGACCTAATCGCAATTCTCTCAGGATTTTCATACGTTCAATGGTGTCAACATCTGAATGTAAATAATTGACTTTAATATCATTTTCCTTTAAATACAATGTCAAATCCTCTGCCATTCTTTTAGTTAATGTTGTTACCAAAACCCGATTACCCTGGGCTGTCGTCTCTTTAATTTCCCCTAAAAGGTCATCAATCTGCCCTGTAATGGGCCTTACCGAAATTTCAGGGTCAATAAGACCTGTTGGTCGAATAATGAGTTCTACTGTGTTTTGAGTATGCTCATTTTCGTAGCTCCTTGGGGTAGCGGTCGTAAATACAATTTGGTTAATTTTTTTCTCAAACTCCTCAAAATTTAATGGACGATTATCATATGCCGATGGTAGTCGAAAACCATAATCAACTAAATTCTTTTTACGGGCTTTATCACCTGCAAACATTCCACCAATTTGTGGAATTGAAACATGGGATTCATCAGCAATCATCAAAAAGTCCTTTGGAAAATAATCGATGAGGGTATAGGGTGGAGATCCTGGTGGAAGTCCATTAATATATCGGGTATAATTTTCGATCCCATTACAGTAACCCATTTCTCTTAACATCTCAATATCATAGTTTGTCCGCTGTAAAATTCGTTGTGCCTCTACTAATTGGTTATTCTCCACATATTCATCATAGCGATGTCGCAATTCTTCTTGAATCCCATGAATTGCTCGCTCTAAATTCTCTGGGGTTGTTGTGTAATGGGATGCTGGAAAAATTGAAACATGGTTTAATTCACCATAGATCTCACCTGTTAAGGTATTAATCTCTGTAATTCGCTCAATTTCATCTCCAAAAAATTCTAAACGAATCGCTTTTTCAGAGGCTGAAGCAGGATAGATTTCTAAAATATCCCCTCGTACTCTAAAATTATTTCGCTCAAAAGCAATATCATTACGGGTGTACTGAATATCGACCAGTTTTCGAATCACTGCATCCCGATCTTTTTCCATCCCTGGTCGCAATGATAAAACTAAATTTTCGTAATCAATAGGGCTTCCCAATCCATAAATACACGAAACACTTGCTACCACAATCACATCTCTTCTTTCAAACAATGAGGCTGTTGCTGAGTGTCTCAATTTATCAATTTCATCATTTATTGACGAATCTTTTTCAATAAACATATCTGAATGTGGAACATAGGCTTCTGGTTGGTAATAATCATAATAACTAACAAAATACTCCACTGCATTATTCGGGAAAAAGCTCCTAAATTCATTGGTTAACTGTGCTGCCAGTGTTTTGTTATGGGCAATAACAAGGGTTGGTTTCTGAACTGCCTCAATTACCTTCGCCATCGTATATGTTTTTCCTGAACCAGTTACTCCAAGCAATGTTTGAAATTTTAACCCCTCATTAATCCCTTGACTGATTTTCCTTATGGCTTGACCTTGATCGCCTTTGGGTTCATACTCTGAAACCACTTTAAAAGGATTCACCATTTCTTTTTTCATTATATCCCTCCATTAGAGAACTTGAACATTCGTTCTACATTCTATCACAGCTTTTTTCCAATGACAATCACTTTAAGTTATTCTTCAGAGGATTTTTTTAATAAAAAAAGGCATAAGAAGCAGTAATCCTCTTATACCTTCAATATTATTTTTGGTTTAAAAATTCGATTGCTTTTTGTAATTGGATATCTTCTTCATCGGCGAATGGATTATTTAACATAAATTCAGAGGGTTCAACTAAAAGATCTGGCTCTAAACCTTCCCCATGAATATTTCTACCATTTGGAGTAAAATATTCAGAATTCGTTACTTTAAACCCTGCACCATCCCCTATTCCTCTAATTTCTTGAACAATGCCTTTTCCGTAGGTTTTCACACCTATTAGGGTTCCTACCTTCGTATCTTGGAGAGCTCCTGCTAAAATTTCCGACGAGCTTGCTGATCCACCATCGACTAGTACGGCAACGGGGATATCAACCTTTAAGAGATCATCCGAACTATATTCTGTTCGTTCTCCATTCTTTTCAAGGGTGTATACCACTGTTGTTTCTCCTAAAAGTCGATCAGCAATTGCAACTGCTTCTGGAACACTTCCCCCAGGATTTCCCCTTAAATCAATGATTAGTCCTTTAATATTCTGATTGATTAGTGCATCCAATTGCTCTTTAAATTTAGCAGAAGTGTTGTTCGTAAATTCTGTAATTTGAATATAGCCAAGATCTCCGATTTTCTTTGATTCAACTGTTTCTACTGAAATCGCCTGACGTGTAATATTAAAATCCAGGGTTTCTTCCCCTCTCCCAATCGTGAGACTTACTTGGGTATTTGCAGGACCTTTCACTCTTTTTACGACTTCGTCTGATCCCAAGATAGAAACATCTTCTCCGTCAACTTTGAGAATTTTATCACCTATCTGAATTCCAGCCACTTCTGCAGGGGTTCCTTTATAAGGAGCAATCACATAGGTGCTTCCTTGATCATCTTGGGAAACAACAATTCCAATTCCCTCATATTCCCCTGAAACCATTTCCATATAGGATTTAAATTCTTCTGGGGTAAAATAGGCACTATAAGGATCCTCTAGGCTATCAAACATCCCCTTAATTGCCCCTTCCATAAGTGTGCTATCAGAAACCTCTTTGTAGAAATCTTTCCCAATAGTTTCTTTTAAACTAAGTAATTTAGTTAACCCCTGAGCCGTTTCTTGACTATCAGTGTTCAATATTACACGATTTCCAATTACAAAACTTAATGAATTTGTAACAAAGAAAGTAATCAGATTTGTAAAGATTATAAGGGCAACACCCATTATAATCCACTTTTTACGATTGCCTTTTTCCATAAATTTCCAACCTTTATTATTTATTCTTTAAACCAAGAACAGGAGAAAAGAATCCATTATCTTTTCTCCTGTCTATTCTTTATATTTAATTTTACCTCTTAACCCTTAAAAAAATCCTAAAGGATCAACAAAGCTCCCTCCTGATAATACTCCAAAGTGTAAATGGTTTCCTGTCGAATCCCCAGTACTTCCGACGCCTCCAATAACATCTCCTTTATTAACTGTTTCACCTGGTGAAACTGAAAAGGAACTCATATGTGCATACATTGCTTGTAGTCCATTTCCTAGATCAATAATAACACAATTTCCGTAGCCACCATTGTATCCAGCTGAAATAACCTTACCATTTCCCATTGCTAACAATGGTGTTCCACCTGGGGCCGACATATCAACTCCATAATGGGTTCGATAGTCACCCCAAATGGGATGAAGACGGGTTCCAAAGTAATCATCTGATTCACGTGGACCATACCCAGGGAGTGGCCATTGGTATGTCCCACTACTTGGCACAAACGTTCCACTACCACCCGTTGTTGAGCCACCACCAATTCCTCCAGCGCTTCCTTGTTGAGCCATTAACTCTCTCACTTGAGCTTCAATGCCTGCCGCATTTGAAGTTTCCGCAGCTACAATACGTTGATATTCTTCTACCAATGCTTGGTTTTCAGCTAATAATTGATCCTTTTGAGCTTTCACTTGTCGTTGTTCAACTAATGCTGTTTCTTGGGCGGTTTTCTTTTCCACTGTTTTTAAACGATCCGCTTCAATACTTTGTTTTTTCTCATCAATCACTCTTTTGGTTTCTTCAATTGCTTTTAAAGCTTCCTTATCCGATTCGATGATATATCGAGACATATCTATTTTTGTTACAAAATCAGAAAAATCCGTTGCTGTAAACAAGAATTCTAGCATGCTACTATTTCCATACATATACATGGTTCGAACACGTTCGTCCATTGCAGCTTCTTGCTCTAGACGCTTTGTTTCTGCTACTTCAAGTTCCTTTTGTGTTTTTGCAATATTCGCTTCCAATACTGCAATTTCTCCATTTAAAGCGTCAATAACCCCAGTAATTCGATTAACTTCTTCATTAATTCTTACCAACTGTGTTTCAATATCTGCGATTGTGCTTTGTTTCACCTCTACTTGAAATTGAGCCTCCGTTTTTTTAGCATTACTTTCTGCTAGTTGATCTTGAAGAGAGTTTGCACTTACAGGTGTTATAATCATTCCAAAGGCAATGACACTCGTCAGTGCTCCTGCCACCATTTTTTTCTTTATCATCTTTTATTTTTTCTCCTACTCTTTATTTTCTCTAAAGCTTAAACATTCAAAAATTTTCGAATAGCAAACATACTACCAACCGACCCAATAAAGCAGCCATAAATCAAGAAAAAGAAAATTAATTGATTCATAACCACTCCTGGTGCTGCTAAGGTTGCATCTACTGGAAGAAATAAATTTCCACCAACAAGCCCTAAAACATAATAGTAACCAATTCTAATCACTAAAAAGGCCACAATAGATCCCATTAAGCCCAGTAAGGTTCCCTCAAGTATAAAGGGCGCTCGAATGTAAGCATTGGTTGCACCAACATATTTCATAATCCCAATTTCACGACGTCTTGCAAACACCGTTAATTTTATGGTGTTATAAATGATAAAAATGGAAATAAGTGAGAGTACTACCAGCACAACGATACTCAATGTATTCGTAAAGTTATTAAAACTCACAAGCGCTTCTACATATTCTTGACCATATCGAACATATTCAACCCCATTATTTTTATATTCCATTGCTAAATCCTGAACACCTTGGAGATCTTCTGGATCTTTAACTTTAACAATAAAAGAAGCAGGCATCGGATTGTTTTGTGAATTATACCCACTTAAAAGAGGGGCATAATCTTCTAAGCTCACTGTAAATTTATCTAAAGCATCCTCCGAGCTTTCAAATTCGACGGTTTCAATAAGATCACTCTTATTTAGTGCACTTGAAACTGCTTCTTTTTGAGTTTCTGTATAGCCTGATTCTAAGAATATTTTTAGCTCTAGCTTGGACTCCACATCTTTAGTGACTTCCTTAACATTAATGGTTAGAATTAAAAATATTCCAAGAATTAATAGCGCTGCAATAACCGAAAGAACCGAAGCCACACTCATTAGATTATTTCTTTCAATACTTTTTAAGGTATCTCTCACCACATTTTTAGGGGTTGTTTTTAATGAACTAAACTTCATATCCGTACCTTCCTGTTGTGTCATCGACAATAAGAACACCATCCTCAAGGGTTAGCACTCTTTTTTGCATGGTATCTACAATTTCTCGATCGTGAGTTACTACGACAACCGTTGTTCCTCGACGATTGATTTCTTCTAAAATACTAATAATTTCAAAGGATGTTTCAGGATCTAAGTTCCCTGTTGGCTCATCACAAATGAGAATTGTTGGATTATTAATAATCGCTCTAGCAATAACCACACGCTGTTGCTCCCCACCAGATAGTTCATGTGGATAATGATTAATTCGATGGGAAAGCCCAACCATATCAAGGGCTAATGGCACCCTTTTACTAATTTGTTTTTCTGATTTACCAATAATTTCCATGGCATAGGCTACATTTTCATAAACACTTTTATTCTCTAAAAGTCTGAAGTCTTGAAAAACAACTCCCATTTTTCTTCTTAAATATGGAATTTCCCTTTTGGAGAGATTTGCTACATCATAATTATTAATATAAATCGAACCCGATGTTGTTTCAATTTCCCTTAAGAGTAACTTAATAAAGGTCGATTTTCCAGCGCCACTTCGACCAACGAGAAAAACAAATTCCCCTTTATCAATAAATAAACTGACATCTTTCAATGCATCACTTTTGTTTTTTTCATAACCTTTGGTTACATTTTTAAATTCAATCATTTCTACTCCTAAGCCTTGTGCCTTCTATGAAGAAAACCTAAACTGTCTTTCACAAGCTTTTCTCACATTTTCTAAATAATATTTTGTCCTATTTTTATTTACTTTACACATTTTAGCATACTTTTAAAATAATTTCACTATAAAAATGAATTTTTTGTAACGAATGTAACATTTTTTGCAAAAAAAGAAGAGAATAAATCTCTTCTTCCTAATTTTACTTATAAATTTAATAACTTTGTGGATTGACTACAGAACCATAGACCGCTATTTCGTAATGTAAATGTGGTCCAGTAGAATTCCCTGTGCTCCCTACACGACCAATAGTTTCACCTCGCGAAACACTTTGGCCTGCTGAAACATTAATTGCACTTAAATGGGCATACAATGCAGATACTCCACCACCTAAATCAATGATGATACAATTTCCATACTCACCCATCCAACCTGCTGAGATCACCCGAGCATCACCACCGGCTGCCACTGGAGTTCCTGTTGGGGCTCCAATATCAACACCCGAATGGAATTCTGGGCCATGAAAATCACAGATACGATAACCGAAGGGGCTTGTAATTGTTCCTCCACAAGGCCACTGAACTGAACCTGAAAAACTCGGTGGTGGGTTGTATCCGCCACCTGAACTATTGCCTCCAGTATTACCACCGCCACTTTCATCTCCACCGCCTGAGCCACCACCAACAGTGCCCGAATTATTCGCCGCATCCTGGGCTGCTCTCTCAGCTGCCAAGCGTTCTTGCTCAGCGTAATAAGCTGCAATCTCATTAGAAATACCTACTGCAGCGGCGGCTTCCGCTTCTTCAATTGCGGTATATTCTGCTACTACCACCTTATTTTGAGCAATTAATTGATCTTTTTCCGCAATAATTTGCTGTTGGGCTATTAAAGATTGTTCCTGTTCTACTTTTTTCTCAACTGTTTTTAATCGATCCGTCTCAATACTTTGTTTTTTTGCATCAATGACCTTTTGAGTTTCTGCAATGGCCTTAAGTGACTCTTTATCCGCTTCAATAATATAACGTGACATGTCTAGCTTTGCAAAAAAATCCGAAAAGTTTGTTGAGGTAAATAAAAATTCTAAAAGACTCGTATTCCCATACATGTAAAGTGTCCGAACACGATCACTCATGGCCTCTTCTTGTTCCCCTTTTTTCCCCTCTGCAATCTGGAGTTCTGCTTGGGCAACCCCAATGTTTTCTTCAAGGACTGCAATTTCACCGTCAATGGTTGAAATAACCCCATTGATTCGCTCAACCTCTGCATTTACTTTTTCTATTTCACCTTGAATTCCAGCAATTGTGTTTTGGGTCATGTCAACTTGATATCGCGCTGCTGCCTGACGAGCATTACTCTCTGCTAATTGCTCGCTAAGGGATGCTCCATAAACAGGTGCAACCGCAAATGCAAAAAGCATACTTCCAGTAACAATTCCTGATATAATCCTCTTATTCTTCATATTTTTATCTTACTCCTTTTGATTTATATTAAATCTGAGTCTTTCTTTAATGTATTTGTAACAGTTGTATTATAGCATATCTAAAAAGTAAAGAAAAGTGGTTAATTGCTGAAAAATAAAAATAATGCCCTAAAAATTCCTTTTTAGGGCACTACTAAATTAACTTAATTTTAATTTGTCAGCAACATCCGTTTTTTCCCATGGCAAGTCAATATCTGTTCTACCAAAATGTCCATACGCAGCAGTTTTTTTGTAAATAGGTGCTCTTAGGTTGAGATTTTTGATAATTGCTGCTGGCCGTAAATCGAAATGTTCGTCAATCAATTTTGCAATAGCATCATCTTCGATTTTTCCAGTTCCAAAGGTTTCAACATAAACGGAAACAGGTTTAGCCACACCAATGGCGTAAGCTATTTCCACTTCACATTTATCCGCTAATCCAGCAGCCACAATATTTTTCGCCACATATCTTGCTGCATAAGCCCCTGATCGGTCGACCTTTGTTGGATCTTTTCCAGAAAAAGCCCCTCCACCATGTCGACTGTACCCACCGTAAGTATCAACGATTATCTTTCGTCCTGTTAATCCAGCATCCCCTTGAGGACCTCCGATAACAAATCTCCCTGTAGGATTCACAAAATACTTTGTGTTTTCATCTAGTAATTCAGGAGCAATTACTTTTTTGACAACCAATTCAATCATATCTCTTCGAATGGTTTCTAGTGAAACTTCATCACTGTGTTGGGTTGAAATAACAACTGTATCTACTCGAGTAGGGATGCCATCATTATATTCAACCGTCACTTGAGTTTTTCCATCTGGTCTTAAATAATCAACAATTTTCTCTTTTCGAATGTCAGTTAATCGCTTTGCTAATTTATGGGATAGGGAAATCGGAAGTGGCATTAATTCTGGGGTTTCATTACATGCAAATCCAAACATCATCCCTTGATCCCCTGCACCTGTTGATAGTTCTTTTTCGGTTAGTTCTCCTTCTCTTGACTCAAGTGCTTCGTTAACCCCTTGAGCAATGTCAGAGGATTGTTCATCAATTGCAGTGAGCACTGCACAGGTTTCGCAATCAAATCCATATTTCGCTCGATCATATCCAATTTCACGAATGGTAGAGCGGACTAATTTGGGAATGTCCACATAACATTTTGTTGAAATTTCACCTGCGACCAATACAAGCCCCGTTGTCACTGAGGTTTCACATGCCACTCGAGCCATTGGATCTTGTTCGAAAATTGCATCCAAAACAGCGTCAGAAATCTGATCGCAAATTTTATCTGGATGCCCCTCTGTTACCGATTCTGATGTAAATAATTTTTTCATTTCTGTCTCCTTTTTAATATAATCTATGTAATATCAATCTACCTTCATACAATAAAAAAACCCCGCCATGAGACGAGGTTAATGTTTAACATCATATCCCATCATTGCGAAAAAATCGCAGGTATTGGCACCGTGCTTTCGCTGGTTGCCGGGTTTCATAGGGCCTGTCCCTCCACCTCTCTGGATAGGTAAATATTCAATTACTTTTATTAATACTACACTGTGCTTTATTTTTTGTCAAGGTTTCTATGAAATTTAAGACTTCTTTTAGAAAACCATGTTTCCTTCACTGGTTATCAAAAGATCATCTTCAATTCGAATGCCAATACCAAGTTCTTTAAAATACAATCCAGGTTCTACGGTCATTACCATCCCCGGCTTTAAAACCAGTTCTTTTTCTGGTCGAATATCATGGGTATCTAATCCTAACGGATGACCTATTCCATGATAGTAATATTCATTGATCTCTGTTTCCTTTTTTATGAGAGCTTTTTCTAAACATCTTTCAAAAAGTAGTGCTTTTGTTTTTTCTTGAAGCTCCCTAAGTTTTTCCCCAGGCTTGTAAGACTTAATCAACTCTTGTTGCACATCAAAAACGATCTTCCAGAGTGTTTCTTGAACAGGTGACAGATCGCCACTCACCCCTAAGGTTCTACTAATATCTCCACAATAACCTTTCCATTTTGCTCCTAAATCAAATAAAATTAAATCCCCTGATTTCAATTTCTCCTGATTTGATACATAATGCAAGATTGTGGCATTCTTTCCTGAGGCGGCAATTGTCTCAAAAGCTAAGCCCGAGGCCCCAGCTTTTTTTATTTGAAATTCAAACAACGCTGCTAACTCATATTCATAAATCCCGGGTTTGATTGCCTTCTTCATTTCATTAAAAGCGTTCTTTGTTATTGCATTTGCCTTGACCAAAGCCTCAACCTCTTCAGGTTCCTTAATCACTCTCAGTTCTGCAAAAAAAGGGTATGCATTTTTTAGCTCTAAGCTTTTCAACCAATGGCCAGATTCGTCTTTGGGAATTTTCAGACTTTGGTGTTTTGGTACATTAAAATCTAAATAGAGATTTTTAATTTTTTCATTTTTTCTTAATTCTGAAAATAAGGCTTCCCAATAGATTATCTCTGAGACTCCACTAATACTTTCCGCTATTTGATAATCAATTTTTTTTCCAACCCATTTTTCTTCCTCTAGGTTTGGGCAGTTTATAAAGAGCTTCTCATTAATTTCCCCAAATTGATTCTTTTCTAAAACCAGTAAGACATCTGGTTCCGTAATTCCAGTGAGATAATAAAAATTATTATTAACTTGAAAGGGATAATTCGCATCCTCAGACATCCTTATTTCCCTACCGGAATAAATTAAAGTTAAACTGGAATTTTCTAATAATCCCCCGAATTCAGCTCTTTTGTTTTTATAAAATTTCTGTGATAAAGCCATCTGTTTTCCTCTTTATGTTATACAAACATCAATCCACCAGCAACCAAGGCAGTAACAATTCCCCCTGCAACCATAGAACCTAAGCTTACAGAAATCATACTACGTTTAAAGTCTAATCCAATAAGTGAAGCCGCTAAGCATCCCGTCCAAACCCCTGTTCCTGGCAATGGAATTGCAACAAAGATAAATAATCCCCAAAATTCATATTTTGTCAGCTTTTCAGATTTTTTCATTCCTTTGTTAATTAACCATGTTCCCAGTTTTCCAAAAATTTTTGTTTTTGACATCCACTTTAAAATTGCAGGTATAAAAAGTAAAATAAATGGTGCCGGAATAATACTCCCCACAAACCCTAAAAGATAGGCTTGTAAATAGGGCATTTGGTATGCAAGTATTCCCAATGGAATTGCCCCTCTCAATTCCACAATTGGAATTGCCGAAACAATAAGAATTTCTAACCAATTTGGCAGAAAAGCAAAAAAATTTATGATTGCATTGCTCATAACCTGATAATCTCCTTTTATTATTTCCTTTTAAATGGTAAAATAATTCTAGTTACCAACGATTTGATAACCAAAAATCCAGTTCTCATTACGCAGTCTACATTGTAACCCTTCAGGTCTCTTTTGACAAGTATTGATAACGACAATTAAGAAAATAGGAGCTTTTAAAAATGAAAAAAATTCTTGGTCCTCTTCGTCGAGGCGTTGAAAAATACAAAATGATCAAACCTGGAGATCGCATTGCCATAGGACTATCAGGGGGAAAGGATAGCACTGCTTTACTCGTTGCCATGAAACGTTTCCAATATTTTTCGCCTATCCCATTCGAATTAGAAGGAATCACCCTTGATATGGGCTTTGGGGGCATGGACTTAACGCCTTTAGCAGATTTATGTGCCCAATTAGATGTCCCTTATACCATTAAAAAAACTCAAATTGGTCCCATTGTTTTTAAAGAGCGTGAGGAAAAAAATCCCTGTTCCCTTTGTGCCAGAATGAAGCGAGGGGCTCTTCACGATTTTGCGATTGAGCGACAATGTCGAACCATCGCATTGGGGCATCATGCCGATGATGCCATTGAGACTTTTTTTCTAAGTTTATTTTATGAAGGTCGAATTAACACCTTTTCCCCTGTAACCTATTTAGATAGAAAAGACATTACTTTAATACGCCCCTTAATTTTTGTTAAGGAAAGAGACATCATTAGTACTTTTGAAGTTGAAAATTTGCCAATCATTAAAAGCACCTGCCCAGCCAATGGCTTTACAAAACGAGAAGATATGAAAAATATGATAAAAAATCTTAGAAAGACAATTCCAGACATGGATGATCGTGTTTTAGGTGCTATTCAAAACAAGGAACAATTCCATTTGTGGTTTTAATATTAAAAAATAATTTTAAAAAAGAGGTAAAAAATGAACGAAAAAATTCTTGTTGTCGATGATGAGTCCGCAATTGTAGATTTAATAAAGCTTGAATTAGAATTTGAAGGCTATGAAGTCGAAACTGCCTACGATGGTTTGGAGGCAATTGAAAAGGCTCAGCTATTTCGTCCTGACCTAATTCTATTGGATATTATGCTTCCTAAAAAAAACGGTTATGACGTTTGCCGGGAGCTTGCCCCTACCTTAGGGGTTCCTATCATTCTTCTCACTGCAAAAACAGACATTATCGACAAAGTTCTTGGATTAGAGCTAGGCGCTGACGATTATTTAACAAAGCCTTTTGATAACCGAGAATTATTAGCTCGAATTAAGGCCCATCTGAGACGCTCTACAAAAATAATACAGCCTCAAATTAAAGAGGAAACCTTATTAAAAAATGGTGGACTCTGTATTTATGCTGATGAACATATGGTTTTACTTGATGAAAAAGAAATCCATTTAACCCCAAAAGAATTTGAATTGCTTTTCTTGCTAGCATCAAATTTGGAGCAAGTTTTTCCTCGAGACACACTTCTTGAAAAAATTTGGGGGTATGACTATTACGGAGATACCCGAACCGTTGACATGCACGTTCAGAGAATTCGCAGAAAAATAGACACTCAAGGAAATAAATATATTCAAACTGTTTTCGGGATTGGATATAAAATGAGGAAAGTTTGATGCAATTAACCTATCGTTCCCGGATGATCATCTACAATATTGCTCTTTTTACTTTTGCTTTTATTATTGTAGCCTTTTGTGTTTTTCAGGGTACTTCTTACTATTATATTTATCAAGGAAAAAATAAATTGATGGAGATGTCCGATGATGCAACCTTATACATCGGACAGGAATTAAAACAAAAGAATAATGGTGAATCTTTAGAAATGAATTATGCTAAGGATGCTTTGGCTTTGTGCAAAACAATTTCAGCAACTGAAAACAATCGTGTTTTGCTTTTCAATTCTGAAGGCACTCTTATTTCAGATTCTAAAGTAGAAAATGATACCACTTCTCTTTTTAATGAGCTCATCCTTTCAAAAGAAAAAAGATTGCCTGTATTTACCCTCAAAACAATTAACAATCTTGACACCCTATATTTTGTTTCTCCCATCATCATTGATAACGTGGAGCTGGGGTTTCTAGGATTAATTTATCCTATCCGTGAAATCAATACTTTTTTAAAAATCTCTGGACTATTTTTTGTTATTGGTGAAGCACTTGGGCTTTTAATACTCATCCCTATTACTTTTTCATTCTCTAATCATTTTGTTCAACCAATTAAAGATTTAACAAAAATTTCTGGGGAAATCAACAGTGGTAATTATAATCTTTCCATTCATTACAAACGTCATGATGAAATCGGTGATCTTACCAAAGCCTTTAATGGCATGATCGTTAACATTAACAATGTTATTCTACAACTCGAATCTGAACGAAAGCGTTTAGCTGGGGTTTTAGCCTCAATTGACGATGGCCTTTTGGCTATTGACAAGGATGGTAACATCATCACTTCAAATAGTTACATTAAAACTTATTTTAATGTCAGTAAGCCAAAAACAATTTATGATTTTCAATATCAATCTTTTTTAAGGGATATTTTTGACAATTTAAAAAATGGGAAAAACCATATCTCTGAAGAAATAGATTGTAATGATCGTAACTTATTAATTATTGGAAGTCCTATTCGTGAAAAAGGATTTGAAGAAAACTATTTAATTATCATTCGTAATATGACATCAGCCCGACATATTCAAGAAGAGCAACGTAAATTTATTAGTAGTGTTTCCCACGAGTTAAGAACTCCATTAACCACCATTATCGGTTACACCGACATGTTGACCCGTCGAAAAGTAGACGATCCTGAAATTATTGATCGTTCATTAAATACCATCAACCGTGAAGGCCACAGACTTCTTCGACTTGTTGATGATTTACTAAATGTTAATAAATTTGACAAGGCTGAATTTGATTTTAAAAAAACGAATCTTAATATTGTCATTCTATTATCAGAAGTCGTGGAGCAAATGCAAATTAAAGCAAGTCAATCAGAAATTGAGATTAATTATCGATCCGATGACCTTCCCGAAATTCTTGGGGATTTCGACCGATTGCAACAGGTTTTTATTAATATCATTCACAATGCCATTAAATATTCAAACCCTGGAGAAATCATTGATGTTGTGTCAGCTTTAGAAGATAATCATATCGTTGTTTCCATTCGGGATTATGGCCAAGGAATTTCTGAAATTGAGCAAAGTCGAATTTTTAATGCTTTTTACCGTGTTGAAGAAGATCGTTCTCGAGGAATCGATGAAGGCGGCTCTGGTCTTGGGCTCTATATTGTAAAACAAATCATAGAAAAGCATGATGGAACTATCGAAATTGTAAGTCAAGTTGATGATGGAACCAATATCATTGTTACTTTGCCCATTTTATCAGAATTAATTTATGGAGGTGAAGCTGATGAAAAAACAAAAAACTAAGTGGATTCTTCCTATTTGCCTTCTTTTCCCTCTGTTTTTGTTAAGCGGGTGTAAAAACATGTTTATACCCCAGGATGTCCCCATTGTCATCGAAGAAAAAAAGACGTTTAATCAAAGTGATAATGAAAGCATTGAAATTCAATCCTACTCAAAAATTGCAGATGGCTTTATCCAAGATATTTCTTATAATGGGAACGCCTTACTCTTACAAACAATTGATACAAACGATTTAATGAATACCATCGACCTTTATAATACTGAAACTAATCAGGTTAATCTCTTCTTGAAATCCGATAAAGAGGAAGTTTTTTCACAGTTTGACTCTAATACGAGTGGTGTTTATTACATTGAAGAAAACGTTGACCCTTTGACGAATAAAATTAATCGTCAACTTCTATGGACAGATTTAAACAAAGACATTACACGAATCATTTCGATTCCTGAAGAAAACGTCAACGCAAACTTTGGTATTGGTGATCTCGAAAAAGTGATTTATACCAATACTCGGGGGGAAATAATACTTTCTGACAACCAAGGTAACCGTCAAATATATACGACTTCAAGAAATTTTATAGTCAGTAGCATTTCCTATCTTAAGTCAACAAATATCATTGTTTTTCTCTCTCAAGATCCCAGTAATGAGGAGAAAACAAACCTTTATTTCGCAGAAATTCCAGAAGATTCGAATATTTTAAATATTAAATTAATTGATGAAAATGTTACTTATTTTTCATTGAATAATCCGACAGAAAAATTGATTTATGTAAAAAAATCAGGAGATTTTCAAACCATTTCAACCTGGGATTTCAAAACCCTTTCAACGGTTGGCGTTAGTTCTGGAAACTATAAGACAGCTCAATTTACACCAAATGGAGATAAAATTATTTATACATTATCTCCACCTAGCCAAGAAGCTGAGTCTTCTTCTATCTGGCTCATGGATGTTAATGGTAAAAATCAACTACAAATCACTTCTCCAATTAAGCTAAACTCCCAAGTGATTTGCCACCCCTTTAAATCAACTCTCTATTTCTCAACTGAAACAGAAGAATCTTTTAACTATCTCACAAAAGCACACACCTTATCCGAAGCCTTTCAAATAAACTATGAGGTGAAGCAAAACTAAATTTTATAATCAAAAACCCCTTGAAGTCAGACTGAAATCTGACTTCAAGGGGTTTCTTATGCTACCTTTAAATCTTATACCATTTGTACGCGCCCTTGATAAACAACACCACGTTTAGGATCAACAGAAATTAATTTCCCATGCTCAATAATTTCAAGTGCTTTCGCTACATCGACAATAACTGGAATATCATAATGCAATCCAGCAATTGCACCTTCTGAACTTAATCCACTCTCTTCGGTAATAATTGCTGATGCTAAATGAAGAACGTGACTAATTTCAGGGGTTAATGATTTCACTACAAGAATATCTCCATCCATAAAGTCATCTGCATTGGCAGCCGTAATAATTTTGGCATAACCTGTCACAGGCTTCTTCCCAATTCCAACACCATTAATAATCGCATTACCAACTGTATGAACCTTAATGATATTTGTATTTCCCTGAACACCAAGTGGCACTCCCGCTGCAATAATCGCAATATCTCCAAACTTAACATACTTTTGTTCAACTGCTTTTTTTATGGAATCTAAGATCATACTGTCCGTATCCCCAAATTCTGGTGTATAAATGCAGTTAACCCCCCATACTAAAGCTAAACGACGAACCGTTGTTACTTTGTCGGTAACTGCAAGAATCATACACTCTGGACGATATTTCGAAATCATCCGTGGGGTATGCCCCGATGATGTTGCAGAAACAATTGCTTTTGCATTGAGTTGTGTTGCAATTTGACAAGCCCCTTCGCTAACCGCATTGGTAATGGTTAGCTCACCATGATCTGGTTTGCGACGACGAGCATATTCTTCTGAGTTTTCACTTTTAATAACAATATTACACATGGTCTTAACAGATTCAACTGGATAAGAGCCAGCAGCCGTTTCTCCTGAAAGCATAACTGCGTCTGTTCCATCAAAAACCGCATTCGCAACATCTCCAACTTCTGCTCGCGTAGGACGTGGGTTTCGCATCATTGAATCGAGCATTTGTGTGGCGGTAATAACTGGTTTGCCAAGTAAATTACATTTCCTAATAATACTCTTTTGTACCAAGGGCACTTCCTCCGCTGGTATTTCAACACCTAAATCCCCTCTTGCAACCATTATTCCATCAGAGACTGTTAAAATTCGATCGATTTTTTCAACACCTTCACGGTTTTCAATTTTAGAAATAATGTTAACGCCCTCTCCACCATTTCTCTCTAAAACCTTGCGAATTTCTAACACATCCTGTGGTTTTCTTACAAAAGATGCTGCAACAAAATCAATCTTTTGTTGAATTCCAAAAATAATGTCTTCTCGATCTTTTTCCGTCAGTGCTGGAAGTTCTATTTTTACCCCTGGTAAATTAATACTTTTGCGACTCCCAAGGATTCCTCCATTTAAAATTTGACAAGAAATTTCGGTCTCTTCAACAGAAACAACTTCAAGTTGAATGAGTCCATCATCAATCAAAATTCGACTTCCTTGACTGACTTCATTTGGTAAATTACTGTATGAAATACTTAATCTTTTTGCATCCCCCGAAATAATTTCAGAAGTCAAAACTACCATATCTCCTGCCTTAAGTTCAATTTTACCTTCAGCCAATTCACCAGTTCTAATTTCAGGACCTTTTGTGTCCAACATAATTGCAACTGGAATCCCTAATTCTTTACGAACCTCTTTAACTCTTTGAATTCGAGCCTTATGCTCTTCGTGACTTCCATGAGAAAAATTCAAGCGTGCCACATTCATCCCATTTAAAATGAGCTCTCTCAAAATTTCTTTGGTATCTGCTGCTGGCCCCAAAGTACAGACAATTTTCGTCTTTTTCATTTCTTTACCTACTTTCATCTTCAAATTGATAATACCGAAGCGATATCATAAATGTCTTTTCTAAATATTTTAGGCATTTCCAAAGCTTCTTCAATAGGAATTCCTAAATACTCACCACAACGTTGAACCATAACAGTTCCAGTATCATTTCTTAGGATCGCCTCAACTGCATTGTGTCCCATAAAACTAGCTAAAATCCGATCCATATTCGAAGGGCTTCCCCCACGTTGAATATAGCCTAAGTTTGTCCCTCGAGTTGATACTTGTGTTCTTGCTTTAATTTCGTCACAATAGTCTCGATAACTACCACAACCTTCTGCTAACATTACAATACTATGAAGTTTCCCTCTATCTTTACCTTTTAAAAGCCTTGAGCAGATTTCATCCAAGTCTGTTTCCACTTCTGGAAGAATTAAAGCATCAGCTCCACCAGTTAAGCCTGAGTATAAAGCAATATCACCACAGGTTCGCCCCATAACCTGAACCACATTAATTCGGTTATGAGAATATGTTGTATCTCTAATTTTACTTATCGCATCCAATGCTGTCGTAACAGCAGTGTCGAATCCTATTGTGTAATCACTACAACCGAGATCATTGTCAATTGTTCCTGGAATACCAACAACACTTGCTCCTTGGTTTTTTAAAGCCAAAGCACCATTAAGACTTCCATCACCACCAATAACAATAAGATGATCGATACCATATTCCTCTAAAACGTCAAGACCATGCTTTATCCCTGCTGGCGTCGAAAAAAATTCGCTCCGGGATGTTCTTAAAATTGTTCCCCCTCGTTGAAGAATATCTGCAACTGACGAAACACTGAGTGGCGTAATATCTTTATCTAATAGACCTGCATAACCTCTATTTATTCCAAAGACATCAATCTTATTAAATATTGCTGTTCTCACAACTGCACGAATTGCCGCGTTCATTCCTGGTGCATCTCCACCACTTGTTAATATTCCAATTCTCATTTTGTCTTAACCTCCACATTTTGTTTTCCTATAATTTCCCCTAATTCTTCTTCTAATCCTTTGTTTGGTGTCACCCATAAATCCTTGTTTGATAAAAATTGTTGCCGCTCTTTTTTAAAAGCGAGAATCACAGGAACTTCTCCTGGAAACCTAATTAAAACCGATTTTACTAATTTAATCAAGTGTTTTTCTGTTAAATCATTAAAAGTAAGGATCATTTTCTTTTCAATTCTTTTACTTTCTTTACTGCCATATTCCTCTCTTGTTTCTTTCAAGGCTTTCTTTTCATGCATTTCAACCACCTCTCCAATAGGAAAAATTTGGCTAGCAAGGATTGAGGTATTGGCTTCTTCATTAAAATTAATTTTCCCTTTAATCAAAATAGGTTGATCCATTTTTAAATATTTTTTATAGGTTTCATAAATCCTTGGAAATACAACAATCTCTATTCTTCCATATAAGTCCTCTAGGGTTAAAAAACACATCATCTGACCTTTTTTTGTCATCATCGTTTTTAATTCAAGAACAAGCCCACCAACAGTCACCTGGGAACCATCTCTAATCCCCGAGTCTTTTAAATCTTGATAACTATCCATCATATTTGAAAAAACGGTGACTGAGGTTTTTAAAATATGCTCATACTTCTCCAAGGGATGTCCTGTAACATAAAGCCCCAAAACTTCTTTTTCTAAAGCCAATCGTTCCTCTTTCGTAAAAGGTTCCTTTTGTGGGAAATGTATCTCTTTTAAGTGAAGGACTTCTTTGGTTTTACCTAACCCATTCATATCAAGTAGAGATAATTGGCCAGCAATGCGATCTTTTTTTTCTCTCTGGACTTGGCTGATGATCATTTCCACAGTCCCTAACATTTGTGCTCTATTTGGACCAATAAAATCAAAAGCACCACCTTTAATTAAGCCTTCGATACTTCGCTTATTCATTGCTTTTAAATCCACTCTCTCGCAAAAATCTCTAAGACTTTTGTATTCCCCACCTTTTTCTCTCGCTTCAATAATTGCTGCAATCGCATTTTTTCCTAACCCTTTTACAGGGCCTAATCCAAAAGTAATCGAGTTTCCCGTAACGCTAAATTTTTCATAACTGGCATTTACGTTTGGTGGTAAAACATGAATGCCGATTTTCCGACAATCTTCAATGTACTTTGCAACTTTCTTTTCATCATCCATAATGCTAGACATTAAAGCTGCCATAAATTCAATTGGATAATAACATTTAAGCCATGCGGTTTGGTAAGCAATGACAGCATAGGCCGCAGCATGAGATTTGTTAAATGCGTATTTTGCAAAATCTTCCATCTCACCATAAATTTTTAATGCAATTTTTTCTGGAACCCCTCTTCTTATAGCACCATCAACTAACACTTTTCCTTCTTCGTCTACTTCTCCATGAACAAAAATTTTTCCTTCAGCTGCCATTACATCGCCTTTTTTCTTTGACATGGCTCTACGAACAAGATCACTTCTTCCCATTGAGAATCCAGCGACGTCCCTGAAGATTTGCATGACTTGCTCTTGATAGACCATACACCCATAAGTAACATCAAGGATTGGTTCTAGAATTGGATGGAGGTATCGAATCCCTTGGGGATTTTTTTTATTTTCGATATACCTTGGAATTTGCTCCATTGGACCTGGACGATATAAAGAAATTCCCGCAATAATATCTTCAAAGCTACCCGGTTGTAGTTCTTTGATAAATTGCTGCATTCCACGACTTTCTAATTGAAAAACACCTAAAGTATCGCCTTTTGAAAGCATTTCAAATACTTTAGAATCATTCATTTCCAAAGAGTCCAAATGGGGCTCTTCTTTTTTTGAATACTTAATATTTTCTAGCGCATCACGAATAACTGTTAGCGTTCTTAATCCTAAAAAATCCATTTTCAACAAGCCTAGATCTTCCAAGAGGCCCATTGGAAATTGGGTTGTGATAATTTCGTTATTTCGATAAAGAGGAATATACTCAACTAAAGGCAGATCCGAAATAACGACCCCAGCCGCGTGGGTTGACGCATGTCGCGAAAGCCCTTCGATGGATTGGGCAGTCCCAATAAGCTTTCTGACTTCATTATCATTATTTTTCATTTTTTCTAGCTCAGGATTTTCTTTAAGAGCATCTGCTATAGTAACATTCACCCCTGGGTGAATGGGTATCTCTTTAGCAACACGATCCACAGAGCTATAAGGCATATCTAAAGCCCTTCCGACATCTCGTATTGCTCCTCTCGCTGCCATTGTACCAAAGGTAATGATTTGAGCCACCCGCTCTTCACCATATTTATCAACAACATAATCAATCACTTCTTGGCGTCGTTCATAACAGAAATCAACATCGATATCCGGCATTGAAACACGCTCTGGATTTAAAAAACGTTCAAAAAGAAGCTGATATTTAATGGGATCGATGGTAGTGATGTCTAATCCATAGGCAACTAAGCTACCAGCAGCACTTCCTCTCCCAGGACCGACTACAATTTTACGATCTTTAGCATACTTAATAAAATCCCAAACAATTAAAAAATAATCATCAAATCCCATATTATGGATGACGTCAAGTTCGAAATCAAGTCGGTTTAAAATATCTTCATTAACTTCTGAGTATTTTTGTGATAACCCCTCCAAACACAGCTTCCTTAAATATTCTTTTGCAATTTCCCCTTCAGGGAGTTCAAATTTAGGCAAATGCGTTTTTTCTAAATCAAATGTCACTTGACAACGTTCCGCTATTTTATTTGTATTTTCAAGTGCATTTTTCACATCTGGAAAAAGCTTTGCCATCTCTTCCGGTGTTTTTAAATAAAACTCATTATTTGGAAACCGCATTCGTTTTTCGTCATTAACTATTGCACCTGTTTGAATACACAACAAAATATCATGATTTTCAGCATCCTCTTTTTCGATGTAATGAACATCATTGGTTGCAACTAGAGGAATCTCATATTTTTGAGACAATTGAATCAATCGTTCATTAACCAAAGCCTCTTCTCTTAATCGATGATCTTGAATTTCTAAAAAAAAGTTATTCTTTCCGAATATATTAATATACTCTTGGCATAAAACCCCTGCACCATCAATATCATTATTAAGAATTTTTTTAGGAATTTCCCCAGCAATACACGCCGACAAACAAATAAGACCTTCACTATTCTCTTTCAAATAATCATGGTCAATTCTAGGTTTATAATAAAATCCATCAATAAAACCTTTTGAAACAATTTTCATTAAATTTCGATAGCCATCATTATTTTCAGCCAACAAAATAAGATGTGCTGTCTTTTTATCGAGCTGTCCATCTTTCTGTATCAATTTTCTAGATGCAACATACACCTCACAACCAATAATCGGATGAATGCCCTCTTTTTTGCATACTTGATAAAAATCGATCGCTCCAAATAAAACACCATGGTCTGTTAAAGCAACACTATCCATGCCTTTCTTCTTTACGGCTTTTACCAAAGCTTCAATTCTCCCGAAACCATCAAGAAGACTGTATTCACTGTGTACATGTAAATGTGTAAAATTAGTTTTCATTTCCATAACCATTAAAACTCTCTCGTTCTCTTTATACCAATCCTCATTTTAATTATTATAGCATAACTTAATTTAATTGAATAGTTTTTTTGTCCCAGTCGGTTGAAATTGATCCCAGTAATAAAATTATCCTAAATTTCTTGATTCTATTGAATGCTGAGCGGTTGTCAATTCAAAAAGACTACCTAATTAAAAGGTAGTCTCCATTCTTACAGTTCTTTTTTCCTTCTTTATTTTATACCGACGATACAGCACATAAATAAGCATTAAAATAGCTCCCAAAAGAAGAAATGCAAATTGTAATGTATTCCATTTTAAAATTAGCTCATTGATTCCATGCTCTACTATCCATGTAAAGTATGTGTCTCTGACACCAATACGTCCTCCTATATTCATAAAAGCCAGAGTTAAGCCTGGTATAAGGAGGGTTATTGAACTCACCAATAAAGAAGATCCCAACCACCAAAATGTTCGCATTCGATGATTCTTATTTGTCAGCCATAAACCAAAAACTAGGACTATCATTAAGCACAATCCTAAAACCTCCCCCAGAAATAACTTACTTAGTATTTCCTGAAGGCGTTTATCAATTTTTAATTCCTTTAAAAGTGTTGGATCAATCACCATGGTATAGGTTTCAACTCGATTTCCAGCCATTTCAGCAATATTTTCAACTTCCCTTTGCAATTCTTCTGTGTAAGGCTGGTTTCTCTGTTTTGTGTAATCAATAACGTAGTTTTCAATGCTATTTCTTAATTTTGTCGTGTCAAATTTAAGTGTATATTCTTCCTTATTTCCCTTTAAAAAAGCCAGCATTTCTTTGGTTGCTGTTTGTGTATAGTCTTTTATCTCTACATCAGAAACTGCATCGCTTAATACTTTTGATGGTACATTTGCAAATCTTCCAACTTCTTCTAAACCAAAATCGATTTGATCTCTTAGTTTTTCATAATAAGCTGGGGTGTTAATATAACCAAAGTATGAGATTGGATTTAATAAAACTAAGTCTATAAAAAGAAGACTCTGAAAAAAAACAAGAATAACGATTAAAAAAAATGATAATAAAAACCTTACAATATCCTTCGGATCAAACATCAAGAGTACCTCCCCAAGCATTTTCTGGGCCACTTATTAATTTGCATCGTACAATGTATCGATCGTTTGCCGCACCTATAAAATCAAAAGGGTAGCAAGTTAAAAGTGTCAGTACCTCTGTTTCTGTTGGCAAAATATATTGCTCGTCATAATCTGGAAAAATGACATAATCCACCATTTCATAAACAAATTTTCCTCCCACAGTGTCGAGCAAAATTTGATCTCCAGGGGTTAGTTCTCCCAAATTAGCAAATTGTGTGTTTCGATGGGCGCTAATTACCACATTCGACCCTTCTCCAGGCAAAGCCGACCCATAAAAATGTCCCGATCCTTTGCTAATTATTTCCTCAGTGTCCCCTTGATAAAGTGGGGATATTAGCCCTATTTTATCAATGATTATTTTTCCGAATTCCTCTCCAAAGGAAGGAAATCTGCCTTGTTCGGTTGTTATAGTCTCTCCTTTGTATTCTAGTCGCTCATCCACCAAGAACATTCGAGCCATTGAAAACCCAAAATCAATATAAGGACGACAAGCAATGGTAAAAATAACTAGTGTTATACATAAAAGAAAAATAGGGGCAAGCCATAATGCCCCTATTTTTTTTCTTCTTTTCTGAGAGAAACTGTTCCTATATGTTACTTTCTCTTTTTGCATTATTCAGCTCTTTCTTTAGAACAATAACATTGCTTATAAAGTTATTCTTCTCTTATAAACAATTGCACCTGCAACCACTGTGGCAATTCCTAAGATTCCTGCAAGTAAAAACATGCTATTGTCAACACTTGTTTTGGCAACTTGTGTTGTTCCAGGTACAGCATTTGTTTTTGCTCCCGAGATACTTGCATCAACATATCCACCTGTTTTATTTCCTTGTACAGTCACTGTTTTACCTGAAGCTGGATCATACACTGTAAAAGTGAATCCACCACTTGAAGTTCTCGCAACGTTTGTAACTACAAAACCTGCAATACCAACAGCACGTTCAAAATGACCTTGGATTTGAGTCGCTGCAGTTGCATTTAATGGATTTACATACAAAGCAGAAGCAGCGTTAATTTCAGCAATAATACCGTTAGCTTCGCCTTGTGTAAGGACTTTTCCTGTGTCTCTTAAAAAGCTAGCTGTAATTCCTGCGTAAGAACTTGCTCCTTGAGATGCACCAACTGCAGCAACAACTTGTTCATTAGGAGTTGCTGCTAATACAGCCGAACCAGAAGCAACCAACATACAGATAACCGATAGGATAATGGCAATTTTTTTCGTTATTTTTTTCATACTTCCTCCATCTTCTTACATTTATTACTCTTTTTCCACATTATACATCTTCTTTTTTTACATTGTCAAGAAAAAGATAAAATCTTTTTTATACTATCTCTTGTTTATTTACCTAAATTAAACAGCATTCTCAAGAAATCAACCTTTTTTCACAAACTTCCCCTTTTTATTTTTTTTTAATTCATCCTCCTCATAATACGCATAATAACCGTTTCGTTTCGTTATTTGCATTCTATTGACAACCACCCCAACGATGTTTGCCTTAATATTTGAAAGTGTTTCCAATACAAGACGTACTCCCTCTTTATTTGAACTCCCTAAAGCAACCACAACAATGTAACCATCGGTGACAGAGGTTAATACTGCTGCATCTGTTACCATCCCCACTGGAGGGGCATCGAGTAAAATATAATCAAAAGCATTCGACAAATTATTTATCAAGTCACCCATTCGATGGCTTGCTAGTATTTCCGAAGGGTTTGGAGGAATAGGTCCCGATGCAATAATGAAAAGATTCTTGACTTCCGTTTCTTGTATGCCATCAATTGTCTCAATCTCTTTGAGCAAAAGATTTGTCAATCCAATACGATTACTCAAATCGAATTCTGTGTGTAATTTAGGTCTTCTTAGGTCACAGTCAATCATCAAGACACGCTTTCCACTTTGGGCTAATGCAACTCCATAGTTTGTGAGTATGGTCGTTTTTCCCTCCCCTTTCTCAGTACTGGTAATGGTTAAAACCTTTAATGTACTATCAATATCTGAAAAAGTAATGTTTGTTCGCATGTTTCGAAACGCCTCAGAAATAGGGGACTTTGGTGATTTATGGGTAACTATCGACTTATTCATTTAATTTCTCCACTACTACTATTTAATTCTATGCTTTCAGGTATGATTCCAACAATCGGAATATCCCCGATAATATTTTTTAGTTCATCAACTGTTTTTACGGTTGTACTCAATGCTTCCTTAATGAAAACAATAAAGATACTTAATACAATTCCTAATAAAAAAGCAATGGCCACATTTAGCCTAATATTGGGGGAAACAGGATTTGTATTAACTTCTGCAATATCCACAATCTGGAGATTGTTGATTTTCATTAAATCAGCGACATTTGTCATAAAAATTTCCGCTGTCTTATTGGCTATTGTCGCAGCCAAAACCGGATCTTTTGATGTAACCGTGATTTTTATAAGCTCCGTGTCATTCACTGTCGATACCGATATCATACCCGCTAAAACAGCATTTGTTATATTCAAATTCAACCCCGAATTCACTTCTGTTAAAACGGATTTGCTTTTGGCAATTTCGCTATAGGTTCCTACTAATTGCTGATTTATTCTCAATTCATTCGCAGTATCTGAAACGGAGCTCGTATATCCCTCTGGTCTACCAACGATAAGGGTCGTACTACTGCTATATTCTTTATCAATAAATAGCATTGTGAAGAGCAATACAAAAACAACTAAAAAACTGGTCAAAATTAAAATGAATTTCCAGTTTTCTTTTAATAACTCTATAATTTCTTGTAAACTGATTTCTTCCATTTGTCTTCCTTTCAACTTGAACGCCTTTTAATTCTATTACATGTAGTATTATAAATTAAAAGTGTGTATCTAACAATACATTTAAGCAAATATTTCAAATTAAATATTGTTGTGTCTTTTTTACCCTTTCATATTCCCGAAATTTAGCATGTTATTTTTTTGTTAAATAAATAACAATTTTTTCATTGGGTAATCCTTTACATTTATTTTTATTTATGCTATTATGTTGTCAGTAAATCAGCTACACAATAATTTCATATATTGGCAGGAGTTTTGGAGGGCCGTACTTTCGTTATTTACATTAAGAGAATATGTAAATCTGTTGGTATGTGCTTTTTTTCTTTTTTTACTCCTCTTTCGTTAGGTTTTATTATGTTTTACATAATTAAATAAAAAATAAATAGGGGGTTATACTTATGAAAAAGTATATCTTAGCACTGGATGCTGGAACCACAAGTTCAAGAGCGATTTTATTTAACCATGATAGTGAAATCGTGAGTGTTGCACAAAGAGAATTCACACAAATCTATCCAAAAGCAGGTTGGGTTGAACATGATGCCATGGAAATTTGGGCGACTCAAAGCGGCGTTGTTACTGAAGCTATGGCTAAAGTTGGGGCTACCGCTGAGGATATTGCCTCTATCGGTATCACGAATCAACGTGAAACCACTGTTGTTTGGGACAGAAAAACTGGGGAACCTATTTATAATGCAATCGTTTGGCAATGTCGACGTACTGCATCTTTCTGCGATGAGCTAACGGCTCGTGGTCTAGAAGACTATGTTCGTGAAAATACTGGATTAGTTATTGATGCTTATTTCTCTGGAACAAAAATCAACTGGATCTTAAACAATGTCCCAGGCGCTAGAGAGCGAGCAGAAAAAGGCGAGCTTGCATTTGGAACCATTGATACATGGTTAATATGGAAACTAACAGAAGGCAAAGTTCATGTCACTGATTACTCAAATGCTTCCCGTACGATGGCATTTAATATTCGTACTCTTAAATGGGATGACAAAATGTTAAAAGAATTAGATATTCCTGCTTCCATGCTTCCAGAAGTTAGACCTTCTTCAGAAGTATATGGTACAACGACCTTATATGGCGGCGAAATTCCAATCGCAGGAGCTGCTGGCGACCAACAAGCTGCATTATTTGGCCAAGCTTGCTTTAAACCAGGTATGGCTAAAAACACCTATGGAACTGGCTGTTTCATGCTAATGAATACGGGTGAAGAACTTGTAAAATCTAACTGTGGTTTATTAACAACCATTGGTTGGGGTTTAGATGGCATTGTTGAATACGCCCTTGAAGGTTCAATTTTTGTAGCTGGCGCTGCTGTTCAATGGTTACGTGATGAAGTAAAAATTGTTGACTCTGCTCCTGATAGCGAATATTATTGCCGTAAAGTTCCTGATACCAATGGTGTTTATATGGTTCCTGCTTTTGTAGGCTTAGGCGCTCCACATTGGGATATGTATGCTCGTGGTGCAATTCTTGGATTGACAAGAGGTGCTGGAAAAGCTCATATCATTCGTGCAACTGTAGAATCTTTAGCTTACCAAACAAAAGATGTTTTGGATGCAATGGAAAAAGACTCTGGCATTAAATTAGCTGCTCTTAAAGTTGATGGTGGTGCATGTGCAAATAACTTCTTAATGCAATTCCAATCAGACATTTTAGGCGTACCTGTTGATCGTCCTTCAATCGTCGAAACAACCGCAATGGGCGCTGCATATCTTGCAGGTCTTGCTGTAAAATTCTGGGATGGCAAAGAAGCCGTTACTGAAGCTTGGAAACTTGATCGTCAGTTTGCTCCGATGATGGATGCTGAAACCAGAGCTCAATTATACGCTGGTTGGTTAAAAGCTGTTGATTGTGCAAAAGGTTGGGAAGACGCAGAATAATTCTAAACCTAGGTAATTTTTGTTGGGGCATAAACGTGCCCCAACCCTTTTTTAAGATTTACTCTTCCCTATTGAATCTATTGTGTTATAATAAACTCAATAATTTAGTACTCGGGAGGTCATTATGTCAACAAGGAAGTGTTTCCTTATGTTTCAGGAGAGCCCGATTATTGTTGCAGTTAGAAATCCAAAAGATATCTATGATGCCATCCGATCGGAATCTAAAATTATTTTTTTATTAACAGGAAACGTTTTTAATCTTAAGAAAATGGTTGAGTTAGTTAATAATGCAGGTAAGTATGCTTTTACGCATTTGGACTTAATAAAAGGGTATTCTCAAGACAATTATTTTATTAAATATCTTAAGGATGAAATCAACCCTACGGGAATAATTACAACAAAAAACAATATTATTACACGAGCAAAACAAGAAAATCTTTTGACTGTTCAGCGTCTCTTTTTGTTGGATTCTTCTGCCATGGATATTTCGATTACCTCTGCTAAAAAAATAAAGCCAGATGCAGTTGAGATTTTACCAGGCTTAGTTCCAAAACTGATCCAAAATGTTAAAAAAGAACTGTCTATACCAATTGTCACTGGTGGTTTCATTGAATCCGTAGATGAGGTTCGTTCTTGTCTTGCCGCTGGCGCAATTTCTGCGAGCACTTCCCATAAACCATTGTGGGATAGCGTAACATTAATTCGCAAAGAGGAAGAAAGAAAGCGTGTGGATCAGTAAATTAAATATTAGGCAATGGAGAGCCACATCATTTTCTTAAATTTTTTATTTAAGGGAATTATGTGGTTTTTACTTTAAAAAATTCTAAGGAGGAATAATTATGTATGATATCGCTATTATTGGAGCAGGAATTGCAGGCTCCTACATC
>JBOFGH010000019.1:0-15429 GCA_051649025.1 Eubacteriaceae bacterium
GAAAACTCGGACTTAAAAACCCAATAAAGATATATTCAGATGCACATATTAAAATTCTGTAACCGCCGTGTACCGAACGGTACGCACGGTGGTGTGAGAGGTCGGCTAGTCAATTAATGACTAGCCTCCTACTTGATTATTATAAAACATAAGGGAAAATGAGGAGGAAAAGTATGTATTGGAATAAAAGTTATGAATGTATGTCAAGAGATGCTCTTGATGAATTAAAATTATCCCGACTTAAACGTATGGTGGAAAAAATCTACCACGATGTTCCTTTTTATCGGGACCGATTTCAAGCAATGGGGATCATGCCAGAGGATGTTCAAAATCTAGAAGATTTACAAAAATTACCATTTACAACTAAGGTGGATTTAAGGGATAATTACCCATATGGACTCTTTGCGGTGCCTTTAGAGCAAATTGTTAGAATTCACGCATCTTCAGGAACGACAGGAAAGCCAACGGTGGTTGGATACACAAGAAATGATATTTCAATGTGGTCTGAGTTGATGGCACGTTGTTTAGTTGCAACAGGAGCAGGCCCACATTCCGTGATACAAAATGCCTATGGGTATGGACTATTTACAGGGGGGTTAGGGGTACATTATGGCGCAGAACGTCTTGGGGCTTCAATTATCCCTATTTCTGGAGGAAACACTCAAAAGCAAATTATGTTAATGAAAGACTTTGGGTCAACCACCCTTACTTGCACGCCATCTTATGCGATTTACCTTGCTGAAGTTTTACAAGAAATGAAAATTGATCCTGAAACCTTAAAGATAAAAGCCGGGATTTTTGGAGCAGAGCCTTGGTCAGAAAACATTAGAAAAGACATTGAAGATAAATTAAAAATTAAAGCTTACGATATTTATGGTTTATCAGAAATTATGGGACCTGGCGTTGGAATTGAGTGCGAATGTCAGGCTGGGTTGCATGTATGGGAAGATCATTTTATTGCAGAAATTATTGATCCAGTGACTTTGGAAGTTTTACCACCAGGGGAACAGGGAGAACTTGTAATCACCACAATTACAAAAGAAGGGATTCCAATTCTACGGTATCGAACAAGAGATATTACCACGATTATTGATGCGCCTTGTGGCTGTGGACGAACCCATCATCGGATCAGCCGATTATGTGGTCGAACAGATGACATGCTGATTATTAGAGGGGTCAATGTTTTCCCAACTCAGATTGAATCCGTCCTTTTAGAGATTGGTGAAATAGAACCTCATTATCAACTAATTGTTCGGAGAGATGGTTCTTTAGATACCTTAGAAATAAAAGTGGAACTGAGCGAAGCCCTTTTTTCGGATCGTATTAGTGGACTCGAAAAACTAGAACGTCGTATTAAAGAACGGATTAATTCAATCATTGGGATTAACGCAAAAATTTCCCTGGTTGAACCAAAAAGCCTTCCAAGAAGCGAAGGAAAAAGCCAACGCGTCATTGATTTAAGAGAAATTTAGGAGGAAGATTATGATCCGACAAGTATCGATTTTTATGGCAAACCAAGAAGGACGACTTAACAATTTACTAAAGATTTTAGCCGAAAATAATATTAATATCCGTTCCTTAAATATTGCAGAAACTTTAGACTATGGGATTGTAAGACTGATTTTACAAGAAACAGATCGAGGAATGGCTGTTTTAAAGGAACACAATATTATCAGCTCAATTACGCCAGTGCTAGCAGCTGAAATTTCCGATGATCCCGGAGGATTAAGTTTGTTGGTAGAAACTCTAACAAAAGCGCATATCAATATTGTTTATGCCTATTCTTTTTTGCCTAAGAAAACAGATAATGCCATTATTATTTTAAGAATTGAAGACGAAAATAAAGTGAAAGCTGTTGAGGCATTGGAAGGGGTAGAGGGCATTACACTTTTGGATAGAGAAACCTTACTCTTAAAATAAGGACCTATTGATTAAGACTTTTTTTAACTTGAATTTTTATGTTGACAATTCCATCACCTTTTCGTAAGATGGAATCGGAAACTTGCATTTGAGAGAAATAAATTTGAAATAAGAAAGGGCGATCCATGGCAACCTCAAAAAAGGGAATACAAACAAAACAAAATATTATAAATACCGCAAGAGAATTATTTTACGAGCATGGCTATAATAAAACTGGAATACAGGATATTGCAGATCGAGCCAATGTAAAGCTTGGAACCATTACTTACTACTATAAAAAGAAAGATGATATGATTGCAGATATTTATAATGTGTTTTTCTTAGCGCTTTATGACTTTGTTTCTACAAGTTCAGAGCATTTAAATCTTTATACAAAGTATTGTTATACCCTTGTTCTTTACTATGAGGCTGTTCTTAACGATGAAAAAAATAAAACCCTGTATTATGAAGTGTTAGTAAAAGATGTTAATCCCAGTGGTCGTCTAAATATTACTAAAACCATGAATCGATCCTGTTTAGATTTTTTAAATAAGAATTATATAGAAGCAGATCTTGAGGTGATTGCACGATCAGAATATGGAGCTCGCAAACAATTGTTTATCGATTTCTATGAAAAAGAGATTAAGCTAACAACCAGAGCCATGATTTACTTTATGATTCGTAATCTTTTCAGGTTAATGAATTTAGACGGGGAAATGATCGAAAATACCATTCAACAAGCCTTTGAATTTTCCAATCGAAATAAACCAGAGGGCATTAAATTTTTGATTTAGAAAATTGATAAAAATCTAGGGGGATTTTCCCTAGATTTTTTTATTTTTTGGGACATCGTATATAATGTAATAAAATATTAAGAAATTGAAGAATAGAATTGACAGAATTAGATGTTAGTCTTGGGTTAGTGAGAGGAGAATTTTGTGAAAATTTTAATTTGTGATGATGAGAAAGAAATTGTTGAGGCATTGGAGCTTTATTTAAAGAATGAAGGGTATGGAATTCGAAAAGCCTACTCAGGAAAGGAAGCCATTGACATTTTAAAGAAAGAAGAGGTGCATTTGGTAATCATGGACATTATGATGCCAGAAATGGATGGACTTCGGGCAACGGCAAAAATCCGAGAAGAACATAATATCCCCATTATTTTTTTATCTGCAAAGAGTGAAGATACCGATAAGATCATGGGATTAACCATGGGAGGAGATGACTATGTAACAAAACCATTTAACCCCATGGAGGTAATTGCACGGGTGAAATCTCAGTTAAGGCGCTACACCATGCTTGGAGGGTGTAAAGAAAAGCCAGGAGCCTTCATTACAGGAGGATTAATCCTCGAAGATGACTATAAAAAGGTAACCGTTGATGGTGAAGAAGTAAAATTAACGCCAGTAGAATATGGGATTTTATTTTTTTTAATGCGGGAAATGGGAAAGGTTTTTTCCATTGATCAAATTTATGAGAATGTTTGGGAAGAACCTTCCTACCAGTCAGAAAATACAGTGGCGGTACATATTCGTAGAATTCGAGAAAAGATTGAAATTAATCCAAAGGAACCAAAATATTTAAAGGTGGTGTGGGGTATTGGTTATAAAATTGAAAGATATGCAAAAGAGTGAAACGTTAAAAATTGTTAGCTTTATTTTGGCAATTGTTTTTTCGACAATTGCATTTGGGTTGCTTTATCAAGGGATCAATATAAGTTTTTATGATCGTGAAGAAGAGTATCTTGGCAGCGCTGAATTAAAAAATGAAGTTTTAAGAACCTATGGAGAGCTGTATGAAGTTTATCATTATTATATTTCAGAAGAAAATATTCGGGAGGGGAACACCGTTGATCCAATACAGATGGAAGTCATTAACCAAGGATTTGTGGATCAGTTTCTTAATGAACGGTGGGACGTTGCTAATTTTTTAGAAGGCACTCGAAAAGAGATTTTAAAAAGTGGGGAATTTTTAGAAACCTATGGGCTTGAGCTTGAAAATCAAAAACAGATATTAATTACAGAAGATCTATATCGCTATCGGAATTTAAAAAATAAATTAGAGCAGCGAAAAGAGCTAACTTATGTGGTAGAACGAAATGGTGCGGTTGTAAAGAAACCAGAAAGTGAAACCTTAGAAGAAATAGAAAAAAAACGAGCTCATTTTATTGTTGATAATGGACTGGTTCAAACCTCTCTAAAAAAAATGGAAAGCTATATACCAGAGACGCAGTTTCAAATGATGAACAGTGATCTTAAAATAGGGATCGGATTTGACGATGAATATATTGTTTCAAAAGAAACATACTATGCAAATAATTTTGAAAATGGATTTAAATTGATGGTTGCCCTTGCCATCACCTCCTTGCTGACTGTGGTGTGTATCTCCTTTTCCTGTTTTTTAGCAGGGCATAAAAAGGGGATTGAAGGAATAACCCTTTTAGGGATGGACGGACTTTACATCGATTTACATGGGGTGCTATTGACATTTGTTGTTGGCATTTTAGGATCAATTACAGTTGTAACCAATCAAGCCAGTTATCCGATGGCTTTCGGTTGTCTTTTATTTGCAGTTGCAAGTGGATTAGCGTTGAATTTTTTACTATCCCTCACACGTATAATAAAAAATAAAACATTTTTAGATCACTTATTGGTATGGAATCTACTAAAATGGTTTTATAAAATTTTTAAAAAGGGTTATCTTTTTTTAGAAGACTTTTATTTTAAAGTACTCAAAGATTCAACAGCTGTAAAAAGATTTGCTTACTTTACTACTTTGTTAGTGGTCCTTGGATTTATCATCAGCCTTCCTTTTCTTAATGTTCTGGGAATGTTAGTGGTAGCAGTGATATTCTATCGGGGATGTAATCGAGCAAAAAAATATGATCACATTATGGAAGGTTTAGAAAAAATAAAAAATGGGGAAACGGATTATGAAATCTGTGATGTGGATGGTGGACTTGCGGAACTGGCTAATGGGATTAATGCTATTGGTGCAAGTGTAGAAAAAACGGTTGAAAAAGAAGTGCGAAGTGAACGACTTAAAACCGAATTAATTACAAACGTATCCCATGACATTCGCACCCCACTGACGTCGGTGATTACATCCATTGATCTTTTGAAAAATGGAGAGTTGTCTGAAGAGGAAAAGAAAAAATATCTGGATATTTTAGAAAACAAAGCTCAACGTCTTAAAAAATTAACGGATGATCTTTTTGAAGCAGCTAAGGCGGCATCAGGAAGTGTCGAGGTTGGGTTTAAGGAACTTGATTTAGAAATATTATTAACCCAAGGTCTTGGGGAAATGGCAGGGGAGTTGGAAAAGTCCACACTTGAGTTTATTGTTAATTACCCAAAAGAATTGTTGGTAGTCATCGGGGATGGTCAGCTTCTTTGGAGGGTGATGGAAAATCTTATTTCTAATGTTATAAAATATGCAAGTGAAAATTCCAGAGTATACATTGATTTTGAAAAAGAGACCACTTTAAAAGTTGGAAAGATTATTATAAGAAATATCTCAGCTCAACCACTTAATATTCATCCCCATGAATTAATCGAACGTTTTAAGCGTGGTGATGAAACAAGAAATACAGAAGGAAGTGGACTGGGACTATCCATTGCCAAGGATTTAATGGCAGTTCAAAATGGAGAAATGCAGATTGAAATTGATGGCGACTTATTTAAAGTGACCTTAGTTTTACCCTTAGTGGTTTTATAAGTGGAAAAACCCCTTAATTTAGAGTGACATCTAGATTGAGGGGTTTTTTAATAAAATTTGCAAAAATGATCGATAATGACTAAAAATGATCAAAATTGATTGACTTTGAGCGAAAATGATGATAATATATTGAAAAAAAGGAGGCGACCCATGCTTACCGAGGAAAGATTTGAGAGAATTTTACAGTTGTTAGAGGAAAAAAGAAGTGCGACAGTTCAGGAATTATCGGAATATTTAGAGAGTTCAGAGTCAACCATTCGGAGAGATCTAACGGTTCTTAATAATGAAGGAAAGCTCAATAAGGTTCATGGTGGCGCTACAGCGATTCCTGGAATTTTTGATTTAGTTGATTCAGATCTAAATTTAAGGGAAGATCACTTTCGAGAAGAAAAAAAAATCATTGGAGAGGCTGGGGCAAAGCTAATTGAAAAAAATGATTTTGTTTTTATTGATGGTGGAACAAGTACGGAAGCATTGGCAACAGCCATTGCCGAGAAATCAGGGGTCTATGTTACCAATGGATTGAATATTGCAAGAAAGCTATTACAAAAAGGGCTAAAAACCATTATTCTTGGAGGAGAAATAAAACCAGTGACCCAAGCAGTTGTTGGAATAGAAGCTTTGAATTCTCTAGAGAAATACCATTTTACAAAAGGTTTTTTTGGCACCAATGGAATTGAAGTTAAGGCAGGGTTTACAACCCCAGAACACGCCGAATCCCTTGTTAAAATTGAGGCACTAAAACGTTGTAAAGAGGTTTATGTTTTGGCTGATCCATCAAAATTTGGGCAAATATCCCCAGTGACTTTTGGAGATATTGGGGAGGCTTCTATCATCACAACAAAGCTTAAAGATAAAAAATATAAAAAATACACAAAAATATTGGAGGTAAAAGAGAAATGATTTATACCGTAACCTTTAATCCATCCTTAGATTATATTGTTGGGCTGGATGTGTTTAAAAATGGTGAAATTAATCGAACAGCGTGGGAACATATTTTTCCAGGGGGGAAAGGGATCAATGTTTCCATGGTACTCAACAATCTTGGAATCGAAAACACCGCCCTTGGTTTTGTTGGGGGCTTTACAGGAGAGGAGATTCAAAAGGCGTTAAATGTTTTAGGGTGTCAAACAGATTTTGTAAAATTAGCCTCTGGAAAATCCCGAATTAACGTAAAGATTAAAGCAGATGTGGAAAGTGAAATTAATGGACAGGGGCCAGAGATTTCGAAAGAAGAATTGGAGCAGTTGTTTGCCCAGTTGGATAGACTTGGAGAAGGTGATATTTTGGTTTTAGCGGGAAGTACCCCTGCAGCCTTGCCAGAGGATATGTACGAAATCATTTTAAAGCGACTCAAAGACCGAGGCATCAAAATTGTAGTGGATGCTTCAGGGGATTTATTGGTGAAGGTTTTAAAATATCATCCCTTTTTAATTAAACCCAATAACCACGAGTTAGGGGAAATATTTGGTGTTGAGCTTAAAACGAAGGAAGACCTAATCAATCATGGTAAAAAGCTCCAAGAAATGGGGGCACAAAATATTTTAATCTCGATGGCTGGTGATGGTGCCATTTTTATTGGTGCAAATGGAGAAATTCATTCTTTGCCAGCACCTAAAGGAGAAGTGAAAAATTCGGTTGGTGCAGGAGATTCGATGGTTGCAGGTTTTATTGCAGGTTATTTAAAGAATCAAGATTTTGAAGAAGGATTTAAAAATGGAGTCGCCACAGGAAGTGCATCGGCGTTTTCAGAGAGGTTAGCAACACAAGAAGACGTAGAAAAATTATTAAGAGGAATGTAATAGATACCCATATTTTTGTGGACGCAGTCTGCGAATGTGCAGTCAGTCGTCAACAAATTATATTTATAAAATTTTAGGAGGAAAAGATGCGAATTATTGACTTGTTAAATGTTAAGGGCATTGATTTACATGGAAAGAAGGCTTCAAAGCCAGAAACCATTGCCCATCTGGTAAACCTCATGGACAAAACAGGAAATCTTTCAGACAAAGAACAGTATCGTATAGCTGTTTCGAACCGAGAGGACGAAGGAACAACGGGCATCGGAGAAGGCATTGCGATTCCCCATGGAAAGTCGAGTGCAGTAAAAGAAGCGGGATTGGCAGCAATGGTGGTAAAGGAAGGGACAGATTATGATTCTCTTGATGGGGCTCCTGTTCATTTGTTTTTTCTTATTGCAGCTCCAAAAGACGCCAATGATCTTCATTTAGAAGTGCTAAGTCGACTATCCACAATTTTAATGGACGAAGCTTTTAGAGAAAAACTTATTCAAGCATCAAGTGTGGAAAACTTTTTAGGCTTAATTGATAAGAAAGAGCAAGAAAAGTTTGGGATGCCAGTTGAAGAGCGTAAGGGAAAAGGGGATTATCGAATTGTAGCGGTAACCGCTTGTCCAACGGGGATTGCCCATACCTATATGGCAGCAGAAAGTTTAGAAAATAAAGCTAAAGAATTGGGCGTATCCATTAAGGTAGAAACAAATGGTTCGGGGGGAGTAAAAAATAAACTAACCCAAGAAGAAATCGATCATGCGGAATGTGTTATTATTGCGGCGGATAAAAACGTGGAAATGCCTCGCTTTAACGGAAAACCTGTGATTCAAACCAAAGTAGCCAATGGGATTCACAAGGCTAAAGAATTAATTGAAGAAGCCACCAGTGGAACCGTTCCAATTTATCATAACACTGGAAGCTCTGAAAGCGAAGTTAGAAACAAGGATGAAAAAGAAAGTATCGGGAGAAAAATCTACAAAGATTTAATGAACGGTGTTTCCCATATGCTTCCCTTTGTCATTGGTGGTGGGATTCTCATTGCTCTTGCATTTTTATTTGATAATTACAGCATCGATCCTGCCAATTTTGGGAGTAATACACCATTTGCGGCATTTTTAAAGATGGTTGGAGGAACAGCCTTTGCCTTCATGCTTCCAGTTTTAGCTGGGTATATTGCTATGAGCATTGCAGATCGACCTGGTTTGGCTGTGGGTTTTGTTGGTGGAATGCTTGCCAATACAGGAGGCTCAGGATTTTTAGGAGCCTTAATTGCTGGGTTTGTAGCAGGTTATTTAGTATTAGGTTTACAAAAATTATTTAGTAAATTGCCAGATAGTTTAGAAGGAATTAAACCAACCTTATTGTATCCATTTTTCGGAATTCTCCTGATTGGAGCCATTATTGTTTTCGTGATTAATCCCCCGGTTGCGGCCATTAATGAATGGATGACATTGATGTTAAATAATATGGGATCATCAAGTAAAGTGGTTCTTGGAATTGTACTGGGTGGAATGATGGCTGTGGACATGGGTGGACCTGTAAATAAAGCGGCATATGTTTTCGGAACTGCTTCCCTTGCGACGGGTCAATATGATATAATGGCAGCGGTAATGATAGGTGGAATGATTCCACCATTAGCGATTGCTTTGTGCACCACTTTCTTTAAAAATCGTTTTACAAAAAAAGAAAGAGAAGCAGGAATAACAAATTATGTGATGGGGCTTTCTTTCATTACAGAGGGGGCAATTCCCTTTGCTTCGGAGGATCCGCTTCGGGTCATTCCTTCTTGTATTGTTGGATCAGCAGTTGCTGGCGGTTTGTCCATGTTCTTTGGATGTACTCTAATGGCACCCCATGGCGGAATCTTTGTTTTCCCAGTCGTTGGTAATACGGTTGGCTACATCATTGCCCTTGTTGCTGGGTCCGTTGTAGGTATGATTTTACTTGCAATCCTAAAAAAACCGAAATCGGAGTTTCAAAAGTAGAAAGGAAAAATTATGAAAACAATTGTTCATGTTGTACAAGATGAAGCTGGTCTTCACGCACGTCCTGCTGGGATGTTGGTTAAAGAAACGCAAAAAATTAAGTCTTCTGTTAATATCATTAAAGACGGAAAAAAAGTGAATGCAAAAAGTATTTTAGGAATTATGTCAACGGTTATTAAACACGGTGAAGAACTCGTTCTTGAAATTGAAGGGGAAGACGAAGATCAAGCTGAAAGCGATTTAAAAACATTTTTAGCGGCAAATCTATAAAAAGTTTTAAACCATACAAAAAAAGGTCAAGGGAGATAAGCAAAATGCTTAGCTCCCTTGACCTTTTTTAGAATAAATTTTCTTTTTTAATGAGTAAAGCCGTAAGCCCCTTTATTTTCATTATTTTTGCCATGAATAAGAACATGTGCTTTATCTAATTCTTTAATACTTCGTTTGAGATCATTGACTAGAAGAATGGCAAGCTGCATACTTAAGTCTTGACGGATAACGACCCGTTGAATAATGACATCCATCATGTCCTTGGGAAGTGGATACGCGGGAACTTGCCAACCACTCATTCGGATACGATCGGCAAGGTCATATAGACTCCAGGGTTTTTCCAGTTCGTCTTTCATTTTCCAACAAATAATGGGAATATTGGAGCCGTCATTATAGATTTCGAAAAGTCCTGTTTTTTCAATTTCTTTTGCAATATACATAGCTACATTTTGGGTGCGCTTATGAATTTCAGTGTAGCCTTTTCGTCCATAAGACAAGAAATTAAAATATTGTCCAATAATTTGGCTTGCTGAACGAGAAAAATTTATGGCCAAAGTAGGCAAATTTCCACCAAGATAGCTAACGCTAAAAATTAGTTCCTCGGGTAAGTCGTGTTTATTTTTCCATACGACCCAACCAACCCCAGGGTAAACTAAACCATATTTATGTCCAGAGGTGTTAATGGAAATCACATTTTTCAAACGAAAATCCCATTCAAGATCGGGGTGGATAAAAGGCGCAAACATTCCTCCAGAAGCACCATCTACATGGATATAAACTTTGTAGTCGGTTTGTTGATTATGTTTTTCAAGAAGCTGATCTAAGGCTTTTACATCGTCGTACTTTCCAGTGTATGTAATGCCCATTATGGCAACAATGCCAATGGTATATTCGTCCACATAACCCATCACTGTTTCCATATTTAAACTCATATGATTTTCATCTAAAGGAACAAGCCGCATTTCAATATCCCAATAAACACAAAATTTTTCCCAACAAACTTGATAACCTGATGAAATAATAAGATTTGGTTTTTTAGCATGAATGTTTAGGCCAGCTTTTTCAGCCCGTTTTCGCCATGCAAATTTCATGGCGAGACCACCAAGCATACAGGCTTCGGAAGAACCAACCGTAGAAGTTCCAATAAAATCTAAGCCCTTTGGAGCATGCCATAAATCTGCAAGGATGTTAACACAACGATTTTCAAGATCTGTTGTTTGTGGGTACTCAGATTTATCAATGGCATTTTTTTCCATGGTTTCAGACATTAGTTTAACAGCTTGTGGCTCCATGTAAGTTTGGCAAAAAGTCGATAAATTAAGTCGGGCACTACCTTCGTCAAGCAAATCATCCTTAATCAACTGATAAGCAACATCAGGATCCATGGAATCTTCGGATAAAGAATACTTTGGAATCGTATCATCGCTTGCTTTACTCCCAAAAATAGGGGTTGCATAAACATCTTTTAATTTTTCGTCCTCGTTTTTTCTTGATACTAACATTATTTTACTCCTTTAAATTTAAACAGAAATTATTTTTCTGGGGCAGTTTCTTTTTCCCCTTGATCTAAATAATCCTCTTTATGAGGGTTAATAGCAAATTTAACATGCGTTGTAAGATCCTTGTAGAACATAGGTGTTGCCACCAGATTTTTTTGCCTCATACATCGCACGATCTGCTTCTTTGATGAGTTGGCTTTTGTCTGGGGTGGATGTATTTAAAAGGGCGATGCCTAAGCTTGCACTGACTCTAACGGGAAGACCTTGAAGTTTGCTAAGGTTAGCGATTTCCTTTAAAAGATCTTTGGCGATTGTCTCAATTTCTTCAAGATTTTTATAGTCAGGGATAAAGATTAAAAACTCGTCGCCGCCAAGGCGTGCAGGATAAAAAACATCTGAGGATAATCTTTTTAGAATGCTTCCAACCTTTTGTAAAAGAAGGTCTCCAACATCATGTCCAAGATGATCATTCACTAATTTAAAGCCATCTAAATCGAAAAGGAACATTCCTTGGTTTGGAGAGGCTTTAAAAGTTCGATCAATAAACTCATAAATAGATTTACGATTTGGAATGTCGGTAAGGAGATCAAAGTGGGCGGAATGATCTAATTTTTCATTTGTAGCAACAAGTTTTTTAGTCGTTTCGTAGAGGTTTAAGGCCATCTGATTAAAGTTGTCGGCAAGGGTGTTAAATTCGTCCTTATTATCTTCAAGCTCACAAGTAGCCAAAAGATTTCCATGAGAGATTTCCTTAATTCCGTCAGTTAAGATGGTAAGTGGTTTTATAATGGAATTTGCAATGCTTTTTCCAATAAACACAGAGGTGATGGCAACAATGCATAAAGAAACGAGAGCAATCAGAAGAATTCCATAAACTTCCATATAAATTTCATTTTTGTTCATTGCCGCAACAATAACCCATTGAGGGGTTTCTACACGTCCATAGGCTCCTAAAATATCAACATTGTTAATCTCGTAGTTTAGAAATCCATGATCACTTGGGAGGGTGTTGCTTTTTATTTCGGAAATAAAGTTTATAATCTCTTTAGGCTTTTGATCCTCAGTATCGGTGATTCGGTTTTCATAATAGTGAGAAAGGGTCACTCCTTTGTTATCAAGAAGGTATAAATAGCCTGTGTTTCCAATGGTGAAGGAATGGATGTATTGATTAATGTTTTCGAGACTACTTACGCGATTGATATAGCCAACAAGATTGCCGTTATCATTAATGATTGGTTGAGCTAAAGAAATTGAACGCGTATTATCCGGATTTATGATTGTTTCTTCATAAAATGGCGCTCCCTCTTTGAGACTTTTCATGATTGGCTGATCGCTAAGATTTGTGCCATTTAAGGAAGGCGTGGAAGAAATAACAATATTTCCAGAAAGATCGATAATATTGAGTTGAGATAGATCAACATTTGTTTGCACACTGTCAAAAATCATTTGATTTGCCTCTGCCATTAGGTCTTGCTGGGTTTGGCTATTTGGATCTGTTTGTACAGCATCCAGTAAATTGATATAGATAGGGGTTTTGGTTGAAAAATCGAGGTTGCTTTTTTGAGAAACAAAAAAAGTTTCGATATGTTCGTTAACCGAGGCTGCAATTTCATTGAGGAAAGTTTTGCGAGTAAAAATGGTCATCGATGTTGCATAGATAGTCGTAATAATTGTTACAATAAGCAAAGGAATAATGCCGAGGGAAATGATTTTAAGGGGGAGTTTCTTTTTAACTTTCATAACATAAACCTCTCATCTGTTTGTAAAAACGATCATATTTATTATTATACCCGATTTAAAGAAAAACTATAATAAAATAATTCGACTTTACAGAGACTTAACCCAAAATAAATTGACAAATGTAGGGTAAAAAGATATAGTAACAATACAAAGAAAAAAACCTCAATGGCAGATGGTGGGGTTTTTATTTATTTTTAGTTGAATAAAAAGGAGTGATAAATATGGACGCAGACCCTAGTGAGAAGTGCAGAATGACAAAAGAAATGAATAAGCGACCATATTTTGAAAAAAATCATTGGTCGCTTCCAATATGAAAAGGAGAGAACAATGATCAAAATTTACAAAACCATTGATGGTAAAATTGTTGAAATTGAAACCATCGAAAAAAACAGCTGGATCAATATGGTTAAACCCACAGAAGAAGAAATTCAGTTTGTGAGTGGGGAATTGGGTGTTGAAGAAGACTTTTTAAAGGCTGCCCTTGATGAAGAAGAAATTTCGAGGGTCGAACTTGAGGACAATCATCATTCCTTAATTACCATTGATGTCCCTATTGTGAAAAAAGATGACCAAATGATTTTATATAGTACAATTCCAGTTGGTATTATTCAAACTGAAGACAATATTATAACCGTATGTCTCCGTGGTAGCACAATTTTAGATGATTTTGCAAAAGGGAGAGTTAAAAATGTTTTTACCAATTTAAAAACCCGATTTGTTTTTCAGATTTTGTATCGTGTAGCGAGTCGATTCTTGGTGTATCTAAGACATATTAACCGTATGAGCACTGAAATTGAAAGAGAATTACATATTTCAATGAAAAACAAAGAACTTATTCAGCTTTTAGACTTAGAGAAAAGTTTGGTGTTCTTTTCGACCTCCCTCAAGGCCAATCAGTCCGTTCTTGAGAAACTTCAACGAGGGCGTGTTATTAAGCTTTATGAGGAAGACAAAGAACTGTTGGAAGATGTGCTTATTGAAGTTGAACAAGCCATTGAGATGTCAAATATTTATGCGAATATTCTTAGTGGAACAATGGATGCTTTTGCGTCGATTATTTCCAACAATCTTAATATTGTCATGAAAATATTGACTTCCCTCACAATTCTTATGGCGATACCAACAATGATTGCAAGTTTCTATGGGATGAACGTCGAAGGATTGCCTTTGCCAAACTTTTGGATTGTTACTATTGTTGCATTAGTTATGACAGGGATTTCAGCGATTGTTCTTTACAAGAAGAATATGTTTAATTAGCATAACATTTATTCTTGACAAATTTGAGAGTTACAGTATATAATACAGAAAAATAAATAGTCTGTTTCAGGGGAGGTGCAAGTCCTCACCGGTGGTAAAGTGCAAGCGCAATAAGTCCACGAGCCGAAAGGCCGATCTGGTTAGATTCCAGAACCGACGGTATAGTCCGGATGAAAGAAATGGCGGTCAATTTAGAACGCAAAACCCTTGGAAAAAATTTCCAAGGGTTTTATTGTTTCTGGGCAGACAACAAGGAGGGTTTTTGTATGAAAATCAAAACAAGACAACTAACACAAATGGCAGTGTTGGCAGCAATGTCAATTCTATTGGTTTACCTCATTCGGTTTCCAATTTTCCCCGCAGCCCCTTTTTTAGAGTATGACCCTGCGGATATTCCAATTTTTATTGGAACTTTTATGTTTGGCCCCATTGGTGGGCTCATTTTAACAGGGGTGGTTTGTGTACTCCAAGGGATTACAGTGAGTTCGGGAAGTGGGATTATTGGAATCATGATGCATTTCTTTGCCACAGGAGGATTTGTTTTAGTAGCTGGAAACATCTACAAAAGAAATCGCACCCGAAAAGGAGCGATGATAGGATTAAGCTTTGGTGTACTAACCATGACGATCACCATGGTTTTATGGAACCTTATTTTCACACCACTATTTCTTGGAGTTCCACTCGAAGCAGTGTTGCCAATGATCTTGCCGGTAATTCTTCCCTTTAACATTATTAAAGCTGGAATTAATGCCGGTGTTACCTTCTTTGTATACAAGTCGGTGGGGAAAGTTTTAGGTCTAGGAAGTAAAGTAGCCAATACAGAGCTGAAATAAATGCTTTCTAAACATAGTTGAGAATAGAAGAGGATGCCTTCATAAGTAAGGTATTCTTTTTTTGTTGGTAGATAGATAAAACCGCTATATTATAAAAAGAAATGAAATTAAAAATAAAAATTAAAAAAGGATTGACAAAGAGAAGAAAGAAGACTAAACTAAGTAAGCTGTCTTGAGAAAGAACAGTGGTTTTGAGAAAAGAATAAAAAAGAATAAAAAAGATAAAAAAGCAGTTGACAAGGCATAAAAAAGTGGTTATACTGAACAGGTTGCTCAAGCGAGGGCAGCGACTGTGAGGGAAAAAGAAAGAAAAACTTTTTTCAGAAACAGGTTGACAGCAAGGAAAAAAGACGATATAATAGAAAAGCTTTCGAGAGAGAGCGAAGGTCATAGAAAAGAGAATAGTACCATAAAACCTGTAAATTCTAAGATGTCT
>JBOFGH010000020.1:0-1484 GCA_051649025.1 Eubacteriaceae bacterium
AGCAAAAGCTTTTAGCCATGAAAAAGAAGGGGTTATCACTGGAACTTGTAAGATTTTTGGATATGATGCATGCATTTTTGTAATGAACTCAGCTTTTATGATGGGCAGCATGGGACAAGTCGTCGGCGAAAAAATTACACGTCTTTTCGAATATGCAACTGAAAAAAAATTACCTGTTATTGGGTTTACGGTTTCTGGTGGTGCACGTATGCAAGAAGGAATGCTTTCCCTTATGCAAATGGCTAAAACAAGTGGTGCTGTCAAAAAACACAGTGACCACGGAAATCTCTATGTTGTGGTTTTAACAGATCCAACCACAGGTGGTGTTACCGCAAGTTTTGCAATGGAAGGTGATATTATTCTCGCTGAGCCAGAAGCTCTTATTGCCTTTGCGGGGCCAAGAGTCATCGAACAAACCATTCGCCAACGATTACCAAAAGGTTTTCAAAGAGCTGAGTTTTTACTTGAAAAAGGTTTTATTGACCAAATCATCCCCCGCCCTCTTCAAAAGGAAACCCTAAAAAAAATCATTTCTTTTCACACTGTAATAGAGGGAGGTGATTCTAATGGAAGCATATAAATCTGTTGTAATCGCTCGAAAAAAAAATAGACCTACAGGTCTCGACTACATTGAACATATTTTTACGGATTTTATTGAATTTCATGGCGATCGTTGTTTTGGAGATGACCCTGCCATCATCGCTGGTCTTGGGAAACTATTTGAAATGCCTGTTACCATTATTGCTCAAGAAAGAGGAAAAAATACTAAAAACAAAGTAAAAAGGAATTTTGGATCTTCTCACCCAGAGGGATATCGAAAAGCCTTAAGACAGATGAAACTAGCCGAAAAATTTAATCGCCCTATTGTCTGTTTTATTGACACTTCGGGAGCTTATTGTGGGATTGGTGCAGAAGAAAGAGGTCAAGGTCACTCTATTGCTACTAATCTCATGGAAATGATGACTTTAAAAGTTCCAATTATTTCTATTGTTATCGGTGAAGGTGGTAGTGGTGGTGCTTTAGCTTTAGGAGTTGCGGATGAGGTTTGGATGTTAGAAAATTCTATTTATTCCGTCATATCCCCTGAAGGTTGCGCCAGTATTCTCTGGAAAGATCCATCAAAAACAAAGGAAGCTGCAAATTGTTTAAAACTAACGGCATCGGATCTCAAAGAGCTGAAAATTATAGAAAAAATAATACGTGAAGATCAACGTGACTTTAAAAATATTTTCCGAGAAATACAAACCAATTTATATAAAAGTTTCATCAAATCAAAAGAAATAGATAAAAAAGAGTTAACCGAAAAAAGGTATCAACGTTTTCGAAAATATGGTGCTCTTAATTAAAATGATATGATTCCCCTTAAGTAGACAAGGTAAATAACCAAAATCTACTTAAGGGGGATTTTTTATGTCAAGGAAATATTCATATGATGAAAAATTGGATATTGTGGAAGGATATCTCAACGGAGATTTTTCATTGGC
>JBOFGH010000021.1:0-1558 GCA_051649025.1 Eubacteriaceae bacterium
TAACAGACAGAGCAAAGAGGTTCAGAAAGAGCTAGATTTATTTGATGAAAAGAATATGAATGAATTTCTCTTAAGGCGAATAAAGGGCAGTAGGAGCATAATGCCCCAAAAAGGAGACGTGTTTATTGTTTCGCCAAAAGAAGGTTTGTATTTTTATGGAGCAGTGGTTTCAGACAGGTTTAATTTGGATCTTTACGAGGGATGTGAGCTGTTCACAGCAGTGATTTTCAAAGAAAAGGCAAAATATATTGGCGCCAAAGATTATTCGCTAAATTTTAACAATATAATGTTTCCTCCATTTATTGTTGATCTATTCTACTGGAGGAGAGGTCTGTTTTACAATATTGGTGACAAGATTACAATTCCAGAAGATTTCAATTATGGTTTTTTTGATGTAATAGATTATAAATATTGCGATGAGTACGAAAATGAGATTGATTTCACTCCCACACATTGCTCGGTGTCGGGTGTAAAGACTATTTATGGAGTGGGATACGAAATTCATAGAGAAGCAATATTTGATAAGACGCTTTACGAACCAAAGAAATGATGGCTATCAGGCAGGCAAAAAGAAAGCGAAAAAGAAAAAACTAACTGGAAGAAAGAAGCAAGTGGCCATCGCACAATCTGTGGGCTGGCATGTTGGGCTTGGAGTGTTACCGACGGGAAAAGCGACCAGAGTAATAAAAGTGGCAGGAAAAGCACTAAAGGCAGCGAAGTCTACTAAAAAGTTAGCTAAGACAACGTATAAAACTTCAAAAACAATTAAAAAGCTTGATAATGGAAGTAAGGCTTGGCTTAATAAAGGGAAAAAAGAACATAGTGTATATTTTGGAATGAAGGAGGGAAAAGTTAATTATGTTGGAATAACCAAGCAAAAGCTTGAGACGAGGCGAGGGCAGCACAATAGAAATGGAAAAGGTTTTTCAAAACTAGTGCCACAACATAAAGGGTTAACTCGAAACCAAGCAAGACCAGTAGAACAGCAATATATAAACACAGGGAAATATAAGGGGAATAAAATAAATAGTGTTGCCCCTAAAAACAAGCACTATCCTGGTGCAATGAACTGGGCTAAAAAATTTTTAAGGAGGTAAGTTTTAATGATGAAAGTTGAAGACGATAGAAATGTAATTGAAGTTTTGAATGTTCATAGATATAACAGACAGAGCAAAGAGGTTCAGGAAGAGTTTGATTTATTTGTTGAAAAGAACATGAATGAATTTCTCTTAAAGAAAATAAAGGGGAGCAGAAGTATAGTCCCCAAAAAGGGTGATGTTTTTTTAGTATCGCCAAAAGAGGGGCTGTATTTTTATGGTGTAACTCTTTCTAATAGGTTGGATAAAAAGCTTTGTGAAGACGAAGAATTATTTACAGCCGTCATCTTTAAAGAAAAAGCCAGTGGAATTAGCGACCGAGATTATTCGCTAAATTTTAACAATATTATGTTTCCTCCATTTATTGTTGATCTATTCTACTGGAGAAGAGGATTATTTTATAACATTGGTGACAGTATAGAGATTCCTAAAAACTTCGAATATGGTTTTTTTGATGTAAT
>JBOFGH010000022.1:0-49200 GCA_051649025.1 Eubacteriaceae bacterium
GAGGAACCTATCTATGTAAGTCTGAAATTTGCATTGACCAATTTACAAATAAAAATTTTTTAGAACGAAGTTTTAAGAGGAAAATTGATCCAGAGGTAATTCAAAAAATACGCGATGAAATTGCGAAAAATATATAAAAAATTTAAACATTGAAGGGAGGAATTATATGTCAAAATTAAGAGTATACGATTTTGCGAAAAAATATAATATTCCAAGTAAAGAATTTGTGGATATTCTGAATAAACACAATATTCCTGTAAAAAATCATATGAGTGCATTGACAGATCAGCAAGTCAAAGAATTTGAAGATAAGTTTGATTCAGAAAAGTATAATTCAAATTCAGAAAACGCACCTAAGGCATCGACTGAAAAAATAGATATAGAAAAAAAACAAACTGAAGTAACCAATAAAAAAGAGAATAAAACGGTTGAGGTGTCTAAGGAAAAGACCGCAGCTTCTCCTCAAAAGGAAACTAAAAAAGTTCCTGAGAAAAAAAGACCTCAATCTTCTCAACCAACTAATACCCCCCCAAAAATGAGAGATCATAGTAAACGAGAAAAAACAGCACGTAGTGTCTATAAAAGAAAAAAAGATGAAAAGAAAAAGACCGTGCAATTAAATCAAGTTTATGAGATTCCGGAAATTTTAACAGTTGGTGAATTAGCTGAGGTTTTGGATATCACGGCAACAGAAATAATTAAGACCTTGATGATGGCTGGAACAATGGTGAGCATTAATCAAGAAATTGATTTTGAAACGGCAGCAATTGTTGCGGCTGAATTTGACATTGAAGTTGAAGCAATTAAAATTGAAGATGTCGTTTCTAAAATCTTAGAAGAATACGATGATGAAGAAACCGAAAATGAGGTGATTCGCCCACCAGTTATTACAGTAATGGGGCATGTTGATCATGGTAAAACTTCATTATTAGATCGTATTCGAAAAGCAAATGTTATTTCCAGTGAAGCAGGTGGGATTACACAGCATATTGGAGCTTATACGGTAGATCTACATGATGAATCAATTACTTTCATTGATACACCAGGGCATGAAGCCTTTACAGCAATGCGTTCACGAGGAGCTCAAATCACCGATATTGCAGTTTTAGTTGTAGCTGCTGATGATGGTGTGATGCCTCAAACAGTCGAAGCAATCAATCATGCAAAAGCGGCAGGGGTTCCAATCTTAGTTGCGATCAACAAGATAGATAAACCAGGAGCGAATCCTGAAAGAGTTAAGCAAGAATTGACCGAACACCATTTAGTTGTTGAAGAATGGGGGGGAGATACCATTGCAGTTCCTGTTTCAGCAAAAACTGGTGAAGGCATCGATACACTTCTTGAGATGATTATTATTATGTCAGAAATGAGTGAACTCACAGCTGACCCCCAACGTGAAGCAAGGGGAACAGTTATCGAGGCTCAAGTAAAAAGAGGTAAAGGACCCGTAGCAACTTTATTAATTCAACAAGGAACTCTTTATATTGGAGACTCTATTATTTCTGGAACAACTTATGGGAAAGTTCGGACAATGATTGATGATAAAGGAAAGCGTATTAAAAAAGCTGGTCCTTCTACACCTGTAGAGATTTCAGGGCTGTCTGATATTCCTGTTGCTGGGGATGACTTTATCGTTCTCGAGAATGAAAAAGAAGCACGTCAACTTTCTGAGAAACGTAGAGAACTTCAAAAAGGTGAAAGACAACGCCGTTCGAATATTTCATTAGATGACCTTTTCAGCCAAATACAAGAAGGACAAATTCAAGATATTAACATTATTATCAAAGCAGATGTCCAGGGGTCGATTGAAGCGATCAAACAATCTTTAGAAAAACTAGACAATGAATCTGTTAGAATTAATGTTATCCATGGCGCAGTTGGTGCAATCAATGAAACAGATGTTATGTTGGCATCTACCTCAAATGCGATCATTATTGGATTTAATGTTCGACCAGATAAGAATGCAATAAAATTAGCAGAAACTGAAGAAGTCGATTTAAGATTGTATCGTGTTATTTATGACGCGGTTGAAGATGTTAGAAAAGCCATGGAAGGCATGCTTGCTCCTGAATACAGAGAAAAAGTCTTAGGAAATGTTGAAGTACGAGAAGTCTTTAAAATTCCAAGCATTGGTACGATTGCAGGATGTTATGTAACAGATGGAAAAATCAATCGAAATGACGACATACGAATCATTCGAGACGGAATTGTTGTTTTAGAAGGAAAAATTGGATCATTAAAGCGGTTTAAAGATGATGTCAAAGAAGTAAACACCGGATATGAATGTGGGATAGGGATTGAAAAATTCAATGACCTAAAAGTTGGAGATATTATTGAAGGGTTCACCATGGAAGAAATTCCAAGATAAATAGACGGATTAGGGAAAGGAGCTGATAAGATGGCTTCCCATCGAAATGAAAGAATAAATGGGCAAATTCAACGCGAATTAAGTTTAATTATTTTGCATAAAATGAAAGACCCACGAATTCTAGACAGTAGTTTAAGTATTACTAAGGTTAGTGTAGTTCCGGATTTAAAAACGGCAACAGTTTTTGTTAGCATTCTTGGAACTCCTGAAGAAAAAGCTGCCGTTTTAGAGCTTTTAGAAAAAGCAAAGAGTTTTTTAAGATCAAGCTTGGGGAAAGTCATCAAAGTGCACTCAGTTCCCGCGTTAACTTTTGAGTTGGATAATTCGGTTGAATATGGGATGCATATTGATGCTATCTTGAAGGAAATAAAAGAAGATAAGAAGATAAAGGGTTTCGATGAGTAAAAAAATTACCGAAAATATTCTGAATGTTTTTAGAAGTAACAACAGCTTTTTAATACTTCTTCACATGAAGCCTGATGGTGATGCAATAGGATCAGGAATAGCCCTGGGCAAAGGATTAAAAAAACTAAACAAAGCAGTTGATTATTATATTGAGACACCGATAGAAAGAAAGTTGAACTTTTTTAATGAAATAGCGAACTTTAATAACGCTTTAAAGACCTCGTATGATGTGATCGTTTTTTTGGATTGTTCAAGTTTTGATTTTTCTTTTCATCCCGAAAAACTACCAGAATACAAAACTAAATTAGTGATTGATCATCATAAAAGCAATTTAAAATATGGTGATTTAAATTATGTGGAAATTACTGGTGCGACTGCAGAAATTGTTTTTCGCATTTTAATGGAATTGGAAATAAACTTAGATGGCGAAATGGCAGATGCAATTTTCACTGGAATTTCGACGGATACGGGAAGTTTTCAATTTTCGAATGTAACGAGTGACACCCACGAGATATTGTCGGAACTTTATAAAATTAAACGTAATTATGCGCCACTATCAAAAAAGCTACATAGTGAAAAAACACTTGATCAATTTAAGATAATGGGTGAAGCCATTAAAGCACTTGAAATCATAGAACCATTTCCCATAGCGATGATGGTTTTGGATTTTGAGACCTTGATGAAATATGGTGGAGTGAACAATATCCCTGATGATGTGGCGAATATAGGGCAAAATATCATTGATAATACAATGACTGTTCTAATGAAAGAGGTTGCCCCTGGGGAGTATCGTGTGTCTTTAAGATCAAAGCCGCCCTTTGACATTCAAGAACTAGCTGTGAGGCATGGTGGTGGTGGACATGAGAGAGCCGCTGGTTTTACGTACACTGGCAATATTAATGACTTAAAACTTGAAATTGTTGAAGTTTACAAAAAGCAACTGGAGTTAAATAATGGCTGAGTATCATGGCTATCTAAATGTTTATAAAGAAAAAGGGATGACCTCCCATGATGTTGTGTTTAAATGTCGAAAAATTTTAGGCACAAAAAAAATTGGTCACACAGGAACTCTGGATCCCAATGCTGAAGGAGTTCTTGTTTTATGCATTGGCAAGGCAACGAAAATGGTAGAATATTTAATGGAGCAAGGAAAAGTCTATGAAGCTCAAATTATATTTGGGCTTGAAACGGACACTTGTGATATTACTGGTCAGATAATAAACAAGGAAAAATCTCAAATCTCACGGGAAACGTTACAAAATAGCTTGAAAAATTTTACAGGCGAAATTATGCAAAAACCACCAATTTATTCGGCTTTAAAAATCAATGGAAAAAAACTATATCAATATGCTAGAGAAGGTAAATCTGTTGAAATTCCAGAAAGATTAGTTTCAATCGAAAGCATTCAAATAGTTGACTTTTCAGAAAAAGACCAAATGGGCAAGATAATCGTCGTTTGTTCTAAGGGTACCTATATACGCTCTCTATGTCGAGACATAGGACTGGCTCTTGGAACGATTGGATGCATGGGAGAATTGAAACGGCTTTCTGTGGGTAAGTTTTCACTTGGCAACGCTTTGAAAATTACAGAAATTGAAAAAGAAACAAAAGAAAATGAAATAGCAGATAAGCTATATGATTTAGAATATTCAATGGAAAGTTTTCGTAGGATCAAGGCTAGTGAACAAGGCGAAAGATTTTTAAGAAATGGAAATAAACTTTTTCAATGGAATGTAGAAGAAGATTTTAATAAACTAAACTCGGGCGAAGTCCTACGACTTTACATTAAGGATGAATTTATAGGGATGGGAAAATTCTTTATAGATAATGAATGTTCTTATGTTAAGCCAATGAAGTTAATGTGAGGGTGAAATGATTAACGAAAAATATGGAAATGAAGAAATTGCATTAGCTTTAGGTTTTTTTGATGGGGTGCATTTTGGACATCAAGTTTTATTAAAAGAAACATTAAATGTTGCTAAAAGAAAAAAAATCAAAACAGGTGTGATGACATTTAGCAAACACCCTTTGGAACTTATTTTTCCTAACTATTCACCTTGGTTAATAACAACAAATGAAGAAAAAACTCAATTGATAAAAAATCTCAACATTGATTATGTCTTTATAAATGATTTTACGGATGAACTTATGCGATTTACGCCAGAGGAATTTATTGTCAGTTATTTACTAAAAAAATACAACGTAAAGGCCATTGTGGTAGGTTTTAATTATAATTTTGGCTACAGAGGAACAGGAACTGTGAAAACATTAAAAAACCTTGGAGAAAAATATGGTTTTGAAGTTTCGGTTGTTGATTCCTACATGGTCGATGAAATTGCAGTTAGTTCGACCTATATCCGTGATCTAATTAGTTGTGGTCAAGTAGAGACCGTAGAAACTTTCTTAGGGAGAGAATACTCGATTACAGGGAAAGTAATAACTGGAAAAGGTCTTGGGAAACAATATGGGATTCCAACGGCAAACATTAAATTGACGAAAAAGAGAATACTTCCAAATGCTGGGGTTTATTATACCAATGTCATCTATAAAGGGAAAAAATTTCACGGCTTAACAAACCTAGGGTTTAATCCAACTTTTGAAAAACACCCCTTCAGCATTGAAACCTATATTTATGATTTTGATCAAGATATTTACAATGAAGAGATCACAATTATTTTCAAAAGAAAGATTCGTAACGAGATAAAGTTTGAAAATATTACGGATCTTATTCATAGAATTAAAGTGGATATTGATACAATTAAGAAAAATTATATTAAATAAGTTATTTACACTATAGCATCTTTATGATATTATTATTAAGTTAATTCCTTTCTCTTGGTTTTTTGAAACTCCTACGAAATACTAGGATTAGGGATAATTTATATTAAAGGAGAAAAAAATGATAAGTAAAGAATTAAAAGCACAAGTCGTTGAAGAGTACAAAAAACATGAAGGTGATACTGGATCACCAGAAGTTCAAATAGCGTTATTAACAGCTAGAATTAATGACCTCAATGGACATCTTCAAATTCATAAAAAAGATCACCATTCACGTCGTGGACTTCTAAAACTCGTTGGTCAAAGACGACGACTATTAACCTACTTGAAAAACAAAGATATCATTCGATATCGAGAACTTATTCAACGATTAAATTTAAGAAAATAATTAAGGGCGGAGTATTCCGCCTCTTTTTTTTAAAAAAAACAGAAAGTGAGAAATAAATGAAGGTTTTCGAAACACAAATTGCTGGACGTCAGTTTCGAGTCGAAATTGGTGAAGTGGCTCTTTTAGCTAAAGGAGCTGCAATGATACGGTATGGAGAAACAGAAGTCCTTGCAGTGGCTTCAGCTTCAAAAAAACCCAGAGAAGGGATGGACTTTTTCCCTTTAAGTGTAGATTATGAAGAAAAACAATACTCTGTTGGAAAAATCCCTGGAGGATTTATTAAGAGAGAAGGTCGCCCAACGGAAAGAGCGATTTTAAACTCGAGACTAATCGACCGACCTATCCGACCTCTTTTTCCAAAAGGTTTTAGAAATGATGTTCAAGTTGTAACAACGGTTATGTCAGTTGATCAAGATAATGCCCCTGAAATCGCAGCAATGATCGGTTCTTCAATTGCACTTTCAATATCTGATATTCCTTTTAATGGTCCTACAGGTGCTGTTGCAGTTGGATATATTGATGGTGAATATGTCATTAATCCTAATGAAAAAGAGCGTGAAATTAGCGAACTTAGCCTAGTTGTTTCTGGAACTAAAGAAGCAATCATGATGGTTGAAGCAGGTGCAAATGAAATTTCTGAATCAGTGATGCTTGAAGCAATTTTGCTTGCCCATGAAGAGATCAAGAAAATTGTAGCGTTTCAAGAAGAAATCATTGCGTCTGTTGGTGTTGACAAGAAGGAATATACCCTTTTTCTACCAGAAGAAGATGTAAAAAAAGAAGTTTTAGAATTCATTGGTGATGAGTTAAAGACTGCTGTAAAAACGGCGGATAAAATAGAAAGACAAGATAATATTGACACAGTAAAAGAAAAGGTAAAAGAACATTTTTCTAATATTTTTCCAGAAAAGATGAATGAAATTGACGAAATTTTAAACAGCCTGGTTAAAAAAGAAATTCGGAGTCTTATTTTAGTAGATCGTATTCGTCCTGATAATCGTAAAATGGATGAGATCAGACCCATTACAGCTAAAATAGATTTTTTAGCAAAACCACATGGCTCAGGCTTATTTACTCGGGGGGAAACCCAAGTACTATCCATTGTTACTCTAGGAGTTCTTGGGGATGTTCAAATGCTAGATGGCTTATCAAATGAGGATTCTAAGCGTTACATGCACCATTACAACTTTCCATCATATAGTGTTGGGGAAACACGACCATCACGAGGTCCCGGACGTCGTGAGATTGGCCATGGCGCTTTAGCTGAACGTGCTCTTGAACCCATGCTACCATCACAGGATGAATTTCCTTATGCGATTCGAGTTGTTTCAGAAGTTTTAAGTTCAAATGGATCAACTTCCCAAGCAAGTGTTTGTGGTTCAACCCTTTCATTGATGGCTGCAGGTGTTCCAATTAAATCCCCAGTTGCAGGAATTGCAATGGGATTAATTAAAGAGGATGATCATCTTGCCATTTTATCAGATATTCAAGGTCTAGAAGATTTTCTAGGAGATATGGATTTTAAAGTAGCAGGGACAAAGGATGGAATCACTGCCATTCAAATGGATATTAAAATCGATGGAATTAATAAAAAGATACTAACGGAAGCTTTGGAACAAGCAAGAATTGGTCGTTTACATATCTTGAATATTATGAATACTGAAATTGCAGAGCCACGTAAAGAGTTAGCCAAAAATGCACCTAGAATTATTATCATTCAAATTAAACCTGATAAGATTCGAGATGTCATTGGTTCGGGTGGAAAAGTAATTAATAAAATTATCGATGAAACAGGCGTAAAAATTGACATTGAGGATGATGGACGTGTTTTTATTGCTTCAGTTGATACTGAATCAGGTAACAAAGCGAAGGAAATTATCGAAGGCATTGTCAAAGAAGTTGAGATTGGTGAAGTCTTAACAGGAAAAGTTGTGAGAATCATGAACTTTGGAGCATTTGTTTCTTTACCCGGTGGCAAAGATGGCTTAGTTCATATATCCAAACTAGCCAATGAAAGAGTTAATTCAGTAGAAGATGTAGTAAAAATTGGCGATGATGTTACTGTAAAAGTAATGGATATCGATGATCAGGGGAGAATAAACTTATCCAGAAAAGCGTGTCTCCCAAAAGAAAACTAGCAGGTGTCCTTTGAAAACTTGTAATGTTAAAATATTTAATAATTCAGAATATCCACTTCCGGAATATCAAACCATTGGATCTGCTGGGGTAGATTTAAGGGCTAACATTGATGGCAGCATGATATTAATGCCTAAAAAAGTGTATCAAATCCCTACAGGAATCCATTTAGAAATACCCCAGGGATTTGAAGCCCAGGTGAGAGCCCGAAGTGGACTTGCTTTAAAACATGGTTTGTCTTTAGTAAATGGTGTTGGAACAATCGATTCAGATTTTCGTGGTGAAGTTAAGATTATTATGATAAATTTAACGGATAAACCATACCAGCTTAATCAAGGCGAGCGTATTGCACAAATGATTTTTACCGAGTACTCAAGAGCAAATTTTGATGAAGTTAAGGAGCTTGGAGAACTGTCAGAAAGTGTACGTGGAGAAGGTGGATTTGGTCATTCTGGGAAATAGATTTGCGTTATAAAGGTTATATTAAGAGTAGTTAGCCTAGAAAATATTAAATGCTTAACCACACTTACCAATTTTGATAATTTTAGGCTATTATTTTTATAAAAACTATCAAAGGCGCAGTTTATCTGCGTCTTTTTTTATCCGAGGAGAAAAATGGCAACAAAAAAAAATACTAAAAATAAAACAACACCCCGAAAAAAAAGCCCTGAAAAAAAATCGGATTCCAATCATTTGTTAGTTGGAATCATTTTTATACTAATAGGTTTATTTTCTGCTTATTGTTATATTTCCTTTAGTGCTGGCATTATTGGGGATCTCATTAGCCGAAGTTTTTCTTATTTGTTTGGAGGGGTCACATTATTTGTTACCCTTTATATCACAATCATCGGGATTATATTGTGTATGAATAAAATTGATGTATGGTTTAAAAATTTGATACTCATTTTTTTATTACTGATTAATCTCACAATGATCTACAGCTTTAACATTCCAAATTTTGATGAATATTCGATTATGGACTTCTTTTCTTTGGCTCAATATGGTCAATATGGTGGAATTATCGGAATTTTACTCTATTATTTTTTCACAACCTTATTTTCTGTTAAAGGAACATTGTTGATCATAATATTAACAACTTTTTTTATCATTGGAATTATTTTTAAAGAGAGTATCATAAAATATATCCATTATTTAAAAGAAAAAAGAAAAAATGACCCATCGCCAAAAGAAAAACTTAGTGAAAAATTAGAAAAAATGAGAGATAAGCGAAGGATAAAAAAAGAAATAGCTGCAACTAAAAACAAAGAATCTGAAACTACGATGATACCTCCTATTGTAGAAAATGAGGGAAATTTTCCTTTGTTTGAAGTGGGTAATTTTGAAAAAAGTAGTGTTGATCTTGAACCGATTAGTCTAGTTGATGCACCATTGTTTGAACCTGTTATGAAAGCAGACAAAATAAAGAAGAAAAAATCGAAAAAAGATCCCTTTGGGTTTATCGACGAAAATGGGGAAGAAGCTTTTAAAATTCATGAAAACTACTTTGAAGATGTAAATAAACGGGATATCATAGATAATACAGAAGATAAGACAATGAGAGTTTCAAAGAAAAAAATTGAAAATGAGATTAATGAGATAGAAAGTATTGATCTTACTCCTAAAACAGAGGCCTATGTTTTTCCTAAATTGTCCCTTTTAAATCTCCCATCAAAGAGAGAGAAATCAAAAAAAGATGATGTCTTAAAAAAAGCAAAAAAAATAGAAGAAACTTTAAAAAACTTTGGTGTAAAAGCGAAAATAATCGAAATAAACGTGGGTCCTAGTATTACACGTTTTGAATTGCAGTTAGATCCTGGAGTAAAAGTTAACAAGATTGTAAATTTGTCGAATGATTTGGCATTAAGTCTGGCGACATCTGATATTCGAATAGAAGCACCGATTCCAGGAAAAGCAGCAGTGGGTATTGAGGTTCCCAATGATGTCTCAGAAATTGTAGGTCTACGTGAAATCATTGATACGGATCAATTTAGAAACAGCAAAAGCCCTTTAACTTTTGCATTGGGAAAAACCTTGTCAGGTGAAAATGTTATTGGGGATATTGGAAGTATGCCGCATGTTCTTATTGCTGGGTCGACTGGGTCTGGGAAGAGCGTCTGCATCAATAGTATTATCGTTAGCATGCTGTACAAGTCGTCACCCGATGATTTACGGTTCATTATGATTGATCCTAAAATGGTAGAGCTAAACCAATACAATGCAATTCCACATTTATTAATCCCTGTAGTGACAGATCCTAAAAAAGCAGCCCATGCCCTTAATTGGGGTCTTAAAGAGATGACGGATCGATATATGATTTTTAAAGAAAATAACGTAAGGGATATTGAGTCTTATAATCTTATTTGTGAAGCAAAGGGAGAGAAAAAACTTCCGAGAATTGTGATTGTAATTGATGAATTGGCAGATTTGATGATTACTTCTCCTAAAGAAGTCGAAAATGCAATCTGTCGTATTGCACAGCTTGCAAGAGCCTGTGGTATTCATTTGGTTATTGCAACCCAACGTCCTTCTGTGGACGTTATTACTGGATTAATTAAAGCAAATATTCCATCTAGAATTGCATTTTCTGTTGCTTCTAATACTGATTCGAGAACAATTTTAGATACTGGTGGTGCAGAAAAACTACTTGGAAAAGGGGACATGCTTTATTTTCCAGTTGGCTTATCAAAACCAACACGGGTGCAGTGTACTTATTTATCAGACGAAGAGATTAATGGTGTTATTAACGCGATTGAAATCAAAAAAGGTGTTCAGTATGATTCATCAATTGAAGAAGTTGTTTTTCAAGAATCAGAAGTAAAGAAGCCTGAAAAAGAAGGGGATAGCCTTTTGGAAGAAGCCCTTAAACTAGGATTTGAATATGATCAGCTATCGACGTCAATGTTACAACGAAAGTTACAGGTTGGGTATGCTAGAGCTGGGAGAATTATTGATGATTTGGAAGAGCGTGGTTTTATTTCTGGACCGAATGGGAGTAAACCAAGAAACCTTTTGATAACAGAAGAAGACTATCTAAATAATGAGTAGGTGAGTAATGAAGAATAAAAAAATACATATGACTACTTTGGGTTGTGATAAAAATACAATTGATTCTCAAATGATGATGGGAATTGTTAGTGAAAACAATTATGAATTGGATGAAGATCCAAGTAAAGCAGAGATTATTATTGTCAATACCTGCTGTTTCATTCAAGAAGCAAAGGAAGAATCAATTGCCTATATTTTAGAGTATGTAAAGTTTAAAAATCAGGGATCTTGCGAAATTCTCATTGTTGCAGGCTGTATGGCAGAACGCTACCATGAAGAACTTGCTCTTGAAATTCCAGAAATAGATGGATTCTTAGGGGTCGGTCATTTTGAAAATATTATTGAACTTTTAGAGAACGCAGGAGAAAAAATAAGGAATGATTTTGTAGGAAATATTAATACTGATTACCCAGAGGGGATTCAACGCCTCATTCCTGATAATGCTTATTCAACCTATATTCGAATCAGCGAAGGATGTAATCATCATTGCACCTATTGTATTATTCCGAAAATCCGAGGAAAATATCGTAGTAGAAAAAGCGAAGAAATTTACAAAGAGCTTGAATATTTAGAAAAAAATGGAATTAAAGAGGTTATAATCATCGCACAAGATATTGCACCGTATGGGACGGATTTAGAAGAAGACATTAATCTGGGAGTGCTTTTAGAAAAGATAGCTACCAACTATTCTTTTGAATGGATTAGAATGATGTATCTATATCCAGAAGGAATTAATGAGAAACTTCTTGAAGTTGTAAAGCGTTATCGAAATATTTGCAACTATTTTGATATTCCTTTTCAGCATACAGTGGACAAAATCTTAAACAAAATGGGAAGAAAGATGACCACCGAAAAAATAAAACTTCTTTGTGATCAGATAAGAAAAAAAATCCCAGATGTCATTATTAGAACCTCAATAATAACAGGATTTCCAGGGGAAACAGAAGAAGATCATGAGGCTCTTTTAAAAGACTTGAAAGAAATAAAATTTGACCATTTAGGGGTGTTCAAGTATTCCCAAGAGGAAGAAACCCCAGCAGCAAAATTTGCGAATCAGATAAAAAATAGAACAAAAGAAAAAAGATTCGCTGAAATTATGCTATGCCAACAAGAAATTTCACTTGAGAGAAATCAAAATCAAGTTGGCCGAAATTTAAAAGTTTTAATCGAGGAAAAAGACGAAGAGTGTTACATTGGTCGATGCTATGGTGATGCACCAGAGATCGATGGTGCCGTTTATGTGGATTCAAAAGATGCTTGTTTGGAAACAGGAAATTTTTATCCTGTTAAAATAGTAAATGCCCTTGAATATGATTTGATTGGAGAAATTACAAATGAACTTACCTAATAAGATAACCGTCGTCAGAATTATTATGATTCCATTTTTCATCGCCGCTCTTCTAATCGATTTTCCTTTTCATCAAGGAATTGCCGCAGTACTTTTCATTGTTGCTGCTTTAACGGATAGTCTTGATGGGTATCTTGCTCGAAGCCGGAATTTAGTGACTGATTTTGGAAAATTTATGGATCCTCTTGCGGACAAACTACTTGTTTGCTCGGCACTTATCTGCTTTGTACAGCTAGGTTCTGTTCCAGCTTGGATGGTGATTATTATTATTGCAAGAGAATTTGCAATCACAGGATTAAGAACTTTAGCCGCTTCAGATGGGATTGTGATTGCAGCAAGTAAATGGGGGAAAGCAAAAACAATTTCTCAAATGATTGCAATCATCTTAATTTTGTTTAACAACTGGCCGTTTTCATTGATAAATATTCCAATGGATGTTATTATGATTTACATTGCGACTTTGTTGACACTTATTTCAGGGATTGATTACTTAATAATTAATAAAAAAGTATTTCGTTCAATGTAATTGGAAAGGTAATATTTTATGATTTGTGAATTAATATCGGTTGGAACCGAGCTTTTGGTGGGAGATACTTTAAACACCAACACACAATATTTATCAAGGGAATTATCGCTTTTGGGTATCAGTGTATGCTACCAAACAACTGTAGGAGATAATCCTAAGAGACTCAAGGATATTTTTACCGTTGCTCTTCAAAGAAGTGATCTTATTATCACAACAGGAGGTCTTGGACCGACCCAAGATGATTTAACAAAAGAAATAATTTCAGAAGTTTTAGGAAAGCCTTTGATTGAAAATAAAAAGCTGGAAGAAGAGCTTCTTGAATATTTCAAAAATAGAGAATTCAAGATGACTTCAAACAATCTAAAACAAACTCTTGTTCCAGAAGGGGCTGAAATTTTGCATAATTCTTGTGGTACTGCTCCGGGAATTCTTTTTAATGAAAAAGGAAAGACCATTATTTTAATGCCAGGACCTCCACGTGAAATGCAAGAAATGTTTGAAAAAGAAGCCGTTGGAATAATTAATAAGCTCCAAGATCAGTTAGTGATTTCTCGTTATTACAATTTGTCGGATATTGGGGAGTCAGCAGTAGAAGATGCCATTTTAGATCTTATAGATAATCAAAAGAATCCCACGATTGCAACCTATGCGAAAATGGGAGAAGTTCTGATACGGACAACTGGAAATGGCAGGGATGAAAATGAGATTAACCAAAAACTTGATGAAACAGAAAAGGTGATTACCGAACGATTTAAAGAAAATATTTTTAGTTATTCCAAAGATCCACTACACGTTGCTGTGGGACGCCTTCTTAAAAAGGAGAAAACAACACTCGCAACAGCAGAATCTTGTACGGGAGGTCTCGTTGCTTCTCTTTTAACGGAACAACCAGGTATTTCTGAAATCTATGGTTTTGGTTTAGTAACTTACTCTAATGCTGCCAAAGAAAAATTACTTAATGTAAAAAAATCAACGTTATTAAAATATGGAGCGGTAAGTGAAGAAACGGCTAAAGAAATGTGTGAAAATCTTTTTTCCATTTCTAAAGCAGATATCTGTGTTTCAGTTACAGGGATTGCAGGGCCTGGTGGGGAAACAGAAGAAAAACCAATCGGTTTGGTTTATATCGGAGTTTGTAGCTTTGGAAAATGTGAAATCATTAAGTGTCATTTTAAAGGTGAACGGAAAATTGTTCAAATAAAGACTGCAAATAAAGTATTTCATTTAATCCGTGAAAGGATTATTGACAAAACAAGGAAATAAAACTATAATAGAGCTAGAACGAATGTTCCAAATAATGAATAGGATGGAAATAAATGGCTGAAAAATTAAAATCTACAGAAAAGTTAAGTGATAAAGAAAAAGCGCTAGATGCTGCGCTAAAGAATATTGAAAGAAGTTTTGGAAAAGGGGCTGTTATGCGCCTAGGAGATGAAGGTGCTAAATTAAACATCGATGTAATTTCGACATCTTCTATTGGACTTGACATTGCTTTAGGAGTCGGGGGAGTTCCAAGAGGGCGTGTGGTTGAGATTTATGGACCAGAATCTTCAGGAAAAACAACCATTGCTTTGCATATTATTGCCGAAGCACAAAAAGCAGGAGGAAATGCAGCTTTTGTTGATGCAGAACATGCATTAGACCCCATTTATGCGTCTGCTTTAGGTGTGGATATTAATAATCTTTTAGTTTCTCAACCAGATACTGGGGAGCAAGCTTTAGAAATTGTAGAAGCTCTTGTTCGTAGTAATGCCATTGATGTCATTGTTATTGATTCAGTTGCGGCTCTTGTTCCACGAGCTGAAATAGATGGTGAAATGGGAGACTCGCATGTAGGGTTACAAGCCCGATTAATGTCCCAGGCACTAAGAAAACTAACAGGAGTTATTAAAAAATCAAATACGACAACAATTTTTATTAATCAGTTAAGAGAAAAAATAGGAGTCATGTTTGGAAATCCTGAAACAACTTCAGGGGGGCGTGCGTTGAAGTTTTACTCATCTGTTAGAATCGATGTTCGACGCATTGAATCATTGAAAAAAGGGACTGATATTATTGGAAATAGAACACGGGCAAAAATTGTTAAAAATAAAATAGCACCTCCTTTTAAAATTGCAGAATTTGATATTATGTATGGAAAAGGGATATCGAGAGAAGGTGATCTCTTAGATGTTGGGGTTATTTCAGAAATTATCGACAAATCTGGATCTTGGTTTGCCTACAAAGAACAGCGATTGGGACAAGGGAGAGATAACTCAAAAGAGTTTTTGATGGCGAATCCTGAAATTGCCAATGCAATTGAAAAAGAAATTAGAGATAAGAATGCGTTAGACAAAGCAGAAATTACCATTGATGACGAAATACCAGAAATTTTAGAGGATGAAAACTTATTATAATTACAAAAAAGGCTTTTCCTAAAGGAAAGGCTTTTTTTATGCAAAATTTCCCTAAGGTTAGCCATTGTTTCTTGACACTATTTTTAAAAAAGTATAAAATATACAGTGTGATGAGTGATAATTGAAAATGACTATAAATTATTCAAGGAGGTGAAAATTATAGACATACTTACCATTGTTTTATCCATTGGAATTGTGTTAGCTTTTGTCATCGGATACGCTGTTCGTAAGAACATCGCAGAGGGCAAAATTAAAAGTGCTGAACAAACAGCAAATACTATTGTCAATGACGCAATGAAAGAAAGCGAGACTTTAAAAAAGGAAATTCTATTTTCAGCGAAAGAGGAATCTCTAGCTTTAAAAGAATCCATTGAAAAAGATAATCGCGAAAGAAGAGCAGAACTCCAAAAAATGGAGAATCGTTTAATTCAGAAAGAAGAGAATTTAGACAAAAAATCTTCGAATCTTGAAAAGAATGAAGAAGCACTAAGCAAAAAATCAAAGGAATTAGATAAGAAAAAAGAAAAACTTGATAGCTTAGTTGAAGAACAAACAAAAGAACTTGAACGTATTTCTGGAATGTCCTATGAAGAAGCAAAAGCGATTTTATTAGAGGACATAAGCAAAGAAACCCAACGAGAAGCGGCGATTATGATTCGACAAATCGAGCAGGAATCAAAGGCAGTTGCTGATAAAAAAGCAAAAGAATTGATCGCTCAGTCCATTCAGCGTTGTGCAGCTGATCATGTAGCAGAAAATACAATTACGGTTGTGAATTTACCTAATGACGAAATGAAGGGCAGAATCATCGGGAGAGAAGGAAGAAATATTAGAACCTTAGAAACACTAACGGGTATTGATTTAATTATTGATGATACACCAGAAGCAGTTATTCTTTCAGGTTTTGATCCTATCCGTCGAGAAGTTGCTCGTTTGTCCCTAGAAAAATTGATTATTGATGGGCGAATACACCCAGCAAGAATCGAAGAAATGTTTAAAAAATCCCAAAAGGAAGTAGAAGCACACATCAAAGAAGTTGGAGAACAAGCTTGCTTTGATACTGGGATACATGGTTTGCATCCAGAGATAGTTAAATTACTGGGACGATTAAAATATCGTACAAGTTACGGACAAAATGTGTTAAAACATTCGATTGAAGTTTCCCATCTTGCAGGGATTATGGCTGCAGAACTCGATGCAAATATTAAAATTGCTAAGAGAGCTGGTTTATTACATGACATTGGAAAATCAATTGATCATGAAGTTGAAGGTCCCCATGTAGAAATTGGAGTAAATCTTCTTAAAAAGTACAAAGAAAACAAAAATGTTATCCACGCTGTAGAAGCTCATCATGGTGATGTCGAAGCAAAAACTGTTGAGGCAGTTTTAGTACAAGCGGCAGATGCCATTTCAGCAGCTAGACCAGGGGCTAGAAGAGAAACTTTAGTTTCTTATATTCAAAGATTACAAGAATTAGAAACCATTGCGATGTCTTTTGAAGGCGTAGAAAAATCATTTGCCATTCAGGCAGGTCGAGAAGTAAGAATTATGGTTAAACCCAATGAAGTTGATGATGCGGGGATGATTTTACTTTCACGTGATATTGCTAAAAAGATTGAAGCAGAAATGGAATATCCAGGAAATATTAAAATTAACATGATTCGTGAAACAAGAGCTACAGAATACGCAAAATAAAAAGGGGAGGATATCTCCTCTTTTTTTAATAAAATATAAATTGATTACAGAGGATCCGTTATGAGAATATTAATTCTAGGGGATGTTTATGGACGTCCAGGTAGAACTATTTTAAAAAAAGAAATTTTTAATCTTATTAAAAATAACGCTATTGATTTTACAATCATCAATGGTGAGAATGCGTCTGGTGGTAATGGCCTTACAGAAAAAAATGCCCGTGAATTATTAGAGCTTCCAATTGATGTTATAACCATGGGTAATCATGTTTGGCAACAAAAGGACTTTACATCTTCAATTGAAAAATTTCATCAAATAGTGCGGCCTCTTAATTATCCTGAACCCTGCCCAGGAAATGGGCTTGCTTTTTTTGAGTTTAAGGAAAAAAGAATTTGTGTTCTCAATCTTTCAGGACAAATTTTTATGCCATCATTAGATTCGCCATTTAAACGAATTCGAGAAGTAATGACAGAGGTAAAGGAAAAATCAGATATCATTATCGTTGATTTTCACGCAGAAGCAACATCAGAGAAAATAGCCTTCGGATATTACTTAGATGGATTTGCTACAGCTGTCTACGGGACCCATACCCATGTTCAAACCGCAGATGAAAGAATTCTTCCCCATGGGACAGCCTATATTACTGATTTAGGGATGACTGGACCTTTAGATGGGGTTATTGGTGTAGATAAAGAGATTATTATCGAAAATATGGTTAGTAAACGTCCTGTTCGATTTGTTACAGCAACAGGAAAAATTCAAATTAATGGCATTATATTGGATATCGATGACAAGACCTGTCAAGCTAAAGATATCAAACGAATTTATGAAATTTACGAAGGGTGACAATGATAAAACAAACGTACAGATCGATGATTTCAGATAAAGCTAAAGACTGTGTTGGTTCGGCGACGTTAATTCTTTCTGAAAAGGCAAAAAAAATGAAAGAAAATGGCGACACCATCATTAGTTTTGGAACTGGCGAGCCAGATTTTTTTACCCCTGATTATATCTGTAAAGGGGGAAAAAAGGCAATTGATGAGAGAAAAACAAAATATGACGAAGTATCAGGTTTACTAGCTCTCAGACAAGGCTTATCACGTAAACTTCGGGAAGAGAATGGACTTGAATACAGTCCGGATAATATCATGGTTAGTAGTGGTGCAAAAGCAAGTTTGTCAATTGCATTGCAAACAATCCTTAATCCAGGTGATGAAGTTATTTTACCAATACCCTATTGGGTAAGTTATTACGACATGATTCGTTTAGCAGGGGGAGTGCCCATTGTTGTTGAAACGAAACTTGAGAATGCTTTTAAAATTACACCCGCTGAGTTAATTTACGCCATTTCCCCAAGAACAAAAGCAATTATTATAAATACACCCGTAAATCCTACTGGAGCAGTTTATTCATTAGCTGAATTAATTGACTTATCTGAAATCATAACACGAAATAAAATTATTACCATTGCGGATGAAATATATGAAGAATTTGTTTATGACAACCACCGTCATATTAGTGTAGCCTCACTTAATAGCGAGATCAAAGATTTGACCATTTTGATTAATGGCTTTTCTAAAACTTATGCGATGACAGGGTGGCGATTGGGTTATGCAGCAGCTAATAATGAAATAATCGAAGGAATGAAAAAATTACAAGGACATTTAATTTCACACCCTTCTACTATATCCCAACATGCTGGCGTTGTTGCTTTAAATGACAAAGGCAATACCATTAAAGAAATTATCGAAGTTTTTGATGAAAGACGTCATTTAATGATGGACTTATTAAATCAAATTCCTGGAATAGAATATTTATATCCCCAAGGGGCATTTTATATTTTTGTTAATATAGAAGTCATCTTAACAAAGAGAAAGAATATTTTAAATCCTGATACGAGTTATGGATTTGCAATGAAATTATTAGAAAAGGAGAAAGTGGTTGTCATACCAGGGGAGGCTTTTGGTACACCTGATTTTATTCGGCTTTCTTTTGCAACAAATTTAGATGATATTACCTTGGGAATGAAAAAAATAAAAGACTTTATTCAAAACTATTAAGAAAGGAAAAATAAAAGAATGAAAACACTTTATGAAAACCCTTTAATTGAGCGCTACTCATCCAAAGAAATCCTCGAAATATTTTCATCTGATAATAAATTTCAAACATGGAGAAAGCTTTGGGTTGCCCTAGCTGAGGCTGAAAAAGAACTGGGTCTAAATATTACAGATGAACAAATAGACGAACTAAAATCTAAAATAAATGACATTGATTATGAAATGGCAGCAGCAAAGGAAAAAGAGTTAAGACATGATGTTATGGCACATGTGCATACCTTTGGGGCTCAATGTCCTAAAGCTAAAGGTATTATCCATTTAGGCGCAACAAGTGCTTTTGTGGGTGACAATACTGATATTATTGTTTATACTCAGGCGCTATCACATATCCGATCGTTAGTATTAAATTTAATTAAGCATTTAACAGATTTTGCCTTAAAACATAAAGATTTACCGACACTAGGATTTACGCATTTTCAACCAGCTCAATTAACAACCGTAGGGAAGAGAGCTTGTTTGTGGATACAGGATCTATTGATGGATCTTTCCGATTTAGATCATCTTATCGAAAATGTAAAGCTTCGTGGAGCAAAAGGAACAACAGGGACCCAAGCGAGTTTTATGGAACTATTTGATGGAGATCAGGAAAAGGTTAAAAAAATAGACGCTTTGATAGCGGAAAAAATTGGGTTTAAGAAAACCTTTGGTGTTACAGGTCAGACTTATTCAAGAAAATTTGATTCACAGGTTTTAAATGTTCTTTCGGGCATTGCACAAACCTTAAGTAAGTTTGCAACAGATATTCGTTTACTGCAGAACCTAAAAGAAGTTGAAGAACCCTTTGAAAAAAGTCAAATAGGTTCATCAGCAATGGCTTATAAAAGAAACCCAATGCGCACTGAACGTATTTGTTCCTTAGCTCGATATATTATTGTGAATACACTTAATCCGGCCATAACGGCATCAACACAATGGTTTGAAAGAACACTGGACGATTCCGCAAACAAACGGATTAGCATCCCAGAAAGTTTTTTAGCGGCAGATGCCATTTTAATGATTGCGATTAATGTCTCGGAAAGCCTGGTGGTATATCCCAAAGTAATTCTTCAGCATATTAATGCCGAATTACCATTTATGGTGACTGAAAACATTATTATGGAAGGTGTAAAACGTGGTGGAGATCGACAGGAACTTCATGAGAGAATTAGAGTTTTATCAATGGAAGCTGGGAATACAGTTAAAGTTGAAGGAAAACCAAATGACTTAATTGAAAGAATTTTAAAAGATAAATCCTTTAATCTAAAAATTGATGATGTTGAAGCTTTAATGGATCCCAATTTATATATTGGAAGAGCGCCACAACAGGTTAGTGATTTTATTGAGGATGAAGTGAAACCAATTTTATTAAAGAATGAAAAAATTCTAAACATAAATAAAATAGAACTTAAAGTATAAAAAGTATTGACTTTTTACATAATAAATCGTATAATATGAACGTTGCCAACGCAGGGGTATAGCTCAGTTGGTAGAGCAGTGGTCTCCAAAACCACGTGCCGAGGGTTCAAATCCTTCTGCCCCTGCCAAATTATAAAGATCAAACCTAGTAATTCAATTACTAGGTTTTTTTTATAATCGTTGATCAAAGCGAGCTTTTATAGTTTTGTCACGAAATGCATGTTTAGTGACAAAATATACAAAGTGTGATATAATAAATAGAAATTCAGATCTTAAGGAGATTGTTATGGAAAAGATTGATGGTACTAATGAATTTTTTCAAAATAGAATTATTGAAGAGTTTTTGGATTATGTTTTATCGATTCGAGGTTTTTCTGAAAATTCAGCTAAAAGTTATGGTTTTGATTTAATGCTTTTTTTTAAATTTCTAAAACGTTATTTTGCTATGGTCCCACAAACAACAGATTTTGATAGCATACCAATTAATGATTTAACAATGAACGATTTAAAAAATGTTGATTTAGCTGTTCTTTATGCATTTCTTTCTTTTTCTACAAAAGAACGTAAAAATTCTGATTATGCCCGAAGCAGAAAAGTTTCGACTTTAAAGTCTTTTTTTAATTATTTATGTAATAAGCAAAAGTACTTTTTCCCCAATCCTGTCATTGATTTAGAAATGCCTAAACTACCCAAAAGAAACCCTCACTATTTAGATTGGGACGAATCCGTAGACCTATTGAAGAGCATTAATGGAAGACATAAAGAGAGAGACTTTGCAATCATTACTTTATTCCTAAATTGTGGTTTAAGACTCTCAGAGTTAACTCAAATAAAGATAAAGGATATTAAAAATGATACCATACGAATTATTGGAAAAGGCGATAAAGAGAGAACTATTTTTCTAAATAAGGCCTGTGTTAAAGCAATTAATAATTATCTCCCCCTTCGCCCAGATACAAGCGATTCTCCTTATTTATTTTTAAGTCAACAAAATAATCAATTAAGCAATAGAGCCGTTCAACACCTTGTTAAAAAACATTTAGCAGCCTGTGGACTTAATACAGAGGAAATAAGTGTACATAAATTAAGGCATACAGCGGCAACTTTAATGTTTAAATATGGCAAAGCTGACTTGAGATCTGTCCAAGAAATCTTAGGGCATCAAAACGTCTCTACGACACAAATTTACACACACATTGATGAAGGTTTATTAAGGGAAACAATGAATAATAATCCTTTGTCAGATTTTGAAAATAAAAGTGAGAACTAACGTTTGAAATTATGACCTATCCATGTTATAATCAAATAAATTTAAAAGAAGCTTGGTGAAAAAATGTACGAAGATTTAAGTGTCAAACAATTGGCCGTATTAAAATATATTAAACTGCAAATGCAGAACAAAGGGTATCCGCCATCAGTTCGAGAAATTTGTGCTGCCGTTAATCTAAAATCCACATCCACTGTACACGCTTATTTAAAGAGATTAGAAGAACTTGGCTATATTAGAAGAGATTTAGCAAAAACAAGAGCGATTGAAGTTGTTAGTTATGATCCTAATGATGGTTTTGCAACCTGTTTTGAAAAGAAAAATGTAATTTCTTTGCCTATTTTAGGGTGTATTACTGCTGGAGCGCCTATTTTAGCAGTTGAAAATGTTTCAGATATTTTCCCCCTACCAATTGATTTTGTAGGAAATGAAAACTCCTTTATTTTAGAAGTTCGAGGAACCAGCATGATTAATGCGGGGATATTTGATGGTGATCGCGTGATTGTAAGTCAACAAAATTCGGCTGAAAACGGCGAAATTGTTGTTGTCTTAATTTGCTCGGAAAATGAAGCGACGGTTAAACGTATCTACTTTGAAAATAATCAAGTGCGATTACAGCCAGAAAATGATGCGTTAAGTCCTACTTTTTTTCCGGAAGAAGATATTCGGGTTTTAGGAAAAGTGACAGCGCTCATTCGAAAATTTTAAACTGGTAACAAGAAAAGAGCCTCGCGAATTTTTTCTGAGGCTCTTTTAAGGCAGTTAAGAATGTTAGTGAAAATTCTAATTATTCAGCTTTAATTTTATCTTCAATACTTTTGAAAATATCTTTTTCAATATGGTTTTTATTTACTTTCACTAACTCGATTTGACTTTCAAATAGCTGATTTTGTAATTCTAAAATCGTTTTACGGTTAGCTTCACTTTCAACTTTCCCCTGTCTTAGATGTTCACGATATTGATTCAATAGTTCGTTCTTTTCATCTAACTCTTTCAGGAGTAATTCTTTTTCTTCATCAACGATTTTTGTTTTTTCTTTTTCGCTTTCTAATATCTGATCTTTATCTTTAAGTTCTTGTTGCAGCAATGTAACTTTTTCCAAATCCTCTTGAAGTGCAATGTATTTTTCAGCAATATTCATGCATCCTAAAATAGCAATACGAATGTGATTTGTGAAAGGATTGGCAGCTTTCACTTTATTAAGTTCATCGCTCACATAATCAGAGATTAGCTTAATATGATTTTCATTATCTTTAACTTTTAGAGTAAAATCAGTTTCTAAAATTCTTAATTCTATGGTTGATTGTTCAGGCATTTTTCTCCTCCTGGTAAATATAGTAGTTCTCTGTTAAGTATATTATAAGTAATTTCTTTAAAAAACACAAATGATTTATTTAGATATAATTTAATATTAAGTTAGTTAGGTCTTTTTTGGGAAGGCTAACATAATCTATATTTGCCTTGGCAAGACATTTGAAACCATTTTGAGGATTTTCTGACACTTCATTGATTGTATAAATTAATTTACGATATTGTTTAGCAAATTTTAAAGTATGTATTGTTCCACTATTATTTGAGAAATCTGAAACTATCATGAATTTACTCAAAGCAGCTTGGAGACGATTTCTTTGGATAAATTTATAATTGTATATTTTTTCAAAATCGTGGTATTCACTTAGTAAAAGCCCATTTTGAGCGATGATCTTGTTTTTAAGATTTAAGTTATCCTGTGGATAAATGTTTGTTAAGCCTGATGGCAAAAATGCGATGGTTCCTCCTGGGCTTTTTAGAGAGCCCAAGTGTGCAGCACTATCACATCCTAAAGCTAAGCCACTGATTGTTGAAAAATGATTCTTTCCTAGAAACTCTGCTATTTGATAAGAAAACCGATAGCCAAAATCACTTGGTTTTCTACTTCCAATGACCCCTACCCCATTTGTTTTAAGTAAATCTTTATTCCCAAGAGAAAATAAAATAAGGGGATAATCCTCAATATTAAATATTTCTGGTAAATTCATATCCTCATCATAGATTAATGCATTGATTCCTTTTTTTTCATTAAATTCAAGGACTTTATTTGCAAAACCTAACAGCTTAGAATGCTCATTAAAATGAGAGGGAATTAAGCCAAGGTTTTTTCCAATTTCTATTAAATCAGAAAAGTCAATTTCCCTTGGCAAAGGTGTAATTTTTAGAATTCTTTTAATCTTTGCCCTGCCTAATCCCTTAATTTCATTTAACGCAATTAGATTACGAATAAATAATTCTCTCATTTAAGCTCTTAATCTTCCGTCGAGTTTATCCTTTATTTCATTTAAAATTCTTTCAATTACGGGGTTGATATCATCATCTGTCAAGGTTTTTGAGGCATCCCTAAAATTAAGGGCATACCCAAGGCTTTTGAATCCTTCGTTAATTTGTTCTCCCGTATATACGTCGAAAAGCTCAATATTTTCTAAAAGTTCACCAGCTTGTATTCGAATAATTTCTTCAACATTAATGCTAGGTATTTCATTTTTCACGACAATCGCAAGATCTCGATTAGAAGATGGAAATTTAGGTAATTCAACAAATTTCAAGTCTTTTTCAGAAGAGAACTCAAATAAACCGCTAAAAGAAAGCTCGCATACGTAAGTTCGTTTTGGAAGATCATAATTTTTGACTACCACTGGATGTATTTCTCCAATTTCACCGAGGAGCTGATTATTTGCATAAATTAAAGCTTTTCTACCAGGATGAAATAAATTAGGACCACCAGCGACAAACTTAGGATAATTTATTCCAGCATTTTTCAAGATAAGTTCCACAAGTCCCTTCATATGAAAATAATCGACATCATTTCCATAGGCGCTAATGACTAAGTTTTTTTCTTGGTGGGGCAAAAGTGACGCATTTGAATTTCGTTTATAAGTATTTGCAATTTCAAAAAAATGGCCATAAGGATTTTTTCGATTATAGTTAAGAGAAACCACCTCTAATTGGTGGGAGATCAATGAATGGCGCATACGACTATTCTCTTCTCCTAAAGGATTTATTAGTTCAATGGATTGATCATTGATCTCAATATTTAAAGCCTCTAATTTTTTATCACTTGTAAATGAGGAAGTCAAGACTTCATAAACCCCTTGGCCTACCAATAGACGTTTAATCTTATCTTCAAATTTTTGAGCAGGTTTTTTTCCACCAATCATTGTATGACCGCTCATGATAGTACTAGGAATATTATTATAACCAAAAATTCGTGCGATTTCTTCAGCAAGGTCTTCCATAATTTCTATATCTTGTCTAAAGCTTGGAACGGTTACTTCTAAAATACCGTTCTCTTTTAGTTCTGTTTTAAATTCGAGACGTTCAAGAAGTTTTGACATTTCAAGGTCAGATAAGTTAATTCCAATAAATCGATTTACCCACTGAGTGTTTAAAACAATGGTTTTAATTTCCACAGGATTTGGATAACAGTCGATTAGACCCTCAACCACTTCACAAGCATCAATCTCAATTAACAAATGGGTTGCTCGCAATATCGCGGCCAAAGCTAATTCCGGATCAATCCCTTTTTCAAAACGTCCTGAAGCTTCAGTTCTTAATCCTAATTTTTTTGCAGTTAAGCGGACACTATTTTTGTTGAAACAAGCAGACTCGAGAACGATTAACTTGGAATCAGTAGCGATTTCAGAATTTTCTCCCCCCATGATTCCTGCGATTGCCACAGGTTCAATCCCATTGGTAATCATAAGCATTGAATCGTCAATTTTACGTTCTTTCCCATCAAGGGTCACAAATGAAGTGTTAGAAGTTGTTTTAACAATTATTTCATTTGTATTTAAACGATGATAGTCAAAGGCATGAAGGGGTTGTCCTAACTCTAACATTACATAATTTGTAACGTCAACAATGTTATTGATTGGACGAACACCACTATTCATGAGTTTAAGCTGCATCCATAATGGAGATGCTTCTATTTTGTTGATTTTAAGCATTTTAGCAGTATATCGATGACAAAGGTCGCTTTCGATCTTTACTGTTAAAAAATCGGCGATTTCGTTTTTATTTTCTGTTTTCAAGTAGCATTGATATTCTCTCATGGGTAGGTCTAAAGTGGCTGCAGATTCTCGTGCGATTCCAACAATTGATTGACAGTCGGAACGATTAGCAGTTAATTCGATATCAATAATAACGTCATCTAGCCATAGATATTCTTTTATATCCATTCCAAGTGGAGTTTCATCAGGAAGTATATAGATGCCATCAAGAATTTCATTCGAAAACAAATCACAATTCATTCCTAACTCTTCAACAGAACAAAGCATCCCGTAGGAAGGAATACCTCTAAATTCCGTTACGCCGAGTGTGGTTCCATTTGCAATAACAGCACCATCGATTGCGACAGGGACAATCGCCCCTTCGTAGACATTTGTTGCCCCTGTGATAATTGTACGTATTTCAGATCCAAGATCAAGTTGACAAATAACAAGTTTGTCAGCATTTGGATGTTTCTCAATTTTTATTATTTTCCCAGTAAGAATCTTACTAATTTTATCTGAAACCACTTCAAGGGTTTCAACTTTGGTCCCTGACATTGTTAATGCTTCCCCAAAGTCATAAGGCTCTTCGGTGATATTGACATACTCTTTTAACCATTTTAGTGATACTAACATTTAATATTCCTCCTATTTAAATTGCCCTAAAAACCGAAGATCATTTTCGAATAACAATCGCAGGTCATTTATACCATATTTGATCATTGTGATACGATCTAATCCCATGCCAAAAGCAAAACCGCTGTAGATTTCAGGATCGATGTTGCAAGTTCGCAATACATTTGGGTGAACCATACCGCAGCCTAGTATTTCTATCCATCCTGTGTTACTACAAACTTTACAGCCTTTTCCCCCACACTTAAAGCAGGTGACATCCATTTCAGCACTTGGTTCGGTAAAATAGAACTGATGAGGTCTAAATTTGGTTTTGGTGTCTTCTCCAAAAAGTTTTTTTGCAAACATGTCAAGGGTTCCTTTAAGATCACTCATGGTAATCCCTTTATCAATAACTAACCCTTCCATTTGATGGAAAACTGGAGAATGGGTTGCATCAATTTCGTCAGACCGATAAACTCTTCCTGGAGAAATAACGCGTAGTGGTGGTTTTTGGTTTTCCATAACCCTCACTTGAACAGGAGATGTTTGAGTTCTCAAAACAATTTCGTCAGAGTCTGTTTGATAATAAAAAGTATCTTGCAAATCCCTTGCAGAATGTTCTAATGGAACGTTTAAATAATCAAAATTATATTTGGCCCATTCTATTTCAGGTCCCTCAGCAATTGAAAAGCCCATTCCAAGAAAAACTTCTTCTAGTTCGTTAATAATAATACTTAAAGGGTGCAAATTACCAGATTCACAACGTTTACCCGGAAGGGAAACATCAATGACTTCATTCACAAGCTGCGCATTAATTTTTTCATTCTCTAAAATTGTTTTTTCTTTTAATAATGATTTTTCCAGTTCTTCACGAATATCATTTGCAAGTTTCCCAATAATGGGTCGTTCTTCACTGGAAAGTCTTCCCATCCCTTTTAAAGCGGTGGTTAAAATTCCTTTTTTTCCTAAATATTTAATTCGAACATCATCTAAGTCTTTTAGATTTTTTACGTTCTCAAGATCTTTCAAACATGCATCACGCAATAATTTCAATTCTGCTTTCATTTTTTCTCCTTCTCAAAATAAAAAAAACGCCCCTTGCTAAAAGGACGAAATATTCCGCGGTACCACCTAAATTAATACAAATTAAGTATTCACTTGTATATCTTTAACGCGATAAACGTCAACCGCTAAACTCCTTGGATTTCACGGTTAAGCTCAAGGGTGAATGCAATAAATATAACATAGAATCTCACAGCCTAGGATTCTTTCTCTGAAATGTTGATTTCTTTATCTATGTCCCCTATCATTGTTTTTTATATTAAATTTCTTCTTACTAAATCATAAATGATAATCCCAGCAGCAACAGAGACATTAAGAGATTCTGCCTTGCCAAACATAGGAATTTTCAATTGTATATCACAAAGCATTGCAACAGCATCTGAAATTCCTTTAGATTCATTTCCAAAGACAATACCAAATGACGAATGAGTAAAGCTAGCATCACTCCATAAGTCATTACCATTTAATGACGTCCCAACTATTTTAACATCATTTTTTTTCAAAGTCAAAAGATAATCTAAAAAAGAGTCAACTTGTATGATGGGAAGATGAAATACAGATCCCATCGAGCTCCTAAGAACCTTATCATTATAAATATCCGCTGATTTTTTACTTGTGACCACACAATTAATCCCAGCAGCATCTGCTGTTCTTATGATTGCTCCAACATTACTTGGGTCTTGGACATCTTCTAACAAAACATAGGTTTTAAAATTACTCTCAAGAAATATGGGCTTCTCAATCACACAGATAATGCCCTCAGGATGATCCATTTCTGAAATAGATTTGCATAGTTCATCAGTAATAATAAAAAAAGCGCAACCATCTAATGAAGTCTTTTCATTTTCAGAAAAAAAAGCATCACCATATGTTTCTAACCAGCCTTTTGTTAAGAAAATTTCTTTAAAGGATAACCTACAATTTAGTGCTTCCTCAAATAATTTTGTTCCCTCAAGAAAAAAGGTATGGGTTGAATCGCGGAATTGTTTTCTTTTCAGTTTTTTCAAGTTTTTAATACGCTCATTACGAAGGGAGGTGATTTCTTGCTTAATATTCATTTTGTGAAAGTTTGTTAATCTTATTGATGGATTTATTTTCACCCATCACGATAAGTTTATCGCCATGTTTAATCAAGTCTGACGCTAAAGGTGAAGCATTTAAAATATCTAAACTACGAATTGCTATCACATTTAAACCATAGGTAGTTCTTAAATCAAGCTGTTCAAGGGTGCTTCCTTCCCAAATCTTTAGACTTTCAACTTCAACAATGGAATGATCCGTATCGAGCTCTAAAATATCTATAAAATCTCCTGAGAAAAGATTATGAGCTACTCTTTCTCCCATATCCCGCTCAGGAGAAAAGACTTTTTTAATACCTAATTTTAATAGAACTTTTTCGTGTTGGGCATTGTTTGCCTTACCATAAATCTCATCGATTCCAAGTTCTTGAGCATTTACGATTCCCATGATGCTACTATTAATATCCGATGTAATGGAGACAACGACAGCATCAACATTTTTTAGTCCAATTGATTTTAGTGCATTAATATCTGATACATCTGCTTGGACAGCGTAGGTAACATAATCTGCTATATTTTGTATTTTTTCTTCATCTTTGTCAACAACAATAACATTGCAGCCTAATTCATACAATGTCATAGCCAATGCTTCTCCAAACCGTCCTAACCCTAGGACAGCAAATTGTTTTTCTTTCAATAAAATTTTCCTCCTCTAGCCAATCATGACATTCCCTTCTGGTAATTTGAAATTCCCGATATTTTCACGGGAATGTTTTTCACTACGACTAATTGCATATGCTACCGTCAAGGGGCCTAATCGACCAACAAACATGGTAATAATGATTGCAATTTTTCCACCAATTGATAAATGTGGTGTCAAACCTACTGTTAATCCTACTGTACCAAAAGCAGAAAAAACTTCAAAAACAATGTTCTGAAAAGGGACACCAGGTTCTGTACATAACAATACAAAAATCATAAAAATAACAAAAAATGAGGCAATAACAATGACAGAAATTGCACGTCTAATGACTTGGCCTAAAATATTCCTTTTAAACAAAGTAACATCCTTTTTCCCATTTAAAACAGAGGCTACGGTCACCAAAATTAATCCCAATGTTGTGGTTTTAATCCCACCAGCGGTTGAGCCTGGGGAACCACCAATAAACATTAATAACATTGTTAAAAATAAAGATGGCATTGTTAAGCCAGCAAGATTTATGGTATTGTAGCCAGCGGTTCTGGGTGTTACTGATTGGAATATTGAGGCAAGAATTTTCCCCTGCATAGACAAATGTCCCATGGTTGCTGGATTATCATGCTCAAAAATAAAAAAGAAAATAAATCCTAGAAACAACAAGGTCCCTGTTATGACCAAAGCAAATCGGGAGTGCATACTCATTTTACTAAATTTTCGCACATTCCAAACATCACTGATCACTGCAAAACCAAGTCCCCCAATAATAATGAGGGAACAGACCACAAAATTAATCACAAAGTTGTCCACGTATTTTGTAAAGCTCGAAAAATTACCAACGAGGTCAAAACCAGCATTACAAAAGGAAGAGATCGCATGAAAAATACTAAAAGCAATGCCTTTACCTAAGCCATACTCTGGTATAAATACGAGAGACAATAAAAGAGCGCCGATTACTTCAATCAAAAGTGCAGAAAAAAAGATGTACTTTGTAAATTTAACAACACCAGAAATTGAATCCGTATTAATGGAAGACTGAATTAATAGTCTATCTTTGATTGTAATTTTTTTTCCAGCAAGAATAAAAAACATTGTGGTTAAGGACATGAATCCGAGACCACCAATTTGAATTAAAAAAATAATAACAAATTTGCCAAAAGCTGACCAATATGTTCCAGTATCAACAACAATTAAGCCAGTTACACAAACTGCTGATGTTGAAGTAAAAAGAGCATTCAAAAAACCAGCACTTCCTCCAGAAACCGTTGCGACGGGAAGTGATAAAAGTAGTGCTCCTAGAAATATCACTAGACCAAAGCCAAAAATCAAGATTTCAGCAGGTGAACGTTGGGATATCAAATTTTTAAATTTCCAAATAGTTTTTTGTGACATTTCTTACTCCATATTTTTCTTTGATCATACATATTTTAACACTCTTAAATAAAAAAGCAACCTAAATTCTACAATAAAAAAACTTCCCAAGTTAATTAGCAAGTGAGAAGTTTTTTATTTATTTAGTTAATATGTTTTTTTGATAAATCTACTAAATCTTTAAATGCATTCATATCATTCATTGCTAAGTCTGCTAAGATTTTTCTGTCAATTTCAACCCCAGCTTGTTTTAAACCAAACATAAATCTGCTATAGCTTAAATCATAAATTCTAGTTCCTGCATTAATTCTTGTAATCCAAAGTCTTCTGAAGTTTCGTTTCTTTTCTTTACGACCTACATATGAAGATCTGAGTGCTCGCATAACGGCTTCATTAGCTGGTCTAAATAATTTGCTTTTAGCTCCATAATAGCCTTTTGCAAGTTTAAGTATTTTCTTATGTTTCTTTTTTGCGTTAACGCCTTTTTTAATTCTTGACATTTTATTTTCCTCCTATCTTCATTATTATCTTTTAATCATTTTTTTAACAACCTTAGCATCGCCTGGCATTAAGTATGCAGCTTTTCTAAGATTTCTTTTTCTCTTACGACTTTTTTTATTAAGAATATGGCTTTTGAAAGCCTTATATCGTTTTACAACACCTGATTTTTTTATTTTAAAGCGTTTTGCAGCCCCACGGTGGGTTTTCATTTTTGGCATGATTTGTTTCCTCCTCCCTGTGCATTCTATTTTATAATAAACTATACTCGCGAAATTTAGGTCAATCCTAGGTCATTCACTACTTGATAGTCAATTATCCTGTTATTTGTCTTTCTTGGGGGCGAGATACATAACCATATTTCTTCCCTCAAGCTTTGGTGCTTTTTCAACTGTTCCAACCTCTGAAACCCGCTCAGCAAAACTAAGCAATACTGTTTTCCCTTGCTCGGTATATGCCATTTCTCGGCCTCTAAAACGAATTGCTACTTTAACGCGATTACCTTGTTCTAAAAACTTAATACAATTTTTAACTTTAACAATAATATCATGTTCTTCAACTCGAACTGACATACGAATCTCTTTAATAACAACAGCTTTTTGATTTTTTTTGGCTTCTTTTACACGTCTAATTTCTTCATATCGAAATTTTCCGTAATCAAGAATTTTACATACTGGCGGTTTTGCGTTTGGGGAAACCTTAACTAAATCCAGATTTTTTTCGTCGGCTAGTTGTTGCGCTTCTCTGGTATTCATCACACCTAACATTTCACCAGCTTCATCAATGACTCGAACTTCTCGATCACGGATTTCGTTATTGATTTCGTGTTGAACATCTTTGCTAATAATAATTTACCTCCATAAAAAAATTGCAGATAGATACACTCCACCTGCAAAAAATACTTCTGAACACTGTTCATTAAATATTTACCCATTTCTCAAAGAAATAAGGTGAGAAGTGTAGTTCCTCTACTTTGTTACTTGCATATTATATTCCTTGGACAAACATTTGTCAAGGATTTATTTAATCTAATGTCAAAGACTTTGTTTTAATTTTATCGATAAGCTTTTTCTTTAAATCATCTAAAGTTATGAGGTTTAAGTCACTTGAATCACGCATTCTTAAGGCCAACTCTCCCCCCTCAACTTCTTTGTCTCCGATGACTAACATGTAAGGAATTTTATCCATTTGAGCTTCTCGAATACGATAGCCTAACTTTTCATCCCTAAAATCGCATTCTGCTCGTATGCCAATTGCATCAAGCTCGTGTGAAATTTTTTCTGAAAACGCATGATGTTTTTCTGACACAGGAATAACCTTTATTTGGACGGGTGCTAGCCAAACAGGGAATTTTCCTGCAAAATGTTCGATAAGAATTCCAAAAAAGCGTTCGATGCTTCCTAAAATCGTCCGATGAATAATCACAGGTCGATGTTTTTCACCGTCAGATCCAATGTAATTTAAGTCAAAACGTTCGGGCATTTGAAAATCAAGTTGAATGGTACCACATTGCCAGGTTCTTCCAAGACTATCTTCAAGATGAAAGTCAATTTTAGGACCATAGAACGCACCATCACCTGGGTTGAGGCGATACTCAATATTTTGTTCTTCTAAAGATTCTCGAAGTGCTTCCGTTGCTATTTCCCAGACTTCATCAGAGCCCATGGCTTTTTCAGGCTTTGTGGAAAGTTCTACTTTATACTTAAATCCAAAAATTTTGTACACATCTTCGTCAAAAACGATCACTCTTTTTACTTCATCCTTAATTTGATCAGGGGTCAAAAAGATATGAGCATCATCTTGAGTGAAATTTCGCACACGCATTAAGCCATGTAAAGCTCCACTTAACTCATGTCGATGGACTAAACCAAGTTCCCCCATTTTTAGAGGCAGATCCCGATAGGAATGGGCTTTACTTTTATACACAAGCATTCCACCAGGACAATTCATTGGTTTAATAGCAAAATCATTGCCGTCTACTTCGGTAAAATACATATTTTCTTGATAATGATCCCAATGACCTGAACGTTTCCACAAATCTGCATTCAAGATGATGGGGGTTTTAATTTCTTGATAGCCTCTACGATGATGTTCTTCTCTCCAAAAATTCTCGAGTTCATTTCTAACAACCATCCCTTTGGGATGAAAAAATGGAAAACCAGGTCCTTCTTCTTGCAAAGAAAACAAATCAAGTTCTTTTCCTAATTTTCTATGATCTCTTTTTTTTGCTTCTTCAATACGTTCAAGATATTCAGTCAGTTGCGTCTTTTTAGGAAAAGCAATGCCGTAAATACGTTGGAGCATTTTGTTTTTTTCATCTCCACGCCAATATGCACCTGCAAGACTCATAAGTTTAATTGCCTTAATGGATTTTAAATTTTCCAAATGTGGACCAGCACAAAGATCGCTAAACTCTCCTTGGGAATAAAAACTAATAATGGCATCATCTGGTAGGTTTTCAATTAATTCAACCTTATATATTTCGCCTTCATTGCGAACTTTATTAAGGGCTTCTTCCCTGTTTAACTCATAACGTTCAATGGCGATGGGTTCCTTAATAATCTTTAGCATTTCTTTTTCAATTTTTTCCATAATCTCAGGTGTAATACTAATATCTAAGTCAATATCATAATAAAAGCCATTCTCTATTGCAGGGCCAATCGCAAGTTTGGCTTGAGGGTAAAGTCGTTTCACGGCTTGAGCCATTAAGTGGGATGCCGTATGCCAAAAGGCATGTTTTCCACCTTCATTTTCAAAGGTAAGAAGATTTAAGGTTCCGTCGATGGTGAGAGGATATCGAATATCCACAAGTTCTCCATTAAATTCACCCGCCATCACATTTTTGGCTAGACCTGGGCTTATATCCTTTGCAACATCAAGAACAGTGATGTTTGAATCATAATTTTTAACAGTACCATCTTTTAAAGAAATATTTATCATTTTCATGCCTACTTTCTATATCAATTTAAATAAAAAAAGCCCCTTGCTTCTTAGCAAAGGGACGTTGTAACGCGGTTCCACCCAAATTAATTCACTTGCGTGAATTCACTCATCTCTTGATAACGGTTAGTCTACCGAGACTCCCTACTACGTTGATTCAGGAGCTAACTCAAAGGTGGTTTTCGTTTATTAGTACATAAAGCAATTTCAGCGTGGATGCTTTTCTCTGAAAGTATGTCTTAAACTACTCTTCCTTATCACAGTCTTTTCTATTTACTTTTATTTAAGTATACACTTTCTTTTAAAAAGAATCAATATGATTAAGTTTTTTTTATAAATTTATTATCCTTGGATTCCCTAAGTAAAAGACAACAAGGATAATTTCAAAGGAACTTTTTAAAAGATTGTCTGAAAACCTTAACTGAGAACAGTTCATTGTTTGACGAGAAAAAGTTTGAAATTTGACTTGCGTAAATATTTTCTTTGGCTGAGAATCAATCAGTTCCGGTAAGAACTGTTGAATGTTTTTAACATCTTTTAAAAATTCAAAAATCCATTCTTTTGAAGGGGATTGATCAACAAAAAATTGAGGCAAACATTTTTTCCCTTGGATTAAATAATCAAGTTTTATTAAGTCCAATGATTCAATCGCTATCAATTCTTTTTTAAGATAATCATGTAAAATTTTGTAAAGATGATCTTTTGAAATACCGATTTGGTAGAAATGATTTTCTTTCCAATAATTCATAAATCCTTCAAAAAAACTAAATGGCGATGGAAATGATGAGCCAAATAGTACAAAATTCATCGTGTTTTTAAAACTACCAGAGTTGTAATAACGATCTACCAATGGTTCAATCAATCTTAATTTGTATAGCTCATCTGCTGAAATATCATTGTTTGAAATTATTTCATATGGTGGAAAGGATTGATATTGGTAGTTGTAGTTGGCTGACGCTGTTCTAATTTTAGTGCCCCTTAGAAACTTTAAAAACCCTAACTGCAACATCTGAGGTTTGAGATCGATAGTTTCATTAAAGGACTTTATAAAAGTATCATATGATTCCAATGGAAGTCCGGCAATTAAATCCAAATGAACATGAATATTGTCATACGATAAAATTTCAGTGATGTTATTTCTAATTTTATTAAAATTAGTGACACGATCAATGGCATTTACAGTGTTATCGTTAGTACTCTGTACCCCAACTTCAATTTGAATGTTTCCTGGAGCTGCTTTTTTCATAATTGATAGCATCTCTTGATCGATATGATCACCTGTTATTTCAAAATGAAAATTCGTTTTTGTTTTTTGATCGATAATATATTGAAAGATTTTTTTTGCACGTCGAATGTCATAATTGAAAGTACGATCCACAAACTTAACTTGCTTAACTTCTGAATTTATAAAAAAATCGATTTCTTTATAAACCCGATCAAGTGGCAAAGAATCAATAAAACCATGCTCCGAAGATAAACAATAAGAACAATTAAATGGACATCCGCGTATGGATTCATAATAAATGATTCGATCTTTGATTAAAGGCATTTCATTCTTTAAGTAAGGAAAAGGAAAATCAGACATCTCACATTTTTTTACTTGTGGTCTTCCTAAGACTTCATTATTTCTTTTAAACCATAGACCTAGGACATTTTCATAGGTTTCGTGATTTATTAGAGTCTTAAAAAAATTACTGAGAATTTCTTCTCCCTCCCCCGAGATAACAAAATCAATAAAGGGATGTGTTTCTAAAAAATCTTTTGAATCATATGAAACTTCTGGCCCACCACATAAAATCAATGCGTTAGGCTGTGCCTTTTTTAGAAGCTCAGTAACCTTAAGAATCAATTCAATGTTCCAAATATAACAAGAAAAACCATAAATAGAACTTGGATTTTCAAGAAGACTATTTACGATATCATGTAAATAATCATTGATTGAAAACTCAAGAAGGTTTATCCTAATTTCAGTATTTGTTTTATGAAGTTGCTCTTTCAAACAACGAATGGCTAAATTAGTATGGATATATTTTGCGTTTACACCAATTAAAGTAAGGTCAAACATTTGATTAGACATGGCAGTTATACATTGAATCGGAAAAAAGTAACATCGCCATCGACCATAACATAGTCCTTACCCTCAACGCGGGTTAGTCCAAGTTCTTTAGCTTTTACTTCTGATCCTGCTTTTGCTAATTGATCAAAACTAGTAATTTCTGCCCGGATAAATCCGCGTTCGATATCACTGTGTATCTTTCCTGCTGCTTGGGGTGCTTTTGTTCCTTCAGTGACGGTCCAAGCACGGATTTCCTGAGGCCCAGCAGTTAAGAAAGTAACTAACCCTAACAATTTGTAACCAGCTGATATCACTTGATCTAAACCAGATTCTTTAAGACCCAACTCCGCTAAAAACTCTTTCTTTTCTTCTTCATCAAACTGAGCAATTTCTTCTTCAATTTTTGCTGATATCTTAATGACATCTTTATGAGCCCCAGAATGATTTTTAAAAACGGTTTCTTTAAGCCGTGTCACTAAAGGATTATCTTCTAATAAATCTTCTTCGGCAACATTTGCAACATAAAGAACAGGCTTTGTTGAAATAAGCTGTATTGTATTAATGAATTCCCATTCATCACTTGAAAAATCATCAAAGTTAGGCATTCTTCCACTTTCGAGGATTGCTTTAAGTTTTAAGGCAATTTCAATATTCGCTTTTTCTTGGGGATTTGTTTTAGCTAGTTTTTTGTTTTTTTCGATACGGCGTTCAATCATTTCCAAGTCAGCAAAAATGAGCTCCAGATTAATGGTTTCTAAATCATCAATGGGATCAATTTTTCCTTCGACGTGGACAACGTTCTCATCTTCAAAACATCGGATAACATGAACAATTGCATCCACTTCACGGATGTGAGATAAAAATTTATTGCCAAGACCTTCACCCTTACTTGCACCTCGGACTAAACCTGCAATGTCTACAAATTCGATGGTGGTTGGGATTACTTTTTTTGACTGATACATCTCTTCTAAAACACTAAGTCGTGGATCAGGGACAGATACGACTCCGATATTAGGATCAATGGTACAAAAAGGATAATTAGCAGACTCTGCACCTGCTTTTGTAAGAGCATTGAAAATTGTACTCTTTCCTACATTTGGTAACCCTACGATTCCTATTTTCATTGATAACCTCGTTCCTATTTCTTTTATTTTTATAATGGACGTTTAAAAGGTGGTTTTTTAAATCAATTAAGATTAAAAAGCCACCATTTAGATTCTATTTTATTTTTTATAATTCATCACGTTTTACAATGCCATCAGCCCAGAGTTTTTCAAGATCATAAAAACTCCGATCTTCACGATGAAAAACATGAATAATAACATCATAATAGTCAAGAAGGATCCAACGACCTTCTCTTTGACCTTCAACACCTTTGGGAAAAATCTCCAGCAACTTTGCTTCATGTTCGATGCTATCGGCAATTGCTTTTACTTGCCTTTCAGAGTTTCCACTGGCAATAACAAAGTAATTGGCAATTGATGATATCTCAGTAATATCAATTATTTCAATATCAAACCCATTTTTTTCTTCAATCCAAAGTTTTACTTTTTCTACAAATGCTTCAGGATTAATAAATATCACTCACTTTCTTTTTCTAGTTTTTATGATTAAATCATTTCGTGCAATAATTGTTCTTGGATGGATCAAACCATCAATGCTTGTAATATACCGAATGGTGTTTGATAGAGCAAGAAGCACGGCATCATTAAGGTTTTCAAAGGCAATTCCCCTTAATTTTTCAACACCAGGATAGCTTCGTCCTTCCTCAATAAAATCAGCCAAATAAATAATTTTTTCAATTTTAGACATCTTGGCTCTTCCAGTGGTATGATAACAAATGGCGTTTAAAACCTCCTTATCAAGGATACCGTATTTTTTTTCGGCAATGTAAGCGCCAACGGGTCCATGAAGTAATTGAGGTTCCAATAGGGTTATCTTATCAATTTTGAGATGAGATTTATCTGCGTAAAAAATTAATTCATCACATGAAAAATTTTTCGCACAGTCGTGTAACAAAGCCGCCTTCACCACTTTATCATGATCCGAATGATATCTTGCGGCTAGTTTTTTTGCTGTTTTAACAACATTAATCGTGTGAAGATATCGCTTAGAGGTCAAGTCTGTTTTTAAATCCTTTTTAATGCTATCGTTATTCATTGATTTCAATCCTTTTCTATAGCGCTGGTCGATAGATATTATTTTCAACGATATAATTTTCTACCAAACCTGGTAAAAGATAACGAATTGAGTAACCATTCTTCACTCGAGAACGAATATCAGAAGAGGAAATATCCATTTCGGGAGCATACAATTTAAAAATTGAAGCATCATAAATATCCCTCAGCTCTTCAATTCTAGAATCCAGTTTGTCATGGCTATAACCTGGTCGAAAAGTTGTGATAAACTTTACCGTTTTTAGAAGCTGTAAAGCCCCTTTCCATAATGTAATTTCAAACATTATATCCGCACCAGTAATAAAATAAAAGTCGACGTTTTGATAGGCTTTTTCCAACTTTTCGATGGTATCAATGGTGTAAGTAATACCAGGGCGATCAATTTCTTCAGTAACAATCTCAAAATTTGGATTTCCTTCAATGGCTAGTGCAACCATATTAAGACGATGGTTTCTAGAAATATCATCCTCAGAAAGCTTAAAAGGATTATTACCTGTTGGGATAAATAAGACTTTATTCAATTCAAACTGATCTCTTGCTGATTCAGCTAATAAAAGATGCCCAGTGTGGATTGGATTAAAACTACCACCTAATAAGCCTATTTTTTCCTTCATGTTATTCCTTCACTTATGAATATACCCTAATTTCTTTTAGCTTTTCTTTTAATCTTAATAATTTTCTTCTGATTTTTAGTGGGAACTTCAATTTTAGTTTTCATTAAATTTTTCTTGTACAATATAAATTTACTTCCAATCGTACAGACGATTTCTGATTTTGTTGAAGCAGCAAGTTCTTTTGCAACATCATTTACGTCAGCTAATGAGTTATTTTGAACCTTGCCTTTAATTAGTTCTCTTGCGATGATAGCATCCCTCGTTTGAACAATAATCTCAGGAGTTAACCCATCTTTCCCAACAAAAATAATATCGGGCATGGTACTTGCAAGCTTTTTAAGATGACTTCTTTGTTTGCTTGTTAACATTTTTTCTCTACTTTCTTTTAGTATATTATAACATATAAAATATCTTTAAATCTATTTAAAATATTCAAATTCAATGTCTAATAATCTAACCACTTCTTCGTCTTGTATTCCCATTTCTTCGAGGGTTTTAAAGACACCTTTATCCTTTAAAACTCTTTGGAAGAAACCAATGGAATCAAGGTCTTCAAAATTGACAGAGTTAATTAAACGTTCTAAGAAACTGCCATTTACAACATAAACATTGTCAATTTTTTCAATTGTAAATTCAGGTTCAACAAAATCAGCGGTGTAAGTCACTTCATCCTTAATCTCTAAATCAAAGATTGGTTCTACCTCACCAATTTCATCAAGAAGCTGAATAATACGACTCAAAAGCTCATTGAGTCCTTGTCCAGTAACTCCTGAAATAATATAGACTTCATAACCAAGGGATTCCAGTTTTTCTCTTAATTCATAAATTTCACTTTCTTCTAGAAGAAGATCAACTTTATTAAGAGCCACTATTTGCACCCGTTCTGCTAGTTTTTTATTGTATTTATCAAGCTCTTGATTAATGGCTTTAAAATCCTCAATAGGATCTCTGCCTTCGCTACCCGAAGCATCTAAAAGATGCACTAGGAGTTTCGTTCGCTCAACATGTCGAAGGAATTGGTCACCTAAACCACTCCCCTCGTGGGCGCCTTCAATTAATCCAGGAATGTCTGCAATAACAAAAGGATCAAAATTACGCCATTCAACAACTCCGAGGTTAGGAACAATGGTTGTAAAATGATAATTTGCTATTTTGGGTTTAGCTTTAGTCAATACAGAAAGCAATGTCGATTTTCCAACATTTGGAAAGCCGATAAGACCAACATCAGCCAATAACTTTAGTTCTAAAACAATGGAGCGTTCTTGGCCTTTTGTTCCTCCTTGGGCAAAACGAGGAGCTTGCCGTGTTGCGGTAGCAAAATTCATGTTTCCACGTCCTCCACGGCCCCCTTCAGCGACAACAAAAGTTTGGCCATTCTCTGAAAGATCACAAATTAAACGGCCTGTTTCCTTGTCCTTAATTAAAGTGCCAACAGGAACTTTAATGATTAGATCTTCACCTGTTTTTCCTGTTGATCGTCCTCCTGAACCATTTTCACCATTTTCAGCTTTGTGTTTCCGTTTATATTTAAATTCCATGAGGGTACGATAACCTTCATCAGACATAAAAACAATATCTCCACCATGGCCACCGTTTCCACCATCGGGTCCTCCATTAGGAACATACTTTTCACGTCTAAAGGTCATGCCGCCATGGCCACCGTTTCCAGCTTTAACTAATATTTCTGCTTTATCAACAAACACTTTATGTCACCTCCTTTAAATTAAATTTTGAAAAACAAAAAATAAAACCTCTTATCCGTAATACTAGCATAAGAGGTTTATCTTTTATAATATTATCAATGGAAACTAGATCGCTTCGCGAGGATAAATACTTACTTGTTTTTTGTCTCGTCCTTTTCGCTCAAAACGTACAATACCGTCTTCTAAAGCAAACAAAGTATCATCGCCACCTTTGCCTACATTTGTACCGGGATGAATCTTAGTTCCACGTTGACGTACAAGAATGTTTCCTGCTAAAACGAATTGACCATCAGCTCTTTTAACACCAAGTCGTTTTGACTCACTGTCTCGACCATTTCTTGAACTACCAACCCCTTTTTTATGGGCAAATAGTTGAAGGTTCATTTTAATCATTATTTTCACCTCCTATTTTTCAATTTCAATTATTTCAATATAATTAGCATACGCTTCTTTTATTCCATGGATTCCTAACAAAAAAGTTTCAATGAGTGTATCCGATTTAATTTGTTCTATTTCGTTAGCAGCTTTTGGAAGCTTAAAACTTGTAAATCCGTCCTTAACAACTTCAGACAAATCCTTTCTTCCAACAATTTCACTTAACCCATTTAAAATACTAATGGTTAAAACTGAAACTGCTGCGCAAATAATATCTTCACCCTCATTAGCAAACCCAGCATGACCAGAAACGCATATTTCATGAATAACATGATTTTCTTTACTTAGTCTTACAGAAATCATAAGAATTAAGCTTCAATTCCTGTAATTTTTACTTTCATAAATGGTTGACGATGTCCTTGTTTTTTTCGGTAATCTTTTTTAGCTTTATACTTATAAATGATTACTTTTGGACCTTTAGCAACTTCAAGGATTTCAGCCTTAACAATTGCATTTGCAACCGTTGGGGTTCCAATAACCATTTCGCCATCTTTGTTAACAGCTAATACTTCAGTAAAAGAAATCTCTTTTACATCATCCTCTTTGAAATTGATCTTTTCGATTTGAATCACATCATTTTCTTGGACACGGTATTGTTTTCCACCAGTTTTAATAATTGCGTACATAATTTACACCTCCTCATTCCAGACTCGCCACAAAAGGTGCATAAGACTTAAAACCTTTTATGTGCGGCTACATAACTTTATAAATAGTACCATGACGATTATTATTTGTCAATAAAAATAAAAATTAGATAATTTTAAGAAATTACCTGTATAATTTTAACAGAAAGTGAGGTAGAAATGTCAAAAAGAAAAACATCCCATAAGATAATAATTTTTATCTGTACGGTTGTCATCATCGGGTCTTTATGTGGTGTTGCATATTTTCTCTATCCATTGATTATGAAAAACTATCAAAAGCAAAATATTATTGAAATTGCCCAAGGACAAAACTTGGATACAATCGATTTTGAAGCACTGAAAGCTATCAATCCTGATACTGTCGGTTGGCTTCAAATTGAAGGAACTCCAATTAACTATCCAGTTGTTCAAACAGATAATAATGATTATTATTTATACAACAATTTTGAAAAAGAACCAGCCATCGAAGGAACTGTATTTTTAGATTATGTTTGCGATCCAATGAAATCAAGAAATAGCATTTTATATGGGCATTATTTTTCAGATGAATCCATGTTTGGGTCTTTATGGCGTTATCAAGAAGAAAGTTTTCTAAAAGAACATCCAATTATAAAGTATGATCGCCCTAACGATCCAGGAAAATGGGAAATTTTTTCGGTTTATATAACCGAATCAGATTACGATTATCGTCAACCTGATTTTAACGATAATACAGAATTTCTAAACTATATGAATCGACTAAAAGATCGTTCATTATTTAATACAGGTGTTGTTTTAAGCCCCGACGACGAAGTGATTACGCTCTCCACTTGCATTTATACATTTGACGATGCGCGATTTGCAGTTCATGCAAGAAAAATTAAATAGCTTAAAAGAAAAATAACCGCAAGCTAAGGTCTATAGTTTGCGGTTATTTTAATTATTTTTTTAATTTACGAGCTTCTTTTTCAGGAATTAAAACACTGTCTTGATAGCTAAAGCATTCTTTTGCGATGACATTGCTTAAGACAAGTAAACAAATTAAATTGGGAATTGCCATGAGACCATTCATTGTATCAGAGAAATCCCAAACAATTTGCAAGGTTGTCGTTGCTCCTACAAAAGCAATAATACAGAAAACAAATCGGTAAATCTTAATCGCAATAGGCGCTTTTATGAGGTACTCTAGGGATTTTTCACCATAGTATTCCCATCCCAAAATTGTCGAAAAAGCAAATAGCATAATTCCTAAAGTAACAATCCATGCCCCAATAGGACCAAGGGCACTTTCAAAAGCTGAGATCGTAAGAGAAGCACCTGTTAGTAGATTTCCAGCTTCATTTAGAGTACCTAAACTTCCCGATGAAGCAATGACCAAACCAGTAATCGTGCAGACGACAATGGTATCAAAAAAAGTACCCGTCATATTGATGTAACCTTGACGTGAAGGGTGATCGGTTTTTGCAGCAGCAGCGGCAATTGGAGCAGAACCTAAACCAGCTTCATTAGAAAAAACACCACGGGCAACTCCCCAACGCATTGCTGTTAACATTGAAGCAATAACCGTTCCCCCTACACCACCAGCCATTGCTGATGGAGAAAATGCCATTGTAAATATTTCGGATAAACCATTAGGGACATGTTCAAAATTAATGATAATAACAATAATTCCAGCGATAAAGTAGAACACAGCCATAAAAGGAACAATGATTCCGCATACTTTTCCAATGCTTTTGATCCCACCAAGTAAAACTGTAAGGGCTAAAATGGTAATGATTCCCCCAGTTATCCAAGTTGGAATACCAAAAGTTCCTAAAACAGCACTTGAAATAGAGTTTGCTTGGGTCATATTTCCAATACCAAAGGAAGCAATGACTGCAAATAAAGAAAATAAAATTGCAAGTGTTGAGCCTAACCATTTTATTTTAAAACCATTTTTCATTGCATACATAGGACCGCCTGCCATTTCGCCTTCGCTGTTAGTTTCTCTATACTTAACAGCTAAAACGCTCTCTCCATATTTTGTAGATAGCCCAAATAAAGCACTAATCCACATCCACACTAAAGCTCCAGGGCCCCCAAGAACCATGGCGGTTGCAACTCCCACGATGTTTCCTGTACCGATGGTTGCTGCTAAAGCTGTCATTAGAGATTGAAAGGGTGAAATATCACCTTTGCTGTGATCTGTCTTACTTTTATCTTCTTTCTTAAAAACAGACTTGAGAGCATAGCCAAGGTTTCGCCAGGGAAGAAATTTTAGACGAATAGTCAAAAATATTCCCGTACCCATCAGTAAAGCGAGCATGATTGGACCCCATACAAAGTCATTTACTGATGCAATGATTTCTGAAAAATTCATAACGCCTCCTTAAGTAAAAGTTTTTAGGCATTTTATCACAATTGTATCCAATATACAATAATAAATAAAGGAATTTTGCTTTTGATAATGAATACTAATGCAGTCACGAATTTACGAGTTAATATAGCGGTATTATAGACACGGTTTTTCTTTTTATAATAAACAAGGCTTCTAAGAATTCCCAATAAGCGACACATAGCGCTGATATTGTACTTTTCTTTATTTGATTAAATAAGCTTTACTTTCGACCCATTATCAACGCTGCTTGCTTCGCGTGCCCTATAACGAGGGTTATTGATATTGTAAGACTTTGGCTATACATATGGTAGCGTATGATGCTGTGAGGATTATTCTGCCTAAAATTATTGACTTCTGCACATTTAGCTGATAATATTGTGCAGAAAGAGAATTGTTTATGCAGAAAGGAATCAAAAATGCGTAAGTTTGATTATTCAAAAATACCTGATGAATTGATGAATTATGAGTTAATGAACTTAGTTTCAGCAATTCATGAATATAAGGGAAAGCAAGAGTTATTCATAGAAGCGAAACCTGATATCCTTGAGTCCATCTTCGAGTGGTGGAAAATTTAAAAATTCAGATAACATTATTGCCGAAACCGATGCAAGAGGCGAGCGCAAAATAAGATTTCTGCCACTTAGCGCATTTGAAACACCTGATGCAGTTGATTGTTTAACGACAACTTTTATTGAAGCAACCAACGCCGATAAATATGATCCGCTGTTATTAATTCCAATGTTTGTGCTAGATTTTCTTTGCATCCATCCATTTAATGATGGAAACGGGAGATTAAGCCGGTTGTTGACCTTACTTACCTTATATTGCTCCGGATATATTGTCGGGAAATATTTGAGTATTGAAATGATTATCGAAAATACCAAAGAAACCTATTATGAGGTGTTATATGACAGCTCAATTGGATGGCAGGAAGAAAAGAACCACTATCTTACGTTTGTTAGATACTACCTTGAAGTCATCTTGAGGGCTTATAAACAATTTTCAACTCGTGTTGAATTGTTTCAGGATCGAAACCTTACCAAGCCAGAGCGGATTAAAAGACTATTTGATAATACCCTCCAAAAGCTATCAAAGCGAATAATTCTAGAAAAATGTCCTGATATTAGTACATCAACAGTCGAGGTTGCGTTGGCATCTTTATTAAAAGAAGGGTATATTATTAAAATTGGGGCTGGCAAGAATACCGCCTACATCCGCAATACGAATAAATAAAAAGCTAACTGATAAAAAACATGCATCTCACCCGAGGTGCTTTTTTACGCCCATTTTTAAGGAGGAACCCATGAGTTGATTAAGAAATTTTTTCCATTCCTGTAATAAACCCAAAAATTATCTCGATAATAACCCGTTTAGTGGTGATAGGATATAACAGTAGACATAAAAAGGTCTTCGATCAGATAGGCCATTTAAAAATAGGGCTGTTCATTGGTTCTTTTTTGTTTATGGATAACCCAGGATTGCATCCTTCTTTTTTGAGCCGGATAATCGTATGTTTGTCCATTAAATTTAACACTCCCCTCCCCCCAACTATGATTATTTCATAGTTGGGGATTAATTAAAATAGTGGGCCATTTTTCAAGTAAAAATTACCTGGAAAGTGGACCACTTTTAGATTATCATATGCACTATTATTATAATCGTCGGCGAATTTATAGTACAAATGGCGGGTATCTACCACTAACTTACCGCGAACTCTTTTATGGAAATCAACAACAAGCTGCATCGTAGATTAAGGTACTTATGATTGTTCTCAGCCCATGCTGGTATTCATCATTGAAGGATTTCTAAATTTTTCCTTGCGGGTTTCGACTGAACTGTTATTGACAATTCCAAAATTAATTAGTCTTCAAAGATTCTTCTACCATCATAAATCTGTATCATCGTACTAATAATTTCTGCAAAAAACACTTCCTTGAGTTGTTCATAATCAGTATTAAGGTCCACACATTGAAGGGCATCTAAATAACGTTCTTTACTTTTATATTTCAAATAAACTGGGGGCAAACCTTTGATTTTAAACAACCAATTGAGAAATACCCTAGATATTCTCCCATTTCCATCATTAAAAGGATGAATGGTTGTGAGTTTATGGTGGATTTTCACAGTTCTTTCGATATACATAGCAATCGAAATTTCATCTTTTTCTTTCATCAATTCTTGCACTTCATCATTGAGACTTGTTATTTCTTTGAATATATCTTTGTGATCACAGGTTTCAAATTTTGATTCTGTAACAAAATTATCATTTTCCCTGAATGAACCGGCCAGCTCGTGATGTGGCGCATATCGGTAAAGGATACTGTGTAATTTTAGTATTAAGTAAGTCGATATTTTATCAGTGGTTTCAAAAATATAATCATATAGATCTGATTGCCCAGCGGTTTCAATAATATCCTGTAACTCTGATTTACAGAACTCACTTTCTTGTTTGTGCAATCTCAAATCAGTGATTATTTCTGCTACACATTCTTTATTAAGATGACTACCTTCAATCCTACTTTCATTGTAAATATAATCATTCTTAAAGATATTCCAAATTAAATCAAAATCGTGCTTGTAAAAGTAAGTATATGAATTGATAATTTGTTCTCTCAAACATGGATCAAATGACAATAATCCCAACTCAGCAAGTTTATTTTGAGGTTTATACTTTCTAATTCTCTTTTTTAATTCGTCAGCATGGATATTGCCTTCGATACATTTGTTGCGATAGGCTAAGGTAAATACACACGACTCAAAACTCACACCAAAGTGCACCGATAATTTCAAGGCATCATCAAATGTCACCTTTCCATCAATAAAATATTTTCGGACCTCAGCCTCAAAATAGCTTCTTGGCATTAACAGCTCTGAAGCGAACTGATCGGCAAACTTTTCGATCTTATCCTTTTGTCCGCCAATCGGGCAAGCCTCATTCGAACGATCTTTTATATGATGGCACAATTCGTGCGCAGCTGTAAAACGCTGTCGCGGAATCGGACGATTATAATTGATACCAACAATGGGGATATCATCTTGATTTAGCGGAGCAATATAAATCCCCTCAAGTTTTTTGAAGTCTCGAAATTGGTAAACAATACCATTCATAGACAATAACTTGAAGGGATCAATCGGAAATGCTATCTCATTTACTTTTTGTAACCTGTCGAGGATTCTTTTAGCTAATTGCTGAGGAGAATCTAAATTTTTATCATATTCATAATGTCTCGGCATCTAAAACATCGACTCCTTAAACTTCCTTTTAAAATCAATCAGATTCATTATTTCTTTTTTGTCATTGTCGGAAAGCATTGAAAAAGCTCTGGCAAACAGATTAACTTCAACATCTTCAGGTTTGGTTTCATGAAGGATTTCATCTACCGTTACACCATAAATCCGAGCAAACATATCCAATTCATTGGCTAAAACATTACGTTCTCCACATTCTATTGCAGTAATGGTAGTTCGAGAAACCCCGATCTGTTTTGCAACATAATCTTGAGAAAGACCTAATGCCTTTCGGTAACCTTTTAATCTTTCAAAAATAGTTTTCATCGTACTCACTCCTCTTATGAGTATTATACTGCACTGCGCTAAGAAATACAATCTATTTCGTCAGGATTCCTGACATTATTGGCATTAAGCAAATTCAATTCTAATCTAAGGCGGACAACGAAAACTTTCAGTAATTCGGGGGCAGCGTCAGCGGAGCTCGCAGTGGAAGAGTCAATTATTAATACGTTAATTGACCGGCACCGTTAGAATCTTTGGGAAATAGCTTTGTCAATTACTGCTAGCAAGCTTTGCTCTTTTCGAATAAAAACTTTGGATCAAGATCCGCTTGATTGCACCATTCGATACGATCAAAACGAACACGTACCGTCCTGAATTTCTCCTCGTTCTTTGATTCTTGAAAATACCCTCATCGACGTCTCTTTTCACCATTTTCAAAAGTTAAGAGTAACTTATAATCATTTAAAGGTTCTACATCGATAACTGATAAATACATGATTCGACCTCCTATTTTAATGGATCAATTTTATATGGAAACTCACGCTTATTTAATGTTTTTTTGGGGGAATCCCCTATATCGGATTATGCAATTTTTAACGCAAGAGCATTACACGGTCACCATTTTGAGAAGCTGAAGATATTAGATCACCCCATGGCTAGGATGATACACTATTTCACTAGTTGCTTTGTATAAGGCATCAGTTCTTTGATCTTTGCTACAATGCGTTTTTGTTCTGCAAGTGGCGGAAGAGGTACCACGTAGTTCTTAAGTACATCTGTTGGAACTCTTTTTTGCCCTGCTGTTCCTGTCATATTTTTCACGCACGTAGAAATAAAAATTGGACTTTTAATGAACCACATGAAAAATTCTCTGCAAATGTTACTATGTGATCTTAGTACGTGTAATTCAGTTGTACCAGCACCAATACCATTTTCAAGATTCTTCATTAATGCGGATTTCAAATTCTGAAAACACGGTGTAATCTTCGCTATAACAATGTCTTCATCTTGAAAATGTGTATAACCTTTCTTGACATCACCCCAAGATCTTATTTCATACGTAAATTTACTTGTATACCCATCTTCAATCAATGTCATTGGTATAAACGATACCCTTAACTCATCGCTAACATTATTTCTTGGATTAATTTCAAAAATATCCGCTAATCTAACCCATCTCCAATTCTCTGGAATATCAAAAGGAATCTCATCCTCTGTAATCTCGGGAAGTGCCTTTGTCTTTTTAATCTTGCCTTCTTCAATCAGCTTTTTCTTCTCTTCTTGAATCTGCATATAAAGTTCTTCTGCCGTTTCCTCTTCTTTTCGCTGCTCAACCAGCTTGCCTTGGATGGCATATTGTAAAATCGATTTTTTGATATCTTCTGGGAATTTTTTATTCAGCTCCTCTACTGCTGAATAAGCTAAATCGTACTTATCCACATAAGGCATCAGCTCTTCGATCTTTGCAACGATACGTTTTTGTTCTGCAAGTGGGGGGAGAGGTACCACGTAGTTCTTAAGTACATCTGTTGGAACTCTTTTTTGCCCTGCTGTTCCTGTCATATTTTTCACGCACGTAGAAATAAAAATTGGACTTTTAATGAACCACATGAAAAA
>JBOFGH010000023.1:0-26172 GCA_051649025.1 Eubacteriaceae bacterium
CAGTTGATTCTTGAATTCATCCGTATAAGTACGGCGCTCACGTTTTTGTTTGAACTCGGTCATGGTTATTCTCCTTTTGGTTGATAGAATAATTTTACATGACCTTAAAATAACTGTCCAGTTTATTGTAGCCTATCCAAGACGTAGTTTAAGATTGATATCATCAGTCCAAGAAAGCGTCCGCATCTCCGAGTGTTATAAAAATCCTTGACCACGCAAACAGCAAAGTCCTACTCTAGTAGAAGCAAAACAAGATCGAGATAAAAAAACGTCTTTACAAAAAAATGATATATTATAATATATTCGTATTTAGATAAACTGAATTTTTTGAAGGGAACTGATTATGAAAAGTAAAAATATTGAAGAATGGAAAGATATTAAAAACTATAAGGTACACTATCAAGTTAATAAAAAGGGAGAAGTTCGTTACAAGAAAGAAGATGACGGAAAGTGGCTAGCTAAAAGCCAAAAAGTAAAAAAAGGGTATTATAAAGTTAGATTTTCAAAAAAAGATGTATCGGTACATAGATTAGTTGCCAACGCTTTTATTGAAAATCCTGATAATAAAGAAACAGTTGATCATAAAGATGGAAATAAACTGTGTAATTGTGTCGAGAATTTAAGATGGTTGACTCAAAAAGAGAATAATCAAGCATACGAGGATTCAAAAAAAATAAAAAGCGATTTGATAAAACCCGAAGAATTTAGAGACTGTAAATAATTTTGTGTTTACTCGTTAGCCAGATTAATGTAAAAAACAGAATTAAAAATTTGTAATGAACATAAAAGTTTAAGAGATGTACCCATATTTGCATATTCTTCAAAGGCTGTCATAGCGATCATTGGCAGCCTTTGATTGAAGCAAGGGTTATTCGACGTCTGTAAGGCTGATTCTTCCATCAAAATAAATGAGAAGCTTCTCCAAAATTTTTGACCATTCCCTTGGACGGCCATTCCATTTTTGGGTGATATCCATCATCGCCAGGTAGAGCATTTTAAAGAGTGCATTGGATAGGCTACAATAAACTGGACAGTTATTTTAAGGTCATGTAAAATTATTCTATTGGTGGTGCTAGTATATAACAGTGGACACAAAAAGTTGAACGCATTATAATCAATATTATAAATTAAAGGAGCAGTTCAACATGGCAAAGAATCAAAAAAAGTACACACAAGAATTCAAGCAACAACTTGTGGATCTGTATAACACCGGAAATTATTCATACCCACAGTTATCAAATGAATATGGCGTAGCAAAATCAACGATTTTAGGTTGGGTTAAAACATTAACTCCAATGAAGGTTTCTGATACAGAAAGCATTTCTATGAAAGACTATAAAGGGCTTCAAAAGAAGATGCGCGAATTAGAAATTGAGAACGAAATATTAAAAAAAGCTACCGCCATATTCGCAAAAGAACACTAAGGGAATACGTATCATTTATTCAGAATCATTTAAAACGATATACAGTTAAACAAATGTGTAGCGCCTTAAAATTCCCAAGAAGCACTTATTACAAAGCTTTGATCAATGAACCTTCAAATAAGAAAAAACAGTATCAAGAATTTAAAGAGAAAGTCATGACATGTTATCTTCGTAATAAAAAAATATATGGAGCCGTTAAGATCACAAGAACTCTTAATGATACCGGAACTCCTTGTAGCATTAAGCGAGTACAAAGGCATATGCAAGCATTAGAAATACGCTCTGTCGTTGTGCGCAAGTATAAATACAAAGCTAATCAAGGGAAGGTAGCCGAGGGTAAAAAAATAGACTAAATAGAGATTTTACAACAACGATTAATGAAAAATGGGCTACGGATATTACCTATATCTATGTTTTAAATGAAGGATGGACGTATCTAGCCTCGGTTATGGATCTTCATAGTCGTAAGATTATAGGATGGTCCTATGGTAAGAATATTACAGCAGAACTTGCTTTGAAAGCTGTAAAAAATGCATGTCTTAATATAAAAGACACGGAGGGGATTATTCTACAGAGCGATTTGGGAATTCAATATACGAGTCGATTATTTGAAGACTTTATGACAGAACATAAATTCATACATTCCTTTAGTAGAAAAGGGAATCCTTATGATAATGCTTGCATCGAATCCTTTCATTCTCTTTTAAAGAAGGAAGAAATATATCTGCATACATACAAAGACTTTAAAGATGCCCAGTCAGCCATCTTTGAATATATAGAATCTTGGTATAACCGTAAAAGGATTCACAGTGCACTTGGATATCGAACTCCTCAACAAGTTCAGGACGAAGCCATTCAGGCGGTATAAACATTCGACTTTTTGTGTCCATGCTATTGACGTAGCTCCAATCCTCTAAAAACCCGAAACATTATTGAAAAGGATCGAACCACCCAGGCAGTGATTGGTTTTGTAGAAATGTTTTTTTGATCATCAAACCCTGTCAAATGAATCTTAAATCTCATCAAATTTTATAAAATCCATAATTTTCACTTGCATTCAACTAAATTGTGTGTATAATAAACTTAAGTCAATAATCACGAACATATGGTGCCTTGAAAAAGGAGAATAGGGAATCAGGTGAAAATCCTGAGCGAACCCATCACTGTAAGGGAGAAGTATTTCACGTTACCACTGTTGATATGGGAAGGTGTGAAAATGCGATAAAGCCCAAGTCAGGAGACCTGCCTATGCGTCGTACTTGGATGAACGAAGGTAAAGTTCATAGCTATAATCTAGCTATGAACTTTTTTTTATCCAAATTTATTGTAAAAATATGTCCACCGATTTTTTAAAGGAGAAATGATGACGATTTTAGAAAAAGCAAAGGCCGGTGAAATTACCGAGGAAATGGTTTATGTAGCGGAAAAGGAAGGTGTGAGTCCAGAATTCATTTGTAAAGGCATTGCTTCCGGAGAAATGGTTCTTTTAAAAAGCCATCGAGAAAATATTCAACCAGTAGCCGTCGGAAAATGCCTTTATACCAAGGTTTCTTCTAGTATTGGGATGTATAAAGCCACCGATACCATTGAAGGAGAAATGGAAAAAATAGCCCAAGCAGTAAAGGCGAAAACCGACACCATCATGGATTTATCTGTCCAAGGGGATATTAGAGGAATGCGAGAAAAACTTCTATCTACCTCAGATCGTCCTGTGGGTACCCTTCCCCTTTACCAGGCTTTAGCTGTTGCCCATGAAAAATATGGAACAGCCCTTGATATGAAGCCAGAAGATTTTTTTGAAACCATGGAAGAACAGGCCGCTGCTGGGGTTAGCTTTTTAGCCCTTCATTGCGGTACCACTTTAGATGTGATTCAAAGAGCCAAAGAGGAAAACCGTATTGATCCCCTTGTTAGCTACGGTGGCTCCCATCTTATTGGCTGGATGCTTTACAACCATGTTGAAAACCCACTTTTTTCACAATTCGAAAGAGTCCTTGAAATTTGCAAAAAATACGATGTTGTTTTAAGCTTTGCCGATGGTATGCGTCCTGGATGCATTGCCGACTCTTTAGACGGCCCCCAAGTTCATGAATTGGTAATTTTAGGGGGATTAGTAAAAAAAGCCCGGGCAGCTGGGGTTCAGGTCATGGTTAAAGGGCCAGGCCACGTTCCCTTAGATGAAATTGAAACCACCATTAAACTCCAGAAAAAACTTTGTGGTAATGCCCCTTACTTTGTTTTTGGGTGCCTTCCCACCGATTCTGGCCTTGGCTCTGACCATATAACCTCAGCCATTGGTGGTGCCATTGCCTCGTATTACGGCGCCGACTTTCTTTGCTATGTTACCCCTGCCGAGCATATCGGAATGCCTACAAAAGAAGAGGTTTATCAAGGGGTTATTGCTAGCCGAATTGCCGCCCATGCTGGGGATGTTGCAAAAGAACACCCTGGTGCTCTCGCTTGGGATCTTTCAATGTCCGTTGCCAGACGTGAATTAAAATGGAAACGTCAAATTGAATTAGCCATTGATTCGGAAACTGCAGAAAAAATGTGGAAAGCCAGAAGCACTAACTTCTCTTCGGAATGTAGTATGTGTGGCGACTATTGTGCCATGAAAATCGTTGGTAAGTATTTAAGAGCAGAAAACTAGGAGGAAGAAAATGACTCAGATATTAAAAGCACGACGAGGCATCATTACCGAAGAAATGGCAATGGTAGCTTTACAAGAAGGGGTTACCCCAGAATTTATTAGAGAAGGGGTTTCACTCGGACGCATCGTTATCCCTAAAAATAAAAACCGCAGCCGCTCTAAAATTTGTGGCATCGGCGGAGGGTTAGACATAAAAGTTAACGGACTTATGGGAACCTCAAGCGATCGAAACGACATAGCAATGGAAGCTAAAAAACTTCGGATTATGGAAGATGCCGGAGCAAATGCCTTTATGGATTTAAGCACAGGCACTGATATTGATGCCATGAGAAAACAAAGCCTTGAAATTTCTAATATTGCTGCTGGCTGTGTTCCCGTTTATCAAGCCAGCGTTGAAGCAGTAGAAAAACGTGGAATGATGGTTAATATGACCTCCGATGATTTGTTTTCCGTCATTGAAAAGCAAGCTCAGGAAGGGATGGATTTTATGGCAATCCACTCCGCATTAAATATGGATGTTTTAAAAATCCTTAAAAAAACCGGGCGTGTCACTGATGTTGTCAGCCGTGGAGGGTCTTTTTTAACAGGTTGGATGTTTCATAACGATAAAGAAAACCCCCTTTATGAAGAATTCGACCGCCTTCTAGAAATACTAAAAGCCACAGATACTGTGCTTAGTATTGGTGATGCCATTCGCCCAGGGTCAAATGCCGATTCACTTGATCAAGCTCAATTACGTGGTCTCATGGTTGCAGGAGAACTTACAAAAAGAGCACTAGCAGCTGGTGTTCAGGTGATGATTGAAGGGCCAGGACATGTTCCCCTTAATCATATCCCCACCACCATGCTTTTGCAAAAACGCTTATGTTACAATGTTCCCTATTATATCTTAGGTTTTTTAGCTACCGATATTGCACCAGGCTATGACAATATTACCGGTGCCATCGGCGGTGCCTTTGCAGGACTTCATGGGGCAGATTTCTTATGCTATCTCACCCCTGCAGAGCACTTAGGTCTTCCTAACGAAGAGGATGTTCGTATTGGGGTAGAAACAACACGGATTGCCGCTAACGCTGCCAATGTTTTAAAACGTGGTGGGAATGCCTGGAACCGAGATTTGGCCATGTCAAAAGCACGCGTTGCCAGAAACACCGATGCACAAATTGCCAATGCCATTAATCAAGCCAATTTATCCCCCAGATTTGCAGCTGAAAACACAACCGAAAGCTGCGCCGTCTGCCATGATTCAAAATGCCCTACCGATATTGCTGCCGAATATTTCGGGCTACTTTAGTCATTCCCATGAAAATAAAATATTCTTTAGAAAATACAATCCAGGGGATAAAGCCTGGGAATAAGATTTGGGGGGAAAGAGCAGCCGAGCATATTGAAAGACTGGCCATCCCTCCCTGGAGTTTGGGGCAGCTTTTAACCCTGGCTCGACAACTTGCGATGATTCAAGAAACCATTTACCCAAGTGTCAATCATAAAATGGTGATTACTATGGCTGGGGACCATGGCATTGCGGCAGAAGGCGTTTCTGCCTTTCCCCAAGAGGTAACCACTCAGATGGTTCGCAATTTTGTCAGAGGCGGTGCCGGTATTAACGTTTTAGCCAAGGCCTCAAAGGCTGAGGTTACTGTTGTCGATATGGGTGTTGCTGGGGATTTTTCTGACCTCGTTGCTACTGGTTCCATTATCGATTGTAAAATTGCAAAAGGCACCAAAAATTTCCACAAAGAGCCAGCCATGACAAGAGCCGAAGCCATTAAAGGCATTGAAGCTGGTATTAACATTGCCTCCCAAATGATTGAAGAAAAAAAAATCAATCTCCTCGCCACTGGGGATATGGGCATCGGCAATACCACCTCCAGTACCGCCATTCTTGCAACAATGGCTGAGCTCCCCGTGTCCTCGGTCGCTGGAAAAGGCTCTGGTATTGGCAGTAATGCCCTCAACCATAAAATCAAAATAATCGATGAATCCATCAATCGACATCACCCAGATAAAAATGATCCCATCGATTTATTATCTAAAGTTGGGGGCTTCGAAATCGCTGGCATTGCTGGTGTCATTTTAGGTGCCGCTCTCCATGGTGTCCCTGTTTTAATCGATGGATTTATCTCTACCGCTGGAGCTCTCATTGCCAAAGGACTTGCCCCAGCATCCCAAGATTATATGATTGCCTCCCATCAATCCCAGGAACCGGGGCATCTTCTTATGTTGGAATTACTAGGGTTAACACCTCTCCTCAACTTAAATCTAAGACTTGGCGAAGGCACTGGTGCTGCTGTTGCCATGCACCTCGTGGAATGCTCCGCAAAAATTATGAAAGAGGTCTTAACCTTTGAAGATGCCGGGGTTACCAGTCAACATGAAGGCATATAATCCCCATACCAATGGATTTCAATACCTGGAAGACCTTGCCACAGGATATTGGTACTCAGAGCTCCTTTTTACTGCTTTAGAAATGGACATTTTTGAAATCCTAGATAGTGCTGGCATATCCGGACTTACCCCAGAAGAATTATCCTTAAAAACCCAATCCAACCTTGATGCCATCCTTCGTTTTTTAAAACTTTTAGTTGACCTTGGACTTCTGGGAAATTGTGGCAACCATTACTACAATTCCCAGCTATCCTTAAAATATCTTGTAAAGTCAAGCTTCCTTTATCAAGGCAGCTCCATTCTTTGGCGAAAAAAATTAAAAACCGATTGGGAAACATTAAAAGAAGGACTTCAGGTTGGAGGACGAGTTAATTTCCCATCCGATGATCTTCCAGAAGAAATTCTAAAAAAACGTCGTTTTGACTATTTAGCCGCTATGGATAATGTCGCCCAAGAAAAGGTACAAGAATGTTTAAAATTTCTACCCAAATTTAATGGGAAAATTTTAGATGTTGGTGCTGGCTCAGGCGCTTTTACTCTGGCTATTCTTGAAAAATTTCCTGATAGCTCTGGGGTTTTGTTAGACATTCCTGAGATCCTTCCTTATACCGCCACCTACGTCCAAAAAGCTGGTTTTGATCACCGAATTCAATGCCATCCCTGTAATATTTTAGAAAACAACTGGGAGCTTACAGAAAAATTTGATTTAATCATTCTATCAAATATAATCCATGCTTACGGAGATTTAGAAATAAAAGAGATTCTCATAAAGACGGCATCCCTACTTTCCGATGAGGGCATTATTTTGATCCATGATTTTTTTACCGAACACTTTTCCATAAAAGCTGGCTTTTCAGATCTCAACATGCTCATTAACACATACAATGGCAAGGTTTTTTCAGGCAAATGGGTCATTGAATTACTAAAAAAAACAGGTCTTACCCTCAGCCCCGTTGTTCCCCTAGAAACCGACACCGCTTTAATTTTTGCTGGCAAAACTAAAAAAGCCCTAGAAATATTGGCCATTACCCCCTTAGATCAAATCATTCCCCATTTACTAAACATTGGATTTGCAGAGACCTTTAGAATTTCAAAAGATACCATTGTTTATTCAGAAATGGCTAAACATAAATGTAGCTATGGCTGTTCTTCTTTTAATAAAAAACAGTGTGGTGCTAATCACATAAAACTTGAAAACACACAAAAACTCGTTGAAGGCTATTCAAAAATTCTTTTACTTAAGGGAGAGCCCTCCACAACGGATTTCCAACAAAAAATCCTTAAAGCAGAAAATCTGGCTTTTAAATCTGGTTTTTACAAAGCTTTTTCTCTTTGGGCAGGCCCTTGTAGTATTTGTGCCATTTGCGACCCCAACACCCCCTGTACAAACACGAAAAATCGTCGCCCCTCAATGGAAGGCTCTGGTATCGATGTTTTCGCAACAGTAAAGAACAACGGTGAAATAATGAAACCTTTAAAAGAACAGGGCGAGTACATTAAATATTACGGCCTTCTTCTTTTAGACTAACAAAATAACGGAGGTCAATTTTGAAAATTCTATTAATCCAAGCCCTTTCCATGGAAGGCATTGATATTGAAAGGGTTTATCCCATTGGGATTGTTGTCCTTGCTTCCCAAATTAAAAGAGAAACAAACCACAACCTAAAAATATTTGACATGAACATGTCATTAAATCCCTATGGTGAGCTTATCCATCTTTTAAAAGACTTTTCTCCAGATCTTATCGGTGTTTCACTTCGAAACATCGATCCACTGGGAAACAAAAACGCCTCCCTGATCCCACCCTTTGCCATTACCTTGGATATCATTAAAAAAAATTGTCCCAAAACCTTAATTCTGGCTGGTGGCACCGGATTCTCCCTTTTCCCCAAAAGACTTATGGAAACATACCCAGAAATCGACTATGGTGTTGTTGGAGAGGCAGAAAACATTATTATTCCCCTCCTCAACCATCTTGATTCCCCTCCAATGCTTCCTGGCCTTTGCTACCGTCATGAAAACAAAGTCCATCTCATACCAAGCACCGGTAGCTTTAATATGGAAAATTATCAAGCTCCTAATCGAGAGCTTCTAGATCCTCGACCCTATCTTGAAATCAATCAATACGTCGAAAGTATTGGGGTAGAAGGTAAACGGGGCTGTTCTTTTTCCTGTTCCTACTGTTCTTATCCCTTCCTACAAGGAAAGCACATGCGGTGTCGCAATCCAATCGAAGTGGTTAAGGAAATCGAATTTTTACATCTAACCTACGGCGTTACCCGAATCCATTTTACGGATTCGGTTGTAAATGCTCCCATTCATCATCTAGACGCAATCTGTCATGAAATTCTAAAGCGAAAAATTAAAATTAAGTGGAGTGGTTTTTTTAGAGAAAATCTATTAACAAAGGAAAACCTTAAACTCTATGTTCAGTCGGGTTGCGAATGCTTTTCCCTTTCTCCTGACGGATTAAGTCAAAATGCCTTAGACAGCATGGATAAAAATTTGAAAGTATCCGAAATACTAGAAACAGCAAAATTGTTATCCGAAACTGGGGTTTTAACCGTTTATCATTTTTTGGTCAATACCCCTGGGGATAATGCCCTTTGTATTGAAGAAGGAAAAAAACTGATTAAAAATATTTATGAAATACACCATGCTTCCAAAACCCTTGGAACCATTGTACTTAATAATATTCGGATTCTTCCAGGAACAAAAGTCGAATCTCTGGCCCTTGAATCTGGGGTTATTACCCCTAAAACCGATTTGCTCTACCCAGTTTACTATAATCCTTCCCCCTTTGAAAACCTGAGATACGAACTTGAAATATATCACATGAAGAAAAATATTCTAATGTGGCAGGAGGCCCCCTATGAAAGTCCTATTACTTGAGCATCCCCGAAGGATTGAGGCTAACCGATGCAACGATATTGCCAACGCTCCTTTATCTGCCAGCCTAAATACTGGCTATATCTGTGGTCTTCTAAATCATCACCAGATTAAAGCAGCAATTCTAGACGCCTATCTTGAAAAACTTAATTACTCAGAAATTGAAAACTACATTCTTTTATATCAACCGGATATTTTGGGAATCCACTTGGTTTATCATTGGCAAGACAACCAGGAGCTTTATCGATTGATTGAAAAAATTAAAAAAACAGCCCAGATAAAACATGTAACAGTTTATGGCTTTTATCCAAGCTTTGCCTACGAAGAAATTTTAAGAAGCACCTCAGCCATTGACTCCTGCTTGCTAGGAGAAAATGAATTGACCTTTTTAAATTTAACAAAAGATTATAAAAACCAGCAACTTAAAGGAACAGCTGTTCGTAAAGGCCAGAAGATTGTTGCAACCAAAGGCGAAGTCCTAATAGATCTAGATGCTCTCCCCTTCCCAGTTCGCCCTCCTTCATCCTTTTCCTATGGTGAAGTTAATATTTCCGGAAGTCGTGGATGCTACGGCGGTTGCACCTTTTGTTATATCAACCCCTATTACGGTGAAAGTAAAAGAAAATGGCGGGGAAGAAAACCTGAAAACATTATTGAAGAAATTGATGAAATCATAAAAAAAACAGATATTCGTTATTTTTATTTTGTTGATCCCAATTTCTTTGGGCCAGGATCCCTAGGAAAAGCCCGTGTATTAAAGCTTGCAGCATTATTAAAATCTCGAAACATTCGCTTTGGTATTGAGGCCAGAGTCAATGACATTGACGAAACTTCCATTGCCGCCTTAAAGGATGCCGGTCTTTGTGATATCCTTGTTGGCTTTGAAAGTGGAAGTAATAAAACCCTAAAACGCCTCAATAAACTAACCACCGTTGCCGATAATGAAAAAGCCTTAAAAATTCTAAGAAAATACAGCATTGAACCTAGCATTGGATTTATTATGTTTGAACCCCATTCTCAACCTGAGGATCTGGTTATTAATTTCGAATTCTTAAAAAGAAACGATCTTTTAGATCAGCTAGAAGTCAGTGTTAATGTTTTGTACCACCACATGATTATTTTGCAAGGCTCCCCTTCTTATCAATCCTTAATCAAAGAAGGACGTCTCGAGCTTTCATTACACTCTACCTACGAAGGCCATACCCCTTACCTCAATAAAAATGTTGGGGCGATGGCAGAAGCCATGAATGAAATAACCCAATTCATTTTTCTTCATATGAAAGATACTTGGCATCTTAGCCATTTAGGAAACCCAAAAATAAAATTGCAATACCAAAAAATAAATGCTCTTCTGATTGAAACCTTTGAAGCCCTTCTCGTGGATATTCAAAATACAAACCCTGATATTTCTGAAATAAAAAATCAGGTTTCCATTTTTCAGAGAAAATTGATGGCCATCATCTCATAAAATTCCTACAGATTTCAGATAAGCTATGCCCTAACCCATAAGCACTTAAGAAAACCGCCACTCAAATCAAATGAAGTGGCGGTTTATCTTTTACAATCGATGTTGTTTTTTAATTACTGTTCTTCTAAAAGAAAAATCGATTAGTTTTACTGCTCCATCCTAATATAACGATTCGGGATTTTTCGTCAATAGTTTCAGACTTGAAAGTTAGAAACTATTTAAAATTAGATAGTTTTCTTCTTTTAAGTCTGAAAAAACGCTCATCCATTTTTTTCTGTTTTATAACATTAAAAAAATCTTGGAATCTCGCTACTTAATAAATTTTTCATAATCTTGGTAAACCTGCTGAGAGTAAGAATAACACCAAGAAACAATGGCTTCATCAAATTTATCCGAACTACCCATATACCCATCAACAAAAATTGACTGAGGACTTTGGGCATGTCCACGGGCTAAAAGATAGCCACAGCCCCCAACATACTGGATGAATCCGTCATAGGTGAGATCATGCATTTCATAGGACCCCTTCATATCTCGAAACTGACGAAGGTAAAAATACTTACCATCCTCTGTTTTTAAATGCCCAAGAAAAGGATCTGAAACCGCTTGTAAAATTTTCTGATACTTAACAACACGATACCCCTCTCCAGACTCTTTTATTAGTGGATCTGAATCTAATCGTTGATTATGATTGACCAAGGAAATAACCGACTCAGAAGCTTCTTTCATTTGCAAAATGATATGGCTACCATTGTTAGAGGTTAAGGCCAGAATATAGCAGTTTGTTCCTACGCTTCCTACACCAACAACACGACGGGCAATATCCGTTAACCTGTGCTGAGATAAAAACAATGCAATGTCTGGTGGAACCGTTTTTAGATAAGCTTCATAATAACCAGCAATCCTTGCCTTTATCTCTGGTTTTAAATGGGTTAATACAGGAGGTTTTTCTATAAAAACCCTTTCTCCCATGGAATTTAAGGTTGTAAATTTCTCAATTACCCCTTCTGATCCACTTTTCTTTGCTTTTTTCACCATTTTTTCAAATGAGTTTTTTGATTTCTTTGAAATTACCTTGTGCATATCTTCTTCACTAAGCATTGTATAATATCGCTCTAAGGAGCCTTTATTTAACATATACCTTAAACCAATCCGATAAAGTATTGCAGCTTTTAATGCACTCTCTTTGACTTCCTTTTTTTTCAAACCAATCTCTTCTCCACAAAGAATTACACTCGTCACCAAACGTTTCAAATCCCATTCCCATGAGCCTGGAGCTGCCTCATCAAAATCATTGAGATCAAAAACCAAACGTCTTTCAGGAGATGCATAAAACCCAAAATTATTGAGATGGGCATCACCACAAATCACAAGCTGAAATCCAGTTTTCGCCTGGTTTTCTAAATCCTTTGCCATTAGAATTGCTGATCCTCTGAAAAAAGCAAATGGGGAAACCGACATACGTTCTTTTCTAAGGGAAATAAGATTTTGAATACGATTAACATTTTGAGCTTCAATTATTTCAACAGGATCTCGATCCACAGAATAAAAAATTCCTTGCTCCGAAAAAGAAACCGTCTTTCGCTTTTCCTTTCCCATTTTTCGTAAATCTTCAACCCTAAGAATTTCAGAATTTTGATTTAAACCATCCATTACCGTCCTTACCTCCTACTCTTAGTTATCTTTATTTTCTACCCCAGAGTATTTCTTTCAAACCTAATTTCTGTCTTCCTAATACAAAACTTTTTATAGTATTTCTACATTTAAAAAGAACTCACTTTCCATCATGAAAAGCAAGTTCTTTATTTATTCAGATCCCTAAGTTAAATAATTAAAATCCTAAAGGATCTTCAACACAATCCTCGACTGCTTTTGCAAATGCTTTACAAGCGGTTTCGCAAGCCGACTGTGTTCCTGTTAAAATCGCCCCACTTCGATTAGAGACGGTTGGTGGGCTAAAAAATTCAACCACTTCCACATCTGCACTGGTGAGTGCCTCATCAACCCCAACCATCCCTTCAAGAGGTGGCGCTGAAACATAAGCAATGGAGGAACCTTCTGGCAAATTTAAGCGTTTTGCAAAATAACTACCAATCCGAGAAACACACTGGGAAAAATAAGTGACACTCCCATCGTCATTGGCCTTATAAAGCCCTGCTTTTGTGTTCACAAAATCAATAATATATCGCAAACCACTTTCCACATCATCAATGGAAGGGCCTGAAATCACTCCAAAAAACTCACCGCCATTCGCCGTGCCTTTGCCACCATATGTAGATCTTGCAAAATCTCCAGTAACATTCGATTTTTTTGTAGCTTCGTCTAAGGCTACATAGCCTGCCTCATCACAATTTGTTGTAAAAATCCCGATATCAATATGGTTCTCTGGGAGTTCAAACTTTTCTATCATAATATCTTCTACTGCCGTTAATAGCTTAGCAGATGTAACCTTTGCATTTCCAGATTTTTCGCCCATTTTCTACCTCCCGATTTATTTTTCATTATTTTTTAATCATACCACCCTTTGGTAAAATAGTAAACTACTGTTCCGGATTTTACTCCAAAATAATTATAGCAATTTACCATGATTGAGGGGACCGCTCCCTTGTCCAAGGTTCAGACCATCCTCCAAAACAGCAGTGATATAAGCCTTTCCTTTCTCAATACTTTTTTCCAAAGTTTCACCTCTTCCAAGAAAGCAAGCAATGGCGGAAGATAAGGTGCAGCCTGTGCCATGACTATTGGGATTGTTTATTTTTTTTCCCCTAAACCATCTCGTTTTTCCTTGATAATAAAGTAGATCGTCCACATTTTCTCCAAAATGCCCCCCTTTTATTAACACCCCGCCTGGGGTCATTTTAGAAATAATTTTAGCTGCTTCTTCCATTTCCTCTTGGGTTTCAATCCTTACTCCAGAAAGACATTCGGCTTCGGGTATATTGGGAGTTACCAAAGTTCCTAAAGGAAAAAGAGAATCCACTAAAGCCTGAATCCCAGGGTTTTGAATGAGCTTTCCCCCACTTGTTGCCACCATCACTGGATCAATCACAAGTTTTTCAACTTTGTATTCTCCTAGTTTTTCTCTAATGACTTCAATAATTTCTGGGTTAGAAACCATGCCAATTTTTACAGCATCAGGAAGAATATCCTGAAAAACGCAATCCAGTTGTTTTCCTACAAATGCTGGTGTTATTTCAAGAACGTCATATACCCCCATGGTGTTTTGAGCCGTAAGAGCTGTAATAACACTCATTCCGTACATTTTTTGAGCTAGAATCGTTTTTAAATCCGCCTGAATTCCTGCGCCACCACTCGGATCTGAGCCTGCAATGGTTAATATTTTCTTCATGTTTGAAGAAACCATTGCATTCGATAGCTCTCTCAGCCTTTGAGTTTCTTTTTTAATCTCTTTTTCTCCAAAAATCCCTGAAACCACCGCAATGCCATTAACCCCAGTTCCTGAAAGTGTTAAGACATTCTCTTTGTTGATCCCTCCAATGGCAACCACTGGAATATTAACAGCCTCACAAATGGCTTTTAAGGTTTCATGGGAAACATCGGCTGCATCCAATTTAGTCGAAGTCGAAAATACTGCCCCAACACCAAGATAATCCCCTCCCATTGCTTCTGCCTTTATTCCCTGCTCCACTGTTTGAACCGAAAAACCCAAAAGCTTGTTTGGGCCTATTTTCTCCCGAATGTTTTCATCAGTAAGATCACTTTGTCCCACATGGACACCATCTGCATCACAGGCAAGGGCAACCTCCACCGAATCATTAATCACAAAGGGAATGTTGTAACCATCTGTTATTTTTTTAATCTTCTTGCCAAGGGCCACAAACTCCTCAAAGTCTAAGGATTTTTCACGCAACTGAATAAAGGTCGCCCCTCCTTCAATGGCCAATTCAACTGCCTTTTCAAGGTTGTCTCCCTCTTCTAGCCATTTTCGATCCGTTACCCCATAAAGTCTCAGATCATTGGGTTTTAGTTTCAATTTTTATACCCTCCTTCAATTTTTCTGTTGTCATCGTGCTAATCTCATCTAATAGATAAGTTCTAAAAGACCCTGTTCCGCCACTATTTTCCACCATTTTTTTATAAGCAATTTCCCCTGCTAACCCCATCGTTGCCACTGCCATTGCAGTTGCATCAAGTAAATCATCAGGATTTGCACCACAATATGCACCTATAAGAGCAGAGAGCATACAGCCTGTCCCTGTGACTTTAGACATCATGGCGTGGCCATTTCTTATCACGTAGGCTTTGGAATCGTCCATTACAAGGTCAATCTCACCTGTCATTGCAATCACCGCTCCCAGTTTTTTACTTAAAGCCATTCCAAACTCTAAGCCTTCTTCAATATTTTTTTGATCGATACTATCACTTACATCGGCATCAACCCCTTTGGTTGTACCACTTCCTTTTCCTAACGTCTTAATCTCCGAACTATTTCCCCGAATCACCGAAAATTTTATTTCTTCAAGAAGTTGAAACCCTGTTTCTGTTCGTAATTTTGAAGCACCTACCCCAACAGGATCCAGAATAATTGGATTGGCAATCGTATTGGCTTTTTTTCCAGCTTTTATCATAGCAGTCACTGTTCTCTCATTTAATGTTCCAATATTAATAACCAAAGCATTGCAAATACTTGTAATCTCTTCCACTTCTCTCACATCATCTGCCATAATGGGAGAACCACCACTTCCAAGGATGATATTTGCACAGTCGTTTACAGTTACATAATTTGTTATACAATGCACCAACCCTCCATTTTTTTTCACATGGTCTAAAAAATTATTTTCCATTTTTTCTCCTTTATCTCATAAAATAAAAAAAGCAAGAAATACCGTTTAACGTATTTCCCACTTTATCTTTAAGTCGTCTTTTTCCTACGTTGGCATTATCCAAATCAGGTTTATGGGTCGAAGTTGATTACCTCCTCTCAGCCTACCTCGTAAGCTCCCCAATATTTAATTGCTTTAATCATAGCATAGTTTTTTTTATTTGAAAAGTAACTTAACCTCTTTTAAACCCAAAACAAAAATACCCTCAAACCAAACGCAACACCCTTCATTGTTTTTATCCTTTTTTAATTTCTTTTTACTCTTTATCCCTAAGTTTATCCATTGACAAATTTCCAATTTTTAATGAAACTCTTATCCTAAAATGCTATAATTAAACCACCATAAACGCTCCAAGGAGGTTCTCATGAAAAAAATACTTTACCCGTTACAAAATATTCCTTATCGAAGCTCCCACCTTGTGATGAAAGCAGCAACCAAAGTTCTCAAGCTTCCTATTCCACCTGTCTTAGAAGGTTTTGGAATGGTAAAGCGTTTTCCTGAGCTCATTAAACTCACGGGTGTTACCAGAGTACTCATTGTTACTGATTCCCAACTCCTAGAAATGGGGCTACTTGACGGCTTTTTAGAGGCTCTAAAGTCTGTATGTATCGAAGGCATTATTTATGATCGTGTTCAACCAAATCCTACTTTTCAAAATGTAGAAGAAGGCTTAGATTGTTATCTTAAAGAAAACTGCAACGGTGTTGTCGCCTTTGGCGGTGGCTCTCCCATTGATTGCGGAAAGATGATTGCTGCCAAAGTAACCAATCATAAAACCATCGAAAAAATGCGAGGGCTTTTTAAGCTCACCCGAAAACTCCCTCCCTTTTTCGTTGTTCCTACCACTTCAGGAACAGGATCAGAAGCTACCATTTGTGCTGTGATTACCAATCCTAAAAAGCATGAAAAGTTTGCCATTAACGATCCAAAGTTAGTTCCTTTAGCAACCGTCCTCGATCCTGAACTCACCCTAGGGCTTCCTCCAAGCTTAACCGCAACCACAGGAATGGATGCCTTAACCCACGCCATTGAAGCTTATATAGGAAAATATGATACTGCCTTTGTAAAAGAAAAAGCTTTAAGCGCCACACAATCCATCATAAACCATCTGGAAGACTGTACCATTAATGGTGAAAATCAAGAATTACGGCTTATTCTTGCCAAAGCCTCTTTTGATGCTGGTCTTGCTTTTACCAGAGCCTACGTTGGTTATGTTCATGCGTTTGCCCATGCCATGGGTGGCTACTACGGAGTCCCCCACGGTTTAGCCAATGCCATTATTCTCCCCTATATTTTAGAGTTTTCTAAAATACCTGCCCAGAAAAAACTAGCACAGCTAGGGTTCTTTTCAAATCTTGGGGAAGCCATGGACAGTGAAGAAACCTTGGCAAATTTATTTATCGACAAAATAAAATCCATGAATGCTCAAATGAACATTCCTTTAGTGATTAAAGAGCTTAAAGCTAAAGACATCCCCTTTCTTGCAAAACGTATCCTCAAGGAAGGCAATCCAACCTATCCAGTCCCTCGCATCATGCATTATGATGAATGTGTTGCGATTTTAGAGGCCCTTTGCCCCAAAAGTTAAAAAACATCAAAAAAACAGCCAAAACAATGGCTGTCTCATCTCAAAATTGGCAGAGGTAGCAGGATTCGAACCTGCGAATAATGGAGTCAGAGTCCAATGCCTTACCGCTTGGCGATACCCCTAAATCGAGTAATAACGCTATTATTCTACATGATTGCCCCCCCACTGTCAAGTGTCGTAAAAAGAAACCCCGAAATTCATAGAATTTCGGGGTTTTAACTTTAAGTTTAAAAGAATCAATAACCACCACGGGTTGGCCAAACTGGTAAAGTTCTACCATATCGGTCTGCACAATAGTGAATACCCGCATAAATGTTTGCATACCCATTCGTAATATCCGAAAGGGTATCTCCACCACGACAATAAGCTAAAAACGTTGTTGGAATTGTCTGAAGTAATCCTTGGGATGGATTTCCAGCTCTTGCATTACTATCCCAATCATTAATTGCATTTGGATTTCCGCCTGATTCATAATCAATCTGTCGTAAAACACGATTGATGGTATCATTTGAGGTGTCCAATCCAAGCTCTGATAAAGCACGCGCTACATGACCTCTCCAACGTTCAACCCCTGATCCCTCAGGATTTGGAACAAAATTAGAGTTTGCAACAACTTCTTCAACCACTGGTGTTGATTCAGGTGTTGGTGCTGGTGCCTGTTCAGGCGCTGGTTCAGGTGTTTCAACCACTGGCGGTGGAACCACTACGGGTGGTTCTTCAACCACTGGAATTAGTGTTCCAATTTCAGTGACTTCATTCACTGGTGCAGACACCACCTCATCCTTAATGACCTCACGTTTGACTTCAACGCCATTTTCAACCATAATACGCTCAACAACACTGTTAATGCCAACAGCCCCTGCTTGAGAAACCACTGATGATCCAACTTCTAAATCAGAATTTTCAATTGAGATTTTGTCAAAAGGAATTTCCTTTTGGCTTCCAATTTCTTCAATTTTAACACGAACAACCTTGACTTCAGAAACATCCGCTAAAGCTGTGCCCTTACTAGGCTCAACCCGATCCAATTCTTCCAGAGTAATGCCATTTTCTTTAAGCAGTTCTCCAATTGTTTTAGCCTCAGTTTTATAAGCAATGGTTCCCCCATCAACCATGATATTACCCATTGATTTTTTGCTCACAACAACATTGTTTACTTCAACCAATTTCTTTTGGGCATCGACGCTTAATGTATAATCGTCCCCAACTTTAATACCATTCGCCGATAATACTTCTTCAACATTCTGAAATAGACTCCCACGGACATGGGTCTCTGTTCCATCGACTAATACTTTTACCTCCTTTGCAAAAGCAAAAGAACTTGAAACACCAATGACACAGATTGTGATAAGACCAATGATGCCAATTTTAAATTTTGAATGTTTTCTCTTTGAAGGGCTTATTTGTTTTTCTTCCATAAACTCTCCTTTCTAATAATTTGTGACATTTATAACGATAACGTTACAAAAATGTTACATGTTAATTCTATCTTTTTTATAAATTTTTGTCAAGCTAATCTTAGATTAATCCTTGACAAACCTTTCAACATACATTACAATCATAAACAATTAAATAAAACCATTAAAACCGTCGACGCGGAGATAACGGTGGAAAGTGCACTTACAGAGAACTGGAAATGCTGAGAGCCAGTAGAACGCAAGCCATCAAATGGACCGCCGAGGGCATGGTCAACGGATTTTTCCTAGTACTCCATGACGTATCCAACCACGTAAGCGTTGAAGAATATGATTGTATTCTGCAGAGGTAGACCCATTGTCTACAAAAAAAGGTGGCACCACGAGTTTATTTTCTCGTCCTTTACTTTATGTTTAGGACGAGTTTTTTTATAAAAAATTAAGAAAAAGAAAGGAAGTACCCCCATGAACAAGATTCCCTACAAAATTTATTTATCCGAAGACGAGATGCCAAAAAACTGGTTTAATTTACGAGCAAAAATGAAAGATCTTCCTGAACCCTTTATCCATCCTGGAACAGGCGAGTATTGCACAAAGGAAGACCTTTTACCCGTTTTTTGCGAGGCTCTTGTTGACCAAGAACTCAATGTAACAGACGCCTTCATTCCAATTCCCCAACCCATCCAAGATTTTTATAAAATGTTTCGCCCTTCACCTTTAGTCAGAGCCTACTGCTTAGAAAAACTATTGGAAACACCCGCAGAAATTTATTATAAATACGAAGGCACTAATACCTCTGGCTCCCATAAGCTTAACTCTGCTGCAGCACAAGCCTATTATGCAAAAGAGCAAGGGCTGACTTCCCTTACCACCGAAACTGGTGCAGGACAATGGGGAACCGCTTTATCCATGGCTTGTGCTTACTACAACCTTGATCTTTCGGTTTATATGGTAAAAGTATCTGCCGAACAAAAACCCCACCGACGTGCTGTCATGGAAACTTATGGCGCTAAAGTCATTCCTTCCCCTTCCAACACTACCAATGCTGGAAGAAAAATTTTAGAAGAAAACCCAGGAACTGGAGGATCTTTAGGATGTGCCATTAGTGAAGCCATCGAAGTAGCTGTCGGCTCTGATAACTGTAAATACGTCCTTGGTAGTGTTCTTAATCATGTTGGCTTACATCAATCGGTTATTGGATTAGAAACACAAATCGCCTGCGAAAAATATGGGATTAAACCCGATGTTATCATCGGTTGTGCTGGTGGAGGCTCCAACCTCCTTGGATTGATTGCCCCATTTATGGCAGATAAAATTCAGGGAAAAAACGATATTGAATTCATTGCCGTTGAGCCCGCCTCTTGCCCTTCTCTAACACGTGGAAAATATGCCCTTGATTTTGGTGATACCGGAAAAACCACGCCACTCATTCGCATGTATACCCTTGGCAGTGGTTTTATTCCCTCTCCAAACCATGCCGGTGGTCTTCGTTACCATGGCATGAGCCCCATAATTTCAAAGCTTTATCATGATGGCTACATCAAAGGAAAATCTTATACTCAAAATGAAGTTTTTGAAGCCGCCACCCAATTTGCAAGAATTGAAGGGATTCTGCCAGCACCCGAATCCGCCCATGCGATTCGCTGTGCCATGGATGAAGCTCTGGCTTGTAAAGCCTCTGGCGAAAAGAAAACCATAATTTTTGGACTCACTGGTACAGGGTACTTTGACATGACCGCTTACAGTAATTTTAATGCAGGAAATATGACTGATACCATTCCTACCGATGAAGACCTACAAAAAGGGTTTGATACCCTTCCAAAAATTAATAAGCACTGATAAAAGAACCCCCAATCGCTTTTTTATAAGGCGATTGGGGGTTTCCTTTACTCTATTAATTTAGTACTTTATCAACTCTTCGATCACTTGAATCTCATGTTCTTCGTACAACTCCTCAATGGTGCAATCAAAAATTTCAGCTAATGCTGGTAATTTAAAAATTGATGGATACGATTGACCAATTTCCCACTGACTAACTGCACTTTGATTAATCCCTAACATTTTTGCCAATTGTTTCTGTGAAATAGAAACTGCTTCTCTAAACGCCCTAATTTTCATGACTTTTTTTCCTCCCAATTAACAAAATCAATCCCATCCCTAACACAATTATTAAAAAGATCAACCCATTATTGCCATTTAAAACCCCTGTTTTGGGGGACGGACGTATGGGTTGAGGTGGCCCAGATGGGTTTGGCGGATTTGGTGGATTTGGCGGGTTTGGACTCTCATCCAATTCCCCATAAAATAAGAAAGAAGTTTGGGTGATCACATCTTCCATGGCAGGTGTATACGCAACCAATCGATATGGCCCCACAGGTTTATTTGGAGTAACTTCTCCATAAATATAAGGATCATCTTCTGTTCCAGACCCACCAATAATGGGATAGTACTCGTATACTGATTCTACCATCCCCCACAATTTTTTAATTTCAGGAGACAAGGTCATTTCGATTTCGATTTTTTCCCTTTCTCCTGAAACATATTTTCCTATGAAAGCCATATTAGAAAGATCGCTTCCTCGTTCTCGGCTAATGGCATCTGCCGATCCCTCGTATAAAACGTCTCCCTTGTAAAATATTTTCATATGAAGATTATCAAGAAAAATTTTTGAATCACCAGCTATCCCATCAGGAGTTAAGACCTGTAAGTAAAGATTATAATCTTTGTCTGTTTTATTGCTAATATTAATACAATCCTCGGAAGTTTTCTCAGAGGCCATTTTTAAAAACGACATAAACTGAACCGGGTTCTTCTCTCCATGATTATTATAAACCAGATGACCGTCTATTTCACTAAAAAACAATTCTTTTTCTTCTTCTGCCAATACTGAAGACTTTCCAAAGATCAACAGTAAAAGAAAAATGAATAGAAGACTTTTCTTACCCATGTCTGTCCTCCTTTCTTGGGGTTAAACTATCAGGTTTAAATCAGGGATACGCAAACCATTTCCCTGTTGATGGCAATCCCTTGGTTAAGGGGTTACTTACCATCCCCAACTGGTTAAGACAGAAGCTGGAATACCTAGCCATTGACCCGTTACGCCATCTTTATCCGCTTGCATAATTTCTCCAGAAATAGTAACCGTGAGTTTTGCACCAGAGAATTGTGGATACAACAAATCTGAGGTTTCAGTGTATCTGTAAGGAACACCATTATCTGGTTTATCAATCTCCCCTGTTTCCACATAAGCAAAGGTAGCACCGGTTGGTTTAGCATTTGGATCAAGTGGAACAAAACTAGAATCATAATAAAGATTTTGGGTAGGTTCATACCAATAGATGGTTGCTCCATCCAGCATTTTATACAGGGTTTTTCCTGGAACACCTATGATATTCTCTACTGCTGGAAAATACTTTACAATGGCAGGAGTCTCAGTTACACCAAGTTGGTCATTAATGGTTACCGAAGCAAGCAATGGGTTTGAAATTGTTGGATTATTAGCGTCAATAGCCTTGGCAATAATCCCATTGTAGTAGAAGTAACCATTGTTAGCATCAATAGTAGAACTTTCATCATATACCCAATAGTTTCCAGTTCCTTGGATAGCAGTGTTTTCCCATGGGAATCCTGTTATGACATCAGTAGCAACAGGTCCAGCCGTTGTTCCAAAGTTTAGGGTTGCTGCGTATTCACCAGCAATAAACTCATTATTTATAGGAGTAGTACCATTGGCTTCAAACCATGCTGTCTCAATTTTCGCTCGTGCCACTAATGGCACATCTCCAGTATTCACAACCTTCCCTGATTTATCAAAGGTACCACCTTTTAATACTTGATTAGGATCGGGATTGAAGAAGGTTTCTTCAAAATACGCCCCAGGTGCCCCTACGGTAAATACGTTATCCGCTTTAAAACTGGTGCTAAATAATGCCAGTGTGCCTACAATTAGCACCAATGCCAGCAGTCCGCCAATGGCGAGAATACCATTTCTTTTTTTCTTGTCCATTTTTTCTCTCCTTTAATTTTTTTTGATCATCAAAAAACCAAGGTCTTTCCCTCGCTTTCCAATGTCAATTACCTTTATCTCAATTGCAAATGCAATGGATAGTAAATTTAAGACCATCCTGTCCTGAGGTTATTTTTTTATGGACCCCAGTAAAACATTTAGGAGGATCACCCCCACTAAAAGGGCAATCACCAAAGGATTTTTCACCCACATCATGGTAAAACCAATCCATGGAATTTTAAAATTAACAATTTTTCCCTGGACCATGTCCATGGAAATCGGCTGAGGGTCTGGGGAACCATTCCCATCCCCTTTGGTCACAAAGGACTTGCTTTCGTTGTCCACCTTTACAATACGATGGGTTATAAAGGTTCCTTCCTCGCCATTACTCCCAAAAGTAATGATGTCCCCTTGTTTAAGGTCTTCAAAAGCCTTTACCTTTTCATAGTAGGTCACCGTTCCCACAGGCAGTGTTGGCTCCATGGAAGGTGATAATACGACCACTGGATGCCATCCCATCAGTAATGGGGAAAGGACTAACAAAAACAAGACCACGGCAATGTAAATAAGACCACTTAAAAATCCTACTAATTTTTTTATTACTTTTATCATGTCACCTCCTGATGCCAAAAATCCATGGGTTTTTTCATGCTAGGGTGTGGTTCCCGGAAAGTTCCAGGTAATATCTCCCCCTTCATTAACAGTCATATTTTTAACTCCCCAAAACCCTTGTGCATCTTTTTCGTTAACTAAAAGAAACTCATAATGGAAGGCTAGGTTATAACCAGCACCGTTATAAGGAGATTCGAAAACAAATATCCCTGATCCAAGTGGATCTTCCCTAACTGCTCCTGTTGCCAACGGATTCGCCTGTATGCTGTCAAGAATGGTGACCTGTGAAGGTAGTAATGCGCCTGGCTTAGGTGCTTTTAACACTTTTTTATAGTAGTACCAACCATCACCGTTAGTGCTGTTATCTTGAATCCAAGGAACACCAGCACCCGTTAGCCCTGTACCAGTAGTCCAGTTTTTTGTCACCACCTCAGGGTTTCCTACTCCATTGTCTGTATTCGATAGCAATCCACCCCCGCTTTCCCAGGTTTCGGTATAGCGTACCCTTAAAATAACATCGGAGACCCCTTTATTAAAAAGGGTAACCACTTTGGGAACTTTTTCTCCTTGCCAATTTACTGGAGGCTCGAATTCCTCCTCAAGTCCTACCTTTAACCCGCCCACATTAAAAAGGTTTTCTGCAATAAAATCCAGATTAAAGAGGGCTAAAGTTCCCACGACCAACAACCCAAGTAGAACCACACTTAATGGCAATATTTTTATTGCCTGTCCTTCAATGATTAGGGTTTTCTTAAAAAAATCATTAATTTTTTTCATTCCTCCCCTCCTTTCTACTGGTCATCAGGGGCCTCAATTCCCTGGGTTGGTTCTCGACTCAATGCCTCAGGGGCCTCAGGATCTGGGAGCTCTGGGATTAAGTCATTTTTCATTTTTTCATCCCCAGGATTATCAGAGGCAAGGTTCTCTGGGGGCTCTTCTTCCATGGGCTGTGGCTCAAGAGGAGGGGGTTGAGCTGCCAAAGGGGCTGGGGTAAGGGGTGGTAGTGGCCAGTCACTCGTGACTGGATATTTTTCAGGGATCGGCATTGGTGGTTCATTCCCTATTGGAATTCCTGATTCAACCACTACAAGAGAAGGGTAAGGGTAAGCAATTGTCCCGTTTCTCCAGGGGGTGCGATTACTGCGGGTTACCCAGCTTGCTGCGTTTAGTTCCTTAAAGCCTGTTGTGTTTAATGGGCTTGATCCATCGGCCGATACTACATCTTTGTTAAATCCATCTCCCGAAAGGTAGTCATTGTTATTTCCACTCCCATTAACATTATTATCGCTTCCTGAGATCGGTCTCAATCCATTAACTGTTGGTGCTTGGGCAATGTATAATAAATCTTTTAGGGTAATCGCAAATGAATTTCCTACCATCCCACCAACAAAACTCCCTGTTCCAATCACTGGGGACGTTTGGCTATTGGAAACAAAATAACCCTCCTGTACAATGGCCTTATCGTTTCCAACATTTCCAACGGCACCCCCAACATTACTTCTTCCATTAACCTGGGTGTTTAATACCACAAATTCTCCAATGGTGCCGTTATTCGTTCCTGCAATGCCTCCAACGTTGTTCGTCCCTTTGATACTGGTTACTTTGCCATTACTGCTAGGATCGCCTGAAATATCTCCGTTGGTACAATAAACAACTGCAGGGGTTGCGCTGGTTGTACCGTCTAGAGCTGTGATCTTAGGATTTGCTTCATTATATCCAACAATTCCACCGGCATTATTGCTATTTGCAATTACATTTCCCAAATTTTGACAGCCTTTTATTAAACCTGCTTCTGTAATCTTTGCAGTAATTGTAGGCCCTGGAATCTCATTATAATTATATCCAACAATTCCACCAACAGATTGTGTGGCGTTTGTGCCTGTAATTCCTCCAAAATTCCTCGAATCTTGAACATCCCCTGTATTGGTTCCTACAATCCCTCCCAAGGCGTAAAAACCACCTGGTATATTAAGATTAGCCTCATTTTGACATTCCTTAATCAAAGTTCTTGCTACCTGCGAAGAACCTGAAATCCCTGCAATGCCACCAACACTCATGTTTCCTGTTATATTTTCAGTCTTATTAATGCACTTAACAATATTTCCATTTGATGTAACCGTCTGCCACGCCTCCTTAGTAGACTGGTTTTCCCCAACAACACCACCAACGCCATAGTCAGCTTTTTGCTCCCAATAAATTGCTTCTACTTTCCCTGCATTGCTAATACAATTAACTATTCCCCCTGCATTGTAACCCACAATACCGCCAACACGACTTGGCCCTTTTACACTTACTTTTTTTGTTACTGTCTCAATGCTAATGTTTTCTATGTCCTGTGACCCCATCGCACTAATAACACCTTCACCCGTTGCCAGGGTTACATTTCTCCCTGCAATGCCTCCGACAGAATCGTACCCTCCTGTGACTTGAACCTCTGAGGGAAAAAGGTTCGCTCCATTGATGTTATTAATGATGCCATCATTTTCTCCAATGATCCCCCCAACACTATTGTAATCTCCCTCGATTTTTATTAAGGAAGAGCCCGTATTATCTCCTAAAACGCAGTTTTTAAGATCGATCCTGCTAAAGGAATTGCCATACCCTACAAATCCCCCAACGTCACTCTGTCCTGAAACATTGCCGGTATTGGTCGCATTTTCTATCTTTCCCCCATTTCTACCAACAATCCCTCCTGTAAAACGAAAGAGACCCTCAAAATTTACAATTTCTCCAGAATTTTTTGTCTTTGCACCTGCATCTGTATCACCTGTAATCACTCCTGCATGGTTTCCTACAATGCCCCCAACATTGTTCCCCCCCCAAATAGTCTTGGTATTGGTACAGCTTTTTATCTCATATTGCGATTGACCATCTCCAACAATCCCAAT
>JBOFGH010000024.1:0-47986 GCA_051649025.1 Eubacteriaceae bacterium
AGCAATAAAAGCAGTTGATGCTGGTAAAGGCGTTTTACTTGTTATTAAAAATTACACTGGGGACATTATGAATTTTGAGATGGCAGCCGAACTTGCTGAAGCAGAAGGCATTCAAGTTGCGAGTGTGGTTACAAATGACGATGTTGCAGTTGAAGACAGCCTTTATACAACGGGTCGTCGAGGGGTTGCAGGAACTATTTTTGTTCATAAAATTGCAGGTGCAAAAGCCGAAACTGGCGCTGATTTAGAAGAAGTTAAAGCGGTTGCCGAAAAAGTAATTGGAAATGTTCGTACCATGGGTGTTGCATTAAAACCTTGTACAGTTCCAGCGGCTGGAAAACCAGGATTTGAATTAACCGATGCGGAAATGGAACTTGGAATAGGAATCCATGGTGAACCAGGCACAGAAAGAAAAGCTCTTCAAACAGCGGATGAAATTGTTGACTATTTAATGGAGAGAATTTTAAAAGACATGGATCTTGTGAGTGGGGAAGAAGTTGCAGTGATGGTTAATGGCGCAGGTGCAACACCTCCAATGGAACTTTATATCCTTAATCGTCGAGTTCAACAAATCTTAGCTGAAAAAGGAATTAAAGTATTTAAAACTTTTGTTGGAGATTACATGACATCAATCGATATGGCAGGAGCATCCATTACTTTATTAAAACTTGATGAAGAAACAAAAGAATTGTTATTAGCTGAAGCAGATACAATTGCATTTAAAATGTAATTAGGCAAGTAAAGGAATAGAAACGAGGAATCAGTATGGCAACAAAGGATCAAGTACTAGATTTTATCCGAATTTTTGGGGATAAAATGATAGAACATCGACAAGAATTAACAGATTTAGATCAAGCAATTGGTGACGGAGATCATGGAATCAACATGAGCCGCGGATTTAAAGCGGTAGAGGAAAAACTACCCACTTTAGAGGACAAGAATCTTGATGATATTTTAAAAAATGTTGGAATGACTTTAGTTTCAACGGTTGGTGGTGCTTCAGGCCCTCTTTATGGTACCGCTTTTATGAAGGCTGGGATGTCAATGAAGGGAAAAGAAACTTTGTCAGCACAAGATATAATTATGGCATTCGATGAAGCCCTTGGCGGAATCAAATTCCGTGGTAAGGCTGAAGCAGGTGAAAAAACCATGTTAGATAGCTTAATTCCTGGGCTAGAAGCTCTTAAACAGAATATTGAAGCTGGAAACTCTGTTGTAATTGCGTTAGAGGCTGCAGAAAAAGCGGCATGGGAAGGTGTTGAATACACGAAAACAATTATCGCAACAAAAGGGAGAGCTAGCTATTTAGGAGAAAGAAGTATTGGACATCAAGATCCTGGTGCTACATCAATGGCTTACTTATTCCAAGCTGCTAAAGAAGCGGCTTTGAGTTCAGGTAAATAGCCATGGTAGGAATTGTTATTGTTTCACACAGTCAAAAGATTGCAGAAGGTGCAAAAGAGCTTGCAATGCAAATGGCTCCAGATGCAAAAATTGCTGCAGCTGGTGGAATGGAAAACGGATCGATAGGAACAGATGTTGCTAAAATTCTTGCTGGCATTGAAGCGGTGTATTCTGAAGATGGGGTGGTCATCGTTGTTGACCTTGGAAGTGCAGTGATGAGTTCTGAGATGGCAATCGAAATGTCACCTAATAACGAAAAAATGAAAATTGTTGATACTCCGATTGTAGAAGGCACCATTTTTGGTGCAGTGGAAGCTTCCATAGGCGCTTCTTTTGAAAGAATTGTTGAAGTATTAACTGAAGCAAAATCATATAAGAAATTTTAACAAAAAGACATTTTACCTTTGGGTAAAATGTCTTTTTTATGTTTTTTTAATAGGCGATCAAGTAGGCGATCAAGATTCATCTAATTCTAAACCTTCTGGAGCCATATTACGGGAATGAAAGTCTGGAATAATAGTGTCCGTAGGTCCGATAATGGTTTTAAACTTTTGAATAATCGAAAAATCATTTCGGAAATGCATGGGTATGAATACTTTGGGATGGAAAATTTCAATGAAATATTTCCCAGCTTTGTAAAAAGTATCACCCAATCGGGGATCAACGGGAAAGAAAACAAATTCCATTGGTAAATTCGAGAAAAGACTGATTTCACGTTTAAAATCAATTTCCTCTTGTCTCAGATCAATCTGTGGTTTTAAGGCTGGGTCCCAATACCACCAGTTCAAATCACCTGCATGAAAAATCCGATGATCATTTACGATGATATAAAAAGAAACACCCAGATCAGTTGATCCAAAAGTACGAATGTCCATGCCACCTAAATACATACGTTGATAGGGTTCAATACTGTAATGGGAAGGCAAAGGAAAAGAGGAAATATCATCACTGTAAATGTAAGTTGGTAGAAATTCTTTATCAATATTAATGGACTTAAGGTCAAAATGATCACCATGTCCGTGGGTTACAAAAAAGTAATGTGGAATACCTTTGCGTAAAAAAATTGATGGAATTGCTGTACAACAATCAAAAATTAAAGTTTTGTCTTCGAATTGAATTAAAAAGCCACTATGATGCAAATGAAAAATTTTCATGTTACCTCCATACTCTTTATGACAATAAACGGACTGCCATTAAAGTTTTTCTTTTCATTATAACGCATTAATTGTTAAAAATACAGAGAAAATAATCCGAACATTTTAATAACTATTGAAAAAATAGTTCGCAAATAGTAAAATAACAATATCAATAAAAAAAGGTGGAGGAATTGTGATCAAACGAATTTTTGTAGAGAAAAAAAGTGGTTTTGATGTTGAGGCCAAGTCCTTATGCGATGCATTTAGAAAAATACTGAACATTAATGGGTTGGAAAATGTAAAAGTTCTATACCGTTATGATATGGAAACCCTTGATAAAGAAGTTTTTGAGAGAATTAAAAGGTCAATTTTATCAGAACCGAATGTAGATATTGTACATGAAGACGAACTTGATCTTAAAAAGAATGAAATGGCATTTGGAATTTCTTATTTGCCAGGTCAATACGATCAGCATGCAGATTCGGCAATGCAGTGTATACATATTATTACAGGAAGTCATCATCTTGTTAAAATTGGTAAAATTATTGTGTTAAGTGGGAGCTTGTCCGAGGATGAGTTGAAAAAAATTAAAGGGTATATGATTAACCCTGTTGATTCAGAAGAGGTTAGTCTTGAAAAATTAGAAACATTGACTGAAGAAATAAAAGAACCTGGGAAAATTACTTATATAGAGAAATTTATTGAACTTAATGAAGAGGCTCTAGAAGCTTTTAGGGAAAAAGAAAGTTTCTCTATGACCAAAGAAGATTTGGAACATGTTCAGAATTATTTTAAAAATGAAGAAAAAAGAAATCCCACAATGAGTGAGCTAAAAGTAATTGATACTTACTGGTCAGATCATTGCCGTCATACGACCTTTTTAACACAAATTAAAAAAGTGGAGGTTTGCGGAGAAGATACATTATCCAAAGAAATCAAAAAAGCATATGAAGAGTATTTGACTACGAGAGATGAAATTTACGGAGTAGAAACAACTCGACCCGTCACCTTAATGGATATTGCTGTTATTGGAACCAAAGCCCTTAAACAAAGAGGCGTCGTCACTGACTTAGACGAATCTGAAGAAATAAATGCCTGTAGCTATAACATCACCGTTGATCATGATGGAAGGGATGAGGAATGGTTATTGATGTTTAAAAATGAAACCCATAATCATCCGACTGAAATTGAACCCTTTGGAGGTGCAGCGACGTGTTTAGGTGGAGCGATTAGAGATCCGCTGTCTGGAAGAAGTTATGTATATCAGGCAATGCGTGTTACGGGATCATGGGATCCAAGAACACCAATTGAAGAAACTATTTCAGGTAAATTACCTCAAAGAAAAATTTCCAAAGAAGCGGCACATGGTTATAGTTCTTACGGAAATCAAATCGGATTAGCAACAGGGCAAGTGGTAGAGATCTACGATCCAGGATTTCTTGCGAAAAGAATGGAAGTTGGTGCAGTTATTGCAGCGGTTCCAAAGGAAAATGTTGTTAGAGAAAAACCCTTGCCTGGGGATCGAATTTTGCTTGTTGGAGGAAAAACAGGTCGCGATGGTTGTGGAGGAGCTACGGGGTCATCAAAAGCTCATACAGATAAATCAATTACTGAATCGGGTGCAGAAGTTCAAAAGGGGAACCCAATTGAGGAAAGAAAAATTCAACGTTTATTTAGAAATAAAGCGTTATCTTTATTGATTAAGCGTTGTAATGATTTTGGCGCTGGAGGGGTTTCGGTTGCTATTGGCGAATTAGCCGATAGTTTAGAAATTGATCTTGACAGAGTTCCTAAAAAATACGAGGGCCTTAACGGCACTGAATTGGCAATTTCAGAATCACAAGAACGAATGGCAGTTGTTGTCGCTCCTGAAAATGTTGAGAAATTTATTGAATTTGGAAACAAAGAAAATTTAGAAGTAACTGAAGTTGCAAAAGTAACGGATTCTGGTCGATTAATCATGAAATGGAAAAATGAAGAGATTCTAAACCTTTCACGTAAATTCCTTGAGACCAATGGCGCTCCACAATATGTTGATATTGAGGTACCAACCCAAAACTTTTTTGAATCGGAAATATATTCAGAAGAATTAGGGTTTAAAGAGAATTTAGAAAATATGTTAACCAATATTAATATTGCAAGTCAAAAGGGTTTAGTAGAAATGTTTGACTCAACCATTGGTTCTGGAACGGTATCAATGCCTTATGGCGGTAAAAGTGCTCTTTCGCCAATGGATGGTATGGTGGCAAAGATTCCCATGATGCAAGGAGATACCACGACCTGTAGTCTTATGACCTATGGATTTATTCCTGAAGTTGCAAAAAAAAGTCCTTATCTTGGAGGGATACTGAGTGTAATTGATTCACTTTCAAAGATTGTCGCTATTGGTGGGGATTTTAGAAATACGAAACTAAGTTTTCAAGAATATTTTGAAAGACTAGGAAAAGATCCTATGAAATGGGGAAAACCATTTAGTGCTTTGCTTGGAGCTTTACAAGTGCAAAATGCATTGGGAACCCCAGCAATTGGAGGAAAAGATAGTATGTCGGGGACTTTCGAAAACTTGAGTGTTCCTCCGACCTTGATTTCTTTTGCTGTGGCAACTGCTAAAATAGATAGTATTATCACCTCGGAACTAAAATCGGAACAATCCTTTGTTTATTTATTTGAAATACCAATGACCGAAGAGAAAATTCCAAATCTTGTTAAGATTAAAGAAATGTACGCTTTAATCAATGATCTTGGTAATAAAAGAAGGATTTTATCTGCAAAAGTGATTGGCTTAGGAGGAATTGGAGAGGCTATTTCTAAAATGTCTTTTGGAAACGAAATTGGTTTCGAATTTGATAAAGCATGTAGGAAAGAAACTATTTTCGCCCCTCTTTTTGGGAGTATTTTAGTTGAGAGTTTTGATGAGCTAGATTTTGGTATCTTAATTGGAAAAACAAATGATCGCAAAGAGATGGTATTCAACAAAGAAAAAGTAGCAGTTAAGGATCTTATTGAGATTTGGCAAGAACCGATGAGAGAGGTCTATCCAGAAAAAGTTGATGTTTCAGGGAAAGTAGCCACAATCAGCTACCGTGGGAAAGCACATTGTAAAGCGACAAGTAAATTTGGAAAGCCACAGATTTTTATCCCTGTATTCCCAGGAACAAATTGCGAATATGATAGTGTAAAAGCATTTGAAAAAAGTGGGGGAAAACCTGTAACCACAATTTTTAGAAATAAAAATTCTAAAGATATTAATGAATCCATTGAACAAATGGTGAAACAGATAGAAGCATCACAAATGATTATGATACCTGGAGGTTTTAGTGCAGGAGATCAACCAGATGGCTCAGGTAAATTCATTGCTTCTGTTTTTAGAAATCCTAAAATGACTGAGGCTGTTATGGAATTGCTAAATAATCGTGATGGGTTGGTCTTAGGAATTTGCAATGGCTTTCAGGCACTTATTAAACTCGGTTTATTACCCAATGGAGAAATTTGCGAAATAACGGAAGAGATGCCAACCTTAACATTTAATGCCATTGGACGTCATGTTTCAACCATTCCGATGACACGAATTGCTTCAACTTTATCCCCTTGGCTTGCAAATACGGAAGTAGGGGAAATATACCGAATTCCGATGTCCCATGGCGAAGGTCGATTTGTAGGGTCGGAAGATGTATTGGAAAGGCTAATCGCCAATGGACAAATTGCAACTCAATACGTGAATGATGAAGGAGAAGCGACCTTGGATGGCAATTTCAACCCTAATGGTTCTGTTTTAGGAATTGAGGGAATTACAAGCCCTAACGGGAGAGTCTTTGGAAAAATGGGACATTCTGAACGGATTGGAAAAGGCTTGTACAAAAATATTGCAGGACGCATGGATCAGCAGATTTTTAAATCTGGTGTGGAATATTTTATTTAAAGAAGGAGTAATCGAATGTTGGAAACACCAAAAGTTGCAGTGGTTATGGGAAGTGATTCAGATTTTGAAGTAGTTAAAAAGTGCCTTGGTGCACTTAATAAATTTGATGTGGAATACGAGGTTCAAGTAATCTCTGCCCATCGTAATCCACAGAGAATCTTTGAGTATGCAAATACAGCTGAAGAAAGAGGGATTGAATTAATTATAGCAGCTGCTGGAAAAGCCGCACATTTACCAGGAGTAATCGCTGGAATTACAACTTTGCCAGTGATTGGAATTCCAATTCAAACTTCTTTTCAAGGAGGGCTGGATTCTCTTCTATCAATTGTACAGATGCCCTCTGGGGTTCCAGTAGCAACGGTTGCAGTTAATGGCGCAGAAAATGCAGGGATTTTAGCAGCACAGATGTTATCTATTAAATATCCACAGGTTCGAGAAAAAATGAAGGCATTTAAAATTCAAATGAACGACGAAGTGTTAGAAAAAAATAAGAAAATTCAAGAAATATTATAATAGGGAAATTAAGAAGGAGATTAAAATGGAAAAGTTAAATCAACTCTATGAAGGTAAAGCTAAAAAAGTTTTTAAAACAGAAAATCCAGAGGAATTCATCATTGAATACAAAGATGACGCGACAGCTTTTAACGGTGAAGTTAAGGGGTCAATTGGTGGGAAAGGGATTATTAATAATAAAATGACGGCGGTTATTTTTTCCATGCTTGAAAAAAATGGAATACCAACCCACTTTATCGAACTTTTATCAGAAAATGAACAACTTGTAAAAGCAGTCACTATTTTTCCGTTAGAAGTCATTATTAGAAATACAGCGGCTGGATCAATTTGCAAACGCCTCGGTATTAAAGAAGGATTAAAATTAGAAAGCCCCATTTTTGAGTTTTGCTATAAAAATGATGACTATGGAGATCCTTTAATCAACGATTATCATGTGGTAGCAATGGATTTAGCAACAGTTGAAGAGATTGAAGTAATCAGAGAGATGACTTTTAAGATAAATGATCTCTTAAAGGCCTTTTTCTTAGAACGAGGAATTAATTTAGTTGATTTTAAAATAGAGTTTGGAAAAACCCAAAGTGGAGAAATTGTTTTAGCAGATGAAATATCACCAGATACTTGTCGATTCTGGGATGTAAAAACCAATGAAAAACTGGATAAAGATCGCTTCAGAAGAAATCTTGGAAATATCGAAGAGGCTTATGAAGAGATGCTTCGACGTGTAGAAAATTGATTAGGGGGAAATAATGTCAAAGGATAAAATTAATGGAAAAGCCTATCAATTAGCAGGGGTTGACGTTGAAGCGGGGTATGAATCCGTAAAACTAATGAAAGAGGATGTTCAAAAGACATTTAATGCCCAGGTTCTTTCTCATCTCGGCGGGTTTGGAGGGCTTTACGAGCTCCCAGAAGGTTATAAAAAACCGGTTTTGGTTTCTGGAACTGACGGTGTTGGTACAAAGCTAAAAATTGCGTTTATGATGGATAGACATGAAACCATTGGGATTGATTGTGTTGCAATGTGTGTGAATGATATTTTGTGCCAAGGGGCAGCACCCATGTTTTTCTTAGACTATATTGCTTGTGGAAAGAATTTTCCAGAAAAGATTGCAACCATTGTTAAAGGAATTAGTGAAGGCTGTATTCAAGGAAAAATGGCACTTATTGGGGGTGAAACCGCAGAAATGCCAGATATGTATAGCGTTGATGAATACGACCTTGCTGGTTTCGCAGTTGGGATTGTTGAAAAAGACGAGATCGTTACAGGGGACAAAATTTCGGAAGGGGATACACTGATTGGAATTCCTTCCTCGGGGGTTCATAGCAATGGGTTTTCTTTAGTTCGTAAAGTGTTGTTTAAAGACCTCTCGTTAACGGTAGAAACAGAAGTTAAAGAGTTAGGAATGACTCTGGGAGAAGCACTCCTTACTCCAACACGAATTTATGTGGATGCGTTAATGGATTTAATTAAACCCTGCGAAGTTAAAGGCTTAAGCCATATTACGGGTGGTGGCTTTTATGAAAATATTCCTCGAATGATCCCAGAGGGTTTATGTGCACTTGTTGACACAACCGTGATTCAACCCTTGCCGATTTTTGAATATATACAAAAAGTGGGAAACATTTCGAGTGAAGAAATGTATTCGACGTTTAATATGGGGATTGGAATTGTTGCTGTGCTTCCTTCAGATCAAGTAAAAGCATTTATGGCTGGACTAACTAAAAAGGGAGAAAAGCCGGTGATTCTTGGTAGTATTATTAAAGGAGAGGACAAAATTAAATTATGTCTCTAAAAAAGATTGGCGTTTTATTATCTGGTGGTGGAAGTAATTTCCAAGCTTTAATTGATAAAACCCATAACCTTTATGGAGAAATCAAAGTAGTGATTTCAAACAATAAAGATGCATATGGTTTGACACGTGGTGAAAAAGCTGGAGTTGATTGCTGTTATATTAATCCAGAAATGTTTGCTAATAATATAGAGTACAATCGTAAACTCATTGAGGTTTTAAAAAGCCACAAGGTTGACTTAGTTGTTTTAGCAGGATATATGAAAATTGTAACCTCTGAGTTTGTAGAGGCTTATCCAAACGCAATCGTTAATATCCATCCATCGTTAATCCCTTCCTTTTGTGGTGAGGGTTTTTACGGATTACATGTTCATAGAGCGGTGTGGAAATCCGGGGTTAAAGTAACAGGGGCAACCGTTCATTTTGTTAATGAGATACCAGATGGTGGCCCTATTATTTTACAGGAAGTGGTTAGGGTTGGAGACAATGATTCGCCTGAAGCCATACAAAAGAAAGTGTTGGAAGTTGAACATATCTTGTTACCAAAAGCAGTGCAATTATTTTGTGAAAACAAATTAATTGTAACAAGTGGCCGGGTTAAGATAGAAGAGTAAAATCTTAATGTACTAACGGTATTGAAAAGTTTAACAAGGAGGAAAAATGAGAGCGTTATTAAGTGTTTCCGATAAAAGTGGTATTTTAGAATTTGCACAAAGTTTAGTTGATTTAGGTTGGGAAATTTTGTCAACAGGTGGGACTGCAAAAGTTTTGCGTGAAGCTGGGTTAAAAACAACAGGGGTTTCAGAAGTCACCGGTTTTCCAGAGTGTTTGGATGGACGTGTTAAAACCCTACATCCTAAAATTCATGGTGGCATTCTAGGAATGCGTGAAAATATAGAACATCAAAAACAAATGGAAGCTTTGGAAATTAAACCCATCGATTTGCTCGTTATAAATTTATATCCTTTTAAAAACACCATTTTAAAAACAGATGTAAGTTTTGAAGAAGCCATCGAAAATATAGACATTGGGGGCCCAACAATGTTACGTTCAGCCGCTAAAAATTTTAATGATGTTACTGTTGTAGTGGATCCCCGCGATTATGAATTAGTTCTATCAGAACTTAAAACTCAAGGAAGCACCTCGAAAGATACACGATTTTCTCTCGCCCTTAAGGTTTTTGAAACAACCTCAAATTACGATACAATGATTGCAGACTATTTAAGAAAACAATTAAAAGAAGAGGCATTGGCAGAAAAAATTACAATGACCTTCGAAAAAATACAAGATCTTCGTTATGGAGAGAACCCCCATCAAAAAGCTGGTTTTTATGGAGAAATCATGCCTGTGAAAGGGTCTTTGCCTTTGGCAAAACAGCGACAAGGAAAAGAACTTTCATATAATAATATTAATGATACCAATGGTGCCTTAGAAATCTTAAAAGAATATGGGGATGAACCAACCATCGTAGCGGTTAAGCATGCAAACCCATGTGGCATTGCTAGCCATGAAAAGATCGAAATTGCATATAAAAAAGCCTATGAAAGCGACCCAGTTTCAATTTTCGGAGGGATTATTGCTTCTAATCGTGAAATAAATAAATTGGCCGCAGAAGAAATGATTCAAACATTTCTTGAAGTCATTGTGGCACCATGTTTTTCACAAGAAGCCTTGGAAGTTTTTAAAGCAAAACCAAATGTGAGACTTTTAGAGCTTAGTGATATTACAAACAATCCTCCTGGCTATGAAATCAAAAAAGTATTGGGAGGACTTCTCGTACAAGAACGTGATACTCAATTAGTTGACAATCTTAAAGTGGTTACCAAAAGACAACCCACAGAGCAAGAAATGGAAGAGCTTATTTTTGCTTGGAAAGCGGTTAAAAATACAAAATCAAATGGGATTAGCTTAACAAAGGATAAATGTTTAATTGGGAATGGCCCTGGACAAGTTAACCGTATTTGGGCCTTGGAAAATGCAATTAGGCAAGGTGGCGATGCTGTAAAAGGCTCAGTGATGGCTTCGGATGCCTTTTTTCCCTTTGATGATTGCGTAAAAGCAGCAGCAAAAGCTGGAATTACTGCAATTATCCAACCAGGAGGTGCAGGTAGAGACGAGGACTCAATAAAAGCTTGTAATGAAGCAGGCATTGCCATGGTCTTTACAGGAATGCGCCATTTTAAACATTAATTTATAAAAAGTATGGGAGAAAATAAATGAAGGTACTTATTATTGGCTCAGGTGGAAGAGAACACGTTCTCGCTTGGAAACTTGCCAAAAGCCCTAAAGTAAAAAAAATATTTGCGGCACCAGGAAATGCTGGAATTTCAGAAATTGCTCAATGTGTCAATCTTCAAGTGGAAGATATAGAAGGATGCTTGGCTTTTGCCAAAGAGAATAACATTGATTTAACCGTGGTAGGCCCTGAGGTTCCATTGGTGTTAGGAATGGTAGATGTTTTTGAAAAAGCGGGTTTAAGAGTTTTTGGTCCTAATAAAAAATGTGCTCAATTCGAGGGAAGTAAGGCATTTACAAAAGCTTTTCTATTTAAGCATCAAATACCTACCGCCGCCTATAAAGAATATATAAAAAAAGAAGATATTTTAAAAGATCTTGGTCTTTATGGATATCCAATGGTGATAAAGGCAGATGGACTTGCAGCCGGAAAAGGTGTTTTAATTCCAGAAACTGAAGAAGAAGCCCGTCATGGAATTAAGATGATAATGGAAGATAAAGAATTTGGAGAGGCAGGAGACAAAGTTGTAATAGAAGAATTTCTTACTGGCCAAGAAGCTTCGATGCTTTGCTTTGTTGATGGAAAAACCATTGTTCCAATGGAAAGTGCCCAAGACTATAAGCGGGCATATGATGGGGATGAAGGTCTTAACACTGGTGGGATGGGGACTTATTCACCTAATATTTTATTTGAAGATGATTTATTAAATCAGAAGATTAAAGAGAAGATTTTAAAACCTATTATTGATGGTTTTATAAAGGATAACTTAGAATTTAAGGGAATTCTTTTTATTGGACTAATGATTGAAAATGGTGAGCCGAAAGTACTTGAATTTAATGTAAGATTTGGAGATCCAGAGGCACAAAGTGTTTTAATGCGAATGGAATCAGATCTTTTAGAGGTTATGGAAGCTGTGATTGATCAAAAATTAGAAGCCTGTGAAATTAAATGGCGAAAAGAAAATGCAGTTTGTGTCGTGATTGCATCTGGAGGGTATCCTGGAAATTATGAAAAAGGAAAAATGATTACAGGTCTCTCAGAAGTTGAAAATTGCGTAGTTTTCCATGCGGGAACAAAAAAAGAAGGGGATAAAACCCTAACAAATGGTGGACGCGTTCTTTGTGTTACAGCCCTTGGGAATAACAGAGAAGAAGCACGAGAAAAGGCATACCAAGGGGTTAAGAAAATTAACTTTGAAGGGATGGAATATCGAAAAGATATTGCAGAATTTTAAAAGATAAATAAAACATATGCAGTGTAATGAACCTGTATAACACTTTAAAATTGTTAAGGAGGAATCCCGTGAATAAAAGCATTTTTAGTGCCATGATGGCATATGTACTTTGGGGAATCCTCCCGATTTATTGGAAAGCACTCCATGAAGTAACACCACTTTACATCTTATCTTCCCGAGTATTTTGGTCCTTTATTTTTTGCTTAATAATGCTTTGCTTTATTAAGCAATGGGAAGAAATCAAGTCAATTATTACGGATAAAAAACGATTGCCCTATTGTATTCTCTGTGGTTTGATGGTGTCCCTCAACTGGTATACCTATATCTGGGCGGTTAATGCCAATTATGTCATTGATGCTAGTTTAGGATACTATATCAACCCATTGGTGGTGGTTTTATTTAGTATTTTATTTTTTAAAGAGAAACTAACACAATGGGAATGGATTTCGGTGGGGCTTGCCTTTGCAGGGGTTGTCTTTATAACAATTCAACTGGGAAAATTTCCAATGGTGGCTTTAACTTTGGCGATCACTTTTGCTCTTTATGGGGTTTTTAAAAAGAAACTCAATGCAAGCCCTTTGGTATCTCTTATCATAGAAACAGCGGTTGTTTCTCCCTTTGCATTGGGCGTGATATTATATATGGAGAGTAACGGAACAGGCGTAATTGCACTTGGGAATCCGTGGGTGGCAACCCTAGCTATTTTAGCAGGTGTAGTAACGGCAATCCCATTACTTTTATATGCAAAAGGTGTCCAAGAAATACCGTTTTCATTGTTAGGATTTTTTCAGTATATTACCCCGACCATTATGTTGTTTTTAGGAATTTTCATCTATGGAGAAGTCTTTAAGATGACTGATTTTATTGGATTTAGTTTGATTTGGATTGCTTTACTTATTTTTTCAATTTCAAAGAGCAGAAATAAGATGACAAAAGATCTAGAAATGGAGCAATCGTTATAACCAATTTAAACTTTTTTTATTTCTTTATAGAAACTAAAAAAAGTTTTTTTTTATATATAAAATTTGCACTCTTTGTCATTAAAGTCTAAAATAATAATTATCATATGAAAGTAGGGAAGATCATGAAAAAAAATATTGGCTTTATTGGTGGTGGAAATATGGCAACGGCAATGATTGGCGGATTAACGAAAGGAAATTTATTTACTCCAGAAAATATTTTATGCTATGATCCTATGGAATCCCAACGAGGGATGCTTGCACAAAAATATGGTGTTAATGTAAAAAGAAGCAATGGTGAGGTTGCAAAGGATTCGGATTATTTAGTTTTAGCAGTTAAGCCCCTCTTATATGGGAAAATAATGGAAGAAATTAAGGAAGACATCAAGCCAACGGTGATTATTGTTTCGATTGCAGTTGGTGTTGATTTTGAAGATATTAAAGGTGTTTTAGGTAAAGAAATAAAAGTAGTTCGTACCCAACCGAGTACCCCAGCTTTTGTGGGAGAGTCGGATTCGACCATTTGCCCAGACACATTAATGACACCAGAGGATATCAAAGATATTGTGGATATTTACAATAGCTTTGGTAAAGTAGAAATTATAAATGAAAAGCTTATGGAAGTAGTACCAGGGATAGCAAGCTCTGCTCCTGCTTATACGATGCTTCTTATAGAAGCGATGGCCGATGGCGGCGTTCTTCACGGATTTCCGAGAGATCAGGCTTATCGCTTAGCAGCCCAGGCGGTTTTAGGTGCAGCTAAACTTGTATTAGAATCTGGAGAACACCCAGGGAAATTAAAAGATCAAATCTGTACACCAGGTGGGACAACCATTGAGGCAGTCAGAGTTTTAGAGGAAAAAGGATTCAGAGATGCAGTGATTTCTGCAGTGGATGCTTGTTCAAAAAAATCAATTGAATTGAGCAAAAAAGCTAAGAAATAAAGAAGGGATAGATTTTTAGAGGTGCTTTATGGAGAAGGATTTATTGACTAAAATCAGAAGAAACATGACCATTGAAGAAATGACAATGCTCACATCTGGAAAAACAGCATGGAAAACTGAAAGCTTTCCCAAACTAGGAATAGAATCGGTTACGATGTCAGATGGACCACATGGTTTAAGAATTGAGATTGAAGACGGTAAATTAGGGATTCCATCAGCCAAACCTGGAACATGTTTTCCCCCAGCAGTTTTAAGTGCTTGTTCTTGGGATGTAGATTTAATTGAAGAAATGGCATCAACAATAGCAAATGAAGCTATTGCTGGAGGAATTGACTTAATTTTAGGACCAGGAATTAATATTAAGAGATCCCCATTGTGTGGTCGTAACTTTGAATATTTCTCGGAAGATCCAGTGCTTTCAGGAAAACTTGGTAAAGCCTATGTTCTTGGGGCAAAAAAAGAAAATGTTGGTGCAACAATCAAACATTTCTTAGGGAACAATCAAGAAACACATCGAATGACCATCAATGAAGTTATTGATGAACGTGCCTTGAGAGAGATTTATTTAAAAACATTTGAGATAGCAATTAAGGAAAGCGAACCCATGGCTGTGATGTGTGCATACAATAGTATCAACGGAGAGTTTTTGTCTCAAAACAGATATTTCTTAACGGATATTTTAAGAAAAGAGTGGGGTTATCAAGGGATTGTTATTTCGGATTGGGGTGCAGTATACGATCGAGTGCTTGGTGTCTCAGCAGGACTCGATTTGGAAATGCCAGGAAATAATGGGGTTAACAACAAAAAGATCTTTGACCGTGTTAAAGAAGGTAATCTTAAAATAACCCAATTAAATGCACTTGTAGAAAGAATGATTGATTTTTCTTTTAAAGCTAAAGAAAATCGCATGAAGAATAAAAAGAAATCGGTTATTGAGGTCCGAGAAAATAATAAAATAGCAAGAAAAGTGGCGGTTGAAAGTATGGTTCTTCTAAAAAACGAAGGGGAATTATTGCCAATTCAACAAAAGAAATACAAAAAAATTGCGGTTATTGGAAGCATGGCTTTCGATCCAAGATTTCAAGGGAGTGGGAGCTCAAAAATCAACCCATATAAAATAGAGACACCTTTTGATTCAATCAAAAGATTAGCGGAAGAACACATCGAAATTTTACCACATCAAGGTTATTTTCACCATGAAGAAAATGAGCAGGTAAACTTAGAATCAGAGGCAATTAAACTAAGTAAAGAAGCAGATTTAACCCTTTTATTTTTAGGACTACCAGAAACTTATGAATCTGAAGGTTATGACCGAGAGAATTTAGATTTACCACAAAAACAATGTAAATTAATTGAAAAAATCTGCAAAGTTCAGCAAAATACGGTGGTGATTCTTTCGAATGGTGGTGTTGTTGACATGTCTTGGGAAAGTAACCCAAAGGCCATTGTTGAAATGTTTCTTGGCGGGCAAGCTGGTGGAGGAGCCATTGCAAGCCTTTTATTTGGAAAAGAAAACTTTTCAGGAAAGTTAGCAGAAACGATTCCGATGCGTTTAGAAGATACGCCTTCCTATATTAATTTTCCTGGAATACAGGATGAAGTTATCTATGGAGAGAGTATTTTTGTAGGTTATCGTTATTATGATTACAAAAAAATTCCAGTGAGATATCCCTTTGGCTTTGGTCTAAGCTATACAAAATTTGAATATGAAAAAGTTGAAAAAGCTTTAGAAGAGATTAATGAAGATAATTTTATCGAAATCAAGATCAAAATAAGCAATGTTGGAAAAGTTGATGGAAAAGAGACTGTTCAAGTCTATACAGGGAAAAAAGATACTGGAATAATACGTCCGATAAAAGAATTAAAGGCCTTTAGAAAGGTAGATATCCCTAAGAATGAACATTGTGAAGTTCGTTTTAAACTATCTATAAAAGATTTTGAATATTTTAATCCTACAACGAAAAAATGGGAAGTTGAAGAAGGGAGACATGAGATTTATGTTGGTAGTTCTAGTAAAGAATTGCCGATTACCTATACTGTATTTTTAAAAACGGATATTAAGAAAGAACTTTCTGAATATTCCTACATTGAAGATTTTCAAAAGTCTCCAAGAGGAAAAATTATTATAAAAATTCTCATCGAAGGGATGCAGGCGATTACAGGGAATCAAATTGATCCGAATGATCATTTTTTTGTGACTTTACTACATGGGTCTCCCCTAAGAAAACTGATAGAATTTTCAAGAGGCCTTTTTACGGAAGAGAGTATCCAAAAGATCTTAGAACTTGTTAATGGATCAGAATCACTAGAGGGAATTACATTTGAAGATTTCCTTGTTGGAGGAGAAGCAGAGAAAAAAGGATTTTTTAAAGGGTGGCTTTCCCAAAATAAAGAGGATGGAATAAGTATCCACTCAAAAATTAGGGAGATTGTTGACAACCCAGAAGCGATGGCAGTGATGCACAAATATTTTGATGAAGACGCATTTAAAAATGATTTATTAGAAATGGCAATCCGGATGGGAATTAGACTAGATAAGGCTCAAAAATTATTGCCAGATGATTTTTTTTCGGAGGATAAATTAAAAAAAATTGAAAAAGACTTTAAAGAAATAGCTCAAAAAGCAAAAAAATAAACTGGAGTTCAGTGATAGAGACCTTGATAAGTTTACGGATGTAAAATTTTGACAGGTTTCTTTCTTTAATATATAATTTTTGAGTACAAATAGAATAGAAGGAAAAAATATGAATATTTTAGCAATTGATACATCCACAATTGTTGCCTCGGTAGCAATTGTTAATGAAGATAAACTGGTTGGAGAAATAACCATTAATCATCAAAAAAAACATTCTGAAAAACTATTAGGAGCGATTGATCATTTGTTATGTGATAGTGGTTTTTCGATAACAGATATTGACATGTTTGGAATAGCCCAAGGCCCTGGATCTTTTACAGGGTTACGGATTGGAATGGCAACAATTAAGGGGTTTGCCCAAGCCCTTAATAAACCTGTAATTGGGGTATCTACTTTAGAAGGATTGGCAATGAATCTTGCAACTACTCGCGGCCTTATTTGTCCAATTTTAGATGCACAGCGACAAGAAGTGTATACGGGAATTTATTATTTTGAGAATGGACGTCTTGTCACTGAAATGGAAGACTCTGTTCTTAAACTTGAAAAATTAATTGAGAGACTTGAAGAAACCAACCAAGAAATTTATTTTTTAGGTGATGGATTAACAAAATTTTCAGGAATACTTTTAGAGAAACTTACTAGGGGAATCATTGCCCCCAATCATTTAAGTATGAACCATGCTTCCTCGATTGCTCAAGTTGCTTTGCAAAATGCAATTAAGGGGAATTACATGGACTATAAAGAACTAGAGCCTCTCTATATACGACCATCCTATGCAGAGGAAAAAAAGAATGGGAATTGAATTTCGAGAGTCTAAGGAAGAGGATATTTTAGGGATTTATGAAGTAGATCGGTGTTGCTTTGATCACCATTGGACTGAGGCGTCTTATGCGGCAGAGTCTAACAATCCCATTGCAAACTATATTGTTGCTGTTGATGAAAATAAAATTATAGGTTTTGGAGGATTTTGGTCGGTAGTCGATGAAGCTCAGATAACTAATATCGCTGTTTTAAAAGAATACAGAAAAAAAGGAATTGGTCAAAAGATATTAGAGGAATTGTTTGTCCTTGCTATAAAGAGAGGGTGTACTAAAATGACTTTAGAAGTCCGTGAAGACAATACCTCTGGGTTAGCTCTGTATGAAAAAAACGGTTTTATTAGAGCTGGAATTCGGGAAAAATATTATAATAATGACATTAACGGCATCATTATGTGGAGGTATGAACTTGGATAAGATGAAATCTAGTAGAGTCAAGGTGTTTCTCGGAATTCTTTTAGGTGTTTTTTTTCCATTAATTATCCTAGTCACCGCCATTGAAGTTGCATCTTTTGATAAAGTTTTTTTTATGAAGCAAATTGAGTCCAATCACGTGGTCGAAAATACCAAAATTAATGAAGAAGATATTGAGACCGTTATTGATGAGATATATGCTTTTTTACGAGGGAATAAAGAAGATTTTGATATACAAGCCCGTTTATTAAATTCGAGTGAGAGGGTTTCCATTTTTAATGAACAAGAAATTGTACATATGGAAGATGTAAGAAATTTATTAGATATCGCACTATTATTTCGAAACATCGCTGGTTTAATTTCCTTGGGCATTTTTATATATTTATTTAAAAAAGAAAGAATGATTCTTTTGAGATCATTCTTTTGGGGAAGTCTGATATTTTTAGGTATTTTAGGAATTATTGGGGGATATTTTCTTCTTGACTTTAACGGTGCCTTTACATTATTCCACCAGATAGCTTTTTCTAATAATCTATGGATTATGAATCCCGATACAGATCTCTTAATTTGGATTGTACCAGAGCCCTTTTTTCTAAGTCTCATTAATCGTATCATCATTTATACAATCGTACCACTGCTCTTGGTATGTTTATCGACAGGAATTTACTTAAAAGGGAAAACGAATATATTAAGAAAGAAACTTTACTAAAACAGAGGTAATTAATGAAAATATTAAGCATTGAGACGTCTTGCGACGAAACATCGGTAGCCATTGTTGAGAATGGCAGAAAAATTTTGGCTAACTGTATTTATTCCCAGATCGAAATTCATCAAAAATATGGCGGAGTGGTTCCAGAAATCGCCTCACGAAATCATGTGATGAAATTACCTTACATTATTGAGAACGCACTAGAAGAATCGGGATTAACATTATCAGAAATTGACGCCATAGGTGTTACCTATGGCCCTGGTTTAGTTGGGGCGTTGTTAATTGGTATTTCAACCGCCAAGGCTTTAGCCTATACTTTAAAAATTCCTTTAGTTGGGGTACATCACATAGAGGGGCACATTGCTTCTAATTTCTTAGAATTTCCAGAACTAGAACCACCATTTCTTACCTTGGTAGTTTCAGGTGGGCATAGTCATTTAGTTAATGTTAAAGACTATCAAACATTTGAAGTAGTAGGTAAAACATTAGACGATGCCGCTGGAGAAGCTTTTGATAAAGTGGCGAGAGTCCTTGGATTAGGCTATCCTGGAGGACCTGCTATTGATAATGCAGCAAAAAAAGGAGACCCTTTTTCCATACCATTTCCGAGAGTTTTTTTGGATAAAAATGAGTATAATTTTAGTTTCAGTGGCTTGAAATCAGCGGTATTAAATTATATTAATGGAAAAAAAATGAAGGAAGAAAAAATTAATGTCTATGATGTAGCCGCTTCGTTTCAAATGGCTGTTGTTGAAGTCCTTGTGGAAAAAACAATAAAGTGTGCTAAAAATATGAATCAAAAAAAAGTTTGTTTAGCTGGAGGGGTTTCTTGTAATCGCCTTTTGAGAAAAAAAATGGAAGAAGCTGGAAAAATATCTGGTATTGAAATTTATTATCCAAAACCAATATTATGTACTGATAATGCAGCCATGATTGGTTCAATGGCATATTATAATTTCATTAATGGAGAAGTAAGTGATTTATATCTAAATGGGATGCCAGGGCTAAAAATAGGGACACGAAAAGAATCCTTTTAAGATGAAAAGTATGAGGAAACAAAAAGAGTGAAGACATTTATATAAATAGATGACTCCACTCTTTATTATTTAAAACAAACTTAAAAAAAAATAATAACTTAAAAAAGTAAAAAAAATCCTTGCAATCAGGGGTTGAATCACTTAAAATACTATTAGCACTCAAGATGAATGAGTGCTAATAACTAAAAATAAAAGGTAAAAATTACCCAAGATAATCAAATGGAGGAAAAAATGAGTTTAAGACCATTAGGTGACAAAGTAGTTATTAAAGTAAAAGAAGAAGAAGTAACAACTGTTGGTGGGATTGTTTTACCTGGTTCAGCCCAGGAAAAACCACAACAAGGAATTGTAATTGCGGTAGGTACAGGCGAAGTTGTAGATGGCAAGAAAGTACCTTTAGATGTTAAAGTGGATGATGAAGTTATTTACTCTAAATACTCAGGTAGTGAAGTTAAGATTGGAGAAGAAGAATATTTAATTCTTCGTCAGTCTGATATTTTAGCAATAGTAGAATAATTAAAGAAATTAGGAGGATAAAATAACATGGCAAAAGAGATTAAATTTCGTGCAGAAGCCAGAGAAGCATTAATCGCTGGTGTTGATAAATTAGCAGATACAGTAAAAGTAACATTGGGTCCAAAAGGAAGAAATGTCATTTTAAGTAAATCATACGGATCACCAACCATTACCAATGATGGTGTAACCATCGCAAAAGAAATTGAACTAGAAGATGCTTTTGAAAACATGGGAGCACAGCTGGTTAAAGAGGTTGCTACAAAAACAAACGACGTTGCTGGTGATGGGACTACAACAGCGACACTTTTAGCTCAGGCAATTGTAAGAGAAGGAAACCGAAATGTTGTTGCTGGAGCAAATCCAATGGTTCTAAAAAAAGGAATTGAAAAAGCAGTTAATGTTGTTGTTGAAGAATTAAAAAATAACAGCAAGCCAGTGGAAAGCAAAGAAGCAAAGGCTCAAGTTGCTTCAATTTCAGCGGCAGATGCTGAAATTGGAGAATTAATTTCTGAAGCAATGGATAAAGTAGGGGATGATGGCGTTATCACTGTTGAAGAAGGTAAAGGCATGGGAACCGAATTAGAATTTACTGAAGGGATGCAATTTGATAGAGGTTATTTATCAGCTTACATGGTTACAGATACTGAAAAAATGGTTGCTGAACTTGATAATGCATACATTTTGATTACTGATAAAAAGATATCAAATATCCAAGAAATTCTTCCAATTTTAGAGCAAATTGTTCAAACCGGAGGGAAACTATTAATTATTGCTGAAGATGTTGAAGGAGAAGCGTTAGCTACTTTAGTCGTAAACAAATTACGTGGAACCTTTAATTGCATCGCTGTAAAAGCTCCAGGTTTTGGAGATCGAAGAAAAGCAATGCTAGCTGATATCGCAACTTTAACCGGTGGGGAAGTTATTTCTGATGAATTAGGATTGGAATTAAAATCTGTAACATTAGAACAGCTTGGTAAAGCACGCCAAATTAAAGTAGATAAAGAAAATACAATTATCGTTGAAGGTGAGGGAAATAAGGAAGCTATTGATGAAAGAATTCGTCAGATTAAAGCTCAAATTCCAGAAACTTCTTCTGATTATGATCGAGAAAAATTACAGGAACGTTTAGCTAAATTAGCAGGTGGCGTTGCGGTAATTCAAGTTGGTGCTGCAACTGAAACAGAACTAAAAGAAAGAAAATATCGTATTGAAGACGCACTTAATGCAACAAGAGCAGCCGTTGAAGAAGGGGTTGTCTCTGGTGGTGGTACTGCTTATATTAATGCGATTGCAGCCGTTGAAACCTTAATTGAAACATTAGAAGGTGACGAAAAAACAGGTGCTTACATTATTCGACGTGCTATCGAAGAACCAATGCGTCAAATTGCTGAAAATGCAGGTTTAGAAGGATCAGTCATTGTTTCTGAAATGAAGGGCAAAGAAGTTGGGATCGGTTACGATGCTGCTAAAGGTGAATTTGTGAATATGTTTAAAGCAGGAATCATTGATCCTACAAAAGTAACGCGTTCTGCAATTCAAAATGCGGCAAGTGTTTCGGCAATGTTTTTAACAACCGAAGTTGCTGTGGCGGATCTTCCAAGTGAAGATATGCCTGCTATGCCAGGTGGTATGGGCGGCGGAATGCCAATGATGTAACTTAGATTTATCTTTAAAAGCAGTTTCTTAATTGAAACTGCTTTTTTATTTAATAGTGGTTGATTTAATAAGAATTAATTTTACAAAAAGGAATTAAATGTAGAACTAAAAAATGTAAAGAGATAGAAAAGTAGTAAAAATCTGATGATTGTGTACTGAAATCCCCTTTCAAAAAAACATAAAAAAATATTGTGTAATGTATACAAGAAAGGTTATAATGACACACAGAAAGAAAATTATTTAAATGAGGAGAAACGTTTATGAGTGAATTTGAAATGTATCGTCAGCAGTTAAGAACTGCAATGGATGAAATGAAAATTGATGAAAAAGATGCCGTTTATGGCTTGTTAAGTGAGGTAAATCGCTTTTATGAAGTAACATTTCCAGTTCAAATGGATGATGGTACAAAAAAAGTATTTAAAGGCTATCGTTCACAACATAATTCTGCCTTAGGACCTACAAAAGGGGGACTTCGTTTTCATCAAGATGTTGATTCCGAAGAAGTTAAAGCTCTTTCTGCTTGGATGTCTTTAAAATGCGCAGTTGCTGGAATTCCATACGGTGGTGGAAAAGGTGGGATTACAGTTAATCCAAAAGAATTATCCAATCGTGAATTAGAAAATTTATCTCGTGGCTTCGTTAAAGCAATGCATGGGGCATTTGGTGAGAAATTTGATATTCCTGCTCCAGATGTTAATACAAATGGACAAATTATGTCTTGGATTATCGACGAGCTTAATGCCATTACACGCACAAACGAAATTGGAACTTTTACTGGAAAACCAATAGAATTAGGTGGCTCATTAGGAAGAACAGAAGCTACTGGCTACGGTGTTGGATACACAACCCGAGAAGCTGCTAAAAAAATTGGTTTGGATTTAAAGGGTGCAACGGTTGTTGTTCAAGGGTTTGGTAATGTTGCAAGTTATGCAGCGGAATGGTTAGAAGATCAAGGTTGTAAAGTCATTGCCATTGCAAATAGCCGAAATGGCATTCGAAACGATAATGGGATTGATATCAAAGCCTTAATGAAATATTATGACGAACATAATTCAGATATGTCAGGTTTTCCAGGAGCTGAACCTTTTGATAAAGATGAAATTTATTCTGTTGAATGTGATATCCTTTTACCATGTGCTCTTGGTGGAGCAATCAATGTAGACAACGTAGATATTATTAAAACTAAACTAATCGGTGAAGGGGCAAATGGTCCGATTACGCCAGAGGCAGAAGAAATTTTAACTAAAAAAGGAGTTTTAGTGGTGCCAGATATTTTATCCAACGCTGGTGGTGTGGTTGTATCATACTTTGAGTGGGTACAAAATCTACAAGGATACTACTGGGACAAAGAACGCGTGTTTAAAGAAGAAGAAGCATTATTAGTTAAAGCTTTTGATGAAATATATGACTTATTAGAATGCAGAACTTGTACAACCATGAGAACTGCGGCATTTAATTATGCGATTCAACGAATTGCTAAAGCAATGAAACTAAAAGGTTGGTATTAAGAACAATAAAAAAACTGCTAACAGAGTCATCTGTTAGCAGTTTTTTTAAATCTCATATGGAATGCCATTGAACAATGTTTCCATCTCCTCGCGTGAAGCCTGGGAAAGTTTTATGATTAGCCCATTAATTAAGGTAATCATTGATTTTGAATCTGGACTCCCATCATCCGTTGGTTTTGCAGCATAAATTGCCATTAGCATCGTATTACGGGTCGTTCCCTTTACCTCTTTGAAAATACTATTCAGTATTTTTTTTTCATCTGTAGTAAGTTGCATAATTACTTACTCCTTTCGTTAATAAGTCTCTGAGAATTCCTCTAATTCGAGGGACAGGTTTTCCCAGTGGTCGGTTAATTTTGAAATCTCATTTTTCAAATTTTCATAATCTTGATTCATTTTTGTAGCAAGTTGGAGATCATCATAAAAATTTGGAAGGCACATTTTTTCTTCGATACAGTCAATTTCTTTTTCAATGGTAATGATATTTTCTTCAATTTCCTTAATTTCGCGTTTAAGAGACCTTATCTTTGATAAAATTTCATTCTGTTTTTTTCGCTCAATTTTCTGTTGTGTTTTTGTAACAACAACTTTATTAGCTTCTAATTCTAATCCTTCTCGCTCTTTTTCTTTTGCCTTGTTTTTTAGGTAGTCATCATAATTCCCAAGGTGAACTTCAATTCCATTTGGAGTAAAAAGAAAGATTTTGTTTGCAATACGATTAAGAAAATAACGGTCATGAGAAATAAAGAGTAGGGTGCCTTCATAATGAGTTAGAGCATTTTCTAGTATCTCTTTAGTATCCATATCAATATGATTCGTTGGTTCATCCATCATTAAAAAATTCGCATTTGAGATCATCAGTCGAGCGAGTAAAAGTCGAGCTTTTTCCCCTCCAGATAGTGTTGCAATGGATTTAAAAACATCTTCCCCTGAAAATAGGAAGGCTCCTAGGATATTTCTTAGTTCACCTTCATTAAGAGTTGAATCGATATCCCAAAGTGCTTCTAATAGATTCTCGGAATAAAAATGTTTAAGATCGTTGTGCTCTTGGTCGAAATACCCTAAATTAACTTTGTGCCCAAAACGAATTTCCCCAGAATCGGGTGAAAGAGAACCTTCTAAAATATTAAAAAGAGTTGTTTTACCAATCCCATTGGCTCCAATAATACCAATTTTATCTCCTAAACGCACTTCCAAAGAAATATTTGAAAATAATTTAAGATCATTAAAGTTTTTACTAACATTTTCACAGACTAAAACTTCTTTACCGCTCTGAACCTTTGGTGTAAAGCTAAACTTAACCTGACGGGAATACCCCTCTTTTTCAATTAATTCAATTTTTTCCAAGGCTTTTTCTCGACTTAAAGCCCTTTTAGAACTTTTAATAGAATTGTAGGCTCTAAAGCGTGAAATAACCTCTTTCTGCTTATTAATTTCATTTTGTTGTTGGTTAAATTGGTGTTCTTGTTCTTTGGTTTCTAACTGCTTCTTATGAATGTAATCTGTATAATTGCCCTGATAACTCTTAATGGTCATTTTTGAAGTAACATCAAGGATTCGGCTACAGACCTTATCAAGAAAATAACGGTCATGGGATATGATAATAAAAGAGCCTGTATAAGCCTTTAAATACTGTTCTAACCATTGTAATGCACTAATATCTAAATAGTTTGTTGGTTCATCAAGAAGGATAAGTTGTGGTTCCCGCAGTAAAATTTGTCCTAACATCGCTCTTGTTTTTTCGCCACCACTTAAAACCGAAAAAGATTTCTCTAAATCTGCTTCAACAAAGCCAAGCCCACTTAAAATGCCTCGAATTCGGCTAGGGTACTCATAGCCATGAAGGCGATGAAAAGCCTCTTGAAGTTCTCCATAATTAGCAATGTGTTTTTTTTGAATCTCACCTGTGGTTTTAGAAATCTTGACCCCAAGCGCATTGATTTGAGATTCCATTTCAATAACGTCTTTAAAAACAGAAGTTAGAAGTTCCTGTAAGGTGGTATCAATAGGTACATTTGTTTCTTGAGCTAAGTAGGCCATTGTTAAGTTGTTTTTTTTATGAATATACCCACTGTCAGGAATGAGTTCCCCAGTTAAAAGCTTCAAAAAAGTTGATTTACCAGATCCATTTCTCCCAACGAGACCAATTTGTTCTCGTTCATCGATGGATAGATTTAAGTTTTTAATGATGTCATGAATGCCATAACTGAAATGCAAGTTTTCTATATTAATTAACATTTGATCTCCTGGTTTAAATTTTTTCCTTCTTTGTAATCTTGTAATATTATTTTACCAAAAAAAGAGGAAAATTGAAATGAATAATTTGACGAAGTGGGGTCCCATTGATATAATTAGTTAGTTATTGAATGAAAGGGGAGGTAAGGGATGGATCACTTCTCAAAAAAAGTATCGATGACTGTTGTAAAACGGTTGCCTAAATATTATCAATATTTAACCGATTTATTATTAAATAACATTGAAAAAATTTCTTCGAGAGAATTGGCAGACTTAATGGGATTAACAGCTTCTCAAATTCGTCAGGATCTAAATTCTTTTGGAGGCTATGGGCAACAAGGTTACGGCTATAATGTAAAAGAACTCAGGGAAGCAATTAGAGAAATTCTTGGATTGGACTGTGAATATAATTGTATGATTATAGGCGCAGGAAATATGGGCCAAGCTGTTGCAAACTACGAACGCTTTCGCAGGGAGGGTGTTTTACTAAAAGGTGTTTTTGATATAAAACCTGAGCGTGTTGGAACTGTGATTAATGAAGTTGTAGTTCAGCATATGGATGAAATAGAAACTTTTATTAAGGGAAATGAAATTGATATTTGCATATTATGTGTCCCACGTGAAGTAGGGCAAGAGGTTGCGACTTTGATTACAAATTTAGGAGTAAAAGGTATTTTAAATTTTAGTCCATTAGATCTTGTAGTTCCTAAAGATGTGGTAGTAGAAAACGTCAGTATCACAGATAGTTTATTTACACTTACCTATCTATTAGGTGAATGAGATTATTGATTTAATTTTAGGAGGAATTCATTTGACAAAAGAAGAAATTTTACAAAAAGCAGCCCAAGAGGGCGTTGTGTTTATTCGACTGCAATTTACAGATCTCACAGGAATTATGAAAAACTTGACGATTCCAGTTGAACAACTGGAAAAAGCATTAGATAATGAAATTATGTTTGATGGATCTTCAATTGACGGTTTTGTTCGAATTGAAGAATCGGATATGTATTTGAGACCGGATTATAATACATTTGTTATTTTTCCATGGGAGCATAAACAAGGGAAAATTGCACGATTGATATGTGATGTTTATAATTCAAATGGAGAGCCCTTTGAAGGGTGTCCAAGAAACATCTTAAAAAAAGTTTTGAAAGAAGCGAAGGATCTAGGATATACAATGTATGTTGGACCAGAGCTTGAATTTTTTCTTTTTGAGGTAGATGAAAAAGGAAACCCAACCTTAACGACCCATGATTCAGCTGGTTATTTCGATATGGCTCCAAATGACATGGCTGAGCCAGCACGGCGAGACATGGTTCTAGCATTAAAAGAGTTGGGATTTGAAATTGAAGCTTCCCACCATGAATGTGCGCCAGGTCAACATGAAATTGACTTTAGGTATGAAGAAGCTTTGATTGCAGCTGACAATATTATGACCTTTAAATTGGTGGTTCGCGTTATCGCTCAGAAACATGGACTCCACGCTACCTTTATGCCAAAACCAATTTATGGGATTGCAGGTTCAGGAATGCATACAAATATTTCTCTTTTTGAAAATGGGAAAAATATTTTTGATGATCCAAATGGAAAAATAGGTTTAAGTGAAAGAGCTTATAATTTTATTGGGGGATTAACGAAACATGCCCGTGGAATGTCGGCACTTACAAATCCGACTGTAAATTCTTATAAGCGTCTTGTTCCTGGTCATGAAGCACCAACCCAAGTGGCATGGTCTCCTAAAAATAGAAGTCCGATGATGAGAATTCCTGATAAGCGAGGGGTTTCAACTCGGGTAGAACTGAGAAATCCGGATCCTGCTGTTAATCCATATTTGTCTTTGGCTGCTAATTTAGCCGCTGGATTAGATGGAATAAAGAATAAACTAGTGGCACCACCACCTGTTTATGAAAATGTTTATGAGTTATCAAAAAAAGAACGTAAAGAAAAAGGAATTATAGATTTACCTAACAATCTTTATGATGCAATTAAAGAGTTGCAAAAGGATGAAATGCTTTTAGAAATGCTTGGGGAACACGCCCAGCAAAAGTATATTGCTGCTAAATTTGCAGAATGGGATGCCTATAGAAGTCAAGTTAGTCAATGGGAAATTGATCAGTATTTGACGCTTATCTAAAATAGAATAAAATAGAAAAACCTGAGATCATGATTATGATCTCAGGTTTTTTTATTTTGTACTAGATTTAAAATGAATAAAATCTAAAACTTCTTGCTTAAAGCTTTCAGGAAAAGAAAAATAAGCAGTAAACGCTTCAGTTTCTTCGTCAGAAAATGCGTATGAATTAATGAAATCTTCGCAAGTCGTTGGTTTTGGGTTGCTAGGAAGCAACTTATTTTGATCAGTTCTACAGAGCAGATAGTCAACTGAAACCTCAAAGAAGTCTGCTATTTTGATTAATAGCTGGTTTTCTGGAAGATTCTTGTCTTTTTCATACTTAGAAATAGAACTTTTGTTGAGATAGAAAAGATTTGCAAATTTTTCTTGGGTCAATCTTTTTGAAATTCTCAAAGCCTTTAAGCGTGTACCGAAAGTATTGTTTTCCATCTTTTTATTCTTCACCTTTTCATTAAATTTTTTAATAAAATGCATAACGAGATAAGATTAGTATATCATTAATTTGTAATATGTCAAGAAAAAGGTTGAATTCAAATAGACGAAAGCTTGGAGATTTAAGGTAAAAAAGGTGTTCGCAATTCTTTAAGAATTGAAAGTGTTTCTAGAAATCTCTGCCTTTCAGGGGTTAATTCGATGTCTGGAAAAGTGTTGGTTGTGTTTACAGCTTCTACTACTTGGTTAGTTAAATCTGAATAAAAGTTTTTAAGGGTGAGTCCAGTATCGTTATCAGTTGTTTTACTTTTCATTTTCCCATCTTCTAAACGAAGTTCATCATAATCTAACGAAGTTAAAGTGTCATCATTAAAAATTGCAGAAAGACTTCCTTGATATCCTTCGGCATCTGGGGTGCTCTTAATCGTATAGGTATCATTTACAGAAACTTTTTCTGGGCTTTCGTTTCCTAATAATGCGTTGCGATAGGCTACGTTAGCTAGGGTGATAAAACGCTTTGAGGTTTCAGTAGCCCCTGTGATCACATCAATATCTTTTGGTGACTGATCGAGAATAAATTCGCTCGAGAGTTGGTAGTAGATCGTTTCTAGGCTCTTGTTTGTAAGACCTTCCCATGCTTTTTCGGATCCATCAATTTGGAGGCGAGGGACCATATTCATGTCAAATTCTTGAAGGGTAGCCTGAGTTATAATACCATTTTTAACTAATAAAGTAAAAAGCTGTCCATAACCACGCTGGTCAAAATATTTTGTGGATGCTTTATAAATACCATCATTTAATACAGTTGCATTATTGTTGGGTAAAAGAATATCACCTGTTGAGGGGTCATTGATTAATTCTTTTTTGGTACATCCAGAAAAAAAGATCAAGAAAAAGAAAGGGAGGACTACAAATATTCTCTTTATATTCATTTCAAGTTCCATTCTCTAATAAGCGGAAGCGTTCATCAATGGTGGAACAATTTGTTTCTTTCTGGAGAAAACCCCGGGGAGGTATTTGCTAAATTCACCTGGTTGAACTCCAAAAGCAAGCTCAGCAATTCTTTTTGCTGTTCCAGCAAACAAAAGTTCAGTGCCTCCTAAAATGATATCAGTAACCATTAGAATAGAAAGATCAAGTTTTTCTGTTTCACAAAGTTTATCCATTCCAAGAAGAACCGCATCTAATTTTTCATAAATCCCTCTAAAATCGCCTGTATTAATTTGAGAAATACTAACCCGATAAGAACCCATTGTAAAGAACTTCATATCCGTTGTCAGAATTTCAGTTGCTGACATCTCGCTAAGATTACTTCCTGCTATTAGCATTTTTCGCCCATATTCTTTTAAATTAAGATTAAGCTGTTTACCTAGTTTTTCACTCATTTCTACATCGTCAGGGGTGCAAGTAGGAGAGTTAAATAAAAGGGTGTCAGAAATAATCGCACTCAACATAAGCCCAGCAATCTTTGGCGGAATTTCAATGTTATGTTCTGCGTACATTTTTCCAATGATTGTTGACGTGCAACCAACAGGTTCAATTCTAAGATAAAGTGGGGAGGTTGTTTGAATTTGTGCAACACGGTGGTGATCAATGACCTCCACAATTTCGGCTTCATCAACGCCAGTAATGGATTGTCCTTGTTCATTATGATCAACAAGAATGACTTTTTTACGGTTGAAATCAACAAGATTGCTTCTGGAAATACTTGAAAGGACTTTCCCCTCAGTATCAACCACTGGAAAAAGCTCATGCTCTGAGGTGAGCATATTTTTTTTTACATCATCAATGGTTTCATAGGTCATAAAGTATTCAACCCGCTCCCGTTGAACATAGTTTTTTATGGGAATTCCTTGACCTAATAACCGGATAACTTCAAAGGGCCCGAGTTCAGAGACAAGGACTAATCCTTTGTAATTTTCTGGAATGTCTTTAAAAATTTCAGGTGTTGCATTTGAAATAACGATGATTCCAGGATCAGCATCAAAAGCACTGGTAAGAAAAATTGGATTATTGACTGTAATTAACATATCCTCAGAACTCAACTTTTGTTTATCGGATATTTCTGTGATAGCATAAATATCCCCATTCACAGTTTGAGGAATGATCTTTTTATTTGCTTTGGCATTCAGAAGATCAATGATATTTTTTAATGGCGTGCAGTTATCTTTTAAAATTGATTTTGAAAATGGATTAATGTAGGAGGGAATGATATCCGAGAGGGAAACCATTCCAATTAATTTTTCTTCATCATTTACAACAGGTAACGAACGACCAGGAAGATCGATAATCTGCTCCATTGTTTTAGAAATAGAATTATCTTCCTTAGCTTTTGAAAAATTGGTTAGTTTTAAATCGCTAACCTGTGGTTTTACATTTGAGATGAGTTCAGGGGGCTCTACACCAAAAGTATCTAAAACAAATTGGGTTTCTTTATTAATATTTCCTAAACGCGCAGCTTTCACATTACGATAGCCTAAGGCTTTTTTGAGATTGGCATAGGCAATGGCAGAACAGATTGAGTCTGTATCTGGGTGTTGATGACCAAAAATAAATATAGTTTCTTTCATTGTAAATCTCCTATTTAGAAGTTGACAGGTACTTTATATATCCATCATTTAAATTTTACTCATAAAATCTTTAAAATGGCAAAAATATGGATCAAAACTAAAGAAAATAATCTTTTTATTGAAAATCGACGAAAAAGTTAAGAGCCATTAATGGGTTGATGTTCTTTGGATCATAAATTTTCAGATAAAAAATGATAGATATCTAAATAGATTATCTCCTTATTTTCTTCATTGAGAATTTCATGACGAAGGTGTGGATAGAGGAGCAAATGAACATTGGTCATTTGGGCTTTATGAGTTAATGCTTTAATAAACTGCACCTCCTTACCATTTCCTCCAACAGGATCTTCAGCCCCAGCTAAAAAAAGGATTGGAAAATCTTTAGGAATTTTTTGGATGTTTTTAAGATTACTGGCAAAATCAATTCCATCGAATAGATCTCGATAGAATCCTGCTGTGCAAGTAAAACCACAAAGAGGGTCCTGAACATAGGCGTCTACATTTAAAGGATTAAGGGATAGCCAGTCGAAGGGGGTTCGATTGGGTTTGAATTGTTTGTTGTATTGCCCAAAAGAAAGATTCGACAATTTAGGGGAAGGTGTTCTAACACCATTTCTTTTTATTTCATGATTAGCAATAATTTTTCCAGCCTTTCGCATGAATTTATTGATTCCAATAGTTGTTCCAACAAGAATGCAAGCTTTAAAAAGTGATGGAAATTGTATGATAGAAGTTCTTGAAACAACAGATCCCATACTGTGACCAAGAAGAAAAATAGGGAGGTTAGGGTTTTCTTGTTTAATGATACTGGAAAATTCAAAGAGATCATCAACCATACGTTGCCAACCTTTTTCCGCACTTAAAAAACCAAGGGAATTACTTTCTAAACCTGTTTTTCCATGTCCGCGTTGATCGTGAACATAGACTAACAGTTCTTTACTGTTTAAAAATTTAGCAAAATCTTCATAACGTTTCGCGTGTTCGGCCATTCCATGTACAATTAATACAACGCCTTTAGGGGCTTTACAGGAAGATCTTTTGTAGTAGAAAATGGCTAGTCCATCAGAGGCATGAAAAAAGTCTTCATTGAATCCCATCATCTTTTCCTTTCATCTTAAGATATAAAATTTTTTGCCTTTAAAAGCGTTAGCATTATAATTGCGATCATTAAATCTGGGGCAATAAAACTTGCACCATGAATGACACCAGGAATGAGAGGCATATTGTTTGATAAAGCAACAATATAAAAGGCTCTCTTTCTCTTTTCTTGAGAAAGGCGGTAAGTACTGACGAGAAGGGGATCATTTTTCAAGTGGGTATATGTCTTTGAGGTCTCAATAATTTTAATGGTATTTAAAATTTCCTGAATCAGTTGAATTAAGGTATAGGCTTTGTATCGTGGTATATCTAAAACTTCAGCTGTTAATTCACAACAACAAGTAAAGAGTGAATGCCAAGTTAATTCCAAATCCATTTTCCAATATTTACTCAGAATAAGATGTAAAAACAAACGCTTTAAAATAAGAGGATTTTGAATAATTGGTTGAGTCATTTGATTTCGATTTAAGAGTCGGATATCATTTTTAGAGAAACTCAATTTTTGAAGAGAATTCTGATCTGTTGATGGCCGAATATAATACCAATTGCCTTTATAAACGCCAAAGGATTTTTTTGTATCAAAATATCCCATCAGATAATTACGATGAATGACTTTACGGTCAATAGATAAAAAACTACCTAAGGTATCCGAATGAATAATTTCATGAAATAAGATGTTGTTTAAATCTTTTTGATTTGGTTTTGAATACCCATGAAAGTCGGCCATCACAGAAATAATATTTTTATAGCCATCATTTAAAAGCATTTTCCACGGAATGGTGTCTGTTACCCCGCCATCAATATAACGTTGATCATTTATTATTTCTCGCTTAAAAATGGGGACATTAGCACTTGCTAATAAAAAACTGACTAACTCTCCCTCAGGGATCTCTTCAATAAAACGATATTCCGTTTTCATGGTTGTAAGATTGTAAGTTGCTAACCCAAATCGTATTGGAGAGGAACGAACAAGTGCTTCATCAACGTTTTTTTCTAATAGACGTCGAAGGGGCTCAATGCTCATAAAAAAGATGGAATTATTTTCTCCAAAAATTTGCTTAGCATCAAGGTTCTTCCAAATTTCTTTAGCTTTACTTAATGCTTGTTGGGCATAAAACACCCCATTTATTGCACCGATTGAAGTTCCTACAACAGCTTCAGCTTGTATATTTAGGGCATCTAAAGCCTCCCAGACCCCAATTTCATAAGCGCCTCGGGCGCCTCCTCCTGAGAAGACGAGTCCATATTTTGTCATTAATAATACCTCCTGAATGCTATAAACACAGTATAGATATTATATAATAGTAAAAAAAATTTAGCAATGAAAGGGATTGAAATAGATTAAAAGGTGATATAATGAAAGAAAAAATTAAGATGTGTTCTTAAAAGGCTTTGCTACTTAGATATAGAAATAAAACAAATAGGATATGGAGGAAAACAAATGAAATTAACAGTTTTAGGGAATACAGGGCCATACCCAAGCCCTGGCGGTGCTTGCTCAGGTTATCTTCTCGAACATGAGGGTGATAGTATTATTTTAGATTTCGGAAATGGTGCTTTTGCAAATTTTTTAAAAGATCGAAAAGTGGAAGATATTCAGTGCATAATTTGTTCACATTTGCATCCTGATCATTTTTCGGATGTTTTTGTGTTACGCTATGCCCTTGAGATAAAAAATTTATCTGTTCCTTTATACATTCCAAATGAGCCCCCATTAGAAGTTGCATCAATGTTTTATAAACACATATATAAAATTAAAATTATTTCAGAAGAAAAAATCATTAAAATTGGAAATTTAGAGGTTAGCTTTAAGGAGATGAGGCATCCTGTCGTAGATTATGCGATTAAGATTACCGATGGAAAGAAGACGTTTTTATACACAGGAGATACAGCTTATACAAAAGAATTAGAGACATTTGCGGAAGGCGTGGATGTAATGCTTTGTGATACAGCTTTTATTGATGATCGAAAGTCGCCAGTTCATTTGTCAGTGGAAGAAGCCTGTGAAATCGCAAACAAGGCTAAAGTTAAAACCCTTATTCTAACCCATTTTAATCCTTTTGGAAATAAACATGAATACTACAAAAAAGGTAAATCAATCTTCAAAGGCACATTATTGGTGAGTGAAATAGGTAAAACATTTGACATTTAAACACTTTTATTTCCAACAGCATTCATGAAGCGACCTTTCGTATGGGGTTTTTTAATCCTAGTACTTTCAATTGTTTTATACACGGTAGAGCTACAGATAATGTGGCTTATGATGATTCCTTTGGCTTTAGCACCATTGCCCTTTGTTTTTAAACGAATTAAACCCATACAAATTTTATTTTTGTTAGTGATTTATTTTTCAGGGATTTTTGCTACCCAAGGACTCTTGTTGAAAGGGGAAATACTAAGTGAGTTCTACAATCAATCTTCTGTGACTATTGAAGGGGTTGTAGACGATATTCCAGAAAAAAAGAACGATAGAATTCAGTTTAGAATAAAAGCAAAGACCATTATGAAGGCATCTCATATCACCACCAACAAAGTCTTTCTTTATGTCACCATTCCAAAGGGGGAGGAGAATCAGAGGCTTAGTCCTGGGGATGTTGTCCGTATGAAGGGAAACATCAAAGAACTCTCTGATCAACGAAATCCTGGTGGCTTTAACGAACGGTTGTATCATCAGTCAAAGGGAGTGAGTGGGCTATTTTATGAAGACGTTGGATCGCTAGAGAAAATAGGGGAGGAAAAAAGTTTTTTTTATGTGATACTATCTCTAAAACTTTATTTAGAGAATAAAAGTGAAGCATATCTTACACAGGAGGTTAATGAACTCTTAAAAGGAACAATTTTAGGGGAAAAAGGAATTGATCCAAATATTAGGACGGATTTTAAAAAAGCAGGGGTATCCCACGTCCTTTCGGTATCAGGTCTTCATGTAGGATATCTCTTCCTTTTTCTTTCTTTAATTTTGACGGTATTAAAAATTCATAAAAAGCTATGGATAATTTTTTTACTACCCATTTTGCTTATTTATTGTGGGTTAGTGGGATTTTCATCATCAGTAGTAAGGGCGTCGTTAATGCTACTGAGCCTCGTCATTGGAAAAGGATGGCATAAAGAAAAAGATGATTTAAGTAATCTTTGTCTTTCTGGAATTATAATTCTTTTAATATGGCCATTACAGGTTTTTCAGCCAGGCTTTCAGCTATCTTTTGCAGCAGTCTTAGGAATTATTCTTTTTTATGAACCTTTAATGTTTCAATACAAGAAGATAGTCTATAAGAAGAAAATGCATGAAAGAATTCCAAATAAGTTTTTGCAAGGCATTATTTTGTCCTTTGGGGTGATGATTGGAACAACACCAGTGTTGTTAGCACATTTTAACAGCATGACGCTGATTACTTTTTTTTCTAATGTGATTATTGTTCCTTTAATAGGCTTTTTTCTCTTCTTTGGTTTTATTTTCTTTTTAATCAAAGGACCATTAATAGGGATTACAGTTTTTTTATTAAATTTTCTTGGGAAATTGATTTTTATTTCACTCGATGGAATCAATACCTTTAGTGAAAATTTGGGATTTTTAGTGATTAATCGAGGTAGTTTTAGTTTGCCTGAATTTTTATTATTCGTTTTTGCAGGTTTCACAATTTCAGGTTATTTTTATTTAAAAAAGAAAGAAATAAAATTCAGCTTATTTTGTTTAGGAATTCTATTGACATTTTTGTTGATTCTTCCTACATTTACAGAAAAGGATTTGTTGGTTACTATTTTAGACGTGGGACAGGGAGACGCTATTTTAATTGAAACACCAAATGGCACCAATTACTTAATAGATGGCGGAGGATACTATTTAGAAAGAGAAACTGAGATTTCAGAAAGAATTTTAAAACCAGCCCTTTATTCAAAAAATATTAGGCGTCTCGATGGTGTTTTTCTGACCCATAATCATGTTGACCATGTTCAAGGGATTGAGGAACTTATAAAAAATGGTTTTCAAATAGATCATCTTTTTATGAGTATTAAGACAAATAACATAGAATTAATGAATCAGGATATGGTCGAAACCATTCTTTTGAAAAAAGGATCTGTTATTCAAGGAAAAGATGGGGTAAAATTAGAAGTGCTCAATCCTGAAGGTGAGATTAAAATGATTGATGAAAGTCAACAAAATAATACGTCTTTAGTGATTCGTCTAACGTATAAAGAGGTGAAAATATTATTTTGTGGGGATATTGAAAGTGAATCCGAGAGAAAGCTTTTAAAAGAAGCTTCTTTAGGAAAACACCAAATTATAAAAATACCCCATCACGGGAGCAATACCTCTACAACAGAAGCGTTCTTAAAAGAAGTAAATCCAGATTTAGCTTTAATATCTGTGGGTAAAAACAATACCTTTGGACATCCCAGAAAAGAAGTGATTGAACGAATTAATAATCTTGGAACCCAAATTCTTAGAACGGATAAAAATGGTGCAATTGAAATAAAAAGCAACGGAAAAAGATTAGCCTATAAAACTTTTGGAGATTAAAATGAATTACAAAGAATTGAATAAAGCCATTAAAAACAAAACATTTAGTCCGATTTATCTTTTCACAGGTGTAGAAGATTATATTGGACAAATGATGGAAAAAACATTACAAGGTTGCTGTATCCCAAAGGGATTAGAACCTTTGAATACAACGATTTTTTCCGAAAAAAACCTAAATCCAAGTGAGTTAGTCGCTGCCTGTGAAACCCTTCCTCTAATGTCAGAAAAAAGACTCGTTGTTATTAAGGAAGAGGCAGAACTTGATAAGGTTGTTAGCAAAGAAGAATTTACGAAATTCCTAGATTATTTAGAAAAACCCTCGAAATCTACAATATTAATCATGTATATGAAAACATTGGATAAGCGAAAAAAAATGTATAAATTAATACAAAAAAATGGTGAAATTGTTATTTTTGATAAATTAGATTTAAAGGATTTAGAAAATTGGTTAGGACGTCGAATTAAATTATTAAATAAAAGTATTTCAAGATCAGTCCTCGATTTTTTTATCCAACGTTCACGTTATTTAACTAACGAGAATAAAAATATGGAGATGATTGACAACGATATTAATAAACTGATGGATTATCTAGGAGATCGAGTCGAAATTACGAAAGAAGATATTTTATTAGTCATTCCTGAATCCGTAGAGGATGGGGTTTTTAAAATGGTTGACTATGCCATGGGAAATGAAAAAGGGAAAGCATTGATGATGTTAAATCAGTTTTATCTAGAAGGCGAAGCGCCTTTTGGAATATTCAATTTGCTTTTGAGACAATTGAGACAAATTTTAATGATTAAAATTTATACGGGTCGTGGAAATCCGGTAAAAGTAGTGGCAGGAGAAATGAAGATACCTCCCTTTATAGTAAATAAAATTTTAAAAATTGGAAAAAAATATAGAGAAGATGATTTGTTTAAATTATTAATTCAAGGGGCAGAGTTAGATTTGCAAATGAAAAATGGAGAAATCGATCAAAACCTAGCCCTCGAGCTATTTGTAATGAAAATGAGTTAAATAAAAAAGATGTACCTGAGTAAGTACATCTTTGAACGACCCTAGAGACACGGGTTTGGGAATATATAAATGAGGTAATTAAGCAGTTGTCATTGTGTTGATAGCTCTAGCCAAAGTGCTTTTTTTACGTGCTGCAGCGTTTTTATGAAGAACACCTTTAGTTGCAGCCATATCAATTTTCTTTACTGCTAAACGAAAAGCTTCTTGTGCTGCTTCTACATTACCTTCAGCAACTGCAAGTTCAAATTTTTTTACAGTGGTTTTAAGGTTTGTCTTCACCATTTTGTTACGGAGTCGACGTTTTTCATTAGTTTTAGCTCTTTTCATAGCTGATTTAATATTAGCCATGGGTTCACCCCCCTCATTTATTTATAACATAGCAATTCTAACATGTTTCGAAAGAATTATCAAGAAAAAACGTGACAAAAAAATTTTTTCTTGATAAAATACACTTCGTAAAGAAATATACACGTGACTTTTGTGAAAAACTACAAAATCATAAAGAAATATAGCGATAAACGTAAAAAATTAAACCAAGAACAACATTGATTATCATAGCGTTGAAAGAAGAGGAAGTATAAATTGTCAAATAAACAATCACGAACACGAAATTTTTCCATTATTGCACATATTGATCATGGTAAGTCAACCTTAGCTGATCGTTTGATTGAAGACACTGGAATGTTAACAAAACGAGATATGTCAGAGCAATTTTTAGACAATATGGACATTGAACGGGAGAGGGGAATTACAATAAAGCTCCAAGCTGTTCGACTACATTATACAGCAAAAGATGGGATTGAGTATATTCTTAATCTCATTGATACTCCAGGACATGTGGATTTTACCTATGAAGTTTCAAGAAGCTTGGCAGCCTGTGAAGGAGCAATCTTAATTGTTGATGGTTCTCAGGGAATCGAAGCTCAAACCATTGCTAATGTGTACCTCGCATTGGATAACAACTTAGAAGTCATTCCAGTCATTAATAAAATTGACCTTTTAAGTGCAGATCCTCAGCGTGTTAAAGATGAAATTGAACACGTCATAGGAATTGAAGCGCAGGATGCACCACTCATATCGGCAAAATCAGGAATAAATATCGACGAAGTACTCGAAACAATTGTAAAAAAAGTTCCAGCGCCAAAAGGTGACCCAGAAGGGCCTTTACAAGCCCTAATTTTTGATTCCTATTATGACCAATATCGTGGTGTTATTGCTTCGATTCGTGTTGTTCAAGGAAGCATTAAAAAGGGAATGAAAATTAATATGATGGCAGTTGGGAAGACTTTTGAAGTGGACGAAGTAGGGGTTTTTGAAAAAGGTCTTATCCCAATTGAAGTGCTTTCTGCTGGGGATGTTGGCTATGTAAATGCAGGGATAAAAAATGTAAGAGATACCCGTGTAGGGGATACAATTACAGGAACAGACAATCCTGCATCGGAACCTTTGCCAGGGTATAAAAAGGTGACTTCCATGGTTTTTTGTGGGATTTATCCAGCAGACGGTTCACGATACGAAGACTTAAAAGAAGCCTTAGCTAAATTACAATTGAATGATGCCTCCTTGCTTTACGAAGCAGAAACATCAATGGCATTAGGATTTGGTTTTAGATGCGGATTCTTAGGGCTTCTTCATATGGAAATCATTCAGGAACGTTTAGAACGGGAATTTTCTTTAGATCTTGTAACCACAGCACCCAGTGTTATTTACAAAGTAATTAAAACAGATGGTTCTGAAATGTGGGTTGATAACCCAACAAACCTTCCTAATCCAGTTGAAATTAAAACAATGGAAGAGCCAATTGTTAACGCGGATATTATGGTACCCTCTGAATATCTTGGTGCAGTGATGGAACTTTGCCAAGAAAGACGTGGTATTTATTTAACAATGGATTATGTTGAAGAAAATCGTGTGATTCTTAAATATGAATTACCATTAAATGAAATTATTTATGATTTTTTTGATGCTTTGAAATCAAGAACAAGAGGTTACGCTTCTTTCGATTATGACATAAAAGAGTATCGGCCTTCGGATCTTGTAAAATTGGATATTTTATTAAATGGTGAATTAGTAGATGCCCTATCCTTTATTGTCCATCGGGATAACGCCGCGAATCGAGGCCGTAATATTGCAAAGAAATTAAAAGAAGAAATTCCAAGACAAATGTTTGAGATTCCAGTTCAGGCAGCCATTGGAACAAAAGTTGTAGCGAGAGAAACGATTCGAGCAATGAGAAAAGATGTGTTGGCAAAATGTTATGGTGGTGATATTAGTCGAAAACGTAAACTACTAGAGAAACAAAAAGAAGGGAAAAAGCGGATGCGTCAGGTTGGGAATGTCGAGGTTCCACAGGAAGCTTTTATGGCAGTTCTCAAATTAGATTCATAACAATATAAAAAAACAGAGGTGTTTAATGCCTCTGTTTTTTAATGTTTCTATTTTATTTTAAATTTTAGTCTATTTAGCTTTTAAATCAGTGTAGAATTCGAAAGCTTCTTTACCTGTAAACCCTTCGTGAACAACTTTTCGAATTGACTGAATCATGGCTTGAGGGTCTTCTGCCTGGAACACATTTCTACCCATATCGACACCAGCAGCTCCTTTTTGAATGGCTTGATAAGTGATTTCGAGAGCTTCAATTTCTGGAACTTTCTTTCCACCAGCAATAACAATGGGGACAGGGCAAGCAGCAGTAACTTCTTCAAAATTATCGCAGTAATATACTTTTACAATTTGGACACCAAATTCAGCTAGCATTCGAGTAGCTAAAGAGAAATACTTTGTTGTTCGTTCCATTTCTTTGCCTACAGCCACAACGCCAAGGGTTGGGATTCCATAACGATTTCCAGCATCGACGGTCTTAACAATGTTTTCGATGCTTTGGCATTCGTGCTCAGATCCGATAAAGGCTTGTATTGCCATACAGGTTGCATTCATTCGAATAGCATCTTCAACATTAACGCCAATAATTTCTTTGCTCATATCTTCTTTTAGTACAGAGCTTCCAGCTGAACAGCGTAATGCGATGGCTTTATTGTTATCTGGGCGTATGCAAGTTCTTAAAGCGCCACGTGTTGCCATTAATACGTCAGCATACTCCTGAAGTGGAGGGATTGCTAAATCCATACGTTCAAGTCCTTGGGTAGGGCCCATAATATAGCCATGGTCAAATGCAAGCATAATGGTATTTCCGCTTTTAGGATTGAAAATCTTTGAAAGACGCGTTTTCATACCCCAATCAACATCATCCATTCCTTTTACATGAAAGTTTCTTTTTTCCATTGGTTGATCAAAACCAAAATCTTTTCCTTTTTTTATAGAATCATTATCTGCCATATTATTCTCCTTTTGCGATTTATTAGAAATAAGAATTAAATAGCTCCTGGCAAATTAACACCAGGAGCCATCAGTAATTAATCGTGTATGTTTCTTAGCGAACGAGGTAAGGCGTTTTAGCTGGAGCTTCCCAATAACCAAGTTGTTCGTCATTCATACGTGCGATAAACAATTGGAAACCAGCTTGTTCTTGGACAGTTAGTATTTCTTCAACCCAGCTAGCAACAACATTGATGCCTTTTTCAGCAAGATATTTATGAACTTTCCTAAAGACAATCAACATTTCCATGAGTGTTGTGCCACCAGTGCCATTGACAAAGACAAGAACGTCTTCACCAGATTTTATATCAAGATCGGCGATTAAAGCATCTGCCATAATAACAGCAGTGTCATCAGCAGTGGCAAGTTTTTGACGACCACCGCCACCTTCACCATGTTGTCCCATACCAACTTCCATCTCATCATCTGCTAAAGAAGCAAAAGCAGCTCCATTTTGAGGATGAGTTGCAGTTTTACATGCAACAGCGATGGTTGCCATATTATCAGCAAATTCTTGAGCAATCGCTGCAACTTCTTCTAAAGATTTTCCTTGAGCGGCAGCGGCGGCAGCAATTTTATAAACTGCGATACAGCCAACCAAACCACGTCGATTTGCACCATCAGAACGCGGAGCATTTGCAATATCTTCTTGGGTAACAACTTTAACAACGTTAAGTCCTTGTTTTTGGGCTTCTTTCATTGTTTTGTCCCCAGTTAACATATCGCCAGCATGGTTTAATACAACCAGAAGGACACCTTTTCCTTTATCAGCAAGTTTAATTGCTTCGATAACAGCCTTATATCCTGGTGCAGCAAATACATCTCCAACAACTGAAATGTCGATCATTCCGTCCCCAACAAAGCCTTCGAGAGCAGGTTCGTGTCCAGAACCACCGATTGTTACAATGGTAACACGATCTGCATTAGCAAGACCTTTGTTAACAACTAAATTATTTTCTCTTACTTCAAGAATATTTGGGTTTGCAAGGGATAAACCTTCCAATAACTCAGCGGTCAAATTTTCAGGATCATTAATAAACTTTTTCATTACCATAATCTTTTCCCCTTAATAATTTTATTTTTACTTGAAATTATTTCATTTCCATTAATTCTAGAACTGTTCCGTTTAATTTTACAAAGGCGATATCTAAAGTTTCATCCACCGTCATTTTTGCATTCAAAATCTCTGGTTGATACTCTTCGATAAAGGCATCAATGCTAGGAACTTTGTAAGCAACATGGGTAAAGTTAACAACGTCTGGATGCATTGGGGTACCCTCTTCAAAGCGTAGATACTCAAAATTGAATGGGTTGTTATCTGGACCAGAAATATGAACTTTTAGGCCCTCCGCATAGAATTCTTCCAAAACTGTTTCTTTAACCGGAACTCCAACATGCATAATTTCGTACATTTTTTTCTCCTTTCAGAATAAAATATTTAATACCCTTTAGCTAGCCCTTCATAAAAATAGGCAAAAGAAACTGAACCAGGGTCTTTGTGACCAAGACAACGTTCTCCAATATAGCGAGCACGTCCAAATTTTGCGAGCATTTCAGAGGTTGCCTCTGAACCTGCTCTTGCGGCTTTTCCTGCTTCTACTAGAGTAGACTTCATATCTTCTTTAGAAAAACGTATAATTTCAGTGGCTGGATAAATAGCATCCATCATTGATTTTGAGCCAGGCTCAGCTTTAGAAACTGAAAAAAACTCATCATAAGCGCCAAGAAGAATTTCTTTTATAAAAAGGTCAGTGCTTTCACAGTCATCATTGGCAGCTTCTGCCATGCCATAGATAAATGCACTAAATAAAGGAGCAGCTGATCCACCACTAACATCTTCGAGATGATCCGTTAGGGATTCTAAAGCAGATTTTAGTGGGGTAGTTTCAGTCCAAAGTTCGACATCTTTGTTAAAGACTTTCATTATCTTTTTCATAGTCGTACCATGATCACCATCTCCTAAAATCGAGTCTAGTTCTGTTAATTCATCAATATGTTCAGTGACTTCTTGACTTGCACTAAGGAACATATTTTTGATTTTTAAAGGATCAATAGGCATATCGTTACCTCCCAATGGTTTCTTTTCTTAATGATAAGTATATCAACATGAATAAGGTTTGTCAAATTAAATATATCATATGTTAATGAAAATAATAGCAACAAAGGATTACATTTCAATAATTTATTAAAAAGTTGACAAATGTCAAGAAATGTTATACATTTATACATATCAAATTCTGACATTTGTAAAGAGGTGATAATATGAAAGAGAAAGAATTGATACGACTGATTCGAATTGCTCAGTTATATTATGAAGAAAATAAAACCCAAGCGGAGATTGCAAAAGAAATGAATATTTCACGGCCGTCTGTAAGTAATCTATTACAGAAAGCTCGAAAAGAAGGGGTGGTTAAAATTGAGGTTTTATCATATCATAATACCAGTATCGGAATAAGTCAGGAGCTTTGCCATCGATTCAACTTAAAAAGTTGTCATGTTGTTTTAGATCCAGATGATATTTTTAAAGATGCAGGAGAATTTTTGCTAAATCTTTTATCCAAAACAAAAATTCTTGGTTTAGGGTGGGGGTATAATATTAATAAAATCGTTGAAAATTTTCCTGACACCGACGCATCAAAAATGATGAAAGGGATTGTTTGTCCCTTAATTGGAACAGCAACAGTTCCCCATCGAGGATACCATCCCAATGAATTAGCCACAGATTTTTCTCATAAGACAAGTTTTGAACCAGAATTTCTTATAAGCCCAGCTTTTCCAACAACTGAACAAGAGCAAGAACTATTTATGAACACTGATAATTACAAACAAATGTTGGAACGTTGGAAAAAGGTAGATACAGCATTAGTAACGCTAGGGAGCTATCCATTAGTTCCAGATCATGGAACCGCGTTGCGATTTGGAAAAAAATTAATGGTGGAAAAAGCGGTTGGGAATCTGTTGTCCTATTTTTTTAATAAAGATGGCGAACTAATCAAAGGTGATGATGATTATGCTATTCAGATTCCACTGCCTTTATTGAGTAAAATAAAGAATCTAGTAGGCATTGCTCCCCAAGAAAGTAACATCATTTCTGGGATTAGTTGTCTAAAAACAGGGTATATAAAACACTTGATCATTTCGGAACAAACAGCTGGTGAGATTTTGAAATTTACAAATTAGGTTAGGAATTAGGAGGAACCAATGCTACATGTAGAAAGAAGAAAAGAAATCTTAAATAAAATTTTAAACGAAGGTTCCGTTAAGGTTTTAGAACTCTCACAGCAGTATGGCGTAGGGGAGGCAACAATCCGTAGAGATCTAAAATATTTGTCGGAAGAATACGGGGTTGAACTAACCTATGGTGGTGCCTTCATTAAGGGAAAAATGAATTATCAGATTGCTGCTGAATCAAATATATTCAAAAGGAAAACCCAAGCCATCCGTGAAAAGAAAATAATTGCAGAAAAGGCAGCAAAATTAATTAATGATGGTGATATTATTGCCTTAAATGCAGGAAGTTCAGTCGAACTTATTTTAGATTATTTAGAAGAAATTAAAGATTTGAGTCTTATTACCCTTTCAATTAATACGGCCTTGAGAGCCTCAGCAATTCCAGGGATTACTGTTTATATGCCAGGAGGAAAACTTCGTAGTTTTTCTGGCGCTTTTTATGGAAAATGTGCCGACGAATTTTTGAGGAATTTTAATATTGATAAAGCATTTATGGGGGTGATGGCTGTCTCCCTTCAAAAAGGGATCACCCACGGCGCTTATGAAGAAATCGATACGAACCAAACACTTTATGAAATTAGCAGAAAATGTTATCTAATTGCAGATTATTCAAAATATGACAAAGTATCCTTAGCAAAAATGGCGGATTTAAATACCTTTCATGGTATTGTTTTTGATGATAAAACCCCAGAGATTTACAAAGAATATTGCCGAAATAATGGAATTCAAATAATTTAGTAAGATAAATTAAGATAACAGGGTGAATTAACCCTGTTTTTTTTGTAAAAAAATAGGCTGGTAAATAGAAACAAACATAAATAACTATAAATCGATCATAAAATACATATAAAACTATCATAAAGTTATTGACAAAGACAAATTATGGTGTTATATTGATGTCAAAGAAGCAGTAAAATAGTACTATTTACGAAAACAATTTAAAAGGCCGATTAAATTGTTAGGTCACAAATCTCTCAATACTACAATTTTTTAATTTTAAGGAGAAAATTAAATGAAAAATTATGTACTAGTCATTGATGAAGGAACCACTGGCACTAGAGCATTGATTTTTAATAAAAATTTACAAATTGTTGCCCAAAGCTATGAAGAGTTTACTCAATACACCCCGAGTGAAAATAAGGTCGAACATGATGCAATGGAAATTTATAACAAAAGTGTTGAAATGTGCAAAAATGCAATGCAAAAAGCAATGATCACAGCTAATGAAATTGCATGCATTGGAATAACAAATCAAAGAGCAACCTGTTTAGTTTGGGACAAAAAAACGGGAGAACCTTTATATAATGCAATCGTTTGGCAAGATAATCGTACAGCCGAATTTTGTAAAGAACTAAATGCAAGTCAATGGGGAGAAAAAGTTAGAAAATCGACTGGTTGGACGGTTGCTCCAGTCTATTCTTCGTTGATGCTTCATTGGTTAATTGAGAATGTGCCAACAATAAAGGAAAAAATAACCTGTGGCGAAGCCCTGTTCGGCACTATCGATACTTGGCTCGTATGGAAACTAACAGGTGGAAAAAAACATGTAGTTAGTTATTCGAATGCTTCTGTTATGGGGAGTCTAGATCTAAAAACAGGGGAATGGTATAGTGAATTTTTAGGTTTTTTAGGCATTGATACAAAAATCTTTCCTGAGCTTGTTTCGGATGCTGGAGATTATGGTGTTACTGCAAAAGAAATCTTTGGAGCCGAAATACCAATTTCTGGTGTAATTGCTGATCAACATGCGGCCTTATTTGCTCAAGGTTGCCGGACTGGCGGAACAGGTAAAATTACGAATGGAACAGGATCTTTCCTTGATATTAACGTGGGAAATGAATGCGTTATCTCTGATCAAGGATTGAATACAGTGATCGCTTGGAAAATTGGGAATGATTTTACCTATGCATTAGAGGGTTTTGAATCTGTAACAGGTTCAGCGGTACAATGGCTAAGAGATGGACTAGAAATTATTGTAGAATCAAGTGAAACAGAAATAAAAGCACGTTCAGTTTTGGATTCTAATGGCGTTTACTTTGTCCCAGCACTTGCAGGACTAAGTGCACCATATCACGATCCTTTTGCAAGAGGAACTATTTTTGGAATAACACGTGGAACAAAGAAAGCACACTTAATTAGAGCAACACTCGAAGGAATTGCGTATCGATTAAAAGACATTATGGATGTTGTTGAAAAAGAGTCGGGAGTAAAGATGAAAGCTATCCGAATTGATGGTGGGGCTTCTAAAAATGATCTTTTAGCACAATTGATGGCAGACATGATGGATGTTCAGATCGACCGACCATTTTCAGTAGAAGCAACAAGTCTTGGGGCAGCAGAAATCGCAGGTTTAGCAATTGGCCTATGGAAAGAGGAAGATTTTGATGCGGCACTTAGTATTGACAAAACATTTTTACCAGAAATTTCTAAAGAAAAAAGAGATGAAGTTTATAGGGGATGGCAAGAAGCAATTAAGCGCTCTATAGGCTGGAATATTTAAAAAAGGAGTAATCATTAAATGATGAATTCAAGAGAAAGAGTTTTAGCAGCGGCAAATCACAGAGAACCAGATCGTGTCCCAGTAGATATGGTGTTGACCATTGACGTCTATCGTGATATGAAAAAAGCATTAGAGATGGATGACCTACCAGATTCACCACGGATGGGTCGATGGACAGAAGTTCAAATGCCAATCGAAATGATCGAAAAATTGGGAATAGATATGTATTATGTTTCACCAAGATCAGGAGTATCCGTACACACAAAAAACTTCGAAGATGGAAGTTTTACCGATGAGTGGGGTTGTTATTGGAAAAAAACGGCCATTGATGGAGGTCACTTCTATTTTGAACTTGTTGATCCGCCATTAGCGAATGCGACGATTGAAGATCTTGATAATTACGCTTGGCCAGATCCAGAAGATCCAAAACGCTATGCAGGACTTCGGGATGAAATGCAAGAAGTTAGAGAAAAAACAGATTTAGCTATTTTAGCTAAATTTGCAGGGGCCGTTTTTGAATTAGCGACGTATATGCGCGGACATGAACAATGGTATCGAGATATTATTAATAATCAAGCCTTTGCGCACGCCTTAATGGACAAAATTTGTCAGATCCAAAAAAGAACTAATGAAGTCATTATGGCTGAAGTTGGAGAATACGTAGACATTTTAAGGTTGAGTGGAGAAGACTTAGGAATGCAAGATCGACCTTTGATGTCACCAAAAACATTTAGAAAAGTTGTGAAACCCCATTTAAAAGAATTATGGGAACATGCTAAAAATACACTGCATACTTACAATCCAGAAGCTAAGATTATGTTGCATACCTGTGGTGCGGTTAAACCATTTATTTCAGATTTGATTGAATGTGGCGTTGATGTGCTAGATCCAGTACAACCTGCAGCAAAGGATATGGACCGGTATGAATTAAAGAAATTATTTGGTGATGAAATCGTATTTCATGGAAATATTGATATTCAAAAAGTATTACCTTTTGGAACAAAAGAAGAAATTACTCATGAGGTTAAAGAAGCAATTAGGGCTTTGGCACCTGGCGGTGGTTTTTTACTGGCACCAGCACATAACGTTCAAGGTGATGTAAGTGCGGAAAATTTAATACATATGGTGAATTGTGTGAGAGAATTTGGAAACTATCCAATTGAAATTGATTAAAGGGAAAGAGTGAGATAATGGAGAACCTAAAAAAAATCAAAGAAACAGTTTATGACGGTGACGAGTATATCATGCCAGAATTAGTCAAAAAAGCAATTACTGAAGGGCATACAGCCCAAGAAATTCTAGAGGCAATGATGTCAGGAATGGAGATTGTTGGAGAAGAATTCAAACGGGACGAACTCTACATTCCAGAAGTTCTTTGCTCTTGTCATGCAATGAAAGCAGGATCAGAAATTCTAAAACCATTGCTAAAAGATGGTGATGCGATTT
>JBOFGH010000025.1:0-71358 GCA_051649025.1 Eubacteriaceae bacterium
TCCGTGATAAATACACCCTTGCTCCGATTGAAGGGGCTTCGGTTGATATTTTTGTTAAGAGCTTAGGGCGTTACGTATTCTTTGGACTGACAGATGCCCAAGGTGTATACTCTTTGGATGTGGCTTTTGGGGATGAAAATTCCAATGATATCCAAGAATTTAGTGTGCGGGAGGTTTCTTATATTAAGGAAGAGGCGGAGGGCATTCAGGCATATTCTGTAGAAGATCTAGGAATTCCACAGATATATACAGGGGAAAGCTTAGGACTTTCTAAAACCAATGCTTTAGAAAGTGGGGACATTAACTTTACAGGAAGCCCTCTTTATTTACAGGATAATCAAATTCAGTGGCAGGTTTATAAAGAAAATTATTTGCCTTACCCTGAAATGGGGGTATTATTTTTAGATGTGATCCCAATGCCAACAAGTGTTGATGTTTTTTTATATCAGAACGATCCAGATGATCCTAAAAAAAATGAGTCCCTAGGGTCCCCTAAAACGGGGGTAGAAGAAGATTTGTTTTTGCTAATCATGGGGATTACCCTGTTAGTTTTGACAGGAAATATTTTAAAAGTGACCATGGAAAAAAGAAAGTAAATAAGCCATAAAAAGAAAATGAGGTTTTACATGATCAAAGGACTAAATATGAAAAAAGTGGGTGGGATTATTTTTGGAGCGGCCTTAGCTCTTTTGTTAAGTGGCTGCCAAAACCAGAACTATGTAACCCCAGGAAAGGACATCAGCGAGACCTTTCCAATTGAAGCAAATAAAAGTGATAATAACCCGCAATTTGCAACGTCACAGGGGCCTTATGCCATTTTTGAAACCACTGCAGGGGAAATCACCGTTCTTCTTTATCCACAGGAAGCTCCTAAAGCAGTTGAAAACTTTATTGCTTTAGCCGAGGCTGGGTATTATAATGACAGCATTTTTCATTTTGTTTCAAAGGAGAAGATTGTCCAGGGAGGACGACCCAAAGAAGGGGAAGAGCATAGTGCCACAGGAGAAAAGTTTGAGGATGAGCTGAGTGACGGGCTTCACAATTTTCATGGGGCTCTTTCCATGTCTAATGATGGAATGAACACCAACCAAAGCCAATTTTATTTTGTTGCTAGTACTGAAATCCCAGAAAATGAAAAAATGGTTTCGGCAAATATGGCACTTAATGAGCTTATCCGGAAAGAAAACAGTGCCCTTAATGAAGGAAATAAGGAAGCTAAAATGAGTGAGGAAGAATTAAAAGCATTTGAGGAAAGCCTTAACCAAAAGATACAAGCCATTGGAACCGAGGGGGTTTTAGAAGACGCCATGGCTCGATACCAGCCGAGTGTTAATACCTACATGGAGGAAGGCGGCGCCTATCATTTAGATTATAAAAACACAGTGTTTGGTCAAGTGGTTAAGGGATTAAATGTTGTGGATGGGATGTCCCAGGTGTTTACAAGGCCTGAAAATAAACAACCTAAAAAAGATATTGTAATTAACACTATCAAAATTGTTGAAACATTAAATGAAAATGTTTAAGGAAAAAGCTATGAAATTTGCGGTAAATAGTAAAAAAACATGGTGGGTGATTGGTGGTTTGGCGGTTGCTATTCTCACGATTATTTTATGGGCTGGTCTTAGCAAAAGTGGTTATTTTTTAGATAGAAATGCAAAGGATGGGGCTGCTGTGATTGAAGGATTACAAAAAAATGTGGACGCAAACCAATTTCGTTTTCAAATGGCTCCTTACCTATATTTAAAGTCAACAGAGAATACCACCTCGGGGATGATTGTTAACCATCAGAATAACCCTTTCAAAACAAGGGTGGAATTAACCTTAGATGGTAGTGGGGAGATTATTTATACCTCTGGGGTGTTAGTGCCTGGGGAACGTATTCAGGAGATTTCGTTTCCAAGGGTGTTTGAACCTGGGGAGCATTTAGGGGTTGCCAGGTTTATTATCCTCGATCAAGAGACAGAAATGGATTTAGGGGAAGTGAAAAGCGAATTTGTGATTAAAGTAAGTGAATAGTTAAAAAATGAACAGGGGGGTTGTATGCGAATTAAGGAATTGCGAGTGAGAAAAAAAATAAGCCAACGGGTTTTGGGGGGATTGGTAAATGTTAATCAATCGGCAGTGAGCCAGTGGGAGCAAGGTAGAACAAACCCTGTGGCTGAAAAGCTACCACTAATTGCGCATGTTTTGGGTTGTAGCATTGAAGAGCTTTATGAAGAAGAGGAACTTCGATTTGATTAATTAAAGAATCGATGTAAAAAGGAAGGAGAAAATAAGATGCGAATTAAAGAGGCTCGGGAAAAAAGTAAGATTAGCCAGAAAAATTTAGGGGAATTACTTGACGTAAAGCAATCTGCAGTGAGCCAATGGGAAACAGGTGCAACCTCCCCATTGGCGGAAAAATTGCCAACCATTGCAGCTGTTCTAGGCTGCAGAATTGAAGAGCTTTATGATGAAGAAGAGCTTATTCAAGCCCTAAGTATGAAATATTCAAATGGGGCAATGGGGCATTGAGTCTTTAAAAGTAAGGATTAAGTTGGGATGGTCTAGCATGGTTACAATCGAAATTAATCGAAAATTATTTTTTAAATTAACCCTTGTAAAGTTTTTACAATTATGATAGTCTTCTAAATAAGATACGTTGAAAGATCCATAAAGAATGGGGACTGACAACAAATCTGCGTACAATACTTCAAACCTGATACCACCAGGGTTAGCCCAAGTGGGAAGGCGAGAGAAAAATAAGCTTTTTTTAAATGATCTTGGACGTGTTTTCTTCCAGGATTTTTGAAGATGTATTTTTCCCTATGCCTTTGGTATAGGGATTTTTTTATAAAAAAGAAAGGATTGCAGTAATGGATAAACGGATTGGACTGATTGGGATTATCGTGGAAAAGGAAGAGGCTGTAGAAAAATTAAATGCCCTTCTTCATGATTATGGGAAATACATTGTAGGACGGATGGGCATTCCTTATCGTGAACGTGAGATTTCTGTGATTTCCGTGGTGGTAGATGCCCCGACAGATGTGATTAGCTCTCTGTCTGGAAAGCTTGGTATGATTGAAGGCATTGGAATTAAAACGGTTTATTCAAAGCTTCCTAAAAATTTGGAAAAGAATGAAAAAAATGAATCCATTAATTAAAGAACTCAAAGAAAATCAGTGGTTAGAGGCTAAGAAGATGCAATGGCTATTGGAAAACAACTCTAGCGAACTGAGAAAAGAAATCTCACATGAGGCAAGAGAAGTGGCTCATGAAACCTTTGGGAATGAAATTTATCTTCGGGGTTTGATTGAATTTTCTAATGTCTGTAAAAACGACTGTTATTATTGTGGAATACGAAAGGGGAATAAAAAGACCCATCGTTATCGATTGACAGAAGATCAAATTTTAGACTGCTGTGAAATTGGGGAAAACTTAGGTTTTAAGACTTTTGTGCTTCAGAGTGGTGAAGACCCTTATTTTAATGAGGATCGTGTGGTGGAACTGATCAAAAGGATAAAAAAACGTTATCCAGAAAATGCCATTACATTATCCATGGGGGAAAAATCACGGCAGTCTTATGAACGCTTTTTTGATGCAGGGGCAGATCGCTATTTGCTACGTCATGAAACCGCTGATAAAGAACATTATGGAAAACTCCATCCTAGAGAATTATCCCTATGGGATCGGATGAATTGCTTAATGAATCTCAAGGATATTGGCTTTCAAGTGGGAACAGGATTTATGGTGGGTTCACCTTATCAGAAGGCGGAATTTTTAGTCAAAGATCTGGAATTTATTCGTGGTTTAAACCCACAAATGGTTGGGATTGGCCCTTTTATTCCTCATCAGGATACCCCATTCGGAGAAGAAAAATCTGGTACGATGGAAGATACTTTATTGCTTATTTCCATCTTGCGATTAATGCTTCCCAAAGCATTGTTACCAGCGACCACAGCCCTTGGAACCATTCATCCACAGGGGAGGGAAGAAGGGATTTTAGCTGGGGCAAATGTGGTGATGCCAAATTTATCTCCAGTGGAATTTAGAAAAGATTACAGCCTTTATGATAATAAAATTTGTACAGGTGACGAGGCTGCAGAGTGTCGGAACTGTTTGGAAGGGCGTTTGAAATCCATTGGATATAGTATTTCAAATTCCCGGGGAGATTATAAAAATTAGAAGGAGATAAGCATGTATCAACCAACGTCAAAAAAAGCAGCGGATTTTATCAACAATAAAGAAATTCTAGAAACATTAGCATTTGCAGAGGAAAATAAGAACAATGAAGCACTGATAAAAGAAATCATTGATCGTGCCCATGATTTTAAAGGGCTTACCCATCGGGAGGCGGCCTTGCTTCTTGCTTGTGAAATAGTGGAACAAAACAATCGTCTAGCTGATCTTGCAAAGGCAATAAAGAAAAAACTTTATGGGAATCGGATTGTTATGTTTGCACCCTTATATTTGTCTAACTATTGTGTGAATGGTTGTGTATACTGTCCTTATCATTATAAAAATAAAACCATTCGTCGGAAAAAATTAACCCAAGAAGAAATTGTTGAGGAAGTGATTGCTTTACAAGATATGGGACATAAAAGATTGGCTTTAGAAACAGGAGAAGACCCTGTCAATTGTTCCATCGATTATGTTTTAGAAAGCATCAAAACCATTTATAGTATTAAACATGAAAATGGAGATATCCGAAGGGTAAATGTTAATATAGCAGCGACCACAGTTGAAAATTATAGAAAGCTTAAAGACGCTGGCATTGGCACTTACATTTTGTTTCAAGAAACCTATCATAAGGAGAATTATGAGGCATTGCATCCAACGGGTCCCAAACACGATTATGATTGGCATACAGAAGCCATGGATCGTGCCATGGAAGCTGGGATTGATGATGTGGGAATTGGGGTATTGTTTGGCTTAAACCATTACCGTTATGATTTTGTAGGGTTGTTAATGCATGGAGAGCATTTGGAAGCCGCTAATGGTTGTGGGCCTCACACTATTTCAGTGCCACGAATTTGTCCTGCAGATGATATTGAACCTGGGGATTTCTCAAATGCGATTTCAGATGATATTTTCGAAAAAATTGTGACGGTATTAAGAATTGCAGTGCCTTATACAGGGATGATTATTTCCACAAGGGAATCCCAGGCTTCCCGAGAACGGGTCCTAAAACTGGGGATTTCTCAAATCAGTGGTGGATCAAGAACGAGTGTTGGTGGTTATGCAACCCCAGAATTAGAGGAAGATAATTCTTCCCAGTTTGAATTAAATGATACGAGAACACTGGATGAAATTGTTAATTGGTTATTAACGCTAGGGCATATTCCGAGTTTTTGTACCGCCTGCTATCGGGAAGGACGGACTGGGGATCGTTTTATGCAGCTTGTTAAATCTGGACAGATTGCAAATTGTTGTCAACCAAATGCAATTATGACACTAAAGGAATATTTAGAAGACTATGCCTCTCTAGAAACCAAGGTTTTAGGGGAAGAAATGATTCAAGATGAGCTGGAACTGATTCCAAGTGAAAAGGTACGTAAAATAGCTGAGGCTCATTTAACAGAACTTGGAACAGGAAAACGTGATTTTAGATTTTAAGGGATAGACCTAAATACTAAGGACATTAGGGTTTTGTTTAGGATAAGTGAGGAATTAAAAATGAGTTTACTAGATACACCAAGGGCAAACCGTCTACATATTGGAATTTTTGGAAAAAGAAACAGTGGAAAATCAACCTTGATTAATGCTTTAACCAATCAGGAGACGGCTTTAGTTTCGGAGGTGGCAGGAACGACCACCGATCCTGTTTATAAATCCATGGAAATCTATGGCATTGGTCCAGTGGTTTTTATTGATACTGCTGGTTTTGATGATAAAGGAACCCTTGGAGAGATGCGGGTTCGAAAGACAAAGGAAGCCACAGAAAAAACAGATATTGCGATTATTGTTATTAGTGATTTTGACATTGATGAGGAGCTTCGTTGGATTGAGGCGTTGAAAATTAAAGATACTCCTGTGGTTCTTGTGGCAAACAAAGAGGATATCAATGAAAACATTCAGACCTTAGCAGATGAAATTAAGGAAAAGTCTGGAATAAGCCCAATCATTGTGAGTGGGAAGGAAGGGAAAGGGATCGTTAAAATCCGTGAGGCCATTATTCGGCTACTTCCAGAAGAGTATGAAATGAAAAGTATTGTAGGGGATTTAGCAGCCTCTGGGGATTCAGTGGTTTTGGTGATGCCCCAGGATATTCAAGCCCCTAAAGGGCGATTGATTTTACCACAGGTGCAAACCTTGAGGGATTTGCTAAATAAAAAATGCATGGTGACCTGTTGTACCACCGAGCTTTTTGATCAAACCTTAGAATCTTTAAAAGCACAGCCACAATTAATCATTACCGATTCACAGGTGTTTAAAGAAATTTATGATAAGAAACCTTTAGGGTCTAAATTAACCTCTTTTTCCGTTCTTTTCGGGAATTACAAAGGAGATCTCAATGCTTTTATTGAAGGCGCTAAAGCCATTGAAACCTTAAAAGAAACCTCTCGAATTTTAATTGCTGAGGCTTGTACCCATGCTCCTCTAGATGAGGATATTGGACGCGTGAAAATTCCAAATCTTTTAAGAAAAAGAGTGGGAGAAGGATTGACTGTGGATGTGGTTGCAGGAGCACATTTTCCAGAAGATTTGACCCCTTATGATTTAATTATTTCTTGTGGTTCCTGTATGTTTAATCGAAAGTACACCCTTTCTCGCTTAGATCGTGCCCATACTCAAGGAGTACCGATGTCTAATTATGGGATTGTGTTAGCCTTCCTTTTAGGAATTTTGGATAAAATAGATCGATGAACAAAAGAAGAGGCCACTGTTAATGGACCTCTTCTTTCGTTTTTAAATAGTGATCTAAAGCAACGGGGAAAAGAGACGTGAAACGGATTCTTTAACCCGAGTGTTATGGTTTCGCTTAGAATAAGTTTCCTTATTATAATAGGTGCAATGCTTCATATCATTAACAAAAATATCTTTGAGCTTAATTGCAAAAGGAGTATCGTAGATAAAGGTATTGGTTTCAAAATTTAAGCGAAAGCTTCGTATATCAAAATTACACGAGCCAACAGAGCTTACAGCATCGTCGACAACAATGGTTTTGGCATGGAGAAATCCTTTTTCATAAATATAAACTTTTGCACCATAGTCAATGAGTTCGCCAACGTAGGAGAGAGTTGCCCAATGTATAAAAATATGATCAGGTTTATTTGGTATCATAATTCGGACATCTACCCCTGATAATAAGGCGATTTTAAGGGATTCAAGAATACTTTCATCAGGAACAAAATAAGGGGATTGAATAAGGATGTAACTTTCTGCATTGTTGATGAGTCTTAAAAAGCCCTGTTTAATTTGTTGATTTGCTTTATCAGGGCCACTGGAAACAATCTGAACCCCAGCTCCAGGATTATTTCCAGGGATGGGAGGGAAGTATTTGTCTTGACAATCATCTTCAATAACCAAGGTTTCACTTGAGCTTGCTCGCCAATCAAGTAGAAAACGCAATTGAAGCTCATAAACAGAGGAACCATCAATTTTAAGGTGGGTATCTCGCCAAAATCCCATTTTTTCGTCTAAGCCTAAATATTCATTCCCAACATTAAAACCGCCAATAAATCCTGTTTTTCCGTCAATAACCACAATTTTTCGATGGTTTCGGTAATTAACACGAATATTGAGCATTTTAAATTTAGAAGGGAAGAAAACCCCTACCTGGCCTCCGGCAGAGCGTAAAGTATTTAAAAGAGATTTAGGAAGATAACGACCTCCCATTGCATCAAAAAGGAAGCGAACTTCAACTCCTTCAATCGCTTTGCGTATGAGAATATCCATCATTTGATTGGCTAGATCATCGTGCTTAATTATATAGTATTCCACATGAATTGAAGAAGTAGCCTCTTCCATGGCATTAAATAATGCATCAAATTTTGATTTTCCGTCGGTGTATACTTCGAGAATATTATTTTGTGTATAGAGGGCTTGACTAACATTAAGATGAAATTCAATGGATTGTCGGTATTTTTCTAAGGAACTTTGGCTAAATACGACACCTTCAGAGAAGGAGCGGCGTTGCTGTTTGAGTAAAACACTGTATCTTAGGTTTTCAGGGGTATTATATTTGAAAATTTTTCGTTTGGTTAGGTTTTGAGATAAAAATAAGTAAAAAACAAACCCAAGAACTGGAACAATCCATAAAGACAGCAACCAAGCGATGGTGCTTTGTGGGGTTTTTCTTTCTAAAAAAATGATTGTAAAACTAAGGGAAATGTTCAAGAAAAAAATAACCACACCTAGAATGATCACAAAATTTAAAAGCATGACTTCCTCCAAAATTGTAGATGGTTTATTCTCAGTATAACATAAGATTAGGGCAAAAAAAGAAAAAATCTTGACTTTTTAAAAGCATTAAACATATAATATCTTTGCCTCAGGTTTGTGGTTGAAAGTCGATGCCAGACGCAGGCGAAACGATCCACGTAAAATTTCTTAATAGCGAGGAATTGATCATAGTGCGTCCTAGAAGTAAGACCGACCGAGAAAATCGAGAGAAGGAGTCGTGATGTCAACACTGAGCAAAACTTCCAGTCGGCGAATGTGGGGGTAAAGACCAGGTCAACTGAGGCAAAAATATAATATTCTAAAATTGGTTTGACTAAATGAGCTGAATTTGGGTATAATAGAGTTAATCTCGTAGGAGGGTTCCTCTCCATGAAAACGAGTAAAGTAACCTTTTGAAAGGAGTTGTTATCATGAAGTTCACAATTTACGGAAAAAATATGCATGTATCAGAAGGTTTAAAAGAAACACTCAAGAAGAAATTTTCTAAGTTCGATCGTTATTTTAGTCAGGAAACTGAGGTTTACGCAACCTTTAGCAAGGAAAAGAATTACCAGATGTTAGAGGTGACAATCCCTGTTGGGAAAACGATTTTAAGAGCTGAAGAAAAGTCCGATGATATGGTGACAGCGATTGAAGAAGTCGTTAACAAGCTAGAAGGACAATTGAGAAAACATAAAACAAAATTACAAAAGAAGCATATGGACGAGGCTCAACGGTTCCAACTAGATGAAATTGAAGAAGTTGAAGATCCAGAGGAATTTGAACCTAAGGTATTAAGAACGAAAAAATTTGCGATTAAACCAATGACTGTGGATGAAGCGACCCTTCAAATGGAATTGTTGGGACACGATTTTTTTGTTTTCTTAAACGGAAATACCGACGATATCAATGTTGTATATATGAGAAAAGATGGGAATTACGGTTTAATTGAACCCACCTTTTAGATAATTCTTAAGAAAAAACAAGATTTTAGAGTAAAACACCCCCTAACTAAGCTGTTAAGGGGTGTTTTTAGTAGTAAAAAGAAGAGGAATTGAGAAAAAATTTAAATTCTAAGCATAAAGTTTTGACAGATGTTTTCTTTTGCTTTAAAATAGACGTATATATGCATTAAGAACGTAGGATGTTTTGTTTTTTAGATATAATAATAAATAACGAGTGGGGTTGAAACGGATATGTTAGTATTAATAGCAATTATTTTAGGTTTTTTAATTGGAAAAATTCGTAGAGGAAGCCTTAAGGGGTTTAAAGTTCGAAAGATATCTTTGTTACCGTTAGGTATTATTGGGTTTTTATTACAGATTGCTTTACACTTTTATAGCTACACAGGGGGGATTGCTTTTATTGAACCCTATCTCCAAATCGTAAATTTTGCAAGCTATATTCTTGTTTTAGTGATGTTAGTCTTTAATTTAGATGATTTTTGGGTCATCCTTATGGCCATTGGATTTACCGCCAATTTTGTAGTCATCTTTATTAACGGTGGACAGATGCCTGTGGCTCAACAGGTCATTGATATTCTGCCAACTGCTTTTGCACAAACCATTACTCAGGGAACAAATCCAATTTATTCCCTCATTCAACCCAATACCTTACTGTGGTTTTTGGGGATTAATTTGCCATTGCCAATTCCTTATGTACCAATGGCCATGAGTTTGTATGGTACAGTAGCTGGTGTTAGCGGAGGAACAGTGGTTGCCTTAATCGGTTTTATTGGATTTATTCAATATGTTATGAACAAAAAACAATCCATTATTACAGATGAAACCCTTGATTTTAAGGATGAAGATGAGGGTATTTTTGGAGAAGGTCAAGATAGTAATATTGAAGGTGTTTCAATACAAAACACAGGTGCTTTACCAGAAGTAGCAGAGGTCGATAGCTTTTCTTCACTTTATAGAGACCTTGAAGGTGGCGGTATCCGTGGGGAAAGAGATGAGACAACAGTCGTTGCCCAAATAAAAGACGATATTGTATTACCTGGGGCTTTACCAGAGGATGATTATCGATTGGAAATAGGGACTGAAACAGAAGAAATTGTTGTTCCAGACCGAGGGGAAGAAGCCGCTGACTTTAGTGAAGAAACCACTGTGATGTTTGAAACTGAAAATGATGGGAGTACAAAGATTTTAGAAACCATTCAAGAAGCAGGAACCTTTGTTGTTGGAGGAGAAGCAAGAACCCTTGAAGCCTCTGAAATGGAAGAAATTGTTAATAGTGAAGATACAGGATTTTTTACTAAAAAATATTATGAAGAAAAATTAGCCATTGAAAGAGAAAGACTTATGGCTCAAATGCGGGAAATGCAAATTGAGGAAGCGGCGAAGCCAAAGCCCGAGCCAAAACCAATTCCTGTGAATGATTTAAGAGTGGTTGATGGGTTTAAACTAACAGATTTAGAAACACCATTTGTATTGATGGGAGAAACCCAGGGGAACCAACAAGAGAAGGTAGCACCAGAGGTGACAGAAGAAGTTGAAGAATTCACCGAAGATGAGATGCTAAATGTTTGGGAACGTCTTAATTTGGAAGATGAAAAAAGAAAAGCCAAACGACGAAAAGAAACCATTCAGCAAACCATTCAACAGGCAAATGCAAAAGAAGAAAGTCTGCTTTCTGGAAGCCCATTTGGTGATGCTGGAATTCCTCTAAAAGAAATTGAGGAAGTAACAGAAGAAGTAGTCGAAAAAGTTTATGAAAGCCCCAACAAAGAAGGGATAATGGCTAGCATGGATGAGAAGCAACGAAAAAGCTTTAATGCAACCATTGAAAAACGAAAAAAAGCAGGATATGAGCTTGTAGAATTAAAGCTTGATGGCAAAGATGTCGCATTTTGGCGAAAGAAAAAATAAATTTTGGGAACTGTATGAAAAATTACAGTTCCTTTTAATTTTTTTGGAGTATGATCGATGAGAATATGCTATAATGAAGATTAATTGTTTATGGAGTATAGAATAAAAGAAAAAATAATAATAGAGTTAAGGAGAGTACTATTTTGGGATTTTTAAGCCAGATGTTTGATAGTAGTAAAAAGGAAATAAAGCGAATGCAGAAAAAGGCTGAACAAATTTTAGCCCTTCAACGTGAGTTTTCAGAGATGAGTGACGAAACGTTAAAGGGGAAAACAGCTGAATTTAAAGAGCGATTAAAGAATGGAGAAACTTTAGATGATCTTTTAGTTGAGGCCTTCGCAACGGTCAGAGAAGCAGGAAAAAGAGTGTTAGGAATGGAGCATTTTCCGGTGCAATTACTGGGAGGGATGGCTCTTCATGAAGGTAATATTGCGGAAATGAAAACTGGGGAAGGAAAAACCCTTGTTTCAACCTTGCCGGCCTACCTCAATGCTTTAGAGGGAAAAGGGGTCTTCATTGTTACCGTCAATGACTACCTTGCTAAGAGAGATAGTGAGTGGATGGGTCAAATCCATGAGTTTTTAGGCCTTCGAGTGGGTTTAGTGGTTCATGGCTTATCCTTTGATCAGAAAAAGGAAGCCTACGGCTGTGATATTACTTACGGAACCAATAATGAATTTGGATTTGATTATCTACGTGATAATATGGCGGCAAACAAAGAGCAACAGGTACAGCGAATGCTGAACTACGCCATCATTGATGAAGTGGATAGTGTTTTAGTTGATGAGGCGAGAACCCCTTTAATTATTTCAGGAAGTGGGGACAAAAGCACCCAACTTTATGCAGTGGCAAATACCTTTGTTAAAACCCTTAAAGAAGGGGATAACTGCGATGATCGATGTACAAAGTGTGATAAATGCGATCAAGGGAAAAAATGTTCAAGCTGTGATGATTATGATAACTGTAAGGTTTGTCGTAAAGGGGATTATACCAAGGATGAAAAAGCAAAATCAGTGATGCTCACTGAAAAAGGGGTGATTAAAGCTGAAAAATTCTTTGGATTAACCAATCTTGCGGATATGGAAAATATGGAAATTTCCCATCATATTAATCAGGCACTCCATGCGAATGTCTTGATGTTTAAAGACCGAGATTATGTGATTAAAGATGGAGAAATTATTATTGTTGACGAATTTACAGGGCGTTTAATGCCTGGACGTCGTTATTCAAATGGATTGCATCAAGCCATTGAAGCAAAAGAAAATGTGAAGGTAAATCGTGAGTCAAAAACTTTGGCAACAGTGACATTCCAAAATTATTTTAGAATGTTTAATAAGCTTTCTGGAATGACAGGGACTGCAAAAACGGAAGAGGATGAGTTCCAAACCATTTATAATTTAAGTGTTATTACGATTCCAACCAATCGTCCATTGATACGACAAGATTTAAATGATCTTATTTATAAAAGTGAAAAAGGAAAATACCTTGCGGTTACCGAAGAAGTAAAACGACGACATGCCATAGGACAACCGGTTCTTATTGGGACAATTTCCATTGAAAAATCAGAACTTTTAAGTGGCTATTTAAAGCGTTCTGGTATTAAACACAACGTTCTTAATGCTAAGTATTTAGAGAGAGAAGCAGAGATTGTAGCGAATGCAGGACAAAAGGATGCGGTTACAATTTCTACCAATATGGCAGGTCGTGGAACGGATATCGTTTTAGGAGAAGGGGTTGTTGAACTTGGCGGATTACATATATTAGGGACTGAACGGCATGAAAGTCGTCGTATTGACAATCAGCTTCGTGGACGTTCTGGACGTCAGGGAGATCCTGGTTCTTCTCAATTCTTTGTTTCTTTGGAAGATGACCTAATGCGTATTTTTGGTTCGGAACGTATCCAAGGCTTGGTTGAAAGCATTGGTATGGATGAAGAAACCCCCATCGAAAATAAGATGCTAACTAAAGGAATTGAAAATTCGCAAAAACGAGTTGAAGGGCAAAACTTTGAAATAAGAAAAAATGTTCTACAATATGACAATGTTATGAACCGTCAACGGGAACTTATCTATGAGCAAAGACAGCAAGTCATTGATGGTAAAGATATGGAAGCAGAAATTTGGAGCATGACGGAAACCCTTGTGAATACCTATGTTAATATGTATACCAGTGATGGAGACTATTTTGATGTTTGGGATTTAGAGGGACTTAAGAAACATTTAGAGTCAACAGTTCTTCCAAAGGCAACAGTGGTTTTACCTGAAAAACCTGAATCAAGGGATCTGATTGTTAAAACAATTTTAGAAGAATGTCGTCAAATTCTAAATGAAAAGAAAAATCTTTTAGGAGAAGAACAGCTTCAAGAGATTGAACGCCATATCTTACTTCGAAGTGTCGATAGCGCATGGATGGAACACATTGATAATATGGATCAACTTAAACAGGGGATTGGTCTTCGTGCTTATGGACAAAATGATCCAGTTAAAGAGTATACTAAAGAAGGTTTTGATCTTTTTGATGATATGATTGCTCGTATTCAAGAGGATACGGTTAAATATCTCTTTAATTTAAATATTAAAGTTATTCCACAAGAAGAAAAACCAGTGGACTTTAGCCAAATGCGGACAAATGAAAGTGAAATTGAAGGGGCTATCGCCCCAGTGGAAGCTAAATCTGATAAGGTTGGCAGAAATGATCCCTGTCCTTGTGGTAGTGGTAAAAAATACAAAAAATGTTGTGGCATAAATAACTAAGCAGTTGTTAAAAAGAGAGGATGTGGTGTTTTATGATCGATTTGTATGAAGAAAAGCAAGTGGTCAGCACAATGGAAACAAAACTAAAGGAATTGAGGGATTCACTTTGACTTACCCTTATTGCTTGAAAAAATAGAGACTCTAGAAAAGAAAACAGAATCTCCTGAGTTTTGGAATGACCAAAAGTCGGCTCAGGGAGTTTTAAAAGAACTAAAAATTATCAGACTTAAAACAGAGCGCTTTAAAGCTTTGGAAGAGAACTTAGATGATATTTTAGTGATGATGGAACTAGCAGAAGAAGGGGAAGTTTTTGATGAGCTTTCTTGTGAAATAAAGAAAATGAATGAAGCGATAGAGGCTTTTCGAATTGAAATATTACTTTCTGGTGAATATGATAGTAATAATGCAATTATCTCTTTACATCCTGGAGCTGGTGGAACAGAATCCCAAGATTGGGCTGAAATGCTTTTAAGAATGTATACACGTTGGGCTGAGAAAAAAGGATTTAAGGTGAAAACTTTGGATCTACAGCCAGGGGAGGTTGCTGGAATTAAAAGTGTAACCCTGCTGATTGAAGGCATTAATGCTTATGGTTTTTTAAAAACAGAGCGTGGGGTTCACCGGCTTGTGCGGATTTCACCTTTTGATGCCTCGGGTAGACGGCATACTTCCTTTGCTTCATTAGATGTTATTCCAGAAATTGATGAATCAGTTGAAATTGAGATTTTACCAGAAGATATTCGTATTGACACCTTTAGAGCGAGTGGCGCTGGGGGACAGCATGTAAATAAAACAGATTCAGCAGTTCGTATGACTCATATACCAACTGGGATTGTTGTACAATGCCAGAATGAGCGCTCTCAGCATCAAAACAAAGAGGTTGCAATGGGATTGTTAAAAGGAAAACTCATTGAAATTATGGAACAAGAAAAAATGGACAAGATTGATGATATTAAAGGGGATTACAGCCAAATTGCTTGGGGAAGCCAAATACGATCCTATGTTTTTCATCCTTATACCATGGTAAAGGATCATCGAACAAATATCGAAATTGGAAATGTACAGTCCGTGATGGATGGTGATTTGGACAGTTTTATTAATGCTTATCTTAATACCATTATATAATTTAATTTTAGAGGATTAACGAATTTATTATCAACATTTTGGAGGGAAAAATGGCAAAAACGTATCAAGAAATTAATGAAAAAATAGCCAAGGGTGAGGCGGTTATTGTAACTGCAGAGGAAGTCATTGATATTGTTAAGGCGCGTGGGGTAAAAGAAGCAAGCGAATATGTGGATGTTGTTACCACAGCAACCTTTGGTCCGATGTGTTCTTCTGGAGCATTTTTAAACTTTGGGCATTCAGATCCTCCCATACGCATGGGTAAAATTACCTTAAATGATGTTGAAGCTTATGGTGGACTTGCAGCGGTTGATACTTATCTTGGAGCAACTCAACCATCAAATAACAAGGGAATGGAGTATGGTGGAGCCCATGTAATTCATGACCTTATTGCAGGAAAAGAAGTGCATTTAGTGGCAGAATCACAAGGTACCCATTGTTATCCACGAAAATCCATTGATACGTGGTTAACATTGGATGATCTTAATGAAGCTTATTTATATAATCCGAGAAACATTTATCAGAACTATAATGCAGCAATTAATACTTCAAATGAGCGTCTCTATACTTATATGGGGATTTTACAACCCAACATGGGAAATATTACTTACAGTACTTCTGGAGAGTTGAGTCCTCTTTTGAATGATCCGTTACTTAAAACGATTGGTATGGGAACTAAGATCTTTTTAGGTGGGGCTCAGGGCTATGTTTCATGGATGGGAACACAGTTTAATACCGCTTGCCCACGGGATGAAAAAGGATATCCTACGGCAACAGGAGCAACCATGGCTTTAGTTGGAAATATGAAAGAGATGAATCCTAAGTATATTCGTGGAGCCGTTTACGAAAAATATGGAACCTCTATGTTTGTAGGGGTTGGTGTTCCAATTCCGATTCTTAATGAAGAGATGATGTCTTTTGTAGCGGTTGAAAATAAGGATTTATACACAAATATTATTGATTATTCAGTGCCTAAAAAGAGTCGACCTAGCCTTAAAAAAGTTAGTTATGCAGAATTAAGAAGTGGCACCGTTGACTTAAACGGAAAATCCATTAAAACATCGCCTTTATCAAGCTTAAAATTTGCAAGGGAAATTGCAGATGAATTAAATCATTGGATAAAAAATGGGGACTTTTTCTTACAAGAACCAATCCAACAATTTCCAATGAATAATGCACTAAAAGGCTTAGAGATCAACGAAAGAGGTGGAAAATAATGACAAAGAAAGTTTTATTATCCTTTCCTCAAGCATCCACTGGAAAACCAATGGCCATGGAACTCATTAAAACCTATCATTTAGATTTTAATATTCTAAAAGCCTTTATTGATGATAATGTGAAGGGAACCCTTCTTTTAGAAATAAAAGGTGAAGAAAACAATATTAACGAAGGCATTGTTTTTTTAAGACAAAACCAAATTGGAGTTAAAGAAATTCACTCGATTGTAGAAGTGAATGAAGACAAATGTGTGGCTTGTGGTGCCTGTACTGCAGTTTGTGCTGTGGGAGCTTTGGAAATGGACAAAAACTGGAATCTGGTCCATTATGATGATAAATGTTTGGAATGTATGCTTTGTGTAAAAGCTTGTCCTTCACGGGCAATCCACGCTATTATTTAATACAATGTATGAAGAACGTTATTACCGAAATATGATGAATGCCGAGGATCTGGAATACTTCCAGGTCCTCGAATTGGAAACAGACCTTTTTATTGGGGTAGAAAAAAGTGCGATGAACCCATTTCTAAAAGAGGTTATTTTAAAGAATGTATTACAGTTACGCCAATGCATTATGGATTACAACCAAAAGGTCAACGATTTTATTACATCACTCACGCCATTACCAATGGATGTTACGGCGCCACCCATCGTTCAGGAAATGCTTAAAGCAGGACTTGCGACAGGGATTGGACCAATGGGAGGGGTTGCTGGAGGAATTTCTAAATTTGTGGGAGAAATGATTCATCCATTTTCTAAAGAGTTAATTGTTGAAAATGGTGGTGATCTTCTCATTAAAACAAAGCAAGAAAGGCGGATTGGGATTCACACAGGGTCTGAAAATTTTAAGGACTTAGGAATCATTATTCATCCAATGAAGGAGCCTTTGGGAGTGTGTACTTCCTCAGGAACGATGGGACACTCTCTGAGCTTTGGAAAAGCCGAGACGGTTACAGTGATTAGCAAAAATCCGACACTGGCAGATACTGGGGCAACCGCTTTGTGCAATCGTATTAAGACAAAAGATGATATTGAAAAAGGAATTCAATGGATTAAGGGAATTCCTGAAGTGATGGGTGCCCTTATTATTATCGAAGATCAGCTTGGGGCCTGGGGGGAGATTGAATTAGGTTAAAGGAGAGGTTGAAAGATGAACATCAATGAAATTTTAAAAACAAGTCGGTTATATATGGATGGTGCCATGGGAAGCTTAATGCAGGAAAAACTTCCGGTGATTGGTTCAATCCCCGAAGAGTTAAATATCACTCAACCATCCATCATCAAAGAAATCCATCAAGCTTATATTGATGCTGGTGCAGATATTATTTTGTCAAACACTTTTGGAGCAAATGGTTACAAACTAAAGGGGAGTAAGTATTCTGTTGAAGAAATTGTTGCAGCTGGGATTAAAAATGTTAAGGCGCTAAATCCTAGATTCACAGCCCTCGATATGGGGCCCATAGGGTCGCTCATTGGCGATCTTGGAGAGGTGTCTTTTGAGGAGGCTTTTCAGTATTTTAGGGAGATTGTTGAGGCCGGGGTAAAAGCAGGCGCAGATTTGATTGTCATTGAAACCATGACAGATATTGGTGAAGCCCGTGCGGCAGTAATCGCGGCAAAGGAAGTTTGCGATTTACCCATAATAGCATCGATGACCTATGAGGATAATCAAAGAACCTTAACGGGCTCTGATCCTTTAACTGTAGTTACTATTTTAGAAGGATTGGGAGTTGATGCCATTGGAATTAATTGTTCAACGGGACCTGATGGAATGTTACCAATCGTAAAAGAACTAGTGAAATTTGCGAGTGTTCCCATTATGGTGGAACCCAATGCTGGGTTACCTCGAATCCTTAATGGTGAAACAGTCTATGACATTACCACCCAAGAATATGCGGAAATTATGGTAGAAATTGCAAACCTTGGAGGAATGATTTTGGGGGGATGTTGTGGAACAACGCCAGAATATATTAAGGCGGTTATTGATCAAACAAAGGATTTAGAACCCTATAAAATCACCCCTAAAAATTTGGTTGCAGTAGCATCAAGAACTCAAACCCTTCTTTTAGGAGAAGATGTTAGGATTATTGGGGAATGCATTAATCCAACAACCAACGTAGAGTTACAAGATGCCTTAAGAAAAGGTGACCTTGGAATGGTAACTCAATTAGCCATCCAACAAAAAAAAGCGGGAGCTAACATTCTTGATGTTAATTTAGGACTACCTGATATTGATGAAAGATCAATGATGGTTGCAGGAGTTGAAGGGATTAGCCGAGTGGTGGACATCCCTTTGCAGATTGACTCTTCAAACCCAGAGGTAATCGAAGAAATCTTGAGAAGCTACCCTGGAAAAGCGATTATTAATTCGGTAAATGGGAAAGCAATTTCGATGGCAACTATTTTTCCCATTGCTAAAAAATATGGAGCCCTTGTTTTAGGACTGACCATGGATGAAAATGGCATTCCCAATAAAGCATTCGATCGTTTCGAAATTGCTGAGAAAATTTTGGCTACTGGCGAAAGTTATGGAATTTCTAAAAGGAATTTTCTAATAGATTGTTTGGTACTAACGGCATCTGCCCAACAAGCCGAGGTAAAAGAAACCCTAAAAGCTTTAAGAATGATTCGAGATCAGTTAAAGGTGCCCACGGTTTTAGGGGTTTCTAATATTTCTTTTGGTCTTCCGAATCGGGAACTTTTAAATCGAACTTTTTTAAGTTTGGCTTTAGAAGAAGGGTTGAGAAACCCTATTATGAACCCTGGAGATCAGGAAATGATGGATACAATTTATGGCTTTAGAGCCTTATATGGGTTTGATGAGCAATGTATGGATTATGCGAATCTTTATAAGGCGCAGAAGCCTAAAGAAACCGAAAATTTTAGAAATGGTGTATTGAGTTTAAAAGAGATGATTATTGAGGGCCAAAGTGACTTAGTTTCAGAAACGACTGAAAAATTGCTAAGGATGAAAAAGCCACTGGACATTATCAATGAAGATATTATTCCAGGATTGGATGCTGTTGGAGATGCATTCGAAACTGGAGAATGTTTTCTTCCGCATCTGATTTTTGCGGCAGAGACAGCAGAAAAGGCCTTTGGGGTTATTAAAGAAACCATGCGAAAAGCAGGAGAAAAAAGGATTTCCAAGGGAAAAATACTCCTTGCTACGGTAGAAGGGGATGTCCATGATATTGGGAAAAATATCCTCAAAGTTATTTTGGAAAACTATGGTTATGAAATTATTGATTTAGGAAAAGATGTAAAAGCCGAAAAGATAATGGATGGCATCTTGAGACATAATATACATTTGGTTGGTTTGAGCGCTTTAATGACAACTACGGTAAAAAATATGGAAAAAGTGGTTAAAGAAATTAATGCAAACTGTCCAACAACAACTGTTATGGTTGGAGGAGCAGTTTTAAATTCAGAATATGCAAAAGCTATTGGCGCTGATTATTATGGAAAAGACGCAAGAGAAGGGGCTAATATTGCCCGTAAAGTTTTAGGATAAACGAGTATAGATTAAAAAAAAGGGTGTAGAGAAGTTAAGGTAACTTTTCTACACCCTTTCTAGATGAAAATTATTTCTGTTTTAATATTTTTGAAAATTTAAGAGATTTTCCATAATGGAGAATACCCATTTTATAGACCTTAGCAGAATAATAAGCAACTACAAAGCATGAAACGACTAAAATGACACAGGAAATGATTATTTCTAAAGCACTAACCTCTCCCATTGTAATACGGACAAGCATTGCCATGGGTGAAGAAAGTGGGAAATAGGATGCAAAAATCATTAAAGGGGTGTTGAGATTTCCAGAAGACATGGAGAACATTACAACCATAAAGCAAGCCACGAACACAAGGGTAACAGGCATGGTTGCTGTTCCAAGGTCTTCTGTTTTAGAAACAAGAGAGCCTAAAGCACCGTAAATAAAACTATAGATAAAATAGCCTAAAATAAAGAATAGAATGGAATAGAAAATGGTAGAAAGTGGCATATTAAAGATGGATTCAACCATACCATTACTTTCCCAAAATATTTTATTTAAATTAAAAAAGAAAAAGCTAGAGCCCAAAATTAAAATAACCTGTGTGAGACCTGCAAGACCAGCGCCAAAAACTTTTCCAAAAATTAAATTAATTGGCTTTGCACTGGTAATAAGAACTTCCATTGTACGCGTGCTTTTTTCAGAGGCGACACTAGTAGAAACAAATTGTCCGTACATGATGATTACGATGTAGAGAAGAAAAATCATAAGGTAGGTGTACAAAAAATTTTTTGCTTGATCTTTACCAGTTTGGATAACTTCTCCTTCAACTTTTGGAGAAAGAATCGTCGTACTTTCCTCAGAGCTCAAACCAAAGGCTGTTAACATGTCGAGCTGATATTTTGAGGTAATGATGGCGTTAATTTCATATTGAAAGGTATTCATCATTTCTAGAGTTTTTACTATATAGTCATATTTTGTTGGTGAGTATAGAATTAGACCCTCTTTGTAAACATCTTGATTAACATTGTCGATTAAGGATTCTTTGGATTGATCAACCAAAACAAAAGTTTTATTAGGAATTGTTTTTTTGAAATACGCTAAGGTTTGGTCAGGTTGGTTACTATAACGGTCGACAATGGCAACGGTAGCTTGATGATCTTCTTCTTTAAAAAGAGCATCAAAATTAATAAACTGATTAAATCGAGGTAAAGATAACCCAAGGCCAATGAGAATAACAATTCCTAGAGTGATGCCTATAAAGATTTTGTTTTTAGCATAATTGAGATATTCGAATTTAAGTATTGTCAGTAGTTGTTTCATATGGAAGCCTCCGTATATTCAACAAAAATTTCATTAAGTGATGGCTCATAAACTTTAAAGCTATTGATATCAAAGGCATTTTGGGAAAGGGCAGAAAATAAAGTTTTCTTATTTTCTGGAGATTTGAGCTGTATCAAAAGATTATCATGGAAACAATCGCTCTCTACTACAAAATCCTTTAATTTTGAATCAGCAAATAATTTAATTTCTTTTGCTTCGGAACTGTTTATGACAATTTTATTTTGTGGATAACGTCCCTTAATCGCTTTAATTTGTCCTTCACAAACAATAGTTCCTTTGTTTAAGATCGCAATATGTTCACAAAATTCTTCAACATAGTTCATTTGATGACTCGAAAATAAAACAATCTTGTTTTTTTTCAAAAGATCACGTACAAGATCTTTTAGTAATGTGGCATTAACGGGGTCTAAACCTGAAAAGGGCTCATCTAGAATGACAATGTCCGGATCACATATGAGGGTAGCGACCAGTTGAATCTTCTGCTGGTTTCCCTTAGAAAGTGTATCAAGTCGCTTGTTTTTGTAGTCCTCCATTTCCAACTGCTCTAGGAGATAATTAGCGGATTGCTTTGCTTCACGAGAAGGCATCCCCTTTAAATTTGCAAAATAAATAAGCTGTTCTAGAATTTTAATTTTAGGGTAAAGTCCCCTTTCTTCAGGCATATAACCAATTTTAATTTTGCTTCGATTAATGGGTTTTCCATCGAGAAGAATCTCGCCTTGATCTGGAGGGAAAACATCCATGAGAATTCGAAGAGTTGTCGTTTTTCCAGCACCATTTCTACCAAGAAGTCCTAAAGCTTTTCCGCTTTCAACCGAAAGGGAGATGCCTTTGAGGACTTCAAGAGAGCCAAAACATTTGGTAACATTTTTTAATGATAGATTCAAAATAGCCTCCTTATAGTTATGAAAATAATGACTTTACAGTGTTTTAAGTTATATTATATCGTTGATAAGGGTGTTTTGTCGAATAAGAAAAACGCTATGTTAAATATACCCTGAGACCGATCAAAATAACGATTTTAAACAATAAGATCAATAGTGTTTAGGCATTGAACGATTTAAGATCCTTTGATTAAGATTTTCAAATAGAATTTAAAAAAGAAAATAAAAAAAGAATTGACTCCAATCAAAATTCATGTTAAATTATAATCATTCTAAATAAAGAATTAAATTAAATTACGGCTAATTGAAAGGAGCTTAATATGAAATTAAAAGGAACAGAAACAGAAAAAAATCTACAAATGGCTTTTGCAGGGGAATCACAAGCATTCAACAAATACGGTTACTATGCAGAAAAAGCAAAAAAAGATGGTTACGAAGAGATTGCAGAGGTTTTTGAGGAAACGGCTCGAAACGAAAAAGAACATGCAAAACTTTGGTTTAAGTTTTTACATAACGACGAAATTCCAAGCACAGAGGAAAACCTCAAAGATGCAGCGGCGGGAGAGCATTACGAATGGACTGATATGTATGCAAATATGGCAGCTGTAGCGAGAAAAGAAGGATTTGATAAAATTGCTTATTTATTTGAGTCTGTAGGAAAGATCGAAGCTGGACACGAAATTCGCTACAATGAATTGGAAAAGATTTTAAAAGCAGGTGGTGGATTTGAAGAAAATGTAGAAGAAGAAAAAGAATTTACAAAAGTTGGGAATCGGAAATGGCGTTGTAATAAATGTGGATTTACTTATGAAGGTGAAAAAGCTTTAGATAAATGTCCAATTTGTGAAGCAGATGAAGTTCACCAACGAGTAGTTTCAAGAAATTACAAATTGTTGCAGACTTATGCACAATAATAAGCAGAACGTAAAAAAAGTCTTCCGCGGTTTTCCCACGGAAGACTTTTTTAGTCTAAAAATTTAAAATTAATTGAGTCAAACAGTCCACGATCGGTTAAACGTATTTCTGGTAAAACGGGTAAGGCTAAAAAAGAAAGATTCATAAAGGGGTCAACCCATTTTGGAACGCCAAGCTCTCTCGAAAACTCAATGAGTTTTTTCACTTTTGTTTGCACAAGATCCCCAGGTTCTAAACTCATGATGCCTCCGAGTCCTAATGGGACATCGCCTAAGATTTTCCCTTCGGAGACAATGACATAACCACCATGTATTTTTTTGAGATGTTCAACAGCGATCAGAATATCATCATCATTATCGCCTATGACCATGAGGTTATGAGAATCGTGTCCGACGGTGGTTCCAATGGCCCCTTTCGTAATTCCAAAACCTTTAACAGCTGCGATTCCAAAGGAACCGTTTTTGCCATAACGTTCGAACACACAAAATTTTGAATAAGTGTTATTTGGTTGAAAAAAAACATCTTCTTTGGGCAAGGGTTCTTTGAGATGCGTGGTGGTAATTTGCCAGGGAACAATCCCAATAACATCGTTGATAGGTGAAACCTTTAATTGAAGATCCTCTTTTTCAAAAGCTCTTACATGAACCGAATTTAAAAGCGTTGGGTAATTGTAGGTGGTGGGAGGGACATTTCCTAGACTTTTCTTATAGGGGAGGCCATCTTTATAAACCTCAACCACATTAAAGTCTTCAAGGGTATCGATGACTACAAGATCAGCTTTATATCCAGGCGCAATTGCTCCTAATTGATTAAGTCCGTAGGCTTGGGCAGCCTGAATGGATGCCATTCGAATGGCGGTTATTGGAGGAACACCACAGGCAATCGCCTTTTTTATGTTCCAGCGGATATGTCCTTGATTTTCAATATCCTCAAGGTGTTTATCATCAGTGCAGAATAAAAAATTAGTCAGCGGGATTTTTTTCTCAACGGCACCGGAAATAATGTCGTCAAGATTCTTTTCTCCAGAGCCTTCTCGGACTAATATTTTCATCCCAGCTCTTACTTTTTCTAAAACTTCATCAAAATGAGTGCACTCATGATCGTTTTCCACACCAGCTAGGATATAGGCTTGTAAGGGTTTGCCTGTTAAGCCAGGAGCATGACCGTCGCAATGCTTATTTTCGCAAAGACTTATTTTTTCCAAAATATGATTAGCTCCAGCAACTACATCGGGATAGCACATGACTTCGCCAAGGCCTAAAACCCGTGGATGGTTGATATACGGAATCATGTCCTCAGCAGTAAAATCCCCCGATCCATTTGTTTCAAAATGTGTGGCAGGGACAGAGGAAGGAAGCATGATATAAATGTTAAGGGGAATGTTTTCGGTGGCTTCTAAAATAAAATCTAACCCTTTTGCACCACCAATGTTGACAAGCTCATGGGGATCAGCAATGAGAGTTGTTGTACCAGATTTGAGAACGGCTTTAGCTAATTCCAATGGCATAACCATACCAGATTCGATATGCATATGAGCATCTATAAAGCCTGGAGCAATGATCTGTCCCTGACAATCAATTTCCTTTTTTGCTTTGTAGTTGCCAATGCCGATGATGGTGTCTCCAGAGATTGCAATATCACCTTGGATTATTTCTTCAGTAAAGACATTCACAATTTTTGCATTTTTTAGCAGTAAGTCAACTTTTCTGTTTCCAGTTGCGAATGCAATCTTTTGCTTAAGCTCAATTATTTTGTTTTCCATGGTTTGGCTCCTTATTTGTAAAATTGTCTTATTTTAACACAGTTTTTGGAAAAAATGAAAATATTTGTAAAAAAGTAGAAAGCCACTATGAAAAAAAGTGAAAAAAGTGTATAATGATAACAAAAATTTCTATAATTGACGGAAAGAAACATTTTAATTATAATGGTTTCAATATGAAACTAAAGGATTTTTTATGAAAGTGGTGAAAAGATGAAAAAATGGCGTTGCACAGTTTGTAATTATGTACACGAAGGAGAGACGCCTCCGGAAAAATGTCCAATTTGCGGAGTTGGTCCTGACAAATTCGAACTTGTTTCTGAAGTAGAGGATGCTCAGCCAAGTCAGTGGCGCTGCGTTGTGTGTAATTATATCCATGACGGTCCTACTCCTCCAGAAAAATGTCCGATTTGTGGTGTTGGTCCTGATAAATTTGTGTTGGTTGAAAGAGCCAAAGGGGACTTGCCTCCAAAAGAAAAGGAAGAAGTTCAGGCATTACTTTTTAATGTAAGCTATGGCTTATACATTGTTTCTTCTATTAATGGAGATGCTATGAATGCAATGACATCAAACAGTTTTATTCAAGTGACTGATTCTCCTTTAAGGGGAAGTGTCTGCATAGGCAAGGGAACCTTGACCCATGATTATATTAAGGCTTCAGGTGTTTTCGGGATTTCTATCTTAGGAAGAAATAACCATGACCTTGTTAAACACTTTGGATATCAAAGTGGGCGTGATGTGGATAAATTTAAAACCATTAGTTACGTTACTGGGGAAAAAACAAGCTGTCCAGGGTTATTGGAAAGTATTTGTTTTATCGAATGTGAAGTTGAACAAACCATTGATTTAGGAACGCATGATATGTTTATTGCAAAGGTTGTTGGGGGAAGTAGCTTTTCTAAAGAAGCACCAATGACTTACGCAAATTACAGAGCTTCTAGATAGCAACAAAAGTAGAGAAGTAAAAAACACTTTAGCCGATGAAGGCTAAAGTGTTTTTTTTAGGGTTTAAGGAGAAAAAAATGAAACAATGAAGGAAAATAAGAAAAAATGAGTAAAAAAAACATTATTTCTTTGAGTATTCCAGAAGGATTATATATAATATAACGTAATACTTAATAGGGGAGGCCAAGATGTTAAATATTTCTAAAAAAAACAAAGGAATCCTAGGGATTATTTTTATATTTGTTTTTGGAATTGGAATCGGGAATTGGTATTCCCATCATCAACCAACACCAGAAACGACAATTGATCAGCAAGGAAATGCTTATCATGCGAAATCGGAAGTTGGAAAAACGACCCTTTCTGTATTAGAAAATGGAAAATGGAAAGATCTCTTTATTAAAGGGGTTAATATTGGAGCAGGGAGACCTGGTTATTTTCCAGGGGAGTTTGGGACAACAAAAGAAGAGTATCTTCGTTGGTTTGCTTATATTTCAAACTTAAATGCAAATACCATTCGTGTTTATACCATCTTGTCTCCTGATTTTTATGAAGCTTTTTATGAATATAATCAAAGTAGTAGTAAACCATTATATCTCATCCACGGGGTATGGATTAATGAAATGGATATCCTCACCTATTATGATGCTTATGCGCCACAAATCTACAATCAGTTTTATGAAGATATTGGTACCGCCATTGATGTCATCCATGGGAATACCATTATTAAGGAAAATCGTGGGCATGCTGCTGGTATTTACGAAAAAGATATTTCTCCTTACGTTTTAGGATATATTTTGGGGATTGAGTGGGATCCACAATTTGTCGTTGATACAAATGCGAAAAATCCCGACAAGACTAATTTTGTTGGGAAATACATTTACTCAGAGAATGCTAATCCATTTGAAAATTTCTTGGCAATTATGGGAGATCGATGTGTGACTTATGAAGCAGAAACCTATCAGGCACAACGCCCGATTAGTTATTCCAATTGGGTTACAACAGATATGCTAAACCATCCGAATGAACCTTTGCCAACAGAAAATATTGTCTCTGTTAATACGGAACACATTAAAAAAACAGACTTATTTACGTCAGGTTTATTTGCCTCTTATCATATCTATCCTTATTATCCAGATTCGATGAGTTATCAGCCAGATTATGCTAGCTTTGTTAATTCAGAAGGAAAAAAAGATCCCTATGAAGCTTATTTAAAGGATTTGAGGAAAGAACACACAGTGCCTGTTTTGGTAGCAGAATTTGGAATACCGGCATCCCGAGGACAAGCACACATTAATGTAGAATCTGGCTTTAATCAAGGATTTGTGGAAGAATCGGCTCAAGGGGAAATGATTGTGTCCATGCTTAATGCTATTAAAAAAGAAAACTATGCAGGAGGACTTGTTTTTGCATGGCAAGATGAGTGGTTTAAAAGAACCTGGAATACGATGGATTACGATTTGCCAATGCGAAGAGCCTATTGGAATAATGTTCAAACAAATGAACAACATTTTGGGCTTTTAGCATTTGATTCAGGGGAGAAAAAAACAATTTGCGAAGTTGATGGAGAAGTATTGGAATGGAAAGGAATTCCCCCACTTGTAACCAATGGCGAGGTAAGTCTATCGGTGAACTACGATGATGCTTATGTCTACTTGCGTGTTAATAAAAAAGGCCTTGACCTTGAGAAGGATAAATTTTTAATTCCCTTTGATACCATTGGAAATCAGGGAAATTTTAGTGATCAAGAATCAGGGGAGCGTTTTGATCATGGTGCTGATTTTTTGATTCGGATTGATGGAAAAGAAAATTCAAGAATTGTGGTTGATGCGTATTATGATAATCTACAATACTCTTATGCAGATCACACAAAAATGATTCCGATGAATGAGGCCTATTTAATTAATGATAGCTCTGTTTTTAGCCCGATGTATTTATGTATTAATCGTCAGATGACGTTGCCTTTAACCCAAGAAGTGATCACTTTTCAAAAATACGAAACGGGAAAATTATTATATGGGAATGGAAACAGCGAGCATAAAGATTTTAATTCCTTGGCGGACTATTATGTTAAAGGTGATAACTTAGAGATTAGAATCCCTTGGGCATTGCTAAGCTTTATGGATCCTTCAACAAAAGTGGTTTTGGATGATCTTCATAAAAATGGGGTTCAACCTTTAACCATTGCAGGAATGAATATTGGGGTTGGACAATTAGGGGAAGGAAAAGTAATAGAAATGAAGGAATTTACATGGGATAATTGGGCTCTACCAGTGATTCATGAGCGCATTAAACCTTCTTATTATATTGTGCAAAAGGCATTTAAGAAAATTAGTAAGTAAGAAAGGGATCAGATGAAAAATAATGGATTAATAAAGAGTTTTTTGATTTTCCTTATACTTCTAACAGCATCCTTTTTGATACCAGTTGGGATATGGATCCTTGAGCCTTCTGTGGAAAAAAAAGTGGTGATGGTCGACAAAACAGTTCCAGACCAAAGCTATACAGGGCATCAGGGTTTTGTTTGGATTATGAATTACCTTAAAATATTAAATTCTGATACGAAAAAACCCTTTGATTATAAAAATGATTATTATGGCTTTTATCCCGAAAAAAATTACAAATATAAGGAAAAAAAACTTCCTGAGGATTTAGGAAAACCAGATTTTATCTACTTACTCGATACTTATGGCGTTTATACACAGGATTTTTATAGTCGACAACTCAACCGTTTTAGAACAGATTTGATTGTAGGGGGATTGACGGATTCAGAAGTTACGAGCGTTGAAAATGCCCTTGATAAAAATATACTCATTTCAGAGTTTAATGTTCTAGCAACCCCAATGGACGAGGTAACCCGAGAACATTTAGAGAATCTTATTGGGGTTACATGGAAAGGGTGGATTGGGCGTTATATTAATGACTTAGATCAGAACAATTCGGAAATGCCGGGTTGGATGGTTGAGAATTATGTGCTAAAGTATGGGAAACGCTGGGAATATAAGGGGCCAGGAATTATTTTCCTCAATCGAGAAAATGAAATGGTTGTTTTGTCAGACAAGGAAATTGGAAATGGGTTTATTAAGATTTTGTTTACAAATGAGGCGGAAAAAGAATTAAACATCAAAAACAATGTTAACTATCACTCTTGGTTTGATGTTTCTCTTCCCAAAGAAGGGACCGCGGTGTTAGGAACTTATCATCTTGACTTAACGGATTTAGGAAAAAAAAGTTTAGAAGAAAATGGAATACCCATCGAATTTGTAGCAATGACTAAAAAAGTTGAAGGGTATACAAGTTACTACTTTGGAGGAGATTATTCGAATGCAAAATCTTTTCCAAGTTTGTATTTTTTCAAAGGTCAACCTTGGCTAAATAAAATAACAACCATCGAAAATGACTCTAATCAGCTGTATTTTTATTGGAATGTCTACTATCCAATGATAAAAAGTATTTTAAGTGGGAATGTGGGGGAATGAGATGTTTTCGAATAACTTACAGTCCTTTATAATTCTCAATATTTACATTCTCTTTTTTATAATCATTGGATTACTTTTTTCTATTTATTATGTTATTATTCGAGATAACGTTAAAAAAGAAAGAGTAATAAAAGAGAAAGAAAAGTTGTCACCACATCTCAAAAAATATATTCAAGGAGAAGAGTCAACAGAAGAGGTGTTGTCTTATACTAAAACAAAGTTTTCAAAAATAGTAGCAGCAGACATGTTAATAGAGGAGGCAAAAAAAAACACTCTGGAAATCGCTCTTCTATTTCAAAACCTCGGGTTAGATGTGTTTTTCATTAAGAGAATAAAGAAAACCTTTGTTCTTGAAGATTTAAATCGACTTATTAACATGAAAACAGAAAAAGCCTACGATCTTTTTCTTGATTTATGTAAAACAAAAGAGATGGAAATTGTTTATACCTGTTTGTATGGATTGATGATGCTACCATTATCCAAAGATAAAAGGATCCATGTGGCAAAATGCGTTTTGGATTCAGAGATACCAAAAGAACGAAAAATAGAGCTCAGTCGAAATTTTGATCTAAGCTTTCATGAATTATTTGATCTTTTGAAATCCGAAAAACGAGAAGAAGGAAAAGTTATCTTAATAAAAACCATTGGTCGAAATCAAGATTTTCAAATAGAAAAAAACACGAAAAAAATGATTCCTTTTTTAAATGATGAAAAAGAAATTCGGATTGCGACTATGCAAGCACTCAGTAGAGTTCAAACAAAAGGGTATATGCGTCTTATTTACGAATGCTACAAAGACGAAAGTGCGTGGGAAGTACGGGTTAATATCGTTAAAAGTTTGAGTTACTACCCATTTGAAGAAGTCTTAGGAATGATGGAAAGTATGATTGATGATGAGGCGTGGTGGGTTCGGTACAATGTAGGGAAATCCCTAGCGACCCGTGGGGATGCAGGTTTTAAGGTTTTAAATAAAATAGCCAAGACGAGTGAAAATGAAGAGGTCCTCGAAATGGCGAGCTATTTTTTAGAGCTAGGTAAAAAGAATTAGTTTCAGGAGGTGAGGGAAAAATGGGAATAATGGTTAAAGTTATCGATATTACCAGTCAGTTTATATTAACCTATTTTTTTCTTATCAGCTTTTTCTATATTTTTGTTATTGTTTTATCCATAAACGAGTTAAGGAATTTTTTGGAGGTGCTTAAAAACAATGTGATTCCAGAAAAAGATGATATTCTTCCCATTTCTCTTCTTGTTCCTGCTTATAATGAAGAGGCGACGATTGTAGATAATATTAAATCTTTATTGGAACTGAGTTATCCAAGGTTTGAAATTATTGTGGTTAATGATGGTTCAAAGGATGACACTTTAAAAAAGGTTATTCTAGAATTTGGATTAAAAAGGATCCCCCTTAGTTATCAGAGAAAAGTTGAGATGAATGAGATTTTAGGAATTTATGGATCGAGTGATTATCCTAATCTGGTTTTGGTAGACAAAATAAATGGTGGAAAGGCAGACGCCTTAAATGCAGGAATAAATATTTCAAAGTATCCTTTATTTTGTGGGATTGACGCTGACTGTGTCATTGAAAAGAATGCATTGCTTCGTATAGTACAACCTTTTTTAAAATATAAAGAAACCATTGCTGTTGGAGGGATTGTGAGAATAGCAAATGGATGTACCATAAAGGATGGTGTTTTAACCCAAGCAAAGCTTCCTAAAAATTCGAAAGCTTGTTTTCAAATTTTAGAGTATTTTAGAGCCTTTTTAACCAGCCGTATTGGGTGGGAGCGGATTAATGGGCTTCTCATTATTTCTGGGGCCTTTGGTTTATTTAGGAAGTCAGCAGTGATTACGGTTGGGGGATATAAAAAAACCATTGGAGAAGACATGGAACTAACGGTTAGAATGCATGAATACTTTAGAGAAAACAAAATTAAATACAAAGTTGATTATGTTTCGGATGCAGTTTGTTGGACCCAAGCGCCAACTGATTTTAAAGGTCTCAAATCCCAACGTGTCCGCTGGCATCGAGGATTGATTGATTCATTATATCAACATAAAAAAATGCTCTTTAACTTGAAATACGGGGTTGTTGGAATGATTTCAATGCCTTATTTTGTTTTTGTAGAGCTTTTTGGACCAGTTGTCGAAATCATTGGTTATTTGATTTTAGTCCTAGCGATTATTACAAAAACCCTTTCCTGGTTTTTCTTACTCGTTTTTGTTATGGCCTATTTTTATGGAATCTTTTTTACATTAACAGCAATCTTATTTGAAGAGTTTTCATACAAACGTTATTCGAATGTTAAGGAGATTACAAAATTAATTTGGTATGCATTAATTGAAGCTTTTTATTATCGACCACTAACCGCTTTTTGGCGGGCACAAGCTTTTTTAAATTTTAAAAAGGGGAGCAAAGAATGGGGAACCATTCAAAGAAAATCTTTTGATGAGAAGGAAGGAACATGAAAAAAATCTTAGCAATTAATCCAGGATCAACTTCGACTAAAATTGAAGTTTTTCAAGGAAAGAAAACAATTCTAAAAGAAAATATATTTCATAAGAAAGAAGAACTTTTAGAGCTGGAAGCCATCAATGCCCAATTAGATTATCGTTATCAAGAAATAAAAAAACAATTGGATAAAAATAGTTTAAAGGGAGATGAATTTATGGCGGTGGTAGGTAGAGGTGGATTACTTCGACCCATTGCCAGTGGAACTTACTTAGTTAATGAAAAAATGTTAAATGATTTAAAAAACCATTATGGGGGAGAGCATGCATCAAATCTTGGGGGGCAACTAGCAAAAATATTTGGAGAATCCTTCAAAGTACCTTCCTACATTGTTGATCCCGTATCAGTGGATGAGTTTTCAGATTTAGCAAGGATCTCAGGGTTACCAGAATTAACGCGCATTTCCTTAGTGCATGCCTTAAATATTCGGGGAGTGGCGCATCGCATCGCTAAAGAAAAGGGAATAAAATTTGATGAGCTGAATGCTGTCGTTGCTCATTTAGGTGGAGGATTTTCAATTGCACCTCTAAAAGGAGGAAAGATTGTTGACGTAAATAATGCCTATGACAATGGACCTTTTTCCCCAGAACGTGCGGGAACCTTACCAGCATTGCAGTTGGTAAAATTAGCTTTTTCTGGGAAATATACTTTTGAAGAAATGAAGAATAAGATGACAAGAAGAGGAGGTTTAGTGGCTTACCTCGACACGAACAATGTTATTGAAGTGGAGAAAAGAATTGATGAGGGAGATGCTTTTGCAAAAGAGATCTATGATGCAATGATTTATCAAATTGCTAAGGAAATTGGGGGAATGGCAACGGTATTAAAAGGAAACCTTGAGATGGTTATTTTGACGGGGGGATTAGCTTATTCCGAAACCCTTATCCGAGAAATAAAATCCTATATCGGGTACCTTGGGGAAGTCGTCGTTTCTCCAGGGGAGGATGAAATGGCGAGTCTTAGAGATGGTGTTTTACGGATAATAAACGGTGAAGAAAGGGTTAAGACCTATTAATAAAGGATACAAAATGCTCTACTAAATTAATTTGGTAGAGCATTTTGTATTTATAAATAAATGTTGACAAGCTGGTCATATGTGGTTATACTACTTGTAACAACTGGTCATAACCACATATGATAGGACAAGGGCGTTTTGTAGGAAAAAACTGTAATCGTATTCAAATTTTAAGTGATATTAGGAGGAAAAATGTTAATAGACAGGATTGAAAGAAAAGCATTTAATATTCGAAAGCACATTGTAACAACAGTTATCAATCATGGTGATGGACACGCAGGGCCATCATTATCCTGTACGGATATTTTGGCAACACTCTATTTTGGAATAATGAACGTTAAAGTAGAGGAGCCTAAATGGCCAGATCGTGATCGGTTTATTTTAAGTGCAGGGCATAAGTGTTTGGGACTTTATGGAACTCTTATTGAAAAAGGATTTGAAAAACAGGATGTTTTAGAAACCTATAACAGCCTAGGAAGCATTGTTCCAGGACATCCAGACATGAAAAAATTTAAAGGGGTCGATTTTAGTTCAGGAGCTCTCGGACATGGGTTGCCCATTGGTTCAGGAATGGCTTTAGCTGCTAAGATAAAGAATAAAAATTACAAAACTTTTGTTCTCATGGGTGACGGTGAGCAAGGGGAAGGTTCGAATTGGGAAGGGGCGATGTTTGCGGCGCATCATGGTTTGGACAATTTGGTTGGAATTATTGATCGAAATGGACTTCAGATTAATGGGATGACCCGTGAAGTTTTAGATACTAGAGATCTTGAGGAAAAATATTCATCCTTTGGTTGGTCGGTAAAAGTGATTGATGGTCATAACATTCCCGAGATTTTATCGACACTCCAGTCGGTTCCGTTTCAAAAAGGAAAGCCAAGTATGATCATTGCAAATACAATAAAAAGCAAGGGAATGCCTTTTGCTGAAGGAAATGTGAAGTATCATCATTGGAATCCAGGAAAAGATTCCCAAGAAGCAAGAGACGCTTTGGCAGCTTTGGAAAATTACAAAAAAGAGAAGGGGTGGTAAAATGGGGAAAAGAAAATTAAATCCAAGGGATGTGTTTGGAGAAACCATTTTACAACTTGGGAAAGAAAACAAAAATGTGATGGCAGTCTCTTGTGATTCGGGATCGGGATCTGGAATGAATCAGTTTAAAGAAGAGCTCCCAAACCAATATTTAGAGACAGGAATTTGTGAACAAAATGCTGTTGGAGTTTGTGCGGGTTTAGCAGAAGGTGGATTTATTCCAGTGGTTTCTGCCATTGCCCCTTTTATTTCAATTCGTGCTCTAGAGCAGGTGAGAAATGATGTCGGGTATGCCAATATGAATGTCAAAATTGTTGGCTCAAGCAGTGGACTATCCCATTCAGCTCTAGGATCCACCCATCAAGCAATTGAAGATATGACCTTTATGCGAGGAATTCCAAATATGGTGGTGCTAAATCCAGGGGATGGTTATGAGGTGGAAATGGCCTTAAGAGAGGCTGTTAATCATCAAGGACCCGTTTATTTACGAATGCCAAGACATGCGATGGAAGAACCTGTTAGTTTTGAAGAACGAAATTTTAGGATAGGAAAAGGCGAGATTTTGTACAAATCAGGGGAAGAAATCGTGATTGCAGTCACAGGAACCTTGACCCGAGAAAGTATGATGGCAGCAGAAATTTTAACAGAAAAAGGGTTTGGAGTGAAGGTCTTAAATTTCACAACAGTTAAACCTCTAGATGTAGATTTCTTAGTAGATCAATGCAAAAATTCAAAAATTATCTTTACTTTAGAAGAACATACTGTAATCGGTGGATTTGGTTCTGCTGTTTTAGAAGCCTTTGCGTCTAAAGGTTTAGGTTCTCCAATCCACATCCTGGGAATTGCTGATGGCTCTATTAATACCGGCCCCTATCGGGAATTATTAGAAGCCTACGGCTTAACCGGGGAAAAGATTGTAGAACGTGTTTTAAAAGAAATTTAAAAAGAGAAAATAAGAGGGAACGAAATGAAAGAAATTAAAAAGATTAACTGTACACTCAGTACTTTATTAACCAATGGTGTTTTTCAAATAGAAGAGGAAAAGAGCTACACCCAGCGAATTTTAGATGTTGGTTTACCTTTAAAAGACTACGAAGGTTTATCAAAATATGTAAAAGCCATTGGGGTTACCGATCGCTTTATGGATGTTATTAAAACCTTTAATGTGCCAGAAAAAGAAACCCCAGCAGGATTTAGGATTGAATGTATTCTCGATGGAGACGGCGTTCTTAGAGGGGATTTAGTTCGGGATATTTCTTATGATAAGAATGGGGAAAAAAGACCGACGAATCTCTTGTTTTCAGCAGATTCGGCGAACCCCTATGAAGTTGCCCCTGTTAGTAAAATGCTAGCAAATCTTACGTGTAATCCTGGGATTATTTACGATTTATTCATTAACAATCCAGTGGCAAATGTAGGAAATGCCTTTAAAACTCGAGATGAAGTTATGGCTGAAATTGGTCGCATTTTGGGACCAGGAGCAGATATTAGTGTCGAACTTAATGATCCCTTTGGAAAATCAGATACAGAAATTTTAGAGGAAGCCGCAAAATTCAAGGAAATGCTGTCGGAATATCGTGTGGTTATCAAAGTTCCACATACAGGTCCTGTGACTAAAAAGAATGTTGGAGAACTTTTGACAGGGGATAAAAAGTTAAGTAGGGGATGTCATGATGTTACCACTGAAAGTGCATTTAGAGGACATAATCTCGCTTTAATGCTTGAAGAAAATGGTTATCGGGTTAATTTTACCCTGATGTTTGAACCTTATCAAACAGCTTTAGCACTCCAAGCAAAACCCTATTTTATTAATAGCTTTATTCGACATCGTGGGATGCAATCAGAGTTTATGGCAAAAAATCTTGCACAATTTGAAACTACAAATGATACTAAGTATATTCAAGGAATTCGGGAAATGATGATAGAAAAAGACTTTTTATCAGTCGAAGAAGAAAAAATGGACCTTCTATTAGTCAAACAAAAGGCTGAAAATCTATTGGCATATCGTCATTATAATAGCTCTGAAGGAAGCGATGGTTTAGATGGCATTAGGCATAATTTGCGGGTTTTTAAAAACACAAATTTAGATGAAACGAAGCTCATTATTTGTAGCATGGAAGGGGAATTGAACTATCCAGATATTGATAAGCTGTTAGCAGAAAAAGAATTTGAAGATTTAGCCCATCGTGTTGTCATTACGGCTGAACCTCAATATTTGGCGCGTTTTACCTCGTGTAATCAAGTCGTTTCTTACCAGCGACGATTTATGAATGCAGCAAAAGGACAAAAATAGAGGTTTTTTTAGATAATAAAATAGTCGTCATTTCTTATTGAATCATGTATAATATTATTGGAGACATCATAACTACTTATGGTTACGTATGATCCCATTAAATAATGAAAAGAGGCGATACAAATGAGTTATGTAAACATGAATAAAATTCTGGATGAAGCTAGAAATGGGCATTATGCAGTTGGTGCTTTTAATATTGTAAACTATTTAACTGCAAAAGCAGCGGTTGAAGGAGCTGAGGAGTTAGGACAGCCCATTATTTTACAAACGTCGGTAAAAACAGTGAAAGCTTTTGGAATCAAGGAAATGATGGGGTTTTTAAAGCCTATTGCAGAAGAAGCAAAAGTTGATGTGGCAATCCACCTTGATCATTCCACAGATGTTGAATTTACAAAAGCTTGCATTGATGGTGGTTGGTCCTCGGTCATGTTTGACGGTTCTCAACTACCCTTGGCTGAAAACATAAAGAATACCAAAGATATTTTAGAATATGCCAATGAAAGAAATGTAACGGTGGAGGGAGAACTTGGGGCAATCGTTGGAGTTGAAGACGATATTGTAGTGGAAGAAGGAATGAGCTCCCATGCAAATCCATCAGATTGTAGAGAGTATCTTTTAAATGCAAAAATACATGCGTTTGCTCCTGCGATTGGAACGGCACACGGGGTTTATAAAGGTGAGATTAATATCGATTATGATCTATTTAAAGAAATTAACGACTTTTCCCATTGTCCTCTAGTTCTACATGGAGGGACTGGATTAACAGATGAAATGTTCCACCGTTTAATCGCTTTAGGTGCAGCTAAGGTTAATATCTCGACGGCTATTAAAATTGCTTATTGTCAAGGAATTGAAACTTTTGTTAAACAAAACGAAGGAAAAACAGATCCTTTGAAAATTGATGCTTATGTAAAAGAAAATGTAAAAAAAGTAGTATTAGAACACATTCGTTTCTTTAGTTTAGCGAATTAAGGTGAAGAGATGAAAGCCAATTATGAAGTTGATTTACACAGCCATACAACGCGATCAGATGGAAGTGACACCCCTAAGGAATTTATTTGTAATGCAGCTGCAAGGGGGATGAAAGTCATTGTGATTACGGATCATGATGTTTTACCTCCAACCCTAATTGAAGTGAATGGCGTAATGGTTGATCCTTTATCTTATGCAAGAAAAAAAGGAATTAAATTATTGCCAGGAATTGAATTTTCTTGCGAAACAGAAGTTGAAGATGTTCATATTGTTGTTTTGGGTTGTGATTATACCAATCCAAAGCTTTTAGAAATGAACAAAAAAATCATACAAAGCAAAATAATGGCTTATCAGAATTTACTTGAAGTTCTAAAGAAACATGGCTATCCCATTGAGTGGGAAGAGGTTCTCAATTATGATGACATCCCTAGAAAACCTGAAGATGTTCAAAAGAAAATAATTTTCAATTTAATGGCTGAAAAAGGATATACAAAAACTTGGAGTGAAGCAAAACTTCTTGTTCGCAACAATCCAGAATTTTCTGTAAAAAGAGAAAAGCCAGATCCCGTTGAAATTATTGAGCTTGCTCATGAAACCGGGGGAATTGCAATTCTTGCCCATCCTTTTTTAATTGATGAAATGGTAGAGACTTCTTTGGGAAAAATGACGAGAGCAGCTTACATTGATCATCTTATTGAAGCTGGTTTAGACGGAATTGAAGCCTCCTACACCTATGATAAAACAACATATAATGGTGTGATGACCAAAGAAGAAATTATCGAGAAAGTGAAGTCCAGTTACGAAAATCGAGTAAAAATTATTTCAGGTGGTTCAGATTATCATGCGGATTATAAAAAAACAGATAAAAACGTGAGGGAAATTGGGGAATGTGGGATCACATTAGAGTATTTCGAAAACAATGTGTGGCTTAATAAATTATAAATAATAAAAATGTTTTAGATGAATGACAATTCATAGGAAAAATGAATTGTCATTCATTTTAAGTTTAAAGAATAAAATTTAGGGTTTAGGATATCGATGCGTCATAAGCAGAACATAGAAAAATTTAATAGAGTAACATTTCCACAAACTCACAGGGCGTAATGTCAGAGATATAATCTGAAATATTAAAACAAGACAAGGCTTTAAGCAGGTCTGTTTCTTTTAGGGAAATACCAATGAGCAGAGACTCAAGGTCTTCAACATCAAGTTTTCCAAAAAAATCTCCTCTTATGGAAAGATGGCTAATACTTCCTTGACGAGAAACACTCATGGAAACATTGACACTACCGCTAGGAAAGCGCCGATATTTTTGAATATCATATTTGGGGGTGGTACCATAATTCCATTCCCAAGTGGCATATTTTGTTTTTCTGAGGTGTTCTATCTTTTGTAAATCCTCAGAAGATAATTGAAGTGGAGAAGGGGAATTCTTTTCAATAATACTGGACATTAACTGGTCTCGAAATAGATCTACTGAAAGTTGCTTTGGTAAAAAATCGCTGATGTTTGCAACACGGCTACGGACAGATTTAATGCCTTTGCTTATAATTTTATCTGGGTTTACAGTAAGAGCTTTTTCTATAAAATCTAAATCGGAGTTGAAAAGAAGGGTGCCATGGTGAAGCATTCGACCTTTTTTAATGGTTTGAGCAGCACCAGAAAATTTGTAACCTTCAATGGTTAAATCGTTTCTTCCTGTAGATTCAGGATGAATTCCGAATTTTGTTAGAGCGTGAATGATGGGTTTAGAAAAATAAGAAAAATCAAGGGATTGTCCCAGAGCACAGTTTTGAATAAAAGTAAAATTAATATTTCCAAGATCGTGGTAAACCGCACCGCCGCCAGTGTTTCGACGAACAACAGAGGTTTTCATTTCATTAACAAAATTAGTGTTAATCTCTTCAATCACATTTTGATTACGACCAATTACGATGGTATTTGCATTTTGCCAAAGCATAAAAAAAGTATCAGGTAGATTAAAATCTGAAAAAAGATATTCTTCAAGAGCAAGGTTATAGAAAGGGTCTGTTGATTGATTGTAATAAAAAAGCATGGTCATTCACCTCTAATTTTTTATAGTCTTATTAGATCAGTTAACACATTACCATAATCTTATTTGCTATGTCAAGAAAGATGCTAAATGAAGAATGAGGTTTAGTTCAATACTGGCTTCAGTTTTAAGAACTAAATAATAAATGGTAGCTAAAACGGAGTATTAAGAAAACATTCTTGTAAAATTATATGATTAGTTCAGGATTAACAAAATGCAATTGTGACAGTATGATTGTTGAGGTATCAATAAAAAAATCAAGTTCGGGTTTCAAAATAGCGAAGAAAATATTCGCAAAATTTTTGGGCACCCCCAGAGAGGGCGGTGTCTTTTTTTGTTAAAATGTGTATTTGTGGAATATTAGGGCGTCGATAGGGCTGAACAACAATATCTTCTGAGCTTGGAAGGGCTTTATTCATTCCAAGAATAAATGGACTTACACCGAGACCCGATTGAACACATTGCATGGTGATGTTGATGTCCGTAGAACAAACCACGATGTTTGGGACAAAATTAGCTTCGGTACAGTCTTTAACCACTGTATAATAATTGGTCGAGCCACATAAAACAAGTTTGGTGTCCCGAAGATCTTCAACAGTAATAAAGCTCTTTTTTGCTAGGAGATGGTTTTTAGGGACGTAAACAATAAAATTTAGTGAATAGAAGGGCTTTACATCAAACTGTTTGCTATCAACGGCTTTGACTGCAAAAAAGACATCGGCGGTTCCATCCGAGAGTTGGGATTGACAAATCGTCTCTCGATGTTCGCCAAATCGGAGATCAACATTAGGATACTCTTCAATAAAACGCAAAAAAGGGGATAAGGTTAATAGAGGAAGGCAACCCAATTCTAATACAACGTTTACAGTTCCATGGATCAAGCTATTGTTTAAGTTAATTGAGTCCGTTACATTTTGATACTCACTTAAAATTTTTTCTGCATGTTCCCATAGAAGTTTTCCTTCAACCGTAGGAGTGACACCACGATTACTACGTCTAAAAAGTTTTACACCCAGCTCATTCTCCATCCGTTTGATCATACGACTTAAACCTTGTTGAGAAATAAATAAGCTTTCAGCTGCAATTGAAACATTATTATCTTTACATAACCGCACAAAGAACTCAAGACTTTTGATATCCAAAACTAAAACTCCTATTCATAAAAGTAATGTTTACTTAATTATAATCAACTGTACGCTAATGCTTTTTTAAATGATTGCCAAATATGATGGGTTTTACTCTTTCAAACGAAGGATTTCATAAATTTATCTTAACAAATTCAATATAGCCTGTCAATTTTTGATATTTTTTACACAATCTTTAAAATTGATTGTAATGGGTTACAATTAACCGTTGTTTTACTTGATTTTTCTAAGGTGCTATACTGGAAACGTGAAAGATGATGGAATATTCATTTCAGTTTTGACCTTGTTCTGTGGATATCCACCCAGTGATTTGTTAAAAGTCTGAGATTTTAAATGCTCGGCTAATTTAAAAGTAGAAGGAGAAAAAAGATGTTAGTATTAAACGGTAAAGAAATCAATAAGGCTTCTTTGGCAAAAATGATTGATGGTTCGTTGTTAAATCCATTTTCAACAATACAGGAGATTGACGAATTAGTTAAAGTTTCTCTGGAATACAACACCAATTCTGTTTGTGTAAATCCAAACTATCTTGAAAGGGTTGCAAAACAACTAAAGGGGTCGGACGTAAAGGCATGTGTTGTCATTGATTATCCATTTGGGACAGGTTCAATTGAAGATAAGGTAAATCAAACAAAAGTAGCCATTGAACACGGTGTTGAAATAGTTGATTTTGTAATCGATTATGGTCATTTAAAAAGTGGGAGTAAAGATCACTTATTGGAAGAAATTAAAGCTTGCGTTGAGGCTGCCAATGGTCTAGAAACTCGGTTTATCATTGAAGTTTGCTATTTGACACCAGAAGAAATAGTCACAGCTTGCGAATGTGTTATCGAAGGTGGAGGAGATTTTGTTAAAACTTCAACAGGTCGATTTGGAGGTCCAGATATGGAAATCATAGATCTTCTTGTAAAAACGTGTAAAGGCCGTTGTAAATTAAAAGTTGCTGGAACAGGTTCGTTTTGGACAACAAACATTGCATTAATGTGTATAGCAGCTGGTGTAGATATTATTGGGACGCGTTCTGCTAAAAAAATAGTAGATGAGTCAGAAATTTTTGAAAGATTTGCACAAGGCATTGTTATTAAATAATTCCATATCAAAAACAATAAAAAAGCGTATGATTAAAGAAGACACCACTGATTTAATAAGAAAGTAAAAAATTCATTAGCAACAGGTTTGGCATTTTAACCCAAAAAACTTAAAAAAATGGTAATAAACAAATAAATTTTTTTAAAATATTGAAAATGAGGAGAAAAAGTTATGGGTAAATATGTAGTTGGTATTGATGCAGGAACGATGGGTGTGCGTTGTGTGATTTTTGATTTGAAAGGAAACGAAGTTTCAAGTGCTTATTTTGAAACCCCTACGTTTTATCCAAAGCCTGGTTGGGTTGAACAAAATGCAGAAGATGTCATTGTTTTGGCCTACAAATCAGTTGAAGCTGCTTTAGTTAAGAAGAATGTCGATGCTTCTGAAATCATTTCGATCAGCTTTACAAACCAAAGAACAACCTGGGCTCCCATTGATAAAGATGGAAATTTCTTACATAATATGTTTATTTGGCAAGATCAGCGTGGTGCTGAAATTTTTCCTTGGGCGAGAGAACAACTTAAAAAACATGGCATGACCGAAATGGATTTATATAATCGTTGTGGTCACCCATTAGGCTCAGTTGAATGCGGAACTAAGGCATTTTGGTTTCGAATGAATATGCCAGAATTATATGAAAAAACATGGAAAATGGTGACACCTCATGCGATGTTAGCCCATGCTTTTGGTGCGGATGATTGGTATGATGAAGAAGACGATGCTAACTGGTGGTTAGTGACGAATTGTGATACCTTTGAATTTGATCAAGAGTTATGTGATATTTTTGGAATGGACATTGATAAATATCCAAGAAATATGAAAGCGGGAACGCCCATTGGTGCGGTAACTCAAGCAGTAGCAGATAAAACAGGATTAATTGTTGGGACACCATTGTTTGTAGGATCAGGGGATCAACAATGTGGTGCAGCAGGGGTTGGTAATTCAGGAACACCAGGTCTTGGTTCAGTTTGTTTAGGAACTGCTGGGTTATGTATTGGCTATTCAAAAACACCCGTAAGAGATCCAAATGGAAAATGCCATGTCTTAGGGCATCCTGCAGGTGGTTACACCATGGAAGGTCATGCTTCTGCTGCTGCTTCATCCTTTAGATGGTTAAGAAATGCAATTTCTCAGTATGAAATGACAACGGCGGAAATTTCAGATATTGATATTTATGATATCATGACGTCCATTGCGTCAAAATCTCCCATTGGTTCGAAGGGGACCGTTTTCTTACCTTGGCTAGCAGGGGCAAACTGTCCTAACTACAATGATGAAGCCCGTGGGGCTCTTGTTGGAATGACATTGGGAACCACAAAATCGGATATTTTAAGAGCGGCAATGGAAGGTATTTGTTTTGAAATGAAGGAAATGCTTGCTGCATTAAAAGAAGCTGGTTTTGCAGAATTCAAAACACTTCGAGTTACTGGAGGCGCTGCACGTTCCGCTCTATGGAATCAAATGCAGGCAGACATTTATGGATGTAGAGTTGAAACCGCAGATGCCCCAGAGGCAACAGCCCTTGGAGCGGCAATGATTGGTGCGGTTGGAGCAGGGATTTTTAGTAGCCTTCATGAAGCCGCAGAACACATGGTTCACGTAAAAGATGTTTATGAGCCTAATCCAGAAAATGTGGCTCTGTATAATGAAGTATACAAACTCTTTAGAGCTTGTTATAAAGGATTGGCTAAAAGTGGATTCTCAGAAATTTATGAATTCCAAAATAAATAAAAATGATTAGTATCGAAGGGAAATATTTCCCTTCGATATCCATTTTAAAACCAATGAATTATAAATTAAGCTGAAATTTTTTCAGAATAAAACAAGGAGGAGCTATGGAATTTTTATTTTCTACAGCAGATAAAATTGTTTTAAAACAAGGTGTAATTAAGGAATTAGAAACTTATGCAGACAACCTAGGAACCCATTTTTTGATTGTAGTGGATCGTTTTTTTGCTAATTCACCTATTTTAGAGGACATTAAAAATCGGTTTGAAATGAATGGAAAGAAAACTTTTTTTTATAATGAAATTCAGGGAGAACCAACAGTAGAACAGGTTGATGAAGTTACCAAATTTGCAGTTGAGCATGGATGCGATTGTGTAATCTCCATTGGAGGTGGCAGTTGTATTGACGTTGGAAAGGCTGTGGCAGCCTTAATCACCAATGGAACACCAGCACTGGACTATATGGAAGTGGTTGGAAAAAATAAAAAAATCACGAAGATGCCTGTGCCTTTTATTGCTTGTCCAACAACAGCTGGGACTGGAAGTGAAGTGACTAAAAACGCTGTTTTAGGATCTAAAACTTTAAATTTTAAGCGGTCAATGCGTTCTGATATGATGATCCCAAATGTTTCATTGTTAGACCCTGAATTAACAAGAAACTGTCCTCCAAGTGTGACTGCATTTTCAGGAATTGATGCATTGACTCATTTAATTGAAGCCTACACAACTTGGAGAGCCACCCCGATTAGTGATGGGTTGGCCATCAGTGGCATTGAGCTTGGGGGGAAATATCTCAAAAGAGCCTTTGATAATGGAAATGATATGGAAGCCCGAGAAGGCATGTTTGCTGCCTCCCTTTTAGGAGGAATGGCTTTTGCAAATTCTGGATTAGGAGCAGTACACGCAATTGCAATGGCTGTTGGGATAGCCTATCATCTTCCCCATGGCGAGTCTTGTGGAATTATGCTTCCGCATATCATGAAGATTAATTCGAAAGTCGTTAAAGGGCGAATGGATACCATTGGGGAGCTATTAACTGGAAAGCGTTACAATCAATTTGGTGACGGTGGAAAAGCCGCAGTCGATTTTATTTTTGAGCTTAATGATTATATGGGAATAAAACCGGATTATAAACATCTCAATATAGAATCGGATGCGTTACCACCATTGGTAAAAGCAAGCTTTGGAACCAGTATGACAAGTAATCCAAAACAATTATCCGCAGAAGAATGGCTCTCTTTTTTTGAGACCGTTATGTAATTAGGAATCGAAAAAAATGTATTGAATAGAGTATGATAAGGAGCTTCTATGATTAAGTTGATTGTGTCAGATCTAGATGGTACTTTGCTAAACACAAAAAAAGAGTTACCAAAAAGATTTCCAGCCCTTATCAAGGCACTAAATCGAGAAGGAATACGATTTGTTCCAGCAAGTGGACGGGCTGCACACACCCTAAAAGTTCAATTCTCAGAGTTTTTAAATGAAATAGGTTTGATTTGTGAAAATGGCAATGTAGTCATTTACTGCGGAAAGTTAATTTATTGCGTTGCAATTGAAAAAAAAGAGTTAAGCAAATTATTAAAGGAAATCAAAAAAATAGATCAATTTCGCCCAGCATTATGCGGAATTGATGGGACTTACATCATGGATGCATTCCCACCCTTTGAAGCACAGGTTAAGCGTTTCTTTTATAATACTGTGATGGTAGAAAATTTCGAAAAAGTGATAGAAAGAGAAAAAATTGTAAAAATATCTTGTGTTGACGGGTTAAATCCATTAACTAATGGATGTTCTAAACTTCGTTTGATAACAAACTGTTATGACCTTATTCAATCAGGTGAAAATTGGGTTGACATAGTAAAAAAAGGTGAAAATAAAGGAAAGGCGCTCCAACTCTTAATGAAAAATGTTGGAGTGAGGCCCGAAGAGACCATGGTTTTTGGAGATTACCTCAATGACATCTCCCTCATGGAAGTGTGTGATCATACATACGCTATGAAAAATGCCCATCCAGAACTAAAAAAGTTAGCAAAAAATGTCACTGAAAAAACAAATGATGAAGAAGGCGTGATTGATACCATTATTGAGGTATTGAATTTAAAAATTTAAAACAAAAAAATTACTCTTAAAACCACTATTTGCACTAAATTAGTGGTTTTTTTATATTTTGCTGTAAAAAAAAGGAATAATATAGAAAATTTTAGACTTCCTCTCGTAATTTTTGTTAAATAATGTATAATGATCATAGGTGGTCATAACCTATCATGGTCACTAGTAGTTTTTTGAACAGTTATCACAATTCTGAGGAGGAAAACAGATGGTTGAGAATAAAACACCTAAGGGCTATGAATATCTTATTTTTGATTTAGATGGCACATTGGTAGATTCTTGTCCTGATATTATTGAAACCGTAAAGGTGATTATTGATAATTATGGTTATGAAAAGAAAACAGATCGTTTTATTAGGGAGTGCATTGGTGGTGGTGCACGAAATGTACTTTTAAAATCTTTGGGAAATGACAAAGCAGGATTGATTGATGAGGAAATCTTACCTTTTTTCGTGAATTATTATACAGAAAATTGTGATAAGAAAACGTTTTTATACCCGAATGTCCAAGAAACTCTCGAATACTATAAAAGCAAAAATAAAAAACTATCCATTGCCACTTTTAAAATCCGTAGTGCCACTGAGAAAATTTTAAAGACTTTAGGGATCTACGATTATTTTGACATTGTGATTACTGCAAACGATGTCGTTAATCCAAAACCATATCCCGATTGCATTCAGGCAATTATTAATTTTTATGGTTGTGAAAAAAAAGATGCAATTTTGATTGGAGACACGAAAACAGATTTTCTTACTGGGATAAATGCAGGAATTGATGTTTGTGGTGTAACCTTTGGTTATGGGAATCCGGAAATGGTAAGAGATTTAAACCCAACCTATGTTGTGGATTCTATGGAAGAAATCAAAAAAGTAATTTTATAAAGAATAGGAGGAATGTAATATGGTAGATTTATCGGGTTTGGATAAAAAAACGTTAGGAAAATGTTTTGATCATTCTGTACTTCCCAAAAACACGACGGAAAATGATATTCGTACGGGATGTAGAGAAGCGGTGGCTTATAATTGCGCGGCATTCTATTCGGCAACACCATATTGGACGCCAGTGATAAAGGAAGAACTTTCAGGGACAGATGTTCTAATTGCGACTGGAATTGACTTTCCATTTGGGGCTTCATCGTCACGAATGAAAGCCCTTGAAACAGAGGCAGCGGTTAAGGCAGGGTGCACAGCCTTAGATATCGTTATGAACATTGGAGCGCTGAAAGATAAAAAGTACGAAGAAGTAAGGCAGGAACTTGAAGATTTTAAAAAGGCAGCTCAAGGAAATCTTACAAAGTGTATTTTGGATGTATGCTTCTTAAGTGATGAAGAAATTGCAACAGGCTGTAAACTTATTGCGGAAGTTGGGATTGACTATGCTAAAACATCAACAGGACAATTTGAAGGTCCTAGTATGGATCAATTTTTAGTCATGAAAAATACATTAAAAGACACCAATATTAAATTAAAGGTTGCTGGGGTGAAATTTCCCCGACCACAAAATGCCTATGCCTTTATTTTAGCTGGGGCGGATCTGATTGGAACTCGGGCAGCCGTTGCTATTATAGAGGCTTTGGATCAAATGCGTGAAATTGGAATTGTACCAGCCTATCAAGCATAGGAAAGGGGGAGAAAGAAAGTGGTTGATTTATCCAAATTAACGAAATGGGATGCTGGAAAACTATTTGATTACGCAGTGTTACCCAAAAATACACAAGAAAAAAATATTCGTGAAGGGTGTAGAGAAGCAAAAGCCTATAATTGCGCAGCATTTTATTCATCCTCTCCATTTTGGACACCAGTGGTGGTGGAAGAATTAGGAGAGTCCGACGTACATATCGCAACGGGGATTGGTTTTCCCTTTGGATCTGTTCCGAGTGCAGTAAAAGCTCTTGAAACCGAGCTTGCAGTTAAAGCAGGTTGTACTTGCATGGATATGGTTATGAATATTGGAGCGCTGAAAGATAAAAAGTTTGAGGTGGTTAAACAAGAATTAATTGATTTTAAAAAGGCTGCTAGTGGACAGTTAACCAAGGTGATCTTAGAAGTTTGTTTTTTAACAGATGAAGAAATTAGAGTTGGCTGTGAGCTGATTAAAGAGACTGAACACGATTATGCAAAATCTTCCTCAGGACAATTTGAAGGCCCAACGATGGAACAAGTTTTGGTAATGAAAAAAGCGGTTGAAAATTCAGCAGTGAAATTAAAGGTTTCAGGGGTTAAATTTCCTCGTCCGCAGAATGCCTATGCCTTTATTTTAGCAGGAGCAGAGCTTATAGGAACGCGTTCTGCACCTGAAATAATTAATGCGTTAGACCAGATGCGTGAGATTGGTTTAGTACCTAAATACTCTGAGAAGTAAATAGGATTAAATAAACATTACATTTAAAGGAGACAAGATGATTGATTTTAAAAAAATGACAAAATGGGATTTGGGTAAATGTTTTGATTATGCAATTTTGCCGAAGGATACAACCGAGGCTCAAATAAGAGCAGAGTGTAAAAAAGCCATTGCTTATAACTGCAAAGCCTTTTGTTTTTCATCCTCTTATTGGACTAAAATTGTTGCAGAAGAATTACAAGGAACTGATTTGTTAGTCGGGGCTGGGATTGGTTTTCCCTTTGGGCAACAAACATCTGCAGTAAAGGCTTTTGAGACAGAAGAAGCGGTTCGAATGGGAGCCACTGTTTTGGATAATTGTATGAATGTTGGGGCGTTAAAAGATAAAAAATATGACGAAATTTTGTGTGAGTTTAAGGACTACAAGAAAGCGGCTGGTTCTGCGATTACAAAAATGATTTTAGATACTGAGTTTTTGACAGATGAAGAAATTGCTACGGCTTGTAAACTAATTGCAGAAGCTGAGCTCGATTGGGCGAAATCAGCATCTGGGCAATGGCAAGGCCCTAGTATGGAAGACGTATTGATTATGGTGGATACCTTAAAAGATACAAAGGTAAAGGTAAAAGTTTCTGGGGTTAAGTATCCACGACCACAAAATGCGTATGCTTTTTTACTAGCGGGAGCAGAACTAATCGGATCACGGTCCGCACCTGAAATTATTGATTCGTTAGATACCATGAGACGGATAGGATTAATTCCAGAGTATGAAGGTTAGGAACAGTAAAAGGAGTAAGATAAATGATTGATTTAAGCCGAATGACAAAATGGGAAATGGGTAAATGTTTTGATTACTCCGTTTTACCCAAAACGACCACCGAAGAAGAAATTCGAAATGGATGTCAATTAGCGATTAAGTACAACGCGAAAGCCTTTTGCTATTCATCCTCTTATTGGACAAAAGTGGTGGTTGAGGAGCTCCAAGGAACGGATTTATTAGTCGGTGCGGCAATTGGTTTTCCCTTTGGACAACAAACATCGGCAGTAAAGGCTTTTGAGACAGAAGAAGCAGTTCGGATGGGGGCTACCGTTTTGGATAATTGCATGAACGTTGGAGCATTAAAAGATAAAAAATACAATGAGGTTTTACAAGAGTTTAAAGATTATGTAAGTGCCGCTGGGGGAGTCATGACAAAAATGATCATTGAAACTTGCTTACTAACAAAAGAAGAGATTGTGACGGCATGTCAATTAGTTTCTGAAGCGGGGATTGATTGGGCAAAAACATCAACAGGACAATATGATGGCCCCTCAGTTCAGGATGTGATGTTAATGAAGGAAGCACTAAAGGATACCAATACAAAGATAAAAGTGGCAGGAGTAAAAGTACCAAGACCCCAAAATGCTTTTGCGTTCTTTGCAGCAGGTGCAGAATTAATTGGAACCCAAGGGGCGGCAGAAATTTTAGATGCGGTTGATGATTTACGATCCATAGGCCTTTGTCCTGTCTATACAGGTTAAATAAAGGGAATTTAAATTGAAAATGACGGAAAAACACCACAGAGACTTTCTTTGGAGTTGGAGGTGCCGTCTTTTACGATTATTTGAAAACGATAACAAAAGGAGGAGATGTAAAAATGGGAAAATATTTAGTAGGGATTGATGGTGGAACAACAGGATGCAAAACAGTTGTCTTTGATTTAGATGGAAAGATAATCGGGAGTGATTATCGAGAATATCCATGTTATTATCCAAGACCAGGATGGGTAGAGCAAACAGCCGAAGACATTACACCAGCACTTTTTGCATCCTGTAAAGCGGCAATTGAGGATTCCAGAGTTGATCCAAAGGAGATACTAGGGGTTGGTTTTTCAAGTCAAGGTTCTGTCATTGGTTTACTTGATGAAAATGGAGAATGTATTCGACCTTTTGTCGGATGGCAGGATCTCCGTGGTGGTGAAGCAGAAATGGCTTATGTAACCGAGAAAATGCCAAGAGAAGAATACTATCAACTAACAGGGGATCCTCTAGGGATGTGTTTTAGTATTACAAAACTTGTTTGGTTAAAAGAAAATGAGCCAGAAAATTGGGCTAAAACTGCAATGTTTTCGACCCATCAGGATTATTTCCTAAAAGAATTTGGTGCAGATGATTATTATACAGATTTGTCTTCGGCAAGCCGAGATGGAATGTGTGATGTAAATAATCACGAATGGGCGATGGATATCTTTGATATGCTTGAGATATCGGTTGAAAAAAGACCCAAAATTATCACCGAACCAGGAAAGGTTGTTGGCTATATTCCTAAAGATGTTGCAGAAAAAACAGGGTTGGCTGAAGGAACGCCGTTGTGCATTGGCGCCCACGACCAAAACTGTTGTACCTTTGGTGCAGGTGCTGTTGATGATGGAACAGCGGTTATGGTTATTGGTACCTTTGGCTCGTGCTTTGTAGTATCGGATCAACCGATTCGTGATCCTAAAAGTCGATTGGTAGTTAAAGGAAACCATGGGGTTGGAAATTGGACCATTGAAGCATTTTCTAATACCGCTGCAGCAAGTTATCGATGGTACCGAGATACATTCTGTGATCTAGAAAAAGCGGCAGGAGCAGTGTCAGGAATTGATCCTTATGAGTTAATTAATGCACAAATTGCAAGTGTTCCTCCAGGGGCAAACGGAATTACATTCTTGTCTTATTTACAAGGAGCGTCTGGTTCACGTATTAATAGTAATGCTAGAGGAACCTTTGTTGGCATGTCTCTAGGAACAACAAAAGCAGATATGGCTCGAGCAGTTATGGAAGGTATTTGTTATGAAATGAATGATATTGTAAGAGCAGAGCAAGAAGCAGGGATAAAAATAGACGGAATTCGTATTACAGGTGGAGCTGCAAAATCACCACTATGGTGTCAAATGATGGCAGATATTTTCCAACAACCGATCCATATTTTGCAAACGAGTGAAACAGGATGTTTGGGTGCCGCACTTTATGCAGGTGTTGGGGTAGGCGTTTATGATAACTGTAAGGCAGCAGCAAAGCAAGCGGTTCATATTACGGATACATATATGCCAAACCCTGAAAACTTTGAAGCATACGAAGAAGCCTATAAACGTTTTGTCAATCTTTACGAAGCATTAGACAAAAAAGTATTCTAAAGAATAATGACCACCCTAATTTTAGTGATCTTAAATTAGGGTGGTAAAAGTATTAAAGCTCAGAGAATTAGAAACTCAGAATAAAACCATGACAGAATTTCTTACTAAACAGAAAAAATTTAAAGGAGATAGAAGCATGGGAAAATATTTAATGGGAATTGATGTTGGGACAACAGGGACTAAGGCGATGATTTTAGACAAAAAGGGAAAGATATATGGGACAGGGTATGGAGAATACCCTTGCCAGTATCCAAATCCTAATTGGGTAGAGCAGGATGTTGATTTGCTTGTTAATGAAACTTACAAAGCCTGTAACCAAGCAGTTAAGAGTTCAGGGCTTGATCCTAAGGAGATTGAAGCCGTAGGTTTTTCATGTCAGCGGGCAACCTTTGTTTTAGTCGATGAAAAAAATGAACCGATTGAAAATATTTTTTATGGTTGGCAAGATAATCGTGGGGCAGAAATCCTAGAGGAAGCAATGAAGATTGTTGACCCGGATACTTTTTTTAAAACAACGGGAATGCCAATGACCCCTACCTTTACTTATGCTAAATTACTTTGGATCATGAAAAACCAACCTGAGCGATATCTAAAAACCAAAGTTGTTGCCTTGATGCCGGAATATATTCAGTACTGTTTTGGGGCAGATGACTTTTATTGTGAGATGACAAATGCTTGTACAAGTGGCTATTTAGACCCACAAAAGATGGACTGGGCGGATGATGTAATTAATTCTTTTGGAATCGATAAGAATAAACTCCCACAACTTGTTAAGCCAGGGACAGTTGTTGGCAAAGTGACCCCGAAAGTGTCTGAAAAATGTGGATTAGCGGAAGGAACATTGTTAATTGCAGGGAGTGGAGATCAACAATGCGCTGCGATTGGTGCAGGTGTTATTGAAGATGGATTTGCTTCATTAACTTTAGGAACTGCTGGCTTACTTGTTGTTGGAACAGAAAATCTTGTTTTAGAAGATGTTCCAGGGGTTATGGCAACGTCTTCAGCAGCCCTTGGTTTATTTAACTTAGAAGGGATTCAACTCGGTGCTGCCAGTAGTTATCGTTGGATGAGAGATGAATTAGCGGATGTTGAAGTTGCCCTAGGAAAAAAAGTTGGAGTCGATGCTTTTGAGTTAATGGATTATCATATTCAAAAAAGTCCTGTTGGGTCAAAAGGCATTGTATTTATGCCTTATCTTACTGGCGCTGGTTATCCTTACTGGAATCCAGATGCAAAAGGTGTTTTTGCTGGGCTAACCTTTGCCCATACCAAAAGTGATATGGTGCGCTCGGTGATGGAGGGGATTACCCTTGAGAGTAAAGATATGTACGAGACCATGAAAAAATCTGGGGTTGTTTTAAAGCAATTAGCAATTACAGGAGGCGCGACTAAATCTGCTTCTTGGCGACAAATCATTGCAGATATGTTTGGAGTGCCCATAAGAAAACTTGAAGTTGCGGATGCAACGATTGTTGGCGCAGCCGTGATTGCTGGTTTTGGTGCGGGTTGGTTCATCGATGTTTCGGATGGGGTTAACCAAATGGTACGTTATACAGAAACCATTGACCCAATTCCAGAAAATGTGGAAACTTATAACAAACGATATGAAATTTACAAAAATATGGTAACAGCTTTAACTGAAAGTGGGGTTTATAGTCAATTTGCAAATCTCTAAACAAGAAGGAGCATTGAGTAAATAATAGTACCAACCCTTTCATTTTTCTTTTGTCTATGTTAAAATTATATCATCTAATGAAAAGCTGAAGAATTCAAAGGAGTTTTATGGAAGGAAATATTGACATGTACAAAATTAAGCGTGAAAATCCGAAACCACTGTACATTCAATTGGAAGAATTGATACGTAATAATATTGATAGTGGGGAATGGAAACCACATACTGCCATTCCGTCAGAAAGTGAAATGAATCGCCTTTATAGTGTGAGTCGGATGACGATACGTTCGGCTTGTTCACAACTGGTTCAAGATGGGGTTCTCTATCGAGTTCCAGGAAAGGGGACATTTGTTGCTGAACCTAAAATAATGACAGAATCTTTAGCATACATGGGTTTTCGAGAACAGCTAGAGCGTATGGGGTATGAGATAACCACTGAATTATTAAACGTTGTTGAAAAAGAAGCTTCCCATGGGGTTGCAAAGCGATTGCAATGCCATCAGGGGGATCCAATTCTCGAAATTGAACGATTGCGTTTTATTAAAGGAGAACCGATTAGCCTTCACTATTCAAGAATTCCTTATGAGCTGTGTCGTAATTTAAATGAACGCGGATTAGAAGAAGAGCAGCTTTGTATATTACTAGAACGGGAATATGATTTAAAACCGAAGAGGATCACTGAAACTTTAGAATCAGTCACTGCTTCTGAAAAAGAAAGTAAACTCTTTCATGTAGATCAAGGTTATCCTTTACTGGTTCTCGAAGATATTTTATATGATCAAGAGGATCGCCCTTTTGAGTATTCAAAGGTCGTTTTTCGAGGGGATAAAATTAAATTAAAATATGAATATCGCATTTAGCTGATAAAGGTGTTGGTAAGACCGACACCTTTATCAATTATAAAGTAGCTTTAGGTCTAAAAGTGTGATAATAATTAATAAAGCAGGAGTTAACTTATGGGAGAGATAACAAAAATTCCTTTTCGAATTGATCAAGAAGAGTTGTTTGAGAGAATGCATATTGATGAAAGCCAGCCATTATATCCAGAATTTTTAATGGCCTATGATGATTTAGTTGCTTTGTTGCCAGAGCTCTTGGATATTCGTGGAATATATACGTTAAAAGTAAATAATGGAATCGAAAAAATGCACAAGGGTCTTTGCGAAGTCAGTCATCTTGTTTACTGTATTGTAACCCTTGGCAAAAAGATCAGTGATCAATCGACTTTGTTTTTTAAAGAAAAAGACTATTTAAGAGGCTTAATGATTGATAGCATGGCAGATTTTATTTTGTTTAATGCAAGTAATGATTATTATGAAACCGTGTTAGAAAATGTTTATACAAAGGAGGGTTATGCATTAACAGTGCGTTATTCGCCAGATGACCATTTAATTCCAATGAAATTTCAAAAGACTATTTTAGAAGAGACTGAAGGAGATAAATGGTTAGATCTCGAAATAACGGAAGGATTTATGTATTATCCTTTGAAAACATTGGGCTATGTGTACGGGGCTGACAAAAATATTAAGCTTGCACAAAAAGATCATGATTGTTTACTTTGTAGTAATTTAGAATGTGAATATAGAGAAGTGTAAAAAAGAAAGGAGCAGATTTTTTCAGGCGCCTTTCTTTTTTAATTTAGACTTTCTATTTAACAAGAAATAAAAAGTCGCCATACCCTTCTTTAATCATGGCTTCTTTGGGAATAAACCGTAGGGAGGCACTGTTAATGCAGTATCTAAGTCCTCCACTTTCTTGAGGACCATCTTCGAAAACATGGCCTAAATGGGCATCTCCGTTTTTACTTCTTACCTCGGTGCGGTACATACCATGGGTCTTATCGTCAGTTTCTATCACTTGTGCTTTGTCAATCGGTTGTGAAAAAGCGGGCCAACCACAGTCACTCTCAAATTTGTCAGAGGAAGTAAAAAGTGGTTCGCCTGTTGTTATATCAACATAAATTCCCGACTTAAAATAGTCGAAATATTCGTTTTGAAAAGGGGGCTCTGTTCTGTTTTCACAGGTAACCTGATATTGAATTTCTGTAAGGTTTTTTTTTAGCTCTTCTGTTGATTTTTTAGTAAAACGCACATTTTTATCTAGGGCATTTTCGGCTTTTTCGAAGGCATCATTGCCGATGTGACAGTAACCATTTGGATTTTTATTTAAATAATCTTGATGGGACTCTTCAGCAGAATAATAGTTTTCTAGGGGTTTTATTTCGACGGCAATTTTTGGAATATATTTTGTTTGTAAATGAGTAATGGATCCTACAATAATTTCCTTGTCAGTAGGGTCAGTATAATAAATTCCTGTACGGTATTGTTCACCGATATCTCCCCCTTGACGATTGATGCTGATTGGATCGATGACCTTATAATACATTTCTAAAATAAAAGGTAGGGTTACTATGGCAGTATCATAAAGGACCTTTACGACTTCAGCATACCCTGTATCTCCATTGCATACCTGTTTATAGGTTGGGTTTGGAGTTCGGCCGTTTGCATAGCCGACGTTGGTGCTTATGACACCTCTAATCAATGAAAAATACTTCTCTGTGCCCCAAAAACAACCACCTGCTAAGTAAATTTCTTTTTTCATAATATCCTCCAAATTAATAAATAATTCTTTTTTCTTTACAAATCTGTATTAACGACAGTTTTTCAATTTTAGTAGGCCAGTGTTATTACAACATTGGCCTACTGAAATTGTATCACGAACTCCGATAAGATGGATACCAATTTATAATGAAAAACAAAGACAAAAAAGCTAGGAATTGTTTCACCGATAGAATATCGAGAAATACAGTTTCCTAGCTTAGTCTTTAAGGGTTTCATAGATGAGGCTATTTCCCTAAAATTTATGGCACCATCCTTATTCTTCGGATTGGATATCATGCAAACGAATTTTATATTGTAGATTTTGTCGGGAAATACCGAGTTCACGGGAGCTTTTAGAAATATTGTAATCATTAAGTTTTAAAACATCAATGATCATTTGGCGTTCGATGCGATTGAGTGTTGATTTCAAATTTTTATCTTCATGACTTGCCGTAAGATATTTTTCATAGATTTTTTTATCAGAAATGTTTTTACGTAGATAAGCCGGCAATAACTCAGAATTAAGTACAGTATCCTGATATTGAGAAATATAGATGGCATGGGTAACCGCATGTTTTAATTCACGGATATTACCAGGCCAGTCATGGCTAAGTAAAACTTCGATGGCGTCCTCTGAAACGTCATAAAGGCGTTTACCCATTGCAGTAGACTCTGATGAGAGAAAAAAGGGTACCAACTCTAAAATATCTTGTTTTCTATCTTTAAGTGAAGGGAGATGGATTGAGAAGACTGCTAAACGATAATATAAATCTGAACGTAATCTATTTTCTTCAATGGCTTTAAGGGGATCTTGATTCAAAGCACTTAATAAACGAACATTGGCATTTTGTTCTTTATTTCCACCAACCTTTCGGTATTTTCCAGTTTCGAGAACGCGTAGTAGTTTTGATTGAAGACCTAGGTTCATCGAATTGATCTCATCTAAAAAAATGGTCCCACCTTCAGCAGTTTCCAATAAACCAACACTGTCAATAGCTCCAGTAAAAGAACCTTTTACTGTTCCAAAAAGGGTACTTTCTAAAAGATTTTCAGGGATGGCACTGCAGTTAATGGCGACAAAAGGTTTATGAGATTGGGGGCTAGCATTGTGAATGCTCTGGGCAAAAACCTCTTTTCCTGTGCCTGTAGGGCCAGCAATTAAAATGGGAGCGGTTGTTTGAGCTGCAATTTCAGCATGACGAACACATTCACACATGTTAGGGCTTGTGCCGACGATATCTTTAAAAGTAAATTGTGTTCCATTATTTTTTAACTGTTGGCTTTTTAAGTCATTTTGAAGCTTATTGATGGTCGAAGCCATATGAATATAGTCTGATATATCTCGATAAACACAAATAGCCGCTTCAACTTTTTTAGGATTCGTTTTGGAAAAAACAGGGTAGGTACTGCTGATGACATCTGCAATTTTTCCTGAGGGAGAAGTATATTTTACATGAACATCCTGAAATTTTTTACCTGTTTTTAAAACCATGGATTCCATGGATTCATTTTCTAGGTAATCGTAAATGTCGGACATATTTTTGCCGATAACATCACTACGTTTCATGTTTTCAATAACTTCGCAGCCTTTAGAGTAGCAAACGATTTTCCCGTCAGCATCCACTACATGGACACAAACGTCTTCTATACATTCGATATCCTCAATGGGAATAGAATTTTGCCTAAAAGCTTTTAAAATGGATTCATCATTTTCTTTCATTTCTTTACTCCATTTCATTTAGTTAATATAGAGAATATCATGATTTCCAAAAAAATCATAGAGACAACCTCTAAAAAGAGGTTGTCTATTTTGATAAAAAAGTGAGTTTAATGCTTTATCTATTGGTATCTTTTTTCTACTTTTTCAATTTCTGCTAAAATTGCAGGATCAAGTTTTGGAACGTCATGGGTATTAAGAATGGTTTCGATTTTTTCATTTACCATTTCTAAAATATCAGAATTATCTGGGTTAACCATACGACGCTTGAAGAATTCTGGATACCAAACTGATCGGAAATTCATAAGAGTATGCATATCATTTAGATAATGTCCACCATGGCCAACACCTTTAATAACATCCATTGCTAGGGTTTCGTCAGTGACTTCAACACCACTAGAATAAGCAGATAATTGATCAATCATTTCATTGGCTAACACAACCATTGCAGGAGCAACAGAATTACAGTGATCTAAAACACCAATATCATGAACGATGTTCGCTTTGCTCATAATAGTAGAGAATAATTCCATTTGTACTTCAGCGACAGACTGAGGATCCACTGTTTTTGCATCGCTACATCCAGCCGTTCCGTAGAATGGTAATTGATAGAAGTTTGCAAGTTCAGAAGCAGCTGCAACTGATTTATGGAATTCAGGGGCACCATATGATCCAATAGTTGTTTGCATATCGAAAACAGTAGGCATTGATCCGTAAATTAAAGGAGCACCTTCGTTTACGGCTTGAGTGATAACAACACCTGCTAAAATTTCGGCATTATTCTGTGTTAAAGCACCAGCAATTGTAATTGGAGAAGTTCCACCCATCATGCTGTAAGGCATGTAAACAACTGGAATTTTGTTTGTAGCACTAATAAATAATTTTTCAGTGCTTTCAATGGGGTGAGTCATTGGTGGGATTGGTTCACAATAGTTAAAGATGAATGGTTTTTCAGCTAATTCTTTGTGTCCACCAGCAACGATTGCTGCAATATCAATAATTTCTTGCAAAGACTCAATATCATTAGTAGAGAAATTAATGGTTTTATCAAAGTTCTTTAGAGTTTCAATAAAAGTGATTTGAGATTGAACTTTAGGATCAACGTCGGCACACATTCCTACTGAAAGGATAAAGCTAATATTAGAAAGGTAGCTACCTAATTTACACATATCTTTAATATCTGATTTTAGATAAGGACGTGCTACATTAGTTTTGTAGTCTAAAATTTCTAATTGATCGGAATGTGTTCCAAAATAAACGTTATTTTTGGAATTAATGACCATGTTTGGTTTTCCATCACGGGTGTAAAGTGTTAATTCTTTAGGAATTGTATTTAAGGCTTTTTCGACCACTTCTTTTGGGAATTTAACAAGGTCACCATCAATAACACATCCATATTTTTTTAGTAATTCAATGGTTCTGTCTCCTGTGACTTTCATCCCAAAATTTGCTAATAAATCCATGCTTTTTTCGTGAATTTTATCAATTTTAGTTTGGTTCAATACGTTAAATTCAATATTTCGTTGTGTAGTTTCCATTAATTTTCTCCTTTAAATTTTATGTAGTAGATTTAAGTTAAATATGATCTCGGTAGCATTCAGGAATGTACGGATTAAGTAAAGCGATTTGTTCTTTTGTGATATCAGGTGGTGTGTATGATGCCAGACGGTTTTGAACAGCTGCTTGTACATCGGTTAGCACTGGTTTGCTACCATTTTCTTGCCATTGGTTAGGATCTTCTTTGTTGAAATATTTTGGAACAAAGAATTCTTCTTTAAACATTTTTGGAGTTCGACCTTGAAGATAATTTCCACGAGGTCCAATTTTTGCGATTAGGTCATTACATAAGTAACTTTCTTCTGTATTAATGCCTTTTAGTAATCGGCGGTTCATACGATAGGTATCTTCATCCATTAGGAATTTCTCAAAACTTAGGATATTAAAACTACCCAAAATTCCACAAGAGTGAAGTACTAAATCGGGTGCTGCTTCAAGTGTTGAACGTATCATCATGTCAGATTCAATTCCAGCTTGAATATCAAAATCTTTTGCATCGCTAAGTCCACCACCAGTACGGCAAGGAAGTTTATAGAAATCAGAAAGACCACGAGTAGCAAATGAGATTAAAGCGGTTTCAGGTGCTCCGATGCTTAATTGTACGGTTCGTAAATTAGTTGAAGCTGAGGTTTGCCCGTAAATGACTGGAAGTCCTGGTTTTGCTAATTGAGACATTACCATACCAGCTAAAACTTCGGCATTTGTCATTGCAATAAGCCCAGCAACAGAAGGTGGTCCTGTTAATACAGGCATTGCACATGGCGTAAACCAAACGGGTTGATTCATTTCTGTAGCCACTAAGAATTTTTCAAGTGGATCTTTATCATAACAAAGTGGTGACAGTGAATTTACATGGATGATGTTATTATAAACCCCTGAACGGCCTTCAAACTTTTCGATTAACTCTAGACCTTTTTTAAATGGTTCTCTAATGTTTGATTTTAATGGGAAAGTATTTGCTTGTAAATGCAAAGCAGTTTTATTTGAATATTTTAAAATCATCGCAATAGGGCTAAAAATACGCTCTTCTAAAGTCATCCCTTTTTCTTCTAGAAAAACATTAAAATAGTTACAATTGATGACATCACTTGTATCAGAAAGTTTAAATTGCTCAACAGCATCATCGTTTGTCATTTTGTGTAAGTGTCCGTTTTCAAGTCTAAAAATGTTTCCGACACCTGGCATAAGTACAAGGCTGCCACCACCTAAGGTATGGTTACCTTTAGAGTTTTCAATGGTGAAGGTTTCTGGAATGGTTGAGATGGCATCCATGATCATTTTTTCTTCTAAAAAGACAACACTATCTTCAATCCTCGCCCCATGCTTTTTGAAAAGTTCTAAGATTTCTGGGTGCTCAAATTTAACGCCAACTTCGGCTAAAATTTTTAGAGATGCTTCGTGAATGGTTTGAATGTCTGATTTGGATACATATTTTTCGTAAGCTTTCATTTTTATCCCCTTTTTAATTTAAGTAGTGAGTAGTTTCTAAATATGTCCGTAATAATCGCGGTGAGCGACACAAGAATAAGCATAATCTAAAAGTGTTCCCCAGCTAAATACGGGAAGATCAACTGCACGTTGAACGGCTCTTGCAAATGGTTGCATCCCTGTACATTCTAACATAATTGCTTTAATATCTGGGTGTTTTGCAACAAATTCTTTAGCAATTCGGATCATATCTTTTTCAGACTCATCATAGTAGCTTTCAGGAATTTCTGGTCTTTTTTCATGATCCCAAAGTGTATCAAATTGAGGACAGCCATATTCATCTTGTGCTCCAGCAATATAGAAATTACTATTTACATCAATACCAACTTTTTCTAAATGTGTGTTTGTTAAAAATCTTTTTTGAGCGCAAATGATTCCAACAGCATTGGTAGGTCCAATTAATTGTTGGATAAATGGCACTTGCAAAAGACTTGACATGAAAACTGGAATATCAACAGCAGCGGCTACATCTTGTTGGAAATATGCAAAATATCCACATTCTGCAGCGACAGCTTTACATCCCATTCGCTCTAAGTTTTTAGCAGCTTCAACAATGGGGGCACGACATGGTGTTTTATCTTGTTCCCAAACTAAAGTATAGTTGTCAACGCCTTTAGCTATTTCGTATTGAATAGGAAAACCCCAAGCACTTGCATTTCTAACATCTCCAGGAAATCCTGGGTAAGCATCATCCAATACCATAATCCCAATACCCATACCATAACACGTATGATTTTTCCGTGTTGTCATGTAATTAATTTCTAAATCTCTTTGCATTTTTTCCTCCATTTAAATTAGTTTAGATTTTTAAGTTGCCATTCTTAAAATATAACTAAAAGTACATGCAAGGATTGTGCCAAAATGAGAAAACCATGAAAATTACTAAACAAATCACTAAAAGCCTAAGGATTCTGATTTATTCTATGATAAACAGCCCCTAAAGTCCTTGGAATCCTAAAAATCAAGATGCATAAAATTTTGCATACGCAAAATTAGTCAATGAATCGAGAAAGGTAAGTATTTCCACAGTATTGAATAGAAAAGGATTACAATTCCTACAAAAAAACCATGCATAAAATTTTGCACAGGGTTTCGAAGATCGGAATAAACCAAAGGGGCTTGAAAGATTTTAAAATTTATTATAGCATTCAAATAATTAAAATAGTAAAAAAACAAAAAACACAAGTATGGATGCAAAAAACAGTTCCATGCAAAAAAATGGTGTAGATTGAAAAAAATACGAGTATTACAGGGTTTTGTAATGGATTACACCTAATAAATTGATAAAATGCATAATGTTTTGCATCCTTGTAAGAATCTTTCTATTAAATATATAGAAGTCTAATAGCCGTTAAACCCCTACAGCAAGCAGACATTAAGCAATTTTTACGAAATTGGCATAAACCTTGCATTACAATTAGCTAAATCGATAGTCACTGAATAAAATTATAGAAATCATAATTTAATAATATTTCAGTGTAAGTATCGAAAATTTGAAAAGAAGGTGAGAATATGTTTAAAAAAATCAGACTCATACCGGTTGCGATTCCATTGGTTTTAATGGGTGCGGTGCTAATCTTAGGGGTTGTAGATCCTAATTTTGCAGACACCATGACCACTTTTTTCCTTGCTTTATTGCAGGGTGGGGGTTGGCTAGTTGCCCTTGGGATTTTGGCATTTATGGGATTCCTTTTGTTTGTGTACATCCATCCAATGGGGCAAACAAAATTTGGGGGACCTAAAGCGAAACCAAAGTATAGTACATGGAACTGGTGGGCAATTTCCCTTTGTGCAGGGATTGGTACAGGGATTGTATTCTGGGGGGCTGTTGAACCTCTAGGGATTTCATTTGCACCCCCAACTTCAACTGGATTAGAAGCTGGGAGTTATGGGGCGATTATTTGGGCAATGGCAAAATCTTTCCAACATTGGTCAATTCAACCTTATTCAATTTATGCAGTTGCAGGAATTTGTTGTGGCTATGCTTATTGGAACATGGGAAAAGATTATGCTTCTAGTGCAGGATTATGTTACTGGACAAATGGGAAACCCATTAATGAAACCCTCAGTAATATTCTAGATGGTGTTGTATTATTTGCAATCGTTGGTGGAGTTGCTGGATCTCTAGGTTACGGCTTATTACAAATTGGTAGTGGACTAAATTTTGCATTTGGTATTGAATCAAACGCAATGCTTTGGACCATCATCGCCATTGTTATCATTATATCTTACACAATTTCTAGTGCAACAGGATTAGATAAAGGGATTGCTTGGCTTTCTGATAAAAATGCATGGATTTTTATCGCCCTTCTAATTTATACCTTCCTTTGTGGACCGATGGCTTATATTTGTAATTTAACAACTGAAGCATTTGGTTATTATGCAAATAACATTGTTTCCTTAACAACTTTCACCGAGCCAGTGGTTACTTCAATTGCTGATTCTGAAATGTGGCCACAATGGTGGGATATGTATTGGATGACTGACTGGTTGTCTTTCGGACCAATTGTTGGTTTGTTCCTTGTAAAAATGGCTTATGGGCGAACCATACGAGAATTTATCACCGTCAATGTAATTTTCCCTTCAATTTTCGCATTCATTTGGTTTGGTATCTTTGGTGGATTTGCAATTAATATCCAGTTAACAGGGATTTATGATTTAGTATCTTTCTATGGTAATAGTGGAGCCGAAGCTTTCATGATGAAACTTTTCGAATTCTTACCAGGAACAGAAATTATCCGTATCATTATGTTAGTTCTTATTGGATTATCTTTTGTAACTCTTGCAGATTCAATGACTTCAACCATTGCTCAAATGTCTATGAAGCAACAATCTTCAGAAGTTAAAGAAGCACCATTGTTCATGAAAGTCTTCTGGGGCGTTCTTATTGGTAGTGTATCATTGCTCTTTGTTATCACTGGAGGAATCAATGGTATAAAAATTGTTAAAACCATTGCTGGTTATCCAATGCTTTTCGTTGAGCTAGCCATGTTAATAGGATTCTTGAAGTATTTCTTATCTGGACGTAACAAAAACGATGAAATTACTTATGCGGCAGATCTTGAAAGACAGCTTGTTGCAGCTGAGGCAGAGTCTTCAGAAGCCATTGCTTCTGGTAAAAGTAAATTCTTCAAGCAAGAAAAAGAAGAAGCTAAAAATAAAGATAAATAATTTACAAATTTAAAAGCGTGTACAAAAATGGAAACACTCCTTATCAGATAGATAGGGAGTGTTTTTATTTACAAATATTTTGGTATTATTTAGAGAATGGGTTAAAAAGTATGCAAAAAAATAATGATGTGCAAAAAACGTTTACATCCCATTTAAATGGTTGTGTGATGCTAATAGTCCCAACCTGACTAAAAAATGACGAATTATCCCTAACAGATGCGCATAATATTTTGCATCTCTTTTTTTGGTAAAAAATTAAAAAAAGAAAAGATCCCTCAAAAACCCTGTAAAATCAACATCGGTTTAGTAAAAGAACAAAAAAAAGAGTTTTATTTTTTTGGCATGAACCTTGCGATAATCAATCACAAGAAAATTATTATTCAGAATATAAATTCTGAGATAAAGCAAAAGGAGAAGAAAACATGGTAGATATGAGTTATTTAAAAGACAAGCCAATTGCAGTATTGGGTGCAGGTGGTGTTGGTAAGGCAATCGCTGGGGATTGTGCATTAGGTGGAGCAAAAGTAAGAATTTGTGATCTCCCCCCTTTTTCAGACAAAACTTTAGTTAACATCGAACGTGTTGGGATTAAGTTTTACGGAGAACAAGTTAACTTATTTGGCTTCGAACGTGAAGGTTTTGCTAAAATGGACAAAGTTACAACTGATGTAGCTGAAGCTGTTAAAGGCGCAGGAATTATTGTTGTTGCTACACCAACCTTTGGACACAAACCTTTCTTTGAAAGATTGATTCCTTGTTTAGAAGATGGTCAAGTGATTCATATTTTCCCAGACAACTATGGTACTTTATTACTTAGAAAAATGATGAGAGAAGCAGGTTGTAAAGCAAAAGTAATCATTGGTGGATGGTCAAGTTCTACTTATGGTAGCCGTGTTGATATCCCTGGTGGTGTTATTACACACAAAATCAGAGTTTACTACAGAGCCATTACGCTTCGTGGTGCTGCAATGCCTGCATGTGATACAGATGCTTTCATTGAAAGTTCAAAATATCTTCCATCAATGGATGCTGTTACCTACGGTGAAGGTGCTGTTGCTGGAGATACCGTTCTTGATACCGGATTCTCAAATGTAAATCCAGTGTTACACTGTCCTGGAGCAATTCTTGGTGTTTCTACCATGGAAAACTTTGGAACAATCTTTGGAGAAGACAAATACAAATTCTCTATTTACTCACATGCATATTGTCCTTCAATTTCACAAGTACAATATACCTTCTATAAAGAAGAATGTGCTTTAGCTGATACCTTAGGCGTTGGAATCCAAGGATACGAAAAAGAACACTTCTTCTCAAGAGAAAATGTTTTGGGTCAAGAATACATGGGACTTGATTACCTAATTCCATTTGACAAACAAGATCCAATCCAATATGGAACAGGCCCCTTTGACATGAACAACCGTTATATTACAGAAGATATTCCAGTAGGTTGTTTTGTTTACCAACAACTTGGTGACGTTTTTGGAGTAGATACACCTGTTGTTGATTCTATGATTTACTTAGCAAACGCTATTCATGGAAGAGACCTCACTGATGGTGGATATACTTTAGAGTATATCGGTATTGATGGTATGAACAAAGATCAATTAAATACTTACCTAAGAACAGGCGAAATTAAATAGTCTAAAAGACTTTCGATCTTTCCCACGCTTGATAGCGTGGGATGATGGGCAGTCTTTTGGAGAAAGACACTCAAACAAATTAGAAAAAAGTAGAAGGAGATAAACATGAAAAAAAGCATTATTAACTTTAGAGAAATGAAAGAAAAAAAAGAAAAAATTGTTTATATTACAGGATACGATTATTTAACAGCTAAATATGAGGAACGTGCAGGAGTTGACATGATTCTTGTAGGGGATTCTTTAGGGATGGTTACCTTAGGATATGATTCAACATTTCCAGTGACAATGGATGATATGATTTCTCATTGTTCAGCAGTAAAAAGAGGAGCTCCAAACACTTTTATCGTAGGAGATATGCCTTATATGTCATACCAAATTTCTGATGAAGAGGCTGTTTATAATGCAGGTCGATTCACTAAAGAAGCATTAGTTGATGCCATTAAATTAGAAGGTGGAACCGATTCAGTTTGTGCTCGAATTAAAGCGATTGCTGATGTTGGAATTCTTGTAATGGGACATATTGGTTTAACCCCTCAATTTGCAGCTCAAATGGGTGGCTATAAAGCCCAAGGAAAAAGCGCAGGAGCAGCAATGGAATTATTAAGACAAGCTCTAGCCATTGAAGCTGCAGGAGCTGCTTTTATTCTTGTAGAAGGCGTTCCAGCAGTGGTTGGAAAAGCAATCACAGAAAGACTTAGCATTCCAGTTTTAGGAATTGGTGCAGGTTCAGCGACAGATGGCCAATTGTTAATCTATGCTGACATGGTGGGTTATTATGATGACTTTACACCTAAATTCGTTAAGAAATATGCAGATGTTGGTGGCGAATTATTAAAAGGATTTACCAATTATTGTGAAGAAGTAAGAAATGGATCATTCCCAGAGGATGATAAACATACTTATGTTATTGCACCTGAAGAAGCAGCTGAACTTGAAAAACAACTAGCAGCGATTAAATAATTATCGTTACTAAGATAAGACTATAAATTTTCATTGATTAAGTCAAAATAAAAATAAAAAAGGGGTAAAAAAATGAGTAATATCGCAGATTTAGGCCAATTTGTAATCGCAGGAAATGAACCTGGTGTTGTTGAAAATGTAAAAGTATTAGTTGAAGCAAAAGCTGATCCAATTGCTATTATCAACGAAGGTTTATTAAGTGGAATGAATGTTGTTGGAGAGAAATTTAAAAATGGGGACATGTTTGTTCCAGAAGTCTTGATGGCAGCAAGAGCAATGAATGCTGGAATGGCTATTGTTAAACCACTTATTGCTGATAAAGATATGCCAAGCATGGGAACAATTGTTATTGGAACCGTTAAAGGCGACTTACATGATATCGGTAAAAATCTTGTTGTAATGATGCTTGAAAGTGCTGGATTTAAAATTGTTGATGTAGGAATTGATGCTAAAGTTGAACAATTTGTGGCAGCTGCAAAAGAAAACAATGCAGATATTATTGGGATGTCAGCAATGCTAACAACCACAATGACCTATATGGAAGAAGTTATCAAAGCTTGTGAAGAAGCTGGCGTTAACGCTCAATTCCTTGTTGGTGGTGCGCCACTAACACCTGGCTATAGTGAAAAAATTGGCGCGATTTACGCTGCAGATGCTTCTGGTGCTGTTGATACTGCTAAACAATTAGCTGCAATTACAGCAGTCGAAAAATAAATATTTCGAAACGAGATTTTCGAAGAAATTAATTGCTATTCCATTCTTGTACAATGTCACTCAACAGTGTACAGAAAATAATATCCATCCCTTCCGGGCACTCAATTTTGAGTGCCTTTTTTGTAAGGAACTATTTTGATTAAAGGGTGAAGGCAAGGAGGTAACCATAAAGTGCTAAAATTAACGGATTACGAAAAAGAAATGTTAGAAGGAAAACATGGGAAATTAAAAGCCCAGGGAATAAAAAAAATAGTTGAATATGCAAACGTCTTAGGCGCAGATGAACTATGCGAAGTGACAATGGCGCATGTTTTTTGTGGGAACCATGACTATTTAAGTGCAGCAAATGAGGAGAGTGTAGAAAAAACCATTGCACAAATGCAATATTGTACGGATGAAATTATTCCGAAGGATCCCTTTGCCTGTTACTGTCAGTCGGACTGTGGACCCATGGATCCACTGCAATATGATAAAATGTATGTGGGAGAAGAAGCAGGAAAAAGGAATCAAGCCTTTTTAGATTATTATCAAGACCAAGGCGTTAATTTGATTGGAACCTGTGTTCCTTATATGTGCGGGTTCATTCCCCTACGTGGTGAGCATTATGTTACGAGCGAATCCCATGCCGTAACATTAATGAATTCATTATGGAGTGCTTGTGGAAATTCGGATGGCCTTGAAGCTGGTTTTTGGTCAGCAGCTTGTGGAAGAACTCCCAAATGGGGGAATCATATTATGGAAAATCGTTTGGGAACCCATGTTTATGAAATTAAATGTGAAATAAAATCTAGTCAAGATTGGGATTTATTAGGATATACAATAGGGAGAAAACTACCAACCCATGGGATTCCGGTGCTTGATGGTCTAAAAAATCGTCCGACAATTTTTAATATAAAATATTTTTTTGCAGCCATGGCAACCACCTCTGGTCCAGAGATGTGCCATTTAGTTGGAATTACCCCAGAGGCTATCACGTTAGAGATGGCGTTAGGTGGGAAAAAACCAATAGACAAGATTTCTATTACTAAAGATGATTTAATAGAATCACTTAAAATACTCAATGGAAATGGTAAATTACCCAGTACAAAAATAGACTATATTAGTTTAGGGTGTCCACATTATAGTATTGAAGAATTGCGTTATATAGCCAATTCTCTAAAAGGAAAAAAAGTGAATAAAGAAGTGGCACTTCAAATATGGACAGCAGCGCCTATTAAAGAAACCGCAGATCGATGTGGATATACAAAAATCATGGAAGAAGCAGGGGCTATTGTATTAACCAGTAGTTGTCCGTTAACCAGTGGGGTTATGCCTCCAAATACAAAAACAGTTGCATTTGATTCTGCAAAACAAGCCCACTACATTGCTCCAGGTGGAGAAGTAGAGGTATATTATGGTTCATTAGAAAAATGCATCGCATCGGCGGTTAGTGGAAACTGGGAGGTTGAAACATGGGACGAATAATAAAGGGAAGAGGTGTCATCTCAGGAGTGGCCCAAGGAATGGCCATGGTAAGTAAGGAAACGATCCAGGGGTGGTCTGGAATTGATGAACACACGGGTATTATAATGGAAATTGGCCATCCTTTTGAGGGGAAAAGTATTATCGGATCGATTTTGATTATTTCTGGGGGAAAAGGTTCAAATGGGTGGTCTTGTCATTTTCATGCGGCAAAGCTTGCTGGGAAAGCTCCGGCAGGGTTAGTCTTTCCTAAGATAGATTCCCGAACAGGGGTTGCGGCAGTGGTCACGGCAGTACCAACCATCACAGATTTGGATGAAGATATTTTTGAAATTATAAAAACTGGGGATATTGTTAGAATTGATGGGGATGCTGGAACCATAGAAATTATAGAGAGAGGAAAATAAAATGTCAGAAATTATTCGGAATTATGGGTATATTGGAACCCAAGAAGACAGTGATCGTCGTTTTTTTGTTACAAAAGATCAATGGGTTGCAGGATATACCGTCGGTATTATGTTATTAGATGTTCACTATCCACTGCTTCCAGGAAATGTTGTTAATGCAGAGACTTATAACTACCCAGTACGACATGCTTGGGTGCCAGGGGCAAATCAAGATCGGATGCATAGCGGAGATGACACTTTGTTACCAGAACTTATTAAAACTGCGAAACAGTTGGAGAAAGAAGGATGTCGTGCAATTGCAGGGGCATGTGGCTACTTTGGACATTTTCAAAAGAGAGTGGCAGATGCTGTAGACATCCCCATTTATTTATCAAGTATTGTTCAAGCCTCGTGGATTGCAGCGGGTTTAAAAAGCAATGAAAAAATTGGGATTCTTTGTGCAGATGGACATAATCTGACAAAAGAACTTTTTGCTGCCTGTAGTGTTTCAGAAGAAATTTTTAACCGATGTGTTATAAAATCAGCAGGTCACTTACCAGAGTTTTCAGCTTTTATGGAGCGACGGGGTCATTTTGATAATGGGATTGTAAGAGAAGAATTAAAAGGTCTCGTTAGAGAAATTCTTGAAGAAAATGAAAATGTAGGAGCCATTCTTCTTGAATGTAGCGATATGCCCCCTTATGCAGCAGACATTCAAAAAGCATTTAATCTACCAGTATTTGATTTTATTACAATGATCAATTTTGTTCATAATGCAGTCGCCCAAAAACCTTATTTTGGGTTTTTATAAAATTGAGAACAATTGGAATCTTTGCTGCAATTTCAGCAGCTTTTGCAGCAGGAGCCATTCCTTTTTTAACCAAGTTGCTAATGATTGAAGGTCTAGAGCCTGGAGGAATATTATTTTATCGCTATAGTTTTGTCTTTGTTCTTTTGGGAGTTACCTTATTAATTAAAAAAGAAAATTTAAAGGTTAAGAAAAAGCAGCTAGTAAATTTGTTGCTATTTTCTATTTTCGGATATGGCGGCGCAACTTTTTTATTAGCGGTTTCTTTTAACTATATGCCAATGGGGCTTGCGACAATGCTTTATTTTACTTATCCGCTTTTTGTTGTTTTGATTTTGGGCGTTGTTTTTAGGGAAAAACCAACGCCTAAAAAATGTATTGCGTTAGTGATCGCAATTTTAGGCATTGCTTTTTTAATGAATTTTAATTTTGATTTAATTAATTTTGGAAGCCTTCTGGCAATTGGGGCTGGGTTAACCTATGGTATTTATCTTGTTGGTTTAGAAAAAAGTTGTTTAAAAGAGGTTAATAATTCGGTAATTGTGTTTTATCTTGGTGGAATTAGTGCCATTATGTTTGGAATACAAGGTGTTGTAACGACTGGTGGGTTAAATTTTGCGGCAATATCTCCAAAAGCACTTTTGATGACAATGGTTCTTGGTGGAACAACAATTTTTGTCCTTGAAATGGTAACCTTTGCCATTAAGAAAATTGGATCGACACAAACATCACTAATTATAGCCTTTGAAGCGGTGGTAACTCTTGTTCTAGGGATTGTAATTATTAATGAACCCTGGAATTATATGACGGTGGTCGGTTCAGTTTTAATGTTAGTTGCTGTGATTTTGGTTAGTATATCTTCCGACTCTGATATTTCTTTGGAGTCACACCAGTGATTTTTTTAAATACCTTTGTAAAATAACTTTGATCTTCATAACCAACATAGAGAGCAATATCTACAATGGTCATTTTAGTATTTTGTAGTAAATCTTTACTTCGGTTAATTCGAATTTCATTTAAATATTGGGTAAAACTTATGCCAGTTTCTTCTTTAAAAAGTTTTGACAAATACGAATCAGAGACATGGAGATAATCAGACATCTTTTGTAATGTAATTTTATTCATATAATTTGTTCGGGTATGTTCAATTGCCTGATTTATTAAGTAAGAATCACCGTTGTAAATGTTACTAAAAATATTTTTGGTAAAATGATCGGTGATTTTTGCTGTCCAAGAACTTAAAATTTGAATACTATCAATTTTATTAAGCTCAGTGATGAGATCTAAGTTTATCCCAAAAATCTTTTGCAAAGAAGCGCCCCCTTCAACAGCGGCTCTTGAAAGAATAGTGCACAATTCTAGAATACGTGCTTTTATAACTTCAATATTGCCTCCTTCAATCAAGAGTATCTCATTAACTAAAAATTTTAATGTGATTTGGGCACCAATATGATCCCCTTCTTTAACTTGCCGCACAAGTTCTTGCTCCTTTTCATAGGGATAAACAAGGGGAATATTCTCTCGCTTATGTTCAAAAATCTGTTCTCCAATTTCAGCTTGCTCATGGTATTCTTGGTTTAATTTTTCATAAACTTCAGTATTTGGATAAAGACTCATAATGGCAGAATTAAGGGTTTTAGCAATATGACCCACTTGGGTAGGAGAAAATATTTTCATATTTCTAATAAAAAGGGTGGTATTGTAGAGGACTTCAGGGGATGCTTGATGAATCGTGAACATATCCCGAATAGTCGACTCTTCAATGTTGCCCATCGCAATAGGCCCAGCAATAATAGAGCCAGCAAATTGATGGCCATTAAGAATTGCAATGGCAATATTAACAAAACCTGAGGGGCACACAAAAATATAAGGTTCTCCTAGGCGTTGAGCCCAGGTTGATGCAAAGTGCAAAGCATTTTGGCAGAGGCTGCTATCAGCATTAGGTTGTTTAAAATAGCCACAAATTTTTTTTTCTGGAAAGGCACTCCATAGAGAGATGGTGTTTTCGTCATAAAGGGTGACAGGGACTTCTGTAGAGTAAAAAAAGGAAGTAAGGACGTCTTGTATGGCTGGTATATTTAAAGTTTCATCTGAATTTATGATTGTTGTTTTCATCAATTTTTACCTCATAAAATTTCCTAGTTAATTGAAATAGCGATTAAAAAACTATGATTTAAGTATACCATATTTTCAATATTTCTACAAAATAAGAGAATGAAAAATACAAAAAAAACCATGTTTTTTTTGTATTAATTTGATTTATATGCAAAAGATAAATAAATATTACAAAAAATGACATTATTTTTTACAAAAAAAAGTAAAGGTGGATAAAGGTCAGTTTATGGTTATAATTTAAAGCAAAAATTCTCATAAAAGTAAGCAAGAAAATACAATTCTTTCCAGCTTTTATCTTTTATAATGAATGAATAGAGAATAGAAAATTCATAAATTTATTATAGGTAATTGATAAATGATTTTATCTGATTGAGAGAATAACTTTCGGTTATATAAGGAAAGAAAACAGGTCAGTATTCAGAATTATTTCTGAATTGACATAAAACAAGAGAAAATAGGCGGACTTTAATAAGCCAA
>JBOFGH010000026.1:0-47734 GCA_051649025.1 Eubacteriaceae bacterium
TTTGGCTTATTAAAGTCCGCCTATTTTCTCTTGTTTTATGTCAATTCAGAAATAATTCTGAATACTGACCTGTTTTCTTTCCTTATATAACCGAAAGTTATTCTCTCAATCAGATAAAATCATTTATCAATTACCTAAATAAGTTAAAATATGGCCCATTTTTTCTTGTTTGGTCTTGAGGTAAAACAAATCATCTTTGGTAGCTTCCATTTGAATAGGGACACGCTCAATAATTTCCATGTCGAAATCAGCTAAGCCATCTACTTTTTGTAGGTTGTTTGTAAGTAGCCGCAATGCCTTTGCTCCAAGGTCACGCAAAATTTGTGCGCCAATATAATACTCACGCAAATCTCCCTCAAAACCGAGAGTAATATTTGCTTCCAGTGTATCCATACCATCATCCTGTAATTCATAGGCACGCAGTTTATTAACAAGACCGATTCCACGCCCCTCTTGGCGCATATAGACCAGGATTCCACGCCCTTCTTTTTCGATTTGCATCATAGCAGAGGCCAGTTGCTGTCCGCAATCGCAGCGTGTGGAACCAAAAGTGTCACCTGTCAAACATTCCGAATGAACACGGCACAGAAGATTTTTGCCATCACCAACCTCGCCCTTAACCAGTGCCACATGATGTTCTCCGTTGAGCTTGTTTACATAGCAATAAGCCTTAAATTCACCGTACTTTGTGGGCATGTTGCTAACTGAAGTCTGCATTACAAGGCTATCCTTTTTCTTGCGATAATCTTGTAGCTCCTTAATTGTGATAAACTTCAAGTTCCATTTTTTCGCCAATACAATAAGCTCGTTTGTACGCATCATAGTGCCGTCGTCGCTCATAATCTCACAACACAAGCCACATTCCTTTAGTCCGGCAAGACGCATTAGGTCAACGGTTGCTTCCGTATGTCCGTTGCGTTCCAATACACCGTTTTTCTTTGATAGTAACGGGAACATATGCCCCGGGCGGCGGAAATCTTCTGGTTTTGCATTTTCATCAACCACCCTCAGAGCTGTAATGCTTCTCTCGGCGGCTGAAATACCTGTGGTTGTGTCAATGTGGTCGATAGATACTGTAAAAGCAGTTTCATGATTGTCAGTATTTTGTGTTACCATCTGCGGAAACTGCAAACGATGACAAATTTCCTTAGTCATCGGCATACAAATCAAGCCTTTTCCGTGGATTGCCATGAAGTTAATATTGTCCGTGGTTGCAAACTCGGCAGCACAGATGAAGTCACCTTCGTTCTCTCTGTTCTCATCGTCTGCAACCAATATAATTTCGCCATTTCGCAAAGCTTTAAGAGCTTGGGGAATGGTATTAAATTTAAACATTTTATTTTCCTCCTAAAATTCGTTTTCCAATAATAATTCTTTTGTAATTCCTTTTGGTGCGGACATGAATCTCTCAATATATTTTCCGACAATGTCACTTTCTAAATTGACAGTAGAGCCAATTTTTTTGCTTGACAAAATAGTTTTGTTGGCTGTGTGCGGAATGATAGAAACAGAAAAAGTATCTATTTCAACTTTAGCCACTGTTAAACTTATTCCATCAATAGTAATAGAGCCTTTTGGGACAACATATCGCATGATGTTGCTGTCTGCTTTTACAGTATACCAAGTTGCAATATCATCGCTTTTGATTGCCAATATTTTACCAATTCCATCAATATGTCCTGAAACAATATGTCCATCAAAGCGACCGTTTGCAGACATTGCTCTTTCTAAATTTACACTGCTGCCACTTTTTAGCTCGCCAAGTGAAGAACGAGATAGGGTCTCATTCATTACATCGGCGGTAAATTGCTTGTTGCTAAATCCCGTGACGGTAAGGCAAACACCGTTTGCAGCAACACTATCGCCTATCTTTAAATCTGAGAAAATAATATTGCCCTCAACGGTCAGAGTTGCAGACTTTCCACTCCTCTTTACAGATTTTATCGTCCCAATTTCTTCTACAATTCCTGTAAACAAGGGTTTTCCACCTCGCTTTCAATCAAAAAATCTTCTCCAATTTGTATTATCGTGTTGTTTTTAAGTTGCACTGCTTGCCATACTTCCTCAAAACCTTTTCCGCCAACAGGTGATTTAGCATCGCTGCCTCCAAATAGCTTTGGTGCAATATAGGCTTGTACTTTGCTGACAATACCACTCTCCAAGGCGGAAAAATTGAGCATGCTTCCACCTTCAAGCAAAACACTGTCAGTGCCCATTTGACCAAGCGTAAACATCAATTTTTTCAAGTCAACATGTCCGTTTTTCGCAGGCACAGCAATTATCTCACATCCTTTTTCAATATAAGCCTTATGTCTACTTGTATCATTTGTTGTAGTTGCAATTATGGTTCTTATATCGCTTGCGGTAGTAACAATATTACAATCAAGCGGTGTTCGCAAGCTGCTGTCACAAATAATACGAATGGGATTTCGACCGTTTTCGATGCGGCAAGTAAGCATGGGGTTATCAGTAAACACAGTTCCAATTCCTACCATGATTGCAGAATACCAGTTGCGGTCTTGATGGACTTTTTCTCTTGCTGCTTCACCAGTAACCCACTTGGATTTACCGGCTGCTGTTGAGATTTTGCCATCCATTGTCATTGCATACTTCATAACAACATATGGCTGCTTTGTAGTTATGTAGTGGAAAAACACTTTGTTAATTGCTTTGCACTGTGCCTCTAAAACTCCTACAACAACCTCTATTTCGGAATTTTTTAAGATCTCAACCCCTCTACCAGCCACTTTTTCGTTTGGGTCAAGAGCTCCGATAACCACCTTTGAAATGCCATTTTCGATAATAGCTTCTGTGCAAGGAGGTGTTTTTCCAAAGTGGCAGCAAGGCTCTAATAAAACATACATTGTGGCATCGAAAGGGGATTTAGCACAATCATTTAGTGCATTGCGTTCTGCGTGAAGTTTACCGTATTCCTCGTGATAGCCTTGACCGATGATTTCGCTGTTTTTGACGATTACAGCCCCCACCAATGGATTTGGGTTGACCTTGCCAGCACCTTTCATTGCAAGGGCTAAAGCAAGCTGCATATAGCTTTCATCATTCATAATTTCCTCCTTAAAACAAAAAATTGCCTTGAATAAAAACATCCAAAGCAATAAGAATTAAAAACATCGTAAGCAGCTTCTATGTAACAAAAAAACTCTGAAATGATAAAATCATTCCAGAGCAATGCTACAGCAGAAAACGCAAGCTAAATGCGTTCTTAACCATATCTTCTTTCATCCAGACTATACTGTCGGCATCGGAATTTCACCGAATCATGCTTCGCAAATGCTCCGCTCGTGGGCTTTACCACCGGTAGGGAATTTCACCCTGCCCTGAAGATGTATATTCAATTGTTTGATATAATATCGTATTTTTTTGTGATTGTCAACAACAAAGTATAAAATTTCTCTATTCACACCAAGCAGCCTAAAACTGTGTGATTAGCTTTCTTCTGTGTATAACCATCGAAATCTATATGTCAATTGAAAAAGGGTCCACATTTCATAGGGACTGACTCCAACGGATCGTATCTTCCATAGGCCTGTTATTAATAACTCAACAATGTCATAGCTTCGCCCCTGAAACTCGGTGTCAAGCTTCAACAGGGACTTAGTGGATTTGAAGAAAACTTCAATGCTCCAACGATTGCCGTAAATCCGGATGATTTCTTCATCCGAAAGTGATAAATCGGTACCGAGTACGGTCAGCCATTCTCTTTTGTTACTACGATTTCCGACAAAAACAAGTTTAACTGGGATTCCGTTATGACTTTAGCAGACAGGGAGGTCTGAAACCGTCACCAGTTGTAAGTTGAGGTATCCCAAAAACGATAGTAAGTATTTTTGGATGCCGCCGTTTCCTGAGTCTGATTTTTGTTTGGTTTGCATCCACATAATATCAGACGTTGGGTGCATTTTTCTGTCAACTTCTATTTTTTAGAAGCTACAAAGCGTGTTGTTGTAAAGTCTCAGCTGTATTTTAGTGCTGGGAAAGTTGAGTGGATGATACATAACTTCAACTTTTTTTTTGAGAAGGCTCATGGTTTCGTATTATTTTGATTCAAGGATTTATTTGCTTTTACACCCCATTTAATGTAGACTATATCTGTTAAAATAAATTCATAAGGAGGACCTTTATGCATAATAAAAAACCTATTTACCGCATTGGCGCCTTAATACTTGTTGCTGCTATTGTCGTCAGTTTAATTGCGGTTTATATTCTATAAAACATGAATATACGCATTATCACGGTTGGAAAACTCAAAGAGAAATATTTAACCATGGCTCAGGATGAATATGCCAAACGTTTGAAGAATTATTGTCGTCTTGAAATTATTGAAGTTAAGGACGAAAAAATACCAGAAAACGCCAGTGTTTCAGACCAAAAAAAAGCCATTGCAGAAGAAGGCAAGCGGATTCTCCGCACTCTAAAACCAGATGAACTTTTAGGAACTCTTGAAATTAATGGCCAGTCCTTAGATTCTCTTAGCTTCTCAAAAAAAATTGAGAACTATGGCATCCAAGGAAAAAGTCAAATTACATTTGTTATCGGAGGTTCTCTCGGGCTTTCTCAAGACGTTTTAGACCTTTCTTCATGGTCAATTTCTTTTTCGAAAATGACCTTCCCTCATCAACTTTTTCGCATTATGCTCTTAGAGCAGATTTATCGTAGTTTTAAAATTATCCGTCATGAGACTTATCATAAATAAGTTTGAGTAACGGATTTTTTTAAGGGTTTAAAATAGTATAAAATTTAAAAATCATAAAAAAGAACATTTGCGAGGTAAAAATGTCCGATTATTTAATTAAAGCTTTAGCTGGAAATGGTCAAATACGTATTTTTGCTACCACAACAAAATCGATGGTAGAAACCGCTAGAACAGCTCATAATACAAGCCCAGTCGTTACCAAAGCTCTAGGTCGCCTATTAACGGCTGGAGCCCTGATGGGTTCAATGATGAAAAACAACGACGAAATTCTTACCCTAAAAATTACAGGAAGCGGGCCTATCTCTGGTCTTCTTGTCACTGTTGACTCCAAAGGTAACGTTAAAGGTTATCCCTATGTCCATGATCTTGGAGACACCATTGATGCCCCTGTCACTGTTGCTTCTGCTGTGGGGGAAGGAAACCTCACCATTATTAAAGACTTTGGGCTTAAAGAGCCTTACGTTGGCTACTCACCCCTAGTGAGTGGTGAAATAGCAGAGGATTTAACCTATTATTATGCCCAATCCGAACAAACCCCTTCCTCGGTTTCCCTTGGGGTTTTATTGGAACCTGATGGCACTGTAAAACAAGCTGGTGGCTTTATTATTCAGCTTCTCCCAAATACCGAAGAACACATCATTGCCGCTTTAGAATCTGCATTAATTGAGATGCCTTCCATGACAAAGCTTCTTGCTGAAGGAAAAACCATTGAAGAAATCTTAAAACTCATTTTTGTAAATCTCGATCTTGTCATCACCAAATCTGAAATCCCACGTTTTTTCTGTAATTGCACACGGGATAAGGTGACAAAGGCGTTAATCGCCATTGGAATTGAAGATCTAAAAGAAATGATTAATGCCGAGGAAATCATTGAAATGAATTGTGATTTTTGCAATACAAAATATCCTTTCACCCCTAAAGAGCTTTCCAAAATCCTAGAAATATTAGAGGCAAAAAATACCTCGAAAAGGGAGAATTAACCATGTCCATAAAAAATCGTGGCAGTGGTGTTTTACTACACCTTTCTTCCCTTCCAGGAGCCTATGGGATTGGAACTATGGGAATGGAAGCTAAAAAATTTATAGATAAGCTTTGGAGAATGGGCTTTACCTATTGGCAGATTCTTCCCTTTAGCCCACCCGATCATTGTTTCTCTCCCTACAAAAGCACTTCCGCATTTGCAGGCAATCCCCTTTTTATTGATTTAGAAAACCTTTTTAATTGCGGACTGATTACCCAGGAAGAACTGAAGAACTGTCAATCCCACAACCCTGGTTATGTAGTGGATTTTCAAAGTCTTTTAGAAAATCGTTCTCTGATATTCCGTCAAGCTTTTCAACGTATTTCCAATGACCTTCAGAATGAAATTAACGATTTCTTAAAATGCCAGAAAGACTGGTTAGTAGACTTTGCATTATACACTGTATTGAGTGAACTCTTTAATGAGGGAAATTGGACACTTTGGGAAGACAAGAATTTTGTTAACCGAGATTCTAAAACATTAGAAAAATTTAAGCTCCGCCATGAAAAGGAAATTAACTATCAGATTTTTTTACAATACCTTTTTTATAAACAATGGTCTGAAGTAAAATCATATGCTAACGCTAAAGGGATAAAAATTATTGGAGATGTTCCTATCTATTTAGCCTTAGAATCATCCGATGTTTGGAGCCATCCCGACCTCTTTCAATTAGATGAAAAAGGTCAACCCGTTGCTGTTGCTGGCGTTCCTCCAGATTATTTTTCTCAATTTGGACAGCTATGGGGAAATCCACTCTATCATTGGGAGACTATGAAAAAACAAGACTATCACTGGTGGATTAATCGTTTAGAAGCTTCTCTTAAGGCTTTTGATCTTGTTCGGATAGATCACTTTCGTGGATTTTCAGCCTATTGGTCAATCCCTGGAACCGAAAAAACAGCCCAAAACGGGAAATGGATTAAAGGGCCTGGAATGGATTTTTTCAATCGTGTTTTTCAGACATTTTCAGACCCCGGGATCATTGCAGAGGATCTTGGGGTACAAGACCAAGAATTATCTGATCTTCTAAAAGAAACAAATTTCCCTGGAATGCGCATCCTTGAATTTGGGTTTATTGAAGAAGGAAACAATCCTCATCTCCCACATAATTACACTGAAAATACAGTGGCCTATACAGGGACCCACGATAATAACACCCTTTTAGGAACCATCTACCACTATTCAGAAAGCCAGAGAAAAAAAGCACTGGATTATGTAGGATTTTCAGACTCAAACCAAAAGGATTGGGGACTTGGAGGGCCATATAGCCCTGTTTGTCGTAGTTTTATTCGTTGTCTCTGGCAAAGCAATGCCACCCTTGTGATATTGCCTCTCCAAGATCTTTGTGGCTATGGTGAGGATACTAAAATGAATTCTCCTGGTGTTGCAAAGGGTAATTGGCGGTTTAGAATCACCCAAGAAGGACTCGCTTCCATTGACGAAGCTTGGGTTAATAATCTCAACCAAACCTTTTACCGATCAACCTATTCGTAAGGAAGATTATCTTAAAAACACTTTTTGAAAATTTAGGTTTTTTCACGGACAATTGTCCGTGCAATTTCCGCATTTTACCATAAATGGACGAATATAAACTTGCACAAACACAGTTGTCTTTGATATAATACCTCTAGGTAAATTTAGGAATAAAAGAAAAAAGGAGGATTTTACCATGAAAAAAATTGTTGCTTTAATGTTATCAGTCATGATGGTAGTTGCTTTAGTTACAGGTTGTTCAAGTGGATCAACCACAAGCAGTAGTGACGACGTCATTAAGATTGGTGTTTTCGAACCCTTAACAGGAGCAAATGCTGCTGGTGGGGAATTAGAAGTAGAAGGGGTTAAATTAGCTAACCAACTTCGACCAGAGGTTTTAGGAAAAAAAGTTGAGCTTGTTATTGCCGATAATAAATCGGATAAAGCAGAAGCGACAACTGCTGCCGCTCGATTAATCGAAAAAGATAAAGTGGTTGCGATGTTAGGTTCTTGGGGCTCTTCACTTTCAATTGCAGCTGGGGATGTTGTTAAATCAAACAAAGTTCCAGCCATTGGAATTTCTTGTACAAACCCACAAGTAACTGAAGGAAACGACTATTATTTCCGTGTTTGTTTCATTGATCCTTTCCAAGGAACCGTCATGGCAAACTATGCTGCTAACACACTTAAAGCCAAAAAAGCTGCAATCATCCAAGAAGTCTCTAACGACTACTCTGTAGGATTAGCAAAATTCTTTACCGATGCGTTTGTAAAACTTACTGGAGATCCTAATGCAATTGTTGCTACTGGCAACTATAACACAGGAGATCAAGATTTTAATGGTATTTTAACTAACATTAAAGCTGCTAACCCAGAAGTTATTTTTGCACCTGGTAACTATACCGAGTCTGCATTAATCATTAAACAAGCGCGTGCCCTTGGTATTACTGCACCATTTATTGGTGGTGATACATGGGAAACTAACGAATTTATCACCGTCGGTGGTGCTGATGTTGAAGGCGCAGTAATGTCAACATTCTTTGATGACACTAACCCAATCAATGAAGCAGGAAAACTTTTTGTAGAAGAATACAAAAAAGCTTACCCAAATCGTGATAATATTGCAGCCGTTACCGCATTAGGTTATGATGCTTACAACTTAACCTTAGATGCTATCGAACGAGCTGGATCAACCGATCCTCAAGCAATTCGAGATGCCATTGCCACAACTGTTGATTTCCAAGGTGCAACAGGCCCTATCACTATTAATGAAAATGGGGATGCTGTAAAAGCAGAAGCCATTATTAAAACAGTGAAAGACGGTAAGTTTACATTCTTAGATACCGTTCAAGTTCTAGTTCAGTAAATTACAAATAAAATTTGAGGGTATTTGCATTCAAATACCCTCAAATTAATTAAAACAAGAAAAGCGAGGTTACAAATATGGTAACAGGAATGACACTGGAAACCTTTTTGCAGCAGCTTATTAATGGATTATCCCTCGGCAGTTTGTATGCCCTCATTGCCATTGGCTATACTTTGGTTTATGGGATTCTAAGACTAATCAATTTTGCCCACGGTGATATTTTTATGATGGCTGCCTATTTTACATACTTTGGAGTTGCGGTATTTTTTCTTCCATGGTATGTTTCTTTTATTGTCACAATACTACTTACAATTCTTTTAGGCGTTTCTATTGAAAGGGTTGCCTACCGCCCATTACGAGATGCCCCAAAAACGTCTCTTCTTATTTCTGCCATTGGCGTTTCTTTTTTATTAGAAAATTTAGCAACCTACCTATTCTCTGGAAAACCACAGGCTTTCCCAGAATTTCCACTGATGACCACGCCATTTTATATTGGCCCTCTCTCTATACAACCCGTATCGGTTGTCATTCCCATTGTCGCATTTATTTTGATGACTGCACTCCTTTTTATTATTAATAAAACCAAAGTTGGGATGGCCATGCGCGCTGTCGCAAAAGATTACGATACTGCAAAACTAATGGGAATAAAAATTAATAACGTTATCTCAGCAACCTTTGCTATGGGTTCAGCCCTTGCTTCCGTTGGGGCTATTCTATGGTGTATGAAATACCCCTCCGTTCTTCCTTTAATGGGAGTTGTCCCTGGCTTAAAGTGTTTTATTGCCGCAGTTATTGGTGGCATTGGAAATGTCAAAGGTGCTGTTCTCGGTGGGTTGATCCTCGGCTTTGCCGAAGTGCTTATGGTTGCTTTTTTCCCAGCACTTACTGGCTATCGAGATGCCATTGCTTTTGTCATCCTTATCCTGATCTTACTGTTCTTACCGAATGGTTTATTAGGGAAGAAACAAATAGAGAAAGTCTAAAGGAGGCCTAAAATGAATACTAAACAAAATAGTTTGGCCACCTTCCTCAAATTGCATTGGAAAACAATCCTCTTTATGATTGTTCTTTTAGGAAGCATCGCTTTAGCCGATCAATTCGTCGATTCTTATATACGGCGTATCTTAAACATTTGTGCTATTTATACCATTGTCGCTCTTGGAATGAACCTTGTTAATGGCTTTACAGGACAATTCTCCCTAGGACAAGCTGGTTTCATGGCCATTGGTGCTTACACTGTTGCCATCTTTACTGTCCCTGTTGAAGCCAGAGCCACTGTCTTTTATTTGGAGCCTATGGCACCATTTTTAGCAAATATTCAACTTCCTTTTGTTGGGGCTTTAATTCTCGGGGGAGTTCTCTCTGCTGTTATTGCATTTTTTATCGGCTCACCTTGTCTGCGATTACGTGGAGACTATTTAGCCATTGCAACTCTAGGATTTTCCGAAATCATTCGTATTGTGTTTACCAATACACAAAATATTACCAATGGCGCATTGGGAATTAAAAGCATCCCCACTATTTCAAGCCTTTGGTGGACCTTTGGCATTGCGATCGTGATTGTCCTTTTTACCCTTTTTCTAATTAATTCGTCCCATGGGAGAGCTTTTAAATCCATTCGTGAAGATGAAATTGCAGCAGAAGCCATGGGTGTAAATCTTTTTAAAACAAAACTCACCTCTTTCATGATTGGCGCTTTTTTTACCGGAATTGGTGGAGGACTCTTTGCCGCTTTACTAGGGACTGTCGATCCAAAACAATTTTACTTTACTCTCACCTACAATTTCCTTTTAATCATTGTTTTAGGTGGGATGGGAAGTGTTTCTGGAACGATTATCTCCTCCTTTATTGTAACCGCTGGTCTCGAGTGGTTGCGTTTTCTAGACGAACCCAATGCTTTCGGGATTGATCTACCTATTTTCAGACCTGGTTTTCGTATGGTTGTTTTCTCCATTCTGCTTATGCTAATCGTCTTATTTTACCGAAAAGGCCTAATGGGTACCAACGAGCTTACTTGGGACTTTATTGGAGAAAAAATAAAAAGCATCACAAGAAAATTTAAGGGAAAGAAAACCACACCCCAAGGAGGTGACCGCTAATGAGTGTTTTAAAAACCGAAAATGTCACCATGCAATTTGGTGGCGTTATTGCCGTTAATGACTTAAATATCGATATCAAAAAAGGCGAGCTTGCGGCACTGATTGGTCCTAATGGTGCTGGAAAAACAACAGCTTTCAATGTTATTACTGGGGTATACACTCCCACAAAAGGAAAAGTTCTCCTTAACTCCACACAGGGAGAAACCGATATAACCGGTCTTAAAGCAAACAAAATCACCTCACTAGGAATTGCAAGAACCTTCCAAAATATCCGTCTGTTTAAAGGCCTCACTGTCATGGATAACGTTCTTATTGGAACACACCACAATGCTAACTATGGATTTCTTTCTGGAACCCTTCGGTTACCTAAAGCCAGAAAAGGAGAAAAAGAAGCCCGAGAAGTCTGTGAAAGCCTCTTAAAACGTTTAGGGTTAATTGATCTTAAAGACGAGTTAGCTTCTTCCCTCCCCTATGGTCAGCAACGTCACCTCGAAATTGCCCGGGCATTGGCCACCCAACCTCAAGTTTTATTACTTGATGAACCTGCGGCGGGAATGAACCCACAAGAAACTGATGAACTTACAGATCTTATCTACCGTCTAAAAACTGATTTTGATCTTACTATTTTTATGATTGAGCATCATATGGATTTAGTTATGGAAATCTCTGATCACATTTATGTTCTTGATTTTGGATGTACCATAGCTAAAGGAATTCCCGAAGAAATACAAAATAATGCAAAAGTAATAGAAGCCTATTTGGGGGTAGATGAAGATGTTGAGAATTAAGGATTTACAAGTCTCCTATGGGGGGATTGAAGCCGTAAAAGGAATTGATATTGAAGTTCCAGAAGGAAAAATTGTCACGCTTATTGGAGCAAACGGTGCTGGGAAAAGCACCACACTCCGTGCAATTTGCAGCTTAGAAAAAGCAAAGGGTGGTAGTATTACCTATAATGACGAAGAATTAATCGGCCTCGACACCACAAAAATTGTCGACAAAGGAATTACCCTTGTTCCTGAAGGACGTCATGTATTTCCAGACTTAACGGTTTTAGAAAACCTAAAAATTGGAGCCTACATGCGAAAAGACAATTTAGACAAGGATATTCAGCACATTTACACCCTTTTTCCAAGACTCCAAGAACGTTCGTGGCAACAAGCAGGCACCCTATCTGGAGGAGAACAACAAATGTTAGCCGTCGGAAGAGCCATGATGAGCCGTCCAAAGCTTCTCATGATGGATGAACCTTCCCTTGGGCTTGCCCCACTTGTTGTTAAGGGGATCTTTGATATCATTGAAACCCTTAATAAGGAAGGAATGACTATTTTATTAATTGAGCAAAATGCGAATCTTGCCCTTAAAATAGCCGATTATGCCTATGTTTTGGAAACTGGGAAAATTACCCGTCAAGGGACTGGTAAGGAGCTGTTAGTTGACGAAAGTATTAAAGAAGCTTACTTAGGCAAAAGCCATAATAAAAAAAAGACTTAAAGTGAGGTGAACCCCAAAAGGTTCACCTTTAAGTCTTTTTTCTTCCTACGTTATTCCAAAGAAAAATTCATTTCATGATCTTCATAAAGATCCTCAATGTTGCATTCCAATGTATGGGCCAATAGGGGTAGCTTCGAAGCTAAAGGCGATGTTAACCCTAACTCCCATTGACTAATTGCTGATTGGTTCACCTTAAGTATCTCCCCCAACTTTTTCTGACTAAACTTCTTCTCTCTCCTAATCTCTTTAATCCTCATTTTTTCCTTTTCCTAACATATATTTGCATGATAGATTATCTCAAAGCATTTTCCTTTTCAATTGAAGACTTCTATTATATTTTTACTCCTTACTATTTGATTCAAGAATTTGCTTTTTGATATTCTCAATTGCTTTATTTAACCACCATGTGGTTGGTTACACTGCTTTTAGCTCCGAGCCCTATGGTCTTTGCCTTATAATTTGCAAAAGTTGCCTTTTTTAGTCCCTCATTTTCGGGATCGCTATCCGTTGCTAAAACCTCAATTCTCACTAAGTTTTCAACTGGAGATTGGATACTATACCGCCAATTGCTATTCATTTCAGTGATTTGGTAAATCCCTGGTTGGGTGACTTTTATTATTTCCGACGTTTGCTCTTCCCCTTTGTCAATGGTTAAAACAGTATAAAATGTTTTTAATCCAACATGATTTTCTGCTTCCCTTCCTTGATTAGCCCCTAAATACTCAATTTTAAATACAAATTTTTCTAGCTCTGTCCCTGGTTCCCCTAAACTACCATCGCTTTTTTTCAATTCTTTGGCCAAGTTAAAATACAAGGGTTGCTGTGTATAAATAAAAGCAAAAGCACCAAATTCTGTTACTTCAAAATAAATACCTTCATCCAGTAGTTGAACATTCTTTAAGACCTCATAGCCCGTATTTGAATCTTGTAGGGTACGTTTTATCTCTGGAAAATGTGCTACCTGAAATCCTCCCAGGGTATTTTTATCGGTTCCTAAAGGGTAAGGATAATAAATCCCCACTGTTTGAAGTTCACTTTTTTCATTTTGAGCTGTTACAATAATGTTACCATTATTATGATCTACCAGATCCATATAGGCCATTCCAATGGTCTTGTTCTTCATATCCAAAGTAGAATCCCCTAAAAGGGTTTCGTTTATTAATGCCACATTGGTTTCTTTAATCACACGATCTCCCATTAAGGATAAATTGGGAACATGTTCATATACCGATCCCACAACGATCCCTGCTGAATTAACAAAGGTTGTATTCTTAGGAATTGAAACTTGTGGCTCTAATAGAGGATGTTGGGTAGGCAATCCACTGTCTGGAATATAAGGGGTAAAGCTCGGAGGATTAACCGTATCCTTGGCTCGCACCTCCAGAATCCCAGGGGCCAAATTGTCTGTTGTTAATCGGAAGGTTTTATTTTCTTCAATTCTCCCAACCCCTGTGCTACTTGTTGCTCCTGGATCGTGGTATCCACCATCCACGGGTTTAGTTGTGAGTTTAATTTCATAAACCCCTGGTTCTTCGTAAGTGATTGGGCTATTTTCATCCCCAGGTAAATAATTGTAAGCTTTTCCATCTTTCACAAAATATGCCCGATAAGGAATCCCATAAAGATAATAAGGATCTGTGACAGGGCTTCCATCCACCGTAAAACTAAGACTCGCCATTTCTTCTTGTGAGAGTGGCGTGTGATCTAAATTCCCATTTTCATCGTATAGATACAACTCATAATAAGGGCTTGGAAAAACATCCCCTGAAAGGGAAGTCCCCCCTTGATAAGCCACCATATTTTTAGCTTTAACTAAAATACTTTTAGAGGCGCTATTTTTATCAATCACCTGTGGCACTTCAAAAATCACCGTCTGGTAAGACCCTGAATTATTAGGGTCAAAATCATTGGGGTCTCCAACAAAATAATCTAAGGTCGTTTTACCATTGGTCTCAATAGGGGTTGTAGGTGGGTTTCTATCTGGATCAATTTTAATACGATAGGTCATAGTGTATCGATATCCACTGATTTTTCCATCCCCATCCCTAATTTCAATTGGCTCCGGTTGACGTGGATCTAGCATATTCCATTGCAAATTATTTTCCTCAAAAGTGACTCCAGGAGGCAGAGAATTTCCTGTATACGTGTTATTCCCATTGATGCTCACCTCTGCGGTTTGATCAAAGATCACATACCCTCCATCAGGCATTGGATCTGTAATCCGCCAACTATTGGCACCTACAATAATATCCACCCCAATTTTTTCAAAATCATCTGCGAGCTGAACTGTATTTTCTGCTAAATAATATTGCCCATTTGTCGCTACGTTTTTCATCGTAAACTGGGCTTGATTAAATTTTAATGTATCCCCGTTAAACCATACTTGGTTATCAAAAAGAACTGAAAAAACGTCAATATTGTGATTTTCTTTGGCTAGCAAGGCTTGGGCAACGGTGGGAATATATGCTTGTCCAATTTTAACTTCTCCAAATTCCCCATAGTTTCCATAATACCTACTTATCCCAAAATTCGGATCAAATCCCCCAAATTTAAGTTTCATATCCACTGTCCCCACTGGGCTGATTTTATCTTCTGGTGTTACCCATGTTGGATTCACTCCTTTAAGTGCATAATTAGGCTCCCCATCACTAAAAACCAGTAGATATTTATATTCACTGGAAGATTGAGCGTTTAAAATTTCTTGACCTGCAATAATCCCCCCTTGAGTGTAGGTACCACCATTAAAAAAAGCAATGCGATCTACTTCTTTTTTAAAAGTGTCTAAATCATTTGTTAAATAAACAGGATTAGAATAGGAGCCAAAATTTGTTTTGTCAACCATATTGTCATAGGTGACAAGTCCTAATCGACTTGAAGGAGAAGCATTTAAAAAAGAATCCGCAAAAATTTTTGTTGCCTCTTTTGTACTCGCTAAAAGGGTTTTTCCATTATACTGTGTTGCCATACTTCCAGAGATGTCGATAACCAAAACCACATCGGCTCCTTTATCAATTACTTCCACCTTTTGGTTTGTTGTAACATCTAGGGTAATATCAAAGGCATACGGATCATCTTTCACAGAAGCAATTGATTTTTGATAGGTGACGCCATCATCCAAAACTGTTACAGAGTCTGGATTCTTATAAATAGCATAACCGCTATCCCCTGATTTTGCCAATACCTCAGATGGAATATTTCCAAAGACAATGGCTAAGATTAAAACAAAGACTAATCGACGGTTTCTTATCCTTTTTTTATTATTTTTTTCTTTACTTATAATTCCCATTTTTTTCCTTCACTTGTTTCATCCAAAAAATTGCAATACCATACTTTCTTTGTAGGTATTATATATCTCTCAATAAGACCGACTTTTATTTTGCACTTTTATTCTTAAATTTTACTTAAATGTCTCTTTTTTTACTTATTTTTATGATCTCAAAATTGTAAAAGTAAGCCCTTTTAACATTTTCATTTTTCTACCTTTTTTTTAGTTTTGAATTTTAGAATATTATGTTTTTCTAATGTTCTTTTATTTCATGTTATTACCAGTATTATTTCAAATAAATACTGGTAATGTTTTTTTGAAATAACTTTCTAAGTATCACCTTCACTCTTTTTGTGTGTAAATAAAAAAAAGAGAAAAAACAAAACTTGTTTTTTCTCCTCTAATTTTAAAAATTAATTATTTTTCTTTATAAAGAAAAGGGGCTATTTGGTTATTTTGTTGGTTCTCTAAATTTTTTTCTGAAGATCAAACTGAAAATCTTTTTCTTCGTAAATGTCATCAATTTTACACTCTAAAACATGGGCTATCAAAGGTAATTTATCAGCGGTTGGAGAAGTCAAGCCCAGCTCCCATTGGCTAATAGCAGACTGGTTTGTCCCCACTATTTCCGCTAATTTTTTTTGACTAATCTTCTTTCTTTGCCTTAGTTCCTTAATCCTCATTCTCTCTACTCTCCTCTTAAAAATTTGTTAATCGTCCAATAACCACCATCCGCGCCCCTTCGAAATCGTAGGCACAGGTTGATAATGCTAGTAAACGATCGGTTTCTTTTACATTAATATCCCTAAAATAAAGGGCGTTTTCTTTAACATAATTGAGGGTTCCTTCTTTCTGGAGTAAATCAAACTTATTAAAATCATAGATCACCTGATCTTCTTCCCCAATTAACATAAATGCAAATATTTCATAATCTAAGGTTTCATCCCTTAAAAAAACCGTCCCTTTTGTGTTTTTATCAAAAAAGTCTTTTTCTTCGTATTTAATGAGATCCCCAAACATGCTCCCATCTTTCATATGATGTCCATAAATGACGTTCCAAAAATCTTCTAAATTACTTTTATTTCGGAAATCTAAAAACAAGGTGCCTCCGGTCGAATACTCAAGATAGATGTTTTTATCCAAATATTCTTCATTATCCACACCTTTTACAAATGGCCCATCAATGGTCGTACCTATAAGGGTTATCCATCCCACCACATCGGGGTTAATAGCGATTAATGCCTCTAAATTAGGGGAATCATTGGTAGGCTTTAAGCCCACCAATGATTCTGTTGTTTCTCTTATTTCTTGGTAACCTTTGTTCATCTCCCAAAGCTTATAACCTGCAAATCCAAGGATCCCAAGGAAGATAAAACAAAGTAACCATAGCATTATTTTTCTAGCTTTCATGTCTTTTTTTGTTTCGTTTGATAATGTAAAGTGTTCCCCCTAGTCCGAGGACACCAAGGACTAATAAGCTTCCCCAAATAAATGGATTATTATCATCCCCTGTTTTTGGTCCTTTCCCATTTTGTGTTGGGTTTGACGGGGTTGGGGGGGTTGGTGGCACTGGTTTTTCAATTGCCTTCCATCCAATGGCAAAAGGACTAAAGTTATTCACACTAAACTGAATACCTACATCTGTTTTTTCAGGAATAATTTCAACAGGAGCATCCACCTTATAGTCAAAGGGATTCGTTAAATCATCCCCTTCTTCGTAATGGAGAATCACAAAATCATTGTTATCTTTGGTGGTTCCTTCTGGGTAAGGAAGAGTTAAGGTAATATAATTATCTTCATCTGTTGTAAGGTAAATATTCCCATTTTTCGTATCCACAAGGGTCATTCTTAAGGCTATATAATTGGTAAATCCATATTTGTTAAAAATAAGATTCTCCATAGAGCCTATTAAAGCAACATAGTGTGGGTTGTGGTCTCCTTCATCCAATAAATCCCCTTTATGAAGTGCAACCCCTGAAGTATCCGTTACAACAACCCCTGCAGAGTTTGTGATCACGGTACCTGGTGGAATGGTTGCGGTTGGATTGGTCACTGGAGTGGTTGGTAAGGTCTCTCTTACCAGCTCATTGGTATCTTGGTTTTTAGAAGGACGACAGGTTAAAACCGCTTCCTTAAGGTCAAGCTTGTAACGATCAATCTCCAAATTTGCCTCTGGTTTCGCCTTCATAATGTAAGTCCCAGCTTCTTCTGGATCTTCATGGGTTCCTGCGGTTGGCACTGGGCTTACCACCCCACCAGTTAAGACCCGATAAAATGCATACTGTGAAATAGCATAATCCTCAATGGTGGTTGAAACCCCATTCACAACAAACACGGTATCTTTGTTATCATTTCCTACAAAGTTTGTCATGGTGCCAATCACCACATGTGGAAAGGTATCATTGGTTAAGGATTCTCCTTGGATATAGTCAACCATATCCACAGGGGTGACGGTAAGATCTACTCCTCCTGTTTTTTCAATGGCGGAATAGGTTAATCTTAAATCAGCGATGCTTTCTTGGAATTGGTTATCCGCTAAAGGATCCAGGGTGATTTCTGCAATAAAATCTTTTTTATCATTAACTGCATAAGATCCTAATGTAATGTTTCCTGTGCCATCTTCTCCTGCGAGGGTTCCTGTGTAGTAAACACTTCCTAAGGTATCCTTGATGGTTAAGCTTACTTTCTCAAGAAGTGCCATGGCTTCTGGATTTTCTTGTAGGCCTTGAGCTTTAAAGAAAATGTCCACAATGCCAATACTGCTATTTTTCACTTCAATATTAGAGGTGACGGTTTCTCCTGGAACTAAATTTTGTAGTGCTGAAAAAATGTCTCCAGTAATAGTGAAATTGGTGGTTTCGTCAACCAAGGTCACCATTATTTCTTCCCCAGTTATTTTTGTTTCTGGAGGGGTTATTTCCAACTCTCCGTAGGTTTTTCCCCAGATGGAAATGGCATTTGCTGCTGCTTGTACACATTCAAGCTCCACCAGAATGTCCGCACTGGCACCCTTATAGTCGTTATTCATACTTGTGCTTAAAGTAAAGCTTTCGGTTAAAGGTCCTTGGGTTATTTCATTTGGGGATAAAATACCTTTGTAATAATAATAACCATCACCGCCATCAAGCCATTCGACTTGATTGTAAGTAAAAGTAACCATATCAGTGCTAAGGTTTGGGTTGTTAACCCAGGTTGGGGTGACTTTCGCCCTTGGAATCATGTCTCGATTTCCAGTGTTTTTGATATTAACTTGATAGCTCGTTTCCCTTCCTGGAAATAGGTCATCTAAACTTCCATTTTGTATGAGTATCTCTCCGTCTACTTTTCCTGTACTAAGACTGCCATCTTGGCTTGTCGTTGCCGTCCAAATTGCCAGAGTAGAGCCAATTATTACACTTGCAATTAAGAGTATGGAGAATATCAATATTAATCTTTTTTTCCCTGTCAATTTGCTCACCTTTCCTTTTCAATTTTTTTCCTTGAGAATTTTTTTATATAAACACCCTTGAATCCCAAGGGTGTGAATAATCAATTTTAATTTGTTTCTTATTTAATTTCAAAAGCTATTAGAAAAAATTTGTTCCACCTGTAATAAATGCGAATAATATCTCATTTTCTGTATTTTATTATTCATTTGTGTGTTTCTATTTAAAAATTAATTTTGTCATTAGGAATTAATGTTCTTTGGTTAAAATTTTGTGCCCGACTCTTCATCTGATGATTAAAATCCAGGGAGGATTTCCTCCCCGGTTTTGACTATTTTTAAGGTAGAGGATTTATTTGTTTATCAAAAGCCGTAAATGCGTCTCCTGCTGTTACAAAGCCTTCTTCTTGGATGGCTTGACCTGTGACAACAATATTAAAGTCTCCAAATGTTTTCACATAATCATTGTCCCATTTTGATGGAATGGTTACAGAACTAAATAATTTGTATCCTGTTAATGGGTCTGCTGCTACTGCATCTGCTTTTGTAAAGTAAACTGCACCTGTTACTGGATCAATTGCTGATTTAGTAAAATCAGGATTAAACGCATCAACCATGCCAATAATTTCGTTGATTTTAACTTCATTTATAATGGGATTACCAGCGGCATCTGTAAAGGTTAATTCAAAACGTATATAAGCTGGGCCTTTTTCTACATAAATGGTTGGATCCTTTGGAATTTCTCTTCCTGGGAAAGCATCTACAGCACGATTTTTACCTAATCCTGGATCAGTATCTGCTGTAACAATACCCCCATCTTTGTCTAGACCATCAAATAATGTTTCAGCTAACTTAATATCGGTTCCAATGTCGGTTGTTCCATTTCCTGCAATGGTAAAACGGTTTGTTTTATCCTTTTGTGAGGTTAAATACGCCAGAGTGCCTGCAATTGCCAATACTGCCACTAAGCCTAATGACAAAATGGTAATCATTCTTTTTTTGTTTTTCATTTTTTTCTCCTTAGAATTTTTTTTATTACCACTGCCTTGAAATTTCAAGGCAGTGAATAAACTGGTTTAAATTGTGTCTTGTTTTTTAATGCTTGAATTAATAGAAACCTGAGTGCTTGTATCTAAAATTAATTTGTTAAACTTTAATTAAAAAGCTCCCCCAGCAGTAATAGCTGGGAATAAATCTTTAAGTGCTGCTTTTGTTGTAGCATCATAAGATAAGCCCTCAGCTTGAATGGCTGCACCTTCAACTTGAATTTTGAATCCATTTTTAGCAACAAGCTCAGCAACTTTAGCATTGGTGATTGTACTTGGAATGGTTACTGTTTCAAAAAGCTCATTAGTAGCTGCACCTTTAGCTATAGTTCCTGTGTAGTAGTAGATTGTAGAAGCATCCACTCCCGGTACAAGCTCTGCTTCCCAACTTACTGTATCAGCAATATATCCAATTCCTGGTGTTGTAATTAAACTGAGCATTTCTGCATCTGTTAATACTTTTGGTGAAGCCGTCCCATCAGTCCAGGTTACACGAATTGCCCCGTATACATCCATAGTGCCTGTCACTGTTGAAGTGTTTCGTAGAGCTGGATCTTTTTCAATGGTCATCCCTGGGTAGATTTTACCCGCCTTAACTTCTCCTGTTGAATCCCAATCAAGCTCTTCAATTTCAATGGCTACCTTGGTATTATCAACAAATGTAAATGCATTTGTTCTCGGAGTTGCTATTGCGGTCAAATACGCTAGTGTTCCTGCTACTGCTAGTACTGCTACTAGTCCTAGGGATAGAATCCCTACCCATTTTTTCTTGTTTGTCATTTTTTCTTGTCTTATTCCACAGTATTGTGAAATAAATCCTTTCATTAATTTTATTACATTGGTTAACCCAATAATAATCCTTTAAATTTTGTTATTTATTCTAACACCTTTTGATTAAGGTGCTGGCACTGGTTCTTTTAAGGTTGTTCCATCTAAGGTAAGCCCCCAGGCATCTAATACTACTGTTGGGTCTGCCTCTATGGCATCAACTAAAACTTCTACGTGAAGCTCTCGCCCTTCCAAAGGACCTGACATTGTCACCCCTCGTAACATTTCTTTTGATATCTGGCCTGGTTCTAAAACTTTTCTATAATAAAAGTACCCATCTTTAAAGAACCAATCTGTTTCCCAAGTCCCTGGAAAATAAAAGGTGACCTCACCAAGCTGCATTTGGTTTGAAGCATCTGGTTTTGTAAAATCCCCAGTAAGCCCTTCTGTTCCGTAATCGCCATCTTTAAACATGGGTACAAACATGACCCGATTAACGGTTTTTACAGGGTAATGGGTTAGGTTATCTGGATTTGTTAGTGTAGGATTCTCTAGAAATACCCGTTTTTCATTTGTAGCAAATTCTACCTTTTCTGGATTTAGTGGATTTCCTTGAGAATTTCTTTCAATGATATTAACCCCAATTTTTGGTAATAAAAAGGTAAATTGGTTACTTACAGGGGCTGTATTGGCTGTAAGATAGGCTAATGCACTTCCCGCCACCAGACAAAGAAGCCCAATACTTAAGACAATGGTGGTTAGCTTTTTTTTCTTAATCTCCATATAATTCTCCTTTCTTCGTTATTTTTTAGCAATCATCGGAATAAGATACATCAGTATAATCCCAATTAAAATAACTGCTCCTGCAATGATTTTCCCTTGGAGGGTTGATAAAGGTTCGATGATTCGACCTAGCTGTGGAATTGAAAATTCCACAACCCCCACCACATTTTTGTATTCCACCCCATTACCATCTGGGGAATTATTGGCATCCCCTTGGGTTCTAAAGGTTTGTTCTCCCTCGTTTTTTTCAATCACACGGTGGGTAACCACGGTTCCAGCCTCATTAATGACATAGGTAATGGTATCCCCTACTTTAATATCCTTAAAATCGGTAGGAACCGTATAAATTAAGTCACCTACTTGGTAGGTTGGCTTCATACTACCACTGAGGATACTAAATAATTTCACCCCAAAAATTTGGGGGAGCGCAAACCCTGCGATCCCGATGAGTAATAGGCCAATGACGACCCATGAGATGATGTTACTAACTGTTTTCATTGTTTTTTTCTTTCTCATTTCTTATCTGTAAACTTTTGTTCATTTTTTTAACTGTTTATTTAAATTAGAATCATTGTGCTAAATTGGGTTTCATTTTATTAGTAACGCTTTCTTTATCTCCTAAACCTTCGGTTTTATCTTTGTTGTTGGTAAAGGTTGCCTTTTTCAAACTGGAACTATTAGGGTTGGTATCTCCCGCATCAACGGTTAAAATCGTTGAAGGCAAGATGCCTACTGGGTTAATCTCTGTTAGCCCATAGCGCCAGTTACTTGGCAGTTCTGTAATTTGGTATTGTCCTGGCTCGCTCACTTTTATTTTGTCCGATCCAAGGCTACCACCCTGATTAACCGTAATAACGGTATAAAAGACTTTAGGCGGTGCTACACCAACAAGTGGCACAATATCTAAAGCATGAACATCAAGGGTACTAATCATCGCTGCCGCAGGGTCTTCCAGTTTTTCAATTCTGAAAACAAATTGTTCTTTTTCTGTGGCATTAACCGTTAAAGCTTTATCAATATTGAAATAAAGGGGTTGTTGTAAATAACCAATGGCAAAAGCTCCCATTCCATTCACTCTAAACTTAATCCCTTGCTCTTCTAACTGGACATCTGTAGGACCTGTAAGAATGGTTGCTCCAACTGTGGAATCTTCCGGTGTTCGTTTCATATTAGGAAATTGGATCACCGTAAACCCTCCTAGGGTATCTTTATTTGTTCCTGGTGGATATGGGTAGTAGACAGTGACTCCCTCAGGCGTTATCCCATCTGCCTTTCTTGGTTCAATAATAATGTTTCCATTCTTATGATCAACCAAATCTAGATATGTGGGAATAAAATTTCGTCCATTTATTGCTAAATCTCCCCAATGATCGTCAATATATCCACCAATTTTTGTTGCGTTTTCTGTAAAGAAAATGGTATCCCCCATGAGGTCGATTTCTGGGATATTCCCATACATTTTTCCCGCTTCAATTCCTGCGGAGTTAAAAAAACGTGTTCCTTGGTAAACCGATGCCGTTGGATCTGTCACAGGTCCACTGGGAAAGTGACCAAGCTCCAGTACTTGAACAAAAGACGTTGGGGTATTCCCATCATAAGGACGTACTTCTAATATTCCAGGGGCTGCATTATTTGTCGTTAGCCGATAGGTTTTATCAGCATCAATCCTCCCTGATCCTGTGGTACTTGTTGCACCAGGCTCATGGTAAGTATTCTCACCCACTTTTTTTGTGGTTAACTCAATGGTATAGGTTCCCGCATCTTTATAGGTTACTGGAGAACCTTCATCTGGTAAATAGTTAAATATTTCATCACCTATTTTAAAATATGCTCGATAAGGAACATCGTAGAGGTAATATGTCTTTTCATCTGCGGTTAATGGGTGTTTATCCACCGTAAAGCTTAGAGCCTTAAACTCTGCTTCGGTTAGGGGATTGGCCATGTCCCAATTCCCATCGTCACCCTTTACGAAAAGGTCATAGTATGGGCTTGGAAAAACATCTCCTGACAGTGAGGAGCCTCCTTGGTAGGCCACCATGTTTTTTGCCTTCACTAAAATTTCCTTAGGTGCAGTGTCTTTATCAACAACTTGTGGCACTTCAAAAGGCACTTTTTCATAGGTGTCTGGGTCATCTGGGTTAAAGGCCGGCTTCCCATCACCTGTGACATAATAGTCTAAGGTTGTTTCTCCATTGGTATCAAAAGGGGTTGTCGGTGGGTTTTTGTCCGGATCAATTTTAATACGATAGGTGAGAGAATATTGATACTCCTTCACTCCCGGGGATACTTCTACCTCAACTGGGGGAATTGTTTGTCGTGGATCTAACATATTCCATTGTAGGGTATTCCCTTCAAAGGTGACCCCGGGTGGCAAATTGTTCCCTGTATAAGCTTCAGTGCCATTAATTTTCACTGCCGCATTGTTATCAAAAACAACATAATTGTTATTTGGCATGGGGTCTGTAATTCGCCAACTGTTAGACTTAACAATAATATCCGTTGCGATTTCTTCAAACTCCTTGGCTAGCTCGCCAACACCAGAAGCCAACAAATACGTTCTGTCGGTGGCAATGCCTCGCATGGTAAATTGAGACTGGGCATGATCGGATGCAACTCCTGTCTGAGCCCAATTTTGAAAGTAAACCGAATAAACCTTTGCCACCCCCTGGGCATTTAATCCAGAAGATATGGTTGCCGCCATTAATTCGTTAAGATTAGTTCCCATTGTTGCTGCCACAGGGATGGGAAATGCCGAACGTCCATCTGTACTTGTGTATTTTTGGGTCATTTCCATCGGGAAAGATTCACCACTCACTGTTTCTATAAAGCTCAGTGGCGGGGTAACATTTATTACTTCATTGCCAATATTTCCATAATTGGCTAATCCATCCGTCATCACAAGAATGTACTTTTCATTCCCTGGTTTGGCACTCCCCAGAAGGTTCTTTGCCAATTCGATTCCTGACTGGATATTGGTTCCATCAGCTAAATTAGCCATTCCATATCTATCAACACCAGTGTTATATACCGCTATGTCGGTTGCAAAAGTCGGTAAACCATCTATAGGAAACGTATCAACTGCAGTTTGGGCATAACTCACCATGGCAATTTCATTACTTGAAGAGTTACCTGTTCCTAAAAAAATAGCGCCAAAATCCTTTGCTGCTTTTTTTGCTTCTTCTAAATACGTGATTCCACCGCCTCCTGGAATTTGCTTATCCATACTGCTCGACTGATCCATAACCAAAACCACACTGGCTCCCCCTGTGTTAACAGGAACAATCTTTTGCCTTGTGGTTACACTTAAGGTAATGTCAAAAGCATAGTCGTTCCCCACAACTGCAGCAATGGATTTTCGATAGGCAACCCCATCGGTTTCATAATGCTCTCTATTTTCTAGAGGATTTTTGCTTATCTCATAACCATTCTCCCCAACGGCTGCTGCAACCCCTCCAAAGGGGAAACTTCCCAGGATTAAAACAACTGCCAAGAAAAGGGTGAGGATTTTTTTTCCACTCTTACCTTTGCCATGGTTTGTTAAGCTTATTTCTCTTTCTTTCTTTTTTATTCTCTTTAGCATTTTTTTCCCTTTCTTTGTCCTTAAAATTTACCTATTATTTTTTGTGGGACTCGCGCATCTTGAAAACAGGTTCCCTTTGCACCATCAATGGTGGATAACTTCTTTTTGGTTATTATTTTAATGATCCCTCCACCCAAAGTGGTGATCATTAGCAAAATCATAAGGCTCTCAATCATTTTTTTTACCTCCGTCTTTATTTTTCATCTTTCTAAGATTCTCTTTTTTCTTTGTTTGATACCAGTTTAAAACCCGCAAATCTTTAAAAATACTTACGCTTAGTCCTAATGTGGCTGCCCCTGTACTTCCTAAAATTCCAACTACCACCATCATTGGCATCCCTTCTTGGACTTCACTTTTAATGTTCTCATGGTTAATCTCTTCATTCTTAGTGATGCTTTCTGATTTTATTTCTGCTTCTACCTTAGAGTTTTCCATAGGTGGCTCAAAACTTTCGATTGGCTCTTGAAGGTATGGTAGACTTCCCATAATCCCTGCGACCACGGGTAAAATGATTTCTAACCCTGTTTCTACTGGGGTTAATGGTGCTGCTCCTCCAGGCGGGGGGCTGTCTAAATCTGGAGAGATTGGCTCTTCTGGATCAACTGGCTCTTCTGGATCAACTGGCTCTTCTGGATCAACTGGGTCAACTGGTTCCTTAGGATCCTCCGAGTGGATTACATAAATCATCATTTCTAAATAATGGGGACAATAAATACTTTCATGTATATATAATCCTGCATAGTAAACTTCTTCTTCCTGACGCAGATTTATTTGTGAGGTATCAATCTTTCCAAAATTTTCTCGATAAAGGTCTGTGTTTATCTCTCCCTCAACAATCTGGTTAATCGCAATAAAGGCTTCCCGATTAATGGTTTCAATGAAGGCATTTTCTTCTTCAATTTTCACTAATTCTTCTCGGGTAAACCCAAGATTTTTAGCTTTCATATAGTAACCAGCGTTTGCCCCTTCTCTCCATGTTTTTTCTACACTGCCATAGGGGAAATCTTCTTCCAATAAAGCGGTAAGGTAACTTGCATTGGCTACTTCTAATTTAAAGGTTGTTAATTGGATGAAAAAAATCATGAGAAGAACAAACAACCATTTGCCGATTCTTCTTTTTTTCATTACATTCCTCAACTTTCTAATGTTAACTTAATCTAAAAGCTTCTTAATTTCCTTATAGTATTTTCTTCCAACTGGAATTTCTTCACCATTCACAAGGATTGCATTTAGGTATGAAAGCTTTGCAATTTCTTTTAATGCAATAAGCATGGTACGATGAATGCGACAGAACCCTTTATTAAAAAGAAGCTCTTCCAATTTTCCAAGTGTCGAATAAAATTCAAAGGTTTTATCCTTATAATGAACGGTAATAATATTTTTGTTAACAATGAAATATCGGATATCTGTAATAGGGATGGTTCTTGTTTCTCCAGCACAGGTAAAAACAGCAACTTCTTGATTTCTTCCTTCAACCTTTTTAACAGCCTTATAAAAAATTTCTTTAAATTTCTGTGGGGATGTCACTTCCTTAACAATGTAATGCATCGCATCCACATCAAAGGCTTCAAAGACTCGATGTTTTACAACTGTTAAAAAAACAATCTCTCCTAAAAATCCAATCTGTCTCAGCCTCTCTGCAATCGCTACCCCATCTTCTCCTGGCATATTAATATCCATATAAATGAGATCTATTTCATTAAGGATATCTTCTGCTTCAAATAAAAGATGTTTTCCACTTTCAAATACCTTAAGTATTGGGGTTATGTTCTTTTCTTGACACAGTGCTAAAATTTGTTTTTTGTATTTTTCTCTTTGGCCTTGTTCGTCATCGCAGATGATGATATTCATTTTAAACCTCTATCTTCTCTGTTTAACACACACTTTCCATGCATATAATTTACCATATTTCTTTTTGTCTGGACTAAAGAAAGGACAAACGACTGTTTTTTGTGTATTAACGGACGTTCTATCATTTTCCTTCCAAGCTAATAATGATTATTGTTTAACTAAGGATACCACATAAGATTTTCTTATTCAAGATAAAACGTAACATTTGTGCAAAATTTAAGAAATTTTAACAAAAAAAACAGCAAACTTTAAGTTTTGCTGTTTCTTTCCTCGATTTTTTCCTTAAGATTTCCTTAATTTTTAAGTTGTTCTATCTCTAAATTTCTTTTAAATACCCGTTTAAACTTTTTACCACACTCTAAAACAATTATCTCTTTGAATAATGTTTCCTGGGTTGAGTCAATTTGGAGAACCACCTTTTTCTCTTCGATCACACAAATCACATCTTTAACCACCCCGTCCATACTTCGATCGAGGTATTCAGAAATCTGAAGGAATAAGCTTAGTTGATCAATTAATTCAACTTCCTCTTCTTTGAGAAGCCCAAAGTATTCTTGGGCTATTTTAATTTTCTTATTGGTGCGATGATTTAGGGCAACAAAGGCCGCCATAAGAAGTTCTTTTTGACTTAGCCCTAGTAGGCCTGAATTTAGAATTAAATAAAAGCTATGTTCATGATGGTTACTGTATTGTATTTTTATCCCCGAATCGTGGAGCATGGCACTGGCTTTCATTATTTTTTCAACCGGGGTTTTAATTTGGTGTAAGGGTTTTAGCTCCTGAAAAAGCTTTTCTGATAGGCGGTAAACATGGTAGGCATGGGAAATATTAACCCCATAGTTAAGCATGGTGTTCGCAAGGGAGAGTTCAAAAATATCATAAACAAGATTGTTTTCGTTATATCCAAAAAAGTCATAAATAATCCCATCCCTTAATCCTGCATCACTAATAATGAGTTTTGGAGCATGGGTATAGGCCATTACCTTTTCTAAGGCACAGCTTGCGCCCACAAAAATATCGGTTCGTCCTTTTGACAGTCCCTTTAAATTTTCTCGTTCTTCTAAATTCATTTTTGCCCCTAAATGGCAAACTTGCTTTACTTCCCCCATGGTCATCTGATAGTTATGGGCTATTTCTAAAGGATAGTCAATGAGATTACGATGGATACGCCCTATATTTCGGATGGTTCCTCCCACCCCAATTACAGGCAACCCCTTTGCTTTTTTTAAAAGCGGAATATCATCAAAGGCATCTTTTAAAAAGGCATTGAGGGCTTCCAATTTTTTTGTGCTAATTTCATCGATAAGATCAAATTTTTCTGCAAGATCAATGGAGCCAAAGGGACAGCTAACAGCCTCTTTCTTTTCTCGATGCTGAATAAGTACAAACTCCGTGCTACCCCCCCCAATATCCATAAGAAGGGCATCTTGAACCTCCAAAGTGTTAATGGCACCGAGATAATCCATGGCAGCTTCCACTTCCCCTGGAATTATTTTGATTTCTATTCCTGTGTTTTTTTTAACTTGATCAATAAAAACTTGCCCGTTTGAAGCTTTCCTTACTGCTGCAGTTGCAACAGCAATCACTTCGTCTGGAGCATAGGCATTGCACATGCTTTTAAACATTTTTAGGGTTTTTAAACCATATTCCATTCTTTTGTCGCTTAGCTTTCCTGTTTCAGACAGACCTTCGCACAAACGCACATTTACTTTAACATCTTCTATCATTTGAAAGTACTCATTATTAAAGTAACTTCCAATCACCAAATGTACGCTGTTTGAGCCAATATCGATGACACCAATGCTTTTTCGTTCCATTAAATTTCTCCTTTAAACCCTTGGCTTAAAACAAATTTTTCTTTTGCTAATTCAAATTCTACTTCTGCCTTTTCACAAAATAATTGTTGGCAGGATAATAATTCTTTTCCCCGTTTATCCACCCTAACAAATTCGCCATTTTCCGTCATATGCCGTGTTTTAATGGTATCTTTTAAAGTAATTTCAAGGAGTTCCTTTAATTCTTCTTTTAAGTCTTTTTCTTCGACGGGAAAAAGTGTTTCTATCCGTCGGTTGAGATTTCGCTCCATCCAATCTGCACTCGAAAGAAAGTAGTCTTCTTTCCCTTGGTTATAAAAATAATAAAGTCGACTGTGCTCTAAAAAAGTGCCCACAATACTACTCACCGTAATACGATCACTTATTTTTGGAATCCCTGGAACAAGGGAACACATCCCTCTCACTATGAGCTTAATTTCTACCCCTGCCTGTGAGGCTTCGTAAAGCTTATTAATCATTCCTTCATCGACAAGAGAGTTCATTTTTGCAATAATCTTTCCTTTTCCTCCCATTTCCACATGGGTAATTTCACGATTGATGGCATCGTAAAAAGCCTCTCTTAATGTTTTGGGAGCCACTGCAATTTTTTTCCATAGGGTATAATGGCTATAGCCTGATAATAGATTAAATAGGGTGGATATATCCGAAGCGTAGCTTTCTTTTGCGGTAAACATGCCAATATCGGTATAAAGACGGGCGGTAACATCATTATAATTCCCTGTTCCTAAATGGACATATCGCCTGATTCCTTCGGCCTCTTTTCTTACCACCAAAATCATTTTACAATGTATTTTTAATCCTACTAGCCCATAAATAACATGGCAGCCTGCATTTTCAAGTTTTTTTGCCCAAATAATATTGTTTGCTTCGTCAAATCGGGCTTTAAGTTCAACTAAAACCGTGACTTGTTTTCCATTTTGTGCCGCCTGAATTAGAGCTGCAATAATTGGAGAATCCCCTGAAACCCGATACAGTGTTTGTTTAATGGCAAGAACCTCAGGGTCAACGGCTGCTCTTTCCACAAAGTCGATAACGGTTCTAAAGGATTGGTAGGGATGATGGAGTAGGCGATCTTTTTCTTTGATCACCTCAAAAATATCCTCTTTTTCGTAAAAATCCTTGCTTATTAACGGAGTAAAAGGTGGGTCTCGAAGCTCAGCAAATTCTGGACGCCCATGAAATTTCATGAGACAAGTAAGATCGAGTTTTCCTTTAAGTTCATATAGCTCTTCTTCTGAAATTTCAAGCTGATTCATGAGCCATTTTTTCATTTTCTTTCCCATATCTTTGGTCACTTCCAATTTTATGGTGGCCCCCCATTTACGTTGCTGAATGGATTTCTCGATTTCTAGTAATAAATCCTCTGCTTCGTCTTCGTCGATGTCTAAATCACCATTTCTGGTAATTCTAAATTCACTGACCTGTTTGACATCATATCCTGTAAAAAGCTCATTAACAAAGGGACTAATTAAGTCTTCCACAAAAATGTAGCGATGAACTTTCTCGTTTTTTTCTTCTTTTTCTTCTTTTTGTTGGGGTAAGGCAATAATCCGATCTAGCACTTTAGGAATTTCAAGAATTGCCATAAACTCTTTTTCCTCTTTGTTTTTTATCTCTGGATCGTGGAGGGTCACCGAAAGATAGACTTGATTATTTTTTACCAAAGGAAAGGGACGGCTATTGTCAATGGCTTGTGGCGTTAAAACAGGATAGCATTCTTCTCGAAAGTAATACCGAGCAAATTCTTTTTCTTCCTGACTGAGTTCATCATAGGAAAGAAAGAAAATATGATTTTGATTTAGCTCTGGAACCAAAGATTTTGTTAAACAATTATACTGCTTTGCCATCATTTCTTGGGTTCTGAGTGATAATTCTCTTAAAAGTTCTTTGGGGGTAAACCCATCAATTCCTTTTTTATTGTATCCAACATTAATTTGATCGAGTATCCCTGCAAGACGCACCATAAAAAATTCATCTAAATTTGATGCCGTGATGGCTAAAAACTTTAGGCGATCCATTAATAGGTTTCCTTTGTCGTAGGCTTCATCTAAAACCCGATAGTTAAAATCGAGCCAACTTATTTCTCTGTTAATAAAAACTTTGTTTTTCATCTTTCTATCCTCTTAATTTTTAAGGTTGGTTTTATTCCATATACATTTTCCATGGATTTTCGGCTCCCTTTAAAAAAATATTCCTCAAGCTGTAGGTTTTTTCCTGTGATAACTTCAAGTATTAATTTCTCTTCCTTAAAGTGACACTGAATTTTAGAGATCTTTTGTTGGTAGCTTTTATCGAGGGCAATTGCAATTTTTAATATTGCTGAAAGTTTATCAATGGTAAGCTGTAGGGCTTCGTCAAAAATCTGCTTCCCTTCATTATCGTTTTCGTTTTGTATTTTTAAAGAACCTACAATCCCACCCATAAGCCGTTTTTCTCTTTGGCTTACCCCGATGAGTTCGGTATTTTCTATAATCAATTGGCTCAATTTCCAGAAATCTTTGGGGTCAATATAGCTTCCACCTTCCATTAAATAGCAGGATAATTCTAAAAGCTGACGTTCCCTTTTTCCTAATTCGTGTCTCTTTTTTAAAGAATCAAAGATTTTTAATGCAATGCTTGCGACAAACTCTGCATGAGTTAAGCTTTTTTTGTATTTTTTGGTGATGTTTTTAGCAGAAACTAAAGTACTAGCCTCGATCCAATCCCAAAGCTTTTGATTTTTGGTTGCTTGAAACTCAAAATCTAAAATTGCATCAATAATTTTCATGGGCGTTAAAATAAAGGTTTCGAGCTTCGTTTCTTTAAGTAATTCTAAATAAATAGTTAGGGTATAGGAAAAGGTTTCTGCTTCAACCTGACTTAAAATTTGGAACTTTTTCATTAGCTGGTTGGAGGTTAAATTACTCACCGAATCGTATAGGGTTTTAAATTGATCCACGGATATTTCATAATAAGGTTTTTCTGTTTTTTCTCCACAAAGCTTTGCAATTACCTCAACTTCATTGGATGAAATCACTAATTTTTTTATTTTGCGTTGTTGTATATTGGTAGAAATATCATAGGTGTTTATAGAAATAAACTCTGTTAGCAAGGTTTCAAAGCGTTCCGTATTTTCTTCCATGGTTCTTAAAATTTCTTTCATTTTAAGATAACCTAATGCCGTTGTTTGGTGATAATCAATATAACCATTTTTAATGGAAGCAACGGAAACATTGCCACTTGAAATGGTTGCTAACATTTGGTTTCCTGTAACCCCTTCTCCAATTTCGACTTGCTCTTCGCATTTTAAAATCATATGACGATATATTAATGATATCTCTTGATCCTTTTCAAGAATTTCTACGTTATACCCCCCAGTATTAATTTTAATTTGTTCGAGTACATAGGCTTTATTTTTTGCTTCTCTTAGTGCGGTTGTTCCAATTAATTTAATGGCTTCGACGTCGTATGTTTGAGACATGGCAATATACTCATTAATAATTTGACACAACGCATAAACTGATTTAAAACTGATTTCTTGTTTTGTAAAAGACTGAATTCCAAAATTTATGGGGTACATTCCCCGATCTAAAATATTGATACAGCCTTTCCCCCGTTGTCCCACAACAAGTTCACATTTATTTGATCCAATATAAATAACTGAGAAACGTTTGATCATAAAGTCACCTCCAAGTGTTTTTATTTTACCACATTTCCGGTTAAAAGCATGTTAATTTTTGTTTCTCTCCCTAATAATTAGGTTCTCATCTTCCATCCATTTATGTTACAATAGCTATGACATTATTAAGATCGGAGGAAGACTTTGTTAGGGACAATCATTAATACAATTGCAATTATTTTGGGTGGAATTTTAGGGCTTATTTTTAAGAAAGGTCTTCCTCACCGTTTGAGCGAAACCATTTCTCAAGGGCTAGGGCTTGGGGTAATGCTTATTGGAATTACCATGGCCATTAAAACAGAAAACATTCTCATGCTTTTGTTAAGTCTACTTTTGGGAGGAATTATAGGAGAGCTAATTAATATTGAAAAACAATTGCACAGGTTGGGGGATGCTTTTCAACGAAAAATCAAAGGAAGTCATCAGCATTTTTCCCAGGGCTTTGTGACTGCTTCTTTACTATTTTGTACTGGCTCTATGGCCATTATGGGGGCCTTGGAAGGAGGGCTTACTGGTGAATACACTATCCTCCTCAGTAAAGCTCTTTTGGATGGCATTTTTTCTATTATTTTTGCTTCAACCATGGGAATCGGGGTTCTTTTTGCGGCCCTTCCTGTTTTTTTGTATCAAGGGAGTATTACCCTATTGGCAGGAACGGTTAAAGTTTTTCTTTCGCCTGAAATGATTCTTGAAATGAATGCAGTTGGGGGATTGCTTATTTTAGCCATTGGCATTAATATGCTAAAAATTAAAGAAATTAAGGTTGGAAACCTATTGCCTGCTGTTTTTATGCCAATCTTATTTTTGGGATTAATCAGCATTTTGGGTGGATAAACTTCCATTAAAAAAACACATGAAAATATAATTTTCATGTGTTTTTTTTAGAATTTATAAATATTTGCAGCCCCAATAATTCCAGCTTCATTTTTAAAGGTTGCTAACACAATTTCTGGCTTTGCAATTTCTGGATAGGTCAGATTTTCTTTTACTGCTTTTTGAATTTTATGGAGTAAAAAATCCCCTGCATAGGAAAGACCACCACCAATAACAAAAATATCAGGATCAATTAAATCATTTATGTTTGAAATGGCAAGCCCAAGGTAGTTTGCTAAACGATTAATTCCAGAAAGTGCTAACAAATCCCCTTCCTTCCCTGCTTCAAAAATAGCTTTGGCATCAAAATTTTCTTGGTCTTTTAAGAGAGAGTTCTCCCCCTCTTCAATCCCCATTCTACAAAAACGTACCAAAGCTGTTGCCGACGAAAATGTTTCGAGACAGCCATTTTTCCCACAACCACAAGCGTAAAAGTTTTTCCCTACAAGCATGTGACCAACCTCTGATGCGACACCATGGGCACCTGTAATCACTTGATTATTAATGATTACACCGCCACCAACACCTGTTCCAAGGGTTAACATTACCGAGTTATTTTTTCCATAGCTACTGCCATGGGCGGCTTCTGCAATACAGGCGGCAGTGGCATCATTTACTAAAAAGACTTCTAAATCAAGTTTTTTTTCAAGATCTGCTTTTAGAGATACATTTTTTAGCTGAAGATTTGGGCAGTTTAGAATACTCTGGGAGTCTTTCGATAAGATTCCTGGCACACCTATTCCTACCTGCGTTTCCTCGTTTTTTGAAAAATCCATCAGCTCTTTCACAAGGTGACAAATATCTTCTAAAATAGCTGTGTAGCCTAAGGATACCCGTGTTGGACACGCGACTTCTTTTAAAATCTTCCCTGTTGCATCTACTAAACCACCTTTGATGCTGGTTCCACCTAAATCAATCCCTATTCCCATAAATTCTCCTTAATTAAAGTATTCAGAATTTTGATGATTTATTATATCATAAATGGAACGACTTCGTTAATTATTCTAAATTTAATTTTCGTTTTAGTAAAAAATTAGTTATCCAGTAGCAAGCGACTGAAAGTAGAATAAAGATAAAACTTGTAACATTCATAAAGAGTTCGGTTTTACCCATAATTTCCCCTGGAGTTGCGAGATTAACATCCAGTGAAACTAACCATGGCATAAAGCCAAACATAATAATTAATGTAATAATTTGAACAACAATATTAAGTGCAATATACATTCCAAATGCTGCCATAATCCGATGTTCGTTAAACAATTGCCCCAGTGCAATGGAAACATAGATCACCAAAATACTGAAAATACCTTGGACAATGGCTGAAATAACAAATTCAAAGGTGACAAATCCTAAATTTTTTCCAAAATAATTAAAAAATTCTTGATTAATTAAAGGAAGCCCTCTCCCAATTTCTGCCATCATTTCTCTGTTATAGCATAGAATCATAATGGTTAAGCAAATAGTGATGGTACAAATTGCAAACCATAAACAGGCTACAAGAAGTTTCGAAATGATCAGTTGCCATGTTTTAGCTGGCAAAGTAAACATTAAATAACCTTCGTCTGTTAAAAGATTTTTATAAAATCGTTGAATCACCACAATAAGCGTCATGACCGTTAGTGCAACAATGATTGTGACAAACAATGCTAAGCTTATCTGAGCTGCCAAAGGTAAAACAGTTTCTTCTAGATTAAAATTGCCGATGGTTAAAGATAAGGTAATTTTGGACACGATGGTAAGAACAAGTAATGCAACATACATGGGTAGAAAAACTCTCCCTGTTGCCTTAATTTCGTGTTTTAATAGTTTTCCTAACATTTAAAAACCTCCCTAAATAAGCTGTCTACAGACTGGTGATTCATTTCTCTTATTTCATCCACAGAGGATTCCATTTTAATTTCACCTTGAGATATAAAAATAATATCATCTAAAACTTGCTCAATATCTGAAATCAAATGGGTTGAAATAATCACAGTTGCATCTTCTTTATAATTTGTAATAATGGTATTTAAAATATAATCTCTCGCTGCAGGATCGACCCCACCAATAGGCTCATCTAAAAGGTATAGGGACGCATTACGACACATTACCAAAACTAATTGTACTTTCTCTTTCGTTCCTTTTGACATTGTTTTAATCCGTACATTGGTATCTACCCCCAACTCTTTTAACATGTTATAAGCTTTTATCCGATTAAAATCTTCATAAAAGTCACTGAAAAAGTTAATCATTTCATCAACCTTCATCCATTCAGATAAGTAAGATCTTTCGGGTAGATAAGAAACTATTTTTTTCGTTTCTGGTCCTGGAACGCATTCATTAATGATAATTTCCCCTGAGGTCGGAACAAGTAATCCCGCTGCTAGTTTAATAAATGTACTTTTCCCACTTCCGTTAGGGCCTAGGAGTCCGATAATTCGCCCCTTAGGAATTTCAATATTGATGCCCTTAAGAGCTGTTTTCTTTCCATAAGATTTTGTTAAACTCTTAGCTTTTAAAATCGTCATTACGCTCTTCCTCCCTTTCCATATCCTTCACAAGCTGAATAATTTCATCTTGCTTAAACCCTAAGCTTTTCATTTTTTCGATAAAGCCTTGAATTTCTTTTAACGCCATTGTTTTTTTTGCTTTTTCAATCACTTCTTTATCCTCCGTTATAAATCTCCCACTGGTTCTTCTTGGGAAAACAAGCTCTTTTCGTTCAAGTTCTGCTAAAGCTTTCTGCATGGTGTTTGGGTTTACGCCAGCTTCCATGGCAAGTTCTCTGACTGATTCAAGCTTATCCCCTGAATGATAAATGCCTGAAATAATTCTAAGCTCAATTTCTTCAACAAGCTGTTTATAAATTGGGCGATCTGAGTCAATATTCCATTTCATTTGAATCCTCCTCATATTATTGTACTACTTGATTAATACAATAATATTCTTTTAATTATTTGTCAAGTCTTATTTTTCAAAATAAAAATCCCAGGAGGACCTCCTAGGATTTTTTTATCTTTTTTAATTACTTTATAACCATTAGGATTTTAAGCAAAAGCCTGCCTCTTTTAATCCCTGTTGTATTTCTTCAATATGGTTGTAATTACGTGTTTCTAATTCAACTCTTAAAAAACAACCATTAATATCCGAGCCCTCATTGCTTCTTTCGTGATGAATAGAAATAACATTTCCTCCAAGGTCTGCAATAATTTGAGAAACCCCTTTGAGCTGCCCTGGTTTATCCATTAACTCAATATTTAATGAGCAGGTTCTTCCTGATGTGAGTAACCCCCGCTTTATAATTCTTGAAAGAATGGTGACATCAATATTCCCTCCTGAAACTAAACAAACCACTTTTTTCCCACGAATTGGTAACTTCCCAAACATAGTCGCCGCTACAGAAACAGCACCCGCCCCTTCTGCAATGAGCTTTTGCTGTTCGATTAATGTTAAAATTGCGGTAGAGATTTCATCTTCTGTGACGGTTACAATTTTGTCCACGTATTTTTTACATAGCTCAAAAGTTTCATTTCCCGGAGCCTTAACTGCAATTCCATCGGCAATGGTTGAAACCTGCTCTAAAGCTTCAATGCGATTCTTTTCAATGGCTTTTACCATACTAGGGGCTCCACTGGCTTGAACCCCATAAACCTTTATCTCCGGTCTTAATGCCTTAATGGCAAAAGCGATTCCAGAAATCAAACCACCTCCACCAATGGGAACAACCACCGCATCTAAATCGGGAAGGCTTTCTAACAGTTCTAATCCAATGGTGCCCTGACCCGCAATAACTTGCTCATCATCAAAGGGGTGAATAAAAGTATACCCTTTCTCCTTTTGTAGCTCAATGGCTTTGTTAAAAGCATCATCATAGACCCCTTCTACTAAGCAAACCTCAGCACCATAAGATTTTGTAGATTCCACTTTTGAAATCGGAGCTCCATCAGGCAAGCAAATTGTTGCTTTAATTCCATTGATTGAAGCTGCCATAGCAACCCCTTGGGCATGATTTCCAGCAGAGCAAGCAATCACCCCTTTTGATTTTTCTTTTTCACTCAATTGTGAAATCTTATAACAAGCCCCCCTTACTTTAAAGGATCCTGTAATTTGCAAATTTTCGGTTTTTAAATACACGTCACAATCAGGATTTATTTTGGGGGCATGGATTAAATCGGTCGGTCGTATGTATTTTTTTAGTGTAAAGGATGCATGGTATATTTTATCCAATGTTAACATCTTTTTCTCCTTGTTTTTTGACTTTAAAAAAAGGCCGAAGCCTTTTTAATCTACTTTGAAAACAACCATTTCTTCTTGATCTTTTTCAGTATCCTCTTCTGAGATTGTGTTCTCATCTATTTCTGCTATTGTTTCTTCTTCGATAACATCTTCTGGTGTCACTTCTAAACTATCCTCTTCTGTTTTAACACGATCCTCTTCTTTTCCCTTAAAATCAGTTTTTAAAAACTCTGATATTTCTGATTCTTTTGCGACTCTTTTGGGTTTCAAAAGCTCTGGAGTGATGTCTTCAAAATGAACTTCTTCTTTTTCTGTATTGTCTATTCCTTCTTTAGGAATGGCATTTCGGGGATCTATTTCTTCTGGCCGAGCATAGTGTGCAGGATACCATCGTGCAAACCAAACCGTGAAAAAGATTCCTAAACCAAAAACAAGTATCGGAAGAATTGATTGGAAATAAATAATATCAAAACTACCAAGCAATAGGGCTAATAGACCTTGCAGAACAAAAACGAGGGTCCAAAATCCAGTTAACCATCGGTTAGTATTAATAAACAAACGATTTTTTAATGCATTTTTTCCGTATAAATAATGGGTATAGTCTCCTGTTAATGGCATTATTTTAATTAATGAAATCCCAAAGATCAGTGCTAGTCCAAAAAGTGCCATAATACTAATGGTCATTCCCGAATAATAAGTTCCCCAGGGGACGACAAGAAGGGTTAGCATGGAAAAGAAAATCAGGGTTCCTTTGTCAAATAAATTTAGTTCGGACCCTTTTTTGATTGCGCATAAAATACCGATGGCAATTAACGGGGTTACCACCCCTAAAATAGAACTGAAATTTGTCATAATAAAGCAAATACACCATGGAATCATGGTTAAGATAAACCAATACGGGGTGTTAACAAAGGAAATTGGTTTAAACCTTCTTTTTTCTTGATGGAAAACCATACTCCCAAAGAGACCATCAAACATGGCATTCATTATTTTGAAATCTCCTTCGACTGAATATTTCCTGTCAATGAGTGCTTGCGAAGGGTCTATTTTCCCTTCGGTAATCCGTTCCCATGTTTTCATATCCGTATTAATGCGAGTGGTCGGATCTAAAAAGTCTTCTGTAATGAGTATACATTGATTATCTTTAACTTCAAACTGATATTTTTCTTTAATATCCGTAAAATTCATTTCTAAAACTGCTCTCAAATTTTTTGAAACCCGAGGATTAAAAACCCCAGCCATCTGTTTCATAAAATTAAGAGCTCCTTTAGGATCTTCTTTTTTTGCATTTCTTGGGTCTTGAATTCCCCAGCTTAAATTTGACATTTTTAAAAAAGCGTCTACCTCAACAAAGGGCTTTTCTAATTTTATCTTCGTTTTTTCTGAGATATGATGGGTTTCACCGTATTCTTCTCCAGCAATTTTAACGGTTTCTAGGTAAGGAATCGTAAAATTATCGAGTTGATGCACATTAAGGAGCTCCCCTTCGGTACAAATGATTTTTTCCCATTTTCCTTCACCAAAAAGGTTATCAAATTGTTTGAACACCCCTTCGTAATTGTTTTTTTCGCTCGGAAATCCGCAATTACTAATAAGTATATGTTTTTTGTTTTCTGTTAATTCTGGATATCGATGGGGATGTTGATAAACACCATATCCCTTTGAATCTATAAAGGGCAATAATTCTGGAAGGGTTCTCTCCATAAACTTTTTCATTGTACTGGTGATCCCAAAATGATAAAGAGGCGTTGCCCAAATAATGATTTCTGCTTGGAGATATTCTTGAAAAAGGGGTTCCATATCATCTTCTAGAATACAGCTACCTTCGGTTTTTTTCCAACAGCTATAGCACCCTGTACAGGGCAAAATTTCCTTTTCAATGAGATGAACTTTACTAATGTCTAGGAGTGGCTCTTTGTTTTTTATCCCTTCTAAAAAAGAATCGACAAGTTTCATTGTGTTGCTTCTCTTTTTAGGGCTGCCATTTATTACTAAAATTTTATGCATTTTTCCCTCCTTTTTTGCATTCTTATTTCTAGATTATAACAAAAATTCTACTAGTATTATACCCCTAAAAACAATATAATTAAATAAAAAAATCATTAAGGTCTGTCCCAATATGACACTTGAGGTGTTCTACTCTGAAACATGTCTCATTTTGACTTTTTCCTAAACGCATCTATAAAGCCATTAAGCCTTCCATCGAATCAATAAAACTATTAGTAATTATTCCCCATGCCTAACAACAAGTCGCTCTTTGGATTGATTTTGGACAAAAATGGCAGATCTCCAAAAAATTAGCAAGGCCGATTTAAGCATTCTTTATTCAGTTATTGGAATGTACAATGGTTTGACTTGTTGCATGCAACAAACCTGTCCTGAATGCTTTGAAGTTCGTGGTCTTTAGATTCTTTTGTTCTCAGTGGCATTGATATGAAAGATTCCTGAAAAAGCCTTGGGATTATCCACGTTCAGGGAGCCAATGTGATGGCTGGATATTATTCAATTCTCGAAGATGGTGAACTACTCCTTGATTCTCAATCTGTAATTATATTGATTCAGCGCAGAAAAAAACTTTGAAAATGAACTTTTTTATTTGTTAATCGCCAGGATCTTAACCATCTACAGTTGGAGACCTTCAAGGGAGTTCCCTTGAATTATATGATCTTATCTTACAATTAGAAGAAAACTATGGTAGAATTATAATAAGGGATTTTAATTTAGAGGATCTGGAAGGGCATCTCACTCTAAAGAAAATGACGGATTTTTTCGTATTCAATGGGTGAAAAATTCAATAGTCACTCATCATGGAGGAAACATGAATGTAGATCAATTAACTCAATTATTAGAAGCGGTAAAAAACCAACAGACCGATGTCTCTACCGCATTAGAACAACTTAAAAATCTTCCTTATGAAGATTTAACCTATGCCAAGGTTGATCACCATCGCGAATTAAGAAATGGCTACCCAGAAGTCATTTACAGTCCTGGAAAAAGCCTAGAGCAAATTAAGGGGATTGTAAAAAACATGTTAGAACGATCAACAGGGAATATCCTTGCTTCTCGTGCGGACCATTCAGTCTATGAAGCCATTCACTCGATATCTCCCGATGCTATTTATTATGAAGAAGCCCGATCTGTCGTTGTTAAACGGGAAGAATATAAGACAACCGAGGATTATATTTTAGTCATTACTGCTGGAACTTCCGATATTCCCGTTGCCGAAGAGGCGGCCATTACTGCGACCGTTATGGGAAACCAAGTTAAGCGCCTTTATGATGTTGGGGTAGCTGGAATTCATCGGCTCTTAGGAAACGTCCCTGTAATCCATCAAGCCAAAGTTATTATTGTTGTTGCTGGCATGGAGGGAGCCCTTGCTTCTGTTGTTGGTGGACTAAGTGATAAACCCATTGTTGCTGTGCCAACCAGTATTGGTTATGGCGCAAACTTTGGAGGTGTTTCAGCACTCTTGGGAATGCTAACCTCTTGTGCCAGTGGTATTGGCGTTGTTAATATTGACAATGGTTTTGGTGCCGCTTGTTTAGCTTCTAAAATTAACAGCCTAAAGTAAGGAGAAAACAACTTGGATATTCTATATTTTGACTGTTTTTCTGGCATTAGTGGAGACATGGTGCTTGGTGCTTTTATTGACTTAGGTATTTCCCCTGATTTTTTAAGTGAAGAATTAAAAAAATTAAATCTAACAGGCTTTCGTATCGAAGCTGAAAAAACAACACGTCATGGCATCAGTGGTTCCCGTTGTCATGTTATCCTTGATGAAACAAACCAACCCCATCGCCATTATGGTGATATTAAAAATATTATTGAAACCTCTCACTTATCCTCGGAGGTTAAAAAAACAGCCATTGCAATTTTTAATCGAGTTGCTATGGCTGAAGGAAAAGTACACAATATCCCTATGGAGCGTGTCCATTTCCATGAGGTTGGAGCCTTGGATTCCATTGTTGATATTGTAGGAGCCGCAATTTGTTATCATGCCATTGCCCCAGAAATTGTTTATGGTTCAAAAATTAACGTTGGAAGTGGTTGGGTACGTTGTGCCCATGGTTTACTTCCTGTTCCTGCACCAGCAACAACAGAGATCTTATGTAATTCTAATTTTGAAATCTACTCCCAGTCCATTGATGGAGAATCTGCAACCCCAACAGGCGTGGCTATTTTAGCGGAACTAGGAACTTATTCACCCAATCTCCCAAGCTTTATTCCCCAAAAAACAGGCTATGGATTTGGTGGAAAGGATTTTGGTATTTTAAATGCCCTTCGGATTATTCAAGGACATCTTCAAGAAGAAAGCACTATTATGGTCATTGAAACAAATATTGATGATATGACTGGGGAAATGGCCGGTTATGCGCTAGAGCTTTTAATTGAAAAAGGGGCTCTTGATGCTTTCTATACCTCGGTTTACATGAAAAAAAACCGACCCGGAGTACTTCTTACTGTTTTGTGTCAGCTTTCAGATGTTTCGTACTTTGAAGAAATTCTCCTTAAGGAAACAACCACCATTGGAATACGCAAACATAAGGTAGATCGTCTTTGTATGAAACGACACACTCGCATTCTTGAGACACCTTTGGGAGAGGTTTCAATGAAAGTTGTTTCCTATGGTGAAATCCACCGAGAGACTCCAGAATATGAAGATATTAAAGCCATCGCTAAAAGTTCAAACATTTCCCTTGGATCTGTGATCAAAATGGTTGAGGCCTGTTCTCAAGAAAAAAAGATTTGACTCGAAAAACCAGCTATTTAACATGAAAAAACCTTGGAAGCATGATTATCATTGAATTCTTCCAAGGTTTTATTTTGCAACACTTTATTTTTCTATTTCATTTTTAGTTAAAAATGAAGTATTTAAACCGAACACCTGTCTTTGGATTTTTTCTCGACTTAACTTCTTCTGTTTTCCCTTTATTGCTTTCTGTTTGTGTGTTTTTGTTGGGCTCTGGTTTCCATTTTGCGTAGAGCATAATGTTTTCCTTTACAGAATCATTTGCGAAATCCCATTGATTAATGAGACTTTCTTCTTTATACCAACCTTCGAAAATGAATCCATCTCGAAAAGGTTTTTGTGGCTCTATTATTGTTGCTCCTGGCTGTACATCCGTAATATCTCCTACCAGACTCCCACCATTACTATTAAATTGAACGGTATAACTTGTGTTTCTTAACATTGTTATTGTATTTTCTGTCATAACCCCTGTCGCTATAGCTTCATAGCGTGCAACCATTCGAACGAATTGTTCGAATTGGTATTCCATTGGGCCAAAAAGCCTACTCTCAGTAACAATGGTATTATTCGGTGCTATCTCGGTAAAGGCGCTTTGGGGTAGTGTGATCATCCCATCAGGAGCTCTAAAATACATAAACTGTGAAAACCCTGTTGTGTTTCTGATCAATTCTAATTGCTCATGGTTTACCGATTCATTAATGGCAAAGTGTACGATAATCTCATTTAGAGCTGAATCATACTCAGCTTGATCAATATAAAAGATCTGTGTCAATTCTGGGTCATTTATTTGTTGAAACACATTATTTAGGACACTTGGCACTAAAAGGGCTTCGTCAACAACTAAACGATCATCTAAATCAATTCCTAACTCAAATCCATAAATCAATCCCTCTGGAGAAACCGAAATAATGTTTTGTCCAACGGCGCCTCCAATCTCGCTTATTGCTTCATAATTCCACCAAACATCGCTGATATCTAGCTTTGATTCATATTGAATATGATACACGCTCTTTGTATTATCATAATACAATACATGTTTCTGTGCCTCATCACGTACGACATCTCCTTTTGCTAAAATTGATCCCATCACTTCCATCATATCCTTAAAATAATGGGCACTTAAAGGATTCAGCCCTTCTCTTGAATTCATGGACTGACTTTGATCTTCAAAATTCAAGTTAATTTCTTTTTCCTTACTTCCTTCGTCTTCCGAAAAAGCTAGGCTATTTGGTGCTAAGAGTAAGCCAACACAAAAGATTAACAAAATCACTTTTTTAAATCTTATTTTCATTTTCCCTCCTTTTTTAACAAAAATACCTTCGAATTCGTGTTGCAAAAATTCGAACAAAAAAATACAAAATTGAACAAAAAACATCTTTAAGTTAATACTAACATATCGATAAATATAATTCAAGGTTATATTTTTTGCTTTAATTGTTGTGATATCATTTTTAAAATTTCTATTATCGTTGCATTTATTTCTAGACATTAAAAAAAAAGGCGTAATTTATGATCACTTTTCAATAAATTACACCTTTTTTAAAAATTACTTTTGCTTCTTTCTTTATTTAGAATCAATCAATCCTATATTTTTAATTTCTACCGTAATGGTTCCATCAGGATTATTTTTGAATTCTATGAGGTCGTTGCGATTAAGTTGATCAGAAGGAATGCTTATTTCGATCCCCGAATCAGTGATGAATTTCTGCTTTTTATAAATCTTATTTTCAAGATTCGAACTAATTGGAATCTCTTTTTCATAAAGTCCATTTTGTTCAAGTGTTTCATGAAATTTAGCTTTTATCACATCATTTTCACCAAAAACAGTCTCACACAAATTATCCAGATCTATTTTACTCTCTGATTCATAATCTTCAGCAAAAACTTTTTTTAGGGTATTTAATTTTTCAACATCCCTTGAAAACTCGTTTGAAATTATTTTTTTAGCCGTTTTTTCAATGACATCAAAAGCTGTTTTTTCTGAAATAGCCTCTTCACAAAGGAGCAATTTATTGGAAATATAATACTCTTTTTCATCATTAACTAGATATTTTTTTTCCTTAAGCATCACTTTTTCTGTCACCAAGTTTATCATCACAAATTCATCTAACTTCTGGGATTCTGTTGGTAAAACACAGGGCTGAACTAATATATCATTAGACAAGCCGTTCTCGTTATCAACATAATGAATATAGCCACTTTTATAATTAAATTTAAAAATTCCTAAATAGGTTTCGTGACCAATATCAAAATCTAAACAAATTAAATCTCCACTGGGGATGGTGACATTTTCGATCATGTAATCAAAAAAAATTGAAGCAACCTCTTTGCTAATACGTACAAGCTCTGTTGGGTGACTTCGATAATCTGCAATCAAATCTTTAAAATTGCTTTGGGCCCTAAAGCTTGTTTGTTTAACATCTGGGTCTTTAATTGATCTTTGTAGATGTTTTTCTAAATAGTCTTTAACACTGGTTGTCATCTTTAAAAGCATATCCGATTGTACTGGAATTCCTGCATTAGTATCCAAAACATGCAGAATTCCTTTATTAAGCCTTATTTCACTGTCCATTTTTACCTCTTTACTGTATTTGTTTTCTTACAAACAAATACAGAATACATGAAAATGTATTCTGTATTTTAAAACTTATTGGTTTGTTTTAGTGACAGTTTATTGTAGCATGTAAAATATCCTATTTCTACTTTATTTTTCGAATGGCATTGCTTAAGTTACTCGCGATGACGTATTTCAATCGCTCATTTCTTGTTTTCTTCCACTCTAAATTGTACAATTTCTTTGATCAGCTCAAATGGAATTTCTTTATCTAATGGAAATTGCACTGCCCCTTTAGAATACTTAAGTCCCATGTTTTCAAACACATCCTTAAATTTATTGATGCCACTGGGAGTTGGATAAAAACCAAGATGTTTTTTTTGGATGGCAAAATGAACAAGATTACCCATTAAATAAAACGTTGGCATTCCATAACTTATTTTTTCCTTTGCCTCAGGTGCTTCATTTTTGATTACTTCTCGAATTTTTTCGAGCAAAGGTCGAAATTCCTTAGGACTAGCATCAATGTAAGCATCAATTGTTGTTATCTCCGTTTTTTCTTTCATATTAATTTTCTTTTTAGGCTTTCTTGGCTTTGGAATCGGAATCTCTTTTTCTAACATTAAAATAATTTCCTGACTAAACTCACGATTATCAATCTCTAAGATATAATGCTCTTTTGCGCCATTATAAGGAAATCCTTTCGGGGCTTCTTTCATTTTTTCGGCGATACTCTCTAACTGCTTAACATACACTACATTATCGCAAACCAAAAGAACAGGCTTATCGTTAACATAAACCATATATTCACCAAACATTTTTCGATAACGAATACTACCGATTCCTTCAATTTGATCACAAACATATTCAATAAATTCAACACTTGTTCCCATGTTTTTCTCCCACTCTAAGCATTATTTTAAAAATATTTTTTTAGTTTTTTCATTGTATTTCTGAACCATAAACACTTATTTTTTGCCTTATATGCAATCAGCTACTCATTGTAAAATAATAGGTATTTTGTGTTATACTGTGTACATTTATATTATAATTCATGAGACTTTACTTTTATAGTTAAAGTTTAACTCTCTATATTTTAAAGGAACCCTATGAAAAAAATATTAAAAACAATTATTCCTCTTATTATTCTGGTGCTTTTTCTAACTGGCTGTACTTCTTATATGGAAGAATCAAAGACAATGGTTTTCCCATCCGAAAAATTAAAAGTACACTTTATTGACGTTGGTCAGGGTGATGCCATCTTCATCCAATCAAAAGACGAAAATATGCTCATTGATGGTGGCAATTCTGGGGATGCTGACTTGATTATTAACTATCTAAAAAAGAATGGCGTTAAAACCCTAAAGTATATTATTGGAACCCATCCTCATGAAGATCATATTGGGGGTTTAGGGAAAATTATTGAGACTTTTGACGTGAAAGATATAATGATCCCTGAAAAAGAGCATCCCACAAAAACATTTGAAAATTTCATTGATCAGATTGCAGTAAAAGGTCTTCTTTTAACCAAACCAATTGTAGGTTCAAAGTACACCCTTGGCAATAGCAGTTTTACCATCATTTCCCCTAACAGAGATTATGGGAATGACCTTAATAACTGGTCTTTAGGCATTAAATTAGTTAATGGTAACAATTCCTTTGTGATGTATGGTGATGCTTCAGAAACCGCTGAAAAAGACATACTTAAAAATGGCATTAACCTCAAAGCTGATGTACTAAAACTTGCCCATCACGGAAGTGAAACATCCACTAGTAACGCCATCCTTGATGCTGTTAATCCTGCTTATGTTGTTATTACTGCAGATGCTGACAATAATTATGGACATCCTCACCAAGAAACCTTGGATAAATTGGCAAAACGGAATATCACTATCTTTTCGACCTACAAAAATGGAACCATTGTCGCTGAAAGTAATGGTAATAAAATTACATGGACCACAAACAAATAAATTTAGGAGGACTTTATGGAATATATCATTGACCGATTTGAAGGAGACTTCGCAATCTGCGAAGATGAAACTAATAAAATAATCTATCTCTTAAAAACGGATCTCCCTCATTTAGCCATTGAAGGAAGCCGTATAAAAAAAGTCAATTCCCATTATATTTTGCTAGACAACAGTCATGATAGAGAACGTATTAAAGAGAAAATGAACCGATTGTTTAAAAAACCGGATTGAATTTTCATCATAAACCTGCAACCAAATAACACAATATCAGCAAATATTTTACCTTTATCCCTTCTGAAAGCTCAGAGGGTGTTTATTATTTGTTCATTCCCTTTAAAATCTTTACCAAAAAATTCAACCTCTCCACTCTCTGGGTGAATAGTCACCGCTTTATCCTCATTAAAAAGTACCAAACTCTACGGAGGGTTTATTGCTTTTTCTTAAATCTTACATTATTCTAATCTATGGAGGTGAAAAATATGGACTGTCGCCAGGTAGGAAAACTTATTTTGACATTGCGAAAAGAAAAAGGGCTTACTCAACAACAGCTTGCTGAGGCTTTGAACATCAGTGATAAAACCATCTCAAAATGGGAGCGTGGTCTGGGATGCCCTGATGTCTCTCTCTTAAACGCCCTTTCTAAGGAATTAGGGGTAAGCATTAACAAAATTTTGTTGGGCAACCTAGAACCCAATAATGCAGATGGAGGAAATATGAAAAGAACAAAATTTTATGTGTGCTCAAATTGTAACAACACAATCATTACAACAGGAAATCCTGAAATCTCTTGCTGTGGGAGAAAACTAACAGCACTAAACCCCAAACCCGTTGATGAAAACCACGGACTGATGGTTGAAGAAGTGGAAAATGATTTATATATCACCTTTTCTCACCCAATGGAAAAGAATCATTACATCAGTTTTGTAGCCTATGTTACTTATGATCGTATCCTTTTGGTTAAACTTTACCCCGAACAAGGTGGTGAAGTTCGTTTT
>JBOFGH010000027.1:0-6337 GCA_051649025.1 Eubacteriaceae bacterium
CGTCGAGCCAAGATTTTGCTTTAGACTTCCTTCAGATTCTTCCTCACGAAAGACACCCTTGTCCTCAGCTAGTAGTTCGTTCACTTCTACGCCTACAGCGAACTTTCATCGCCTAGTTGTAATCCATGCCCGTCGCACACAAAATAAAAAACGAACTCCTTGGGAGTCCGCCTTTTAATTTAAATCCAATAGACTATAAAATACGCTTTATTGAAATAACTAATCTCATTAATAACATCTTTTTTGTTATTTCAACATTTTCTTGATTTTCTTATATACTTTTTTTGAACCTTTGTAAAAAACTGAATCCTTGCTCTTAATAGGATTTTTACTCACTTTTTTTCCTAGTTTTGTCAGAATAATATCATAAACTTCTTCTGAAATACTAAATTCTACCCCACAACTTATCCTGATTTCTTTTAAAACCACATTTGATTTTAAAGGAAGAATTATCTGTGGGTCATCCTTAATAAACACAATTTGATTACCAACAAAAAAGCCATTCGTTCGAATATCTTTTCCAGTATAAATAGAACTCTTGTTGTCAGAAGTAACTACTTTCATTTTAAAGTTTTCTATCATAATATTTCCATTGTCAACTGGATCAAAACGCACAGCAAGAACATTTCCTGCCGCTTCTAGTTCCGTAAAACTCAACTTCCAATTCGGATCATCACTTTGTTCCGCACTGAATTTTATTCTTTCTGTAAACCCGTCACCATCACCTAAATATAGAGCTGACGTAGCGAGAAGATTTGACAAGCCACTATTCCCGCTCATTTTAGGAGAAAAAATAGTTTCTTTTATTTGCGAAACAGCTCCTTTAGGTAAAACAATGGGGATATTATTAAAATGCTCTTTAATTTTCTTTTCATTTTTTAGCCACTCTTCCCTATCATGTAGGGTTTGAGAATTTGCATTATTTGTCCAAAGACGATAGATTGATGTCACCTGGTCGGTATCATGAATTCCACAAACGAAAACGGTTCTCATTAGGAAATCCCAGTCTTCTACAGTTGTTAATGATTCATCAAAGCAAATATTGTATTCTTGAAATGCATATCTAGGACAAGCATACGACATCGTTGGACAATAATTCAGTGTTAGTTGTTCCAACCAATTAAAATCACGACAGTAAATATTCATAGGTTCACTTACTGCTCTAAGGGCTTGTTCCCCTTCTCCTACATCCACTGTCATCCACTTTTGCGCAACAGAATAAGCATGTAAAACCGAACCAGGATTTTTAGTTGCGAGCTTATAGAACTCATCGACCCAGTTATCCATTACTAGATCATCATCGTCCAAAATTGAAATGTATCTTCCTTTAGCAATTGTAAACCCTCGGTTAAGAGGTGTCGTTCGATTTCCTCCATCAACTTTATGTAAAGTAACTCTTTTCTGGATCCAAGCTGGGAGATTAGAAATAATCTCTTCAACATTCTTTTTTCGCTCTGCATCAAGATTATGTCCCATAATCAATACTTCAAAGTCTCTATTTGTTTGTCCCGTTAGGCAAAGCAAAACCTCTTCGAGTGCTTCTCGTCGCATACCTTGGGTTCTAGTAATAATTGAAAGAAATGGTTCGTAATCCTTTTCTTTCCCTTCAACCTTTACTGGGATTTCAACTGCCCGATACGTCCTTAAAAATTGGTTTACCTGTCCATTTGGATCCATTAATTTTTTCAGCCATTTTAAATATTGATGACAAAGGGCTCCACTTGAGAGAACGGTACTTTCTTTGGGAAAGTGTTGATCTGAACATTCTAAAAGAAAATCATTTTTTTGGTGTTCCTCAAATCCCAATTCTCTCATTAGTTGAGATAACCGTGATTCCGTAAAAAAATTAAGGTGAGTATCATCTAATAATCCTGATGGCGTATAATCAAACTTTCCTTCCATTAATTTAAAAGTAATATCTTCATGGGAAATGTTGGGAACGCTCAAGAAAACAGGGGCATTGTACTCCGTAGCCAAACGATGAATTAGTTCTAATATCTCTTCTGGGTTAATCAGATGCTCTAAAACATCGATGATACTAATAGAAGCAATCTCTCTGCCCTTTAAGATTTCTTTTACTTTTTCATAGCCATCATTCTTATTGGAAAGGATGTAACAAAAAGCCTCCACCCCTTCTTTCTGAAGAATTTCAACCGTTTCACTATCTCCATCAACTCCAATATAGTCTTGATTTAAAATCTCACTCTCTATGATTCCAAACCGAATCGCGGCATAACCACAACCAATATCGAGATGTACGCCTTGTTTTATCCCACTTTTCTCCATCATTTGTATGATATTATAGTAGGGTGTATTCTTATTATAATTAAAATGGTATTTTTGTGTCATTATCTAACCTACCTTTTCCTTACAATACAAAACGATGTATTGCATAATTATCATTTTCAAAAGTTGCAACTTTATTTTGAGGATCAATTTGTTTTGGCATTCGACCTTCTTCAATTCGCTTTTGGATTTCTTTTGCAGCCTTAAGTCTATTTTTTTCTCTGCTCGTTAAAAAAGATTTCATAATTTTTTCAAACAATGCGTTATTTGACCATTTATAAGCCATGAGTAACGCTGCCTCAGCTGAAAAATATATTTCTGCCGAGGTTGGTACCCAACCACCTTTAGTTGAAAGTGACTTCGCATGAAAAACTGGAGCCAATGGTTGGTAAATAATTTCTTTCCCTTTTAATCGGATCCTCCATGAAAAATCAACATCATCACAGTACATAAAAAAAGTATCTTCATCAAAGCCATCAACTTCATGAAATAACTTGGTAGGAAATAATGCACAAGCTGTCGATGCCCAGGAAGTAATCCCAGTAGATTTTAAATAATCTTTTGGATGTTCCACAGGTGTTTGTCGTGCTTCTACTAAACCAGCATTCAGAGAAACATTATTAAATGGTTTCATCAATTCAAGAAATAACCTTGGCGAGACTAACACATCAGGATTCATAATCATCATATAGTCTGTTTTGCAACTTTTTCCCAAAATATTATGACCTTTTGCAGTTCCTGAATTAAATCCAAAAAACTTATAGTAAAACAAAAAAGTTGATTTATAGCGCTCAGTAATTTCTTGAACTTCTTCTTTTGAAAGCAAAGGTTTTTCCGAAGCATCACCGTAACAAACAAGAACTTCAGCAAGTTCACCTTTATTTTCTCTACTAACTCGAATGGCATTTTCAAGACTATCTAAAGCAGATTTTAATGCTTGAACACTGTTATTATATAATATTGATTGGATTTGAAGTTTTTTTTGCTTCATTTTACCACCTTACCCCAATTCTTCTAATAATTTCTGAATGCTCTTTTTTTGACTTTCATCAAAACATTCATCTATCAACGCATTCTCAATAATCATTTTTATTTTTTTATTCTCTCCATAAACTACTGGTGAATCATAAGCTCGATCAGGAAATGCCCCGTACTCTAAAGAAATATTCAATTCTCTTTCTTTAATAAATTCTTCTACTTTGTCTTTAAGAGAAACAGGTTTTCCCGAGCAGCAATTAATTACACCATTAATATTTTCTTGCAAAACGCTTAGTGCAATTTGCAAGGCGAGGCTTTCAATGGAAATAAAATCATATTTATTTAACCCCGATGTAAATGGAAACGCCCTCTCATTTTCTCCTGCTTTTTGTAATATTTTTGAAAATACTGAATTGTTCATCAAGTCATCTCCAAGAATATAATAACCTCTCAGCCATTGAAAAACGAATTCCTCATTTAGTTGATAAGCTTGCATTAATTGACGAAGGGTATTTTTAGCAATACCATATAGACTTATTGGATTTGTAAGTGTTCCCTCAGAAATAGCCCCTTCAAAATAACCAACTTCATGCATTGATCCCATCACTGCAACATGTTTTAGTCCACCCTCCAAAAGATTTCTTAAAAAATGATAATGTGCTGGAAGATAATCTATATGGGAAATTGAGTTGTGTACAAACCCATCCTTCCATGCTAGATGTAAACACACATCGGGATATCCTAACATTTCGTATGCGTTTTCTTCTGAGTTAAAAACATCATATTTCAAATAAGTAGCTCGTTCGTCGACATTACTATTTTCAATATCTAAAGCGATTACTTCTGCGCCCATATTTAAAAGCGCTTTTACAACATGCCTTCCAATATAACCATTAGAACCTGTTACTACAATTTTTTTCAAAAACCTTCACCTCTTCTTATCACAATCACATGCTTCAACAACTCATCTTCATTATTAAAATCTACTACCTTCTCATTATTAAAGGTTTTTTATGAATTTCAATTTAAGCAATTTTTTTCCTAGCGCTTGACAAGGTTTTTCAACCAGATGCCAAGAAATTATTGCAAATAAAAGTGTCAGTATAAAACTTAATACTAAATACACATTAAAACTCACACCATAAACCATAAGCATTTGAACTAACACTTGTTGTATAACAAAACCATAAAGATATACCCCGTAAGAATAATCATTCTTTACAAAAAATTTACTAAATGCAGGTTTTTTTGTGAGTGCTAAGGAAAATACAAAGTATGGAAGAACTATTAAAAACAAAGCTTCGTTCAATGCCTCATTTACTCTTAACATCGAAAATACTAGTAAAAGACCACAAGCCCATTGAAGATTTAAAAATTTTCGCATATTAGGAAAGGAAACTAAACTCCCAATAAAGAAATATGGTGCCAGTGCTACAGCATCCATCCAATTAGTCCCATAAAACATCATTGTGTACGTTGGAAAATAACACCTTTGCAAAATAGAAATTAGAGAAAGCACCACTGCAACAACAGCAACTAAAACTTCTAATCTCTTTGACTTCCTGCTTACAAATAAAGTAATATAAGTTAAAAAGTACATTAGAACTTCAACCGGCAAAGACCATAGGGAACCATTGACAGCATTCGGATATGGATTTGATGTAAAAAGACCTGGTAAAGTGTAAACTGGAAACAATAATGTGTTCTTTATCACATATTTATATGTATCTGGTGATGCGAAATACACTTGTAAATCTAAGGTCGTAAACAATGGGCCTATGATAAATACTGTCACTAAGCACAAGAAAAGTAAACCTGGTATAATACGAAAAAAACGTCTAATACTGTATCTAAGTATGTTCGAGTCTCTCATAAAGCTTTCTGTAATCAAATAACCACTAACTAAGAAAAAGACCTTAACCGCAATAGTAGAAACGGCTTGATCCCCAAACGTGATGACTTCAATCCCTGTCAAATGACACATATGCCCAATAATAACCATCGCCGCAGCCACAAATCGCATCATATTAAAGTTATTATTCCGACTATTATTACTTTCTTCAGAAGACAAAATAAATCTCTCTTTTAATTTGTTAATCATTCTCCATCCTTTACATTTTTATTTGTCTAGTTTTTGATTATAAATATTATTTTTAGAGTAGGAGTATAACACTAATATTTGTACTTTATTACTTCATTTCAATTGTTTTAGTATACCACAACTAAATAAAACTTCAAATATTTTAGTCTCAAAACCCTGATGTATATTTGAAAATTCTGTAACTTCTTCCATAAAAGCACCCTCTAAACCCAGATTTTAATTTCTAACTTTAGAGGGCCGAATTAGTTATTCATCTTATTTTACAACATCTTAATCTTATTCAGCATATTTAATAATTTGTTTGCATAACTTAAATCCGCTGCCCAAGTACCTGATAATCCCTCAACGGTAATTGCTCTAGGTCTTGAATAGTCAAACCATCTTGGGTCAACATTTTCTTGAACTGTCGGAAGGTTGGATCCATAACATCTTAAATGTTGTATATGCCCCCGTATTCCCATACGAATTCCAAATTCATTGTCACCATAGCGTGCTCCAAAGTTAAATCCCGGAACACCATTTCCAGTTGCGCCTAATCCAGCAAAATTAAACTGAGTGATATTAACATCTCCACCAAATTGTAGAAAACCTGTTTCTAACATCGCTTGTGCAAATGCAACTTCAGCACGCACCTCTTCTTTTTCTGCCTCTTCCATGTAAATCCGAACAAATTTTTCTAAATTTACACCTCTAACCACATAATAGTCTGGAAATCTTTTTCCACTATCATTGAAAAATGCAATCAGTTGCCTTTCGGAAAACTTAGAAATTCCCATGATTGTTTCCTCTGGATTTTCTAGATTTGTCCAAGCGTTTCCAAGGACTGTTGGAGAATAATTTCCATCTTTTCCATAGGATACAAAACTATAGCTTCCATAAGCTCCATTATGTCGCTTAGGATCAATCTTTGCTTCGTAATCTCCATTGGCATTCTTTTGCCCTTCATACCATTGGACGATTCCATTTGAATCG
>JBOFGH010000028.1:0-63797 GCA_051649025.1 Eubacteriaceae bacterium
GAAAACTCGGACTTAAAAACCCAATAAAGATATATTCAGATGCACATATTAAAATTCTGTAACCGCCGTGTACCGAACGGTACGCACGGTGGTGTGAGAGGTCGGCTAGTCAATTAATGACTAGCCTCCTACTTGATTGTAATTATAACAGCAAGTGTGACAAAGTTCTTATTCGATGGCTTTGATTTCTTTACTAAAATGACTTACAAAATCTTCAAAATGATCGGGGCCTAAAAGTAAAGGCATTCCTTTTGTTTCGACGTAAAGTGCTTTTTTCCCATTTAAGAAAACCTGAGCCTCTGCTGTTTCTGTTTCTCCTGATCCTAATCGAAAAATTCCCTCACTGTAATCTCGGGTTTGAGTGCCCACAACTTTAGAATAAATTGCATACTCAGGTTGTGTTTCTAAATCTACTATTTTAGCAGAAACAATCTCATCACTGGAATAGGAGGTGAAAGTAAACCCTGTTGGAAGACGTAGTGATAGTTTGTTTTTTTCAATGGTGATGCCAGAAATTAAGGGCACAACAATAAAGATGCCGGTAACGAGGAGTGCCACAATGCCACCAGCAACAATTTCTTTAATGGCTTTTCCTTTTAACTCTGGAAAGGTTTTAAGGGTGTAAATGGCTTTTCCTAATAAAAGAGCAACAATGGCAAGAAGTCCTAGAAAAAGGATATTAAATGAGCTAAAAAGAGAGATAGAATAGTTCATCTAGTTAACCATGGCAACTGCACGTACAGGAGAACCATCGCCTTTCTCTAGTTTTAGGGGAAAGGCCATAAAGATGAAGTCTTTATCTAAGAGCAAATCAAGGTGATCTAGGTTTTCGACAACAGTACGATCATTAGCTAAAAAATGTTTGTGTTTAGATAGATTGGGGTCAGAAACGAGGTCAAAGGTTCCAAAATCAAAACCGATGCCTTTGATATTTTCTTTTGTTCCAAGGAATGTTAATAATTCTTCGGAAAATAAGGGGAAGCCTTTCCAGAAATTATCGGTCTTCCAATATTTCATATAATCCGCATAAAAGAGAACAAATTCTTTTCCTTGGAGATCATAGCCTTCTAAAACGTCAAGACCCATTTCGATATCTAAATAATCACGGCAATCAATGACAATACCAGGACCAGCAAAATGGTTAATATCTTTGTCATCGGTGTAGTAACCATTTTCCATTACATGGGTGGTGCAGTCTAAATGCGTTCCAGTGTGGGTTGAAAATTCCACTTTTGTTAACCGAAAGGCGTCGCCGTTAGCAATGTCTGCAATTCGTGTGAGGGTTGGGCTATCACAGCCTGGGTAAATAGACATATCTTCAGAAATAGTTTTTGATAAATCAATAAATTTCATTTCTTCTTCCTTTCATATTCCCTTAGTTCAAGGGCTAATTCAGAGGGGTTTTTCTGTTTAAGATTTCCAATGGTTACATTATAATAAAAATAATTGATAATTTCAATCACTGAAAAAGCATAAAGAATAAATCCAAAGAGATTTAATAAGCTTAAAAACTTTGAAAAATCAAAGATAACCAGATATAAACTAAATGTAGGATAAATTAAAAGCAGAAAACGGTCGAGCCTTTTTAAAAAAGAAAAGAGTGGCATTACCCAAGGATATATATCTTTGGGTTGATCCAACTGATGATAACGATAAAACCAATAACCTGTGCTTTGTAGGAGAATAAAAATTAAGAGACTCCCAGGAATGATAAGACGAAGATCCAGTGGCTCTCCTGAAGACTCAGTTAGTGCATAAATGAGGGATCCGCAAACAATGATGGTGACGAATTCGCTCATATAGAGTCGATTAAATTCTTTTTTCGAGTGTTCCTTCATGAAAACTCCTTTACTAAAATAGTCATTTGATGGTAGATATTTTGAATTATGACCTTAAATATTTGTTTAAATGTTTCTTATGTGACTTACTCACAGATAAAGTTTTAAAAAAGGGTATAATAGGGTATATGAATACAAAAACTATGCGAGTTGTTTTAATTGAGATTTGTCCAAAAGTGTTACCCCACCTCGAAACAATGAAACAAAACCTTCTTTTTCAAAATGCTTAAGCATCCGAGAGACAACCTCTCTTGCACTTCCCAGATACTTAGCAATTTCTTCATGGGTAAGAATGATTGTATCCGTGTTGTTTTTTTGAGATTCATCTAAAAGAAAAATAGCAAGGCGTTGGTCAAAACTCATGAATAAGATTTGTTCCATAGCCCAAATAACATCTGAAAAACGATCCATCGCGATTTTGTAAGAGAAGTTTTCAGCATATATATTTTTTTCAACAATGCTAGAAAAGACCGCAGAATTAAGAAGTATAACTTCTGTTTTTGTTGCTGCATCAATATGAACATCAAAGGTGATATTTTTTAATAAGCAAGAAGCTGAAAGCATACAAACTTCCCCAGAAAAAAGACGATAGAGGGTTACTTCCTTACCTTCATCCGATAGAAGATAGGTTCTTAAAGAACCTGATTTCACCAGAAAAACACCCACACAGTCGTTATCACCACTGTGAAGACTTTCCCCTTTATGGTAAGTCATTAGGGTGGCATTATTAAGAATAAGTGTTTTCTCATTTGGAGAAAGGTGATTCCAAAAAGTAAAAGCTGAACTTAAAAAAAGAACATCGGATTGTGTTAGCATTAGAAGACTCCATTCAAATAAATAAGATAGAATAAATATACCATATAAAAGGAGAAAGATCATGAAGAAAAATCAAAAAATAGTCATTGTTGGTGGGGTTGCAGGTGGGGCAACAGCAGCTGCAAGACTCCGTCGATTAGACGAACATGCAGAAATAATTTTATTAGAAAGAGGAGAGTATATTTCCTTTGCAAATTGTGGTTTACCCTATTATGTTGGAGGAGAGATCACTCAAAAAAGTGCTTTAACCCTTCAAACCCCTGAAAGTTTTCATGCAAGGTTTGATGTTGATGTCCGGGTATTGAACGAAGTGATTGCCATTGATCCATTGGAAAAAGTGGTAACGATTAAAAATGTAAAAACGGATATTGTTTATGCCGAAACCTATGATAAGTTAGTATTATCTATGGGGGCAGAACCAATAAAGCCTCAGATTTCTGGAAGTGAATCAAAAAAAGTATTTACACTCAGAAATATTCCGGATACTTATCGGATTAAGGAATATATCGAAGAGAAAAAACCTGAAAGTGCCGTTGTTGTTGGCGGTGGATTTATTGGGATGGAAATGGCTGAAAATCTCAATACCCTTGGAATGAAGGTAACCATTGTTGAGATGGCAGAGCAGGTGATTACCCCTTTAGATGAAGACATGGTAAAAGATGTTGAGCGTCATATCATTAGTCAAGGCGTTTCTCTTATTTTGGAGAATGGACTAAAATCAATTGAAGATAAAGAAGAGGAACTACTGGTCACGTTAAACGAGGGGGAAATAAAAGCAGATTTATTAATTATGGCGATTGGGGTTAAACCTGAAAGCAGTTTGGCCAAAGAAGCAGGCCTAAAAACGAACCCTCGTGGATTAATTATGGTTGACGATGGAATGTTAACCTCAGACCCTCATATTTACGCAGTAGGGGATGTTGTTGAAGTAACCGATTTTGTAACACAACAGAAAACAGGGATTCCTTTAGCAGGGCCAGCCAATAAGCAGGGAAGAATTGCGGCTGACAATATTTGTGGACTAAAAAGCAAATATACAGGCACACAGGGGTCGGCTATTTTAAAAGTTTTTGATATGACCGTTGCAACCACAGGTGTTAATGAAAGAGCCGCAAAACGGTTGGGCTTGAATTACGATACCCTATTTACCTATTCTGGGAGCCATGCTGGTTATTACCCAGGAGCCGTAAATATGTCAATTAAGACGATTTTTGAAAAAGAAACAGGAAAGATTTTAGGTGCACAGATTGTAGGTTACGATGGTGTAGATAAACGCTGTGATGTTTTTGCAACAGCAATACGTTTTGGAGCAACAGCTTTTGACTTAACTCGACTAGAGCTTTGCTATGCTCCCCCTTATTCATCAGCAAAGGATCCTGTAAACATGGCAGGATTTGGAATAGAAAACTTATTAACCAATAAAGTTAAAAACTTTCAGTGGTATGAGGTCAATGATTTACCAAGAGATGGAAGTGTAACCCTACTTGATATTCGAACTAAAATTGAATATGAAAATGGGCATATGGATGGTTTCAGGAATATTCCCCTAGACGAATTAAGGAAAAGGCTTTATGAAGTCGATAAAAAGAAACCTGTTTATGTGACTTGTCAAGTGGGTTTAAGGGGATATGTTGGGGCTCGAATATTAACACAAAATGGATTTGATGTGTTTAATCTTAATGGTGGTTATCGTTTATATCATTCAATTTTTGGAGAAATGCCAACGCCTCCAACAACAAGAAAAAAAGAGTCTAAAAATCAAAAAGAGATGAAAGAAAAAAAGTCTCAGCCAATTGGTAAAATTATTTCTGTTGATGCTTGTGGACTCCAGTGTCCTGGCCCAATTGTTAAGCTCTCAAAAGCATTAGAAGAAGCTGAAAATGGAGATATCATTGAAATATCAACAACCGATCCAGCATTTTGTAGTGACTTAGAGGGGTTTTGCAGAAGAACTTCAAATACTTTAGAAAGTCAAGTGGCAAACAAGGGGATGGTAACGGCACAAATTAAAAAAGGCCAAGGGGAAAATCAAGGAGAAAGCTTAGGGTCGAAAAATGACAATAAAAATATGATTATTTTCTCTGGGGATTTAGACAAAGCAATTGCTTCCTTTATCATTGCCAATGCCAGCGCTGCCATGGGTCGAAAGGTAAGTATGTTTTTTACTTTCTGGGGATTAAATATTTTGAGACGACCTGAGAAAGTAAAGGTTAAGAAAGATTTTATGTCGAAGATGTTTGGCATGATGATGCCAAGGGGATCGAAAAAGCTTGGGCTCTCAAAAATGAACATGGGAGGAATGGGCGCAAAGATGATCAGAAAAGTGATGAAAGATAAAAATGTGACCAGTATGGAAGACTTTATAAAAATGGCTCAGGAGAACGGGGTTGAACTGGTGGCTTGTGCAATGAGTATGGACATTATGGGGATTAAGGAAGAAGAACTTATTGATGGGGTTAAGCTTGGTGGGGCAGCTGCAATGCTTGCTAATGCTGAAGAATCGGATATGTCCTTGTTTATATAAAGAGAAGAGTGGCAGATAAAAGACTACTTAAAAAGTGATTTCACTTTTTAAGTAGTCTTTTTTTATAGAAAAATCAGGAATCCTGCTGTTTAAGAATACCAAGACGTTTGAGTAACTCTTTTTTAGGGGTGCCATCTTTTTTCCATTGACGGACTTTATAATATTTATAAAGCAATTTTAGTAGCGGAACCGATTGTCCATCATTTCTTTCTGTTGTTAATCGACTTGGGAGCGTTTCGTCTTGATTTGGGTTCATTCCAAGTCGAAGGTTGATGCTACGTTCTAGGTTGTAAATCCGATCACCAGCTTCAAGAAGTTGGCCAAGGGTCATAGGGTAACCTGTTGCAAGGGCATAGGCCTTAGAGTATGGGATTAAGAAAATATTAAACTTAAACCATCTGGGATGATGAAGAAGGATGGTGATAAAGGGTCCTGAAAAACTAAGGATCTTAGACACAACCTTTCCTAAAATTCCATCTTTATAGATAAATGAAGGCAGAACTGAGTAGGTCGTAAACAGACAGATTCCCATGGAGGAAACCACTTCCATCATGTTTTGAAACATGACTGCTAGGGCGGCTTTTGACCATGTCGTTGTTGGGGTCATGGTTGCACCTAATCCTTCAAGAAGAACCATATAGCCACCATTAAGATGACAGCCTCCTCGGTTGCCTGTGGCATAGGTGAGTCCTTGACCATAGGCGCCTCTTGGCTCATAAGCAGCAAGCTCTAGACCTTTTACGTGAATGGCAGCATCTTCAGCACCATAGCGTTTGGCCATTTCTCGGGTACCTTGGGCCAAGATATCTCCAGCGCCTCTTCGATGAGCAATATCTTCAATGGTGTTCATCAATTGATGGTTTTCTCCAAAGGCAACTCCAAAATCTGCAATCCCACGTTCTTTTAATTCCATGGCAAAGGCAAGAGTACCACCTGTAGACATGGTATCTAAGCCAAGCTCATCTAACTGATGATTCATTTTAATAATGAGGGAGAGATCATCATTAAGTAAATTGGGGCCAAGGAGACCAAGGGTTTCAAGTTCAGGGCCTTTGATTTCCATGTCTCCCATTTTTACAATCCGTGAACAGTGAATAGGGCAGGTGGTACACCCACCATTTTTAACTAAATGTTCAGCTTTAATTGTTTCACCAGAAATTTTTTCGTAGCCATCAAATTCCCCATATTTGAAATTTTTAGTTGCAAGTTGACGATTCCTTTGCATGGGTCTTACTAACATGGCCGTTCCTAAATCGGGGCAACGCTGTCCAGTCATAATATGGGATCTGAGAAATTCTATCCACTTTTTATTATAGGCTTTAAAAGCTTCGGGATTTGCAAGAGGCTGTTTCATTTTGCCCTTGGCGGCAATACCCTTAAGGTTTTTACTTCCAAATACAGCACCCACGCCTCCACGACCAGCGGCTCGATCACCGCTCATGACACAGGCATAAGAAACGCAATTTTCACCGGCAACACCAATGACACCATGGGGTTTTCCCAACAATTTCCCAGTTTCAGAGGTCGATTTTCCCCAAAGATGATCCGCATTTTTTATTTCTATCCCAGTTTCAGAGATATCAAGATAAACCCGTTCTTTGGATTTTCCACGAATAACCAAGGCATCGTAACCACAACGTTTAAGTTGCAACCCAAGATCCCCACCACAGTTGGATGAAACTAGAATTTTAGTGAGAGGTGAAATGGTGCTAATGTTAAAACGAGAAGAAGAGGGAGCACCAGTTCCAGTCATAGGCCCTGTTGAAACCACAATAACATTATCTTCGCCTAAGGGATCAATGGACTCGTCAATGAGATCGTATAAAATTCGGGCAGCAATGCCTTTGCCACCAATGTATTTTAGTCTGTCAGCTGTTGAAAAAGGATAAGGGACAATACGACGATTGGTTAAATTTATTAGGGCAATTTTTCCAGTATATGCGTACATTTCTTTTGCTCCTTCATAAGTATTTAATAGTAACATCCTAATCGACTTTTGGAATGGAGTCAAGAGGGAAAGAAAAAAAGAGGTACCTATGGTTAAATAGATACCCTGGCAGCTTTTTTTTTAGTAAACTTCTGTTTCAAAAGATTTCCAAGGAATATCGACTTTAGCACCATGGTTAATGATGGTATCAACATGCATTAACAAAGGAAAGTCTTTAGTAGAGGTTTTCCCAAGGGTATCTAAACGACGAACACTCTGGGCAGTTCGTGTGGCGATGACAATGGATTCTAGGGTAACTCCCTGAAGCTCTGCCATAGCATCATTAAAGGAAAGACCCCGCCCTAAAAGAGTTCCGATTTTTCGTGTTCTTCCTCCAAAAATGGTCACATATAAATCACCAGCACCATAAATAATGTTTTCCTCGCCACCCTCGACAAGTTCGAGAAGGTGTTTCATTTCTTTAACAGCCTGTCCAAAGAGGGCTGCTTGGGAATTATAATGGATAACTCCAACGCCGTCACGGGCTTCTGAGATCCCAATAGCAAGGGAAACACCAAGGGCATAAGCATTTTTAAGCGCTACCGCACATTCAACGCCAACAACATCGGTGGAAAGACTAATATGATAATAGGGAGCTTCGAAAATTTCTTTAAACCACCGAAGGGTTTCGATGTCTTTTCCACAAAATGCCACAGCAGAATGATCTTTATCAGCTAATTCATAACTGGTGCAAGGTCCTCCAATAGCGTTAATAGAAAGCTTTTTTCCAGGAGGAAGTTTTGATTCAAAATAGTCAGGATAAGTGATCATAGAACCGTCCTCTTGACTAATCATCCCTTTTGTTACTGATAAAATTGGAACATCGTCTGGTATGATTGGAAGAATTGTTGCGGCAAACCAATCGACCCCAAAACTACTGACGCCACAAAGAACGGCGTCGGTACCAGATAAGGCTTTTTCTAATTCTTCGATTTGATAATACTCAATATTAGTCTTTGGTAAAGTGCGTTTTAAGGTATTATGAAATCCCGATTGTTGGGCTTCAGTAATGATATCACGATCGAGGGGGGTTCCAACCAAGCGAACCACATGCCCATTTTCTGAAACTGGAAAAGATAACGCACTAGCCATTTGACCTGCGCCAACAAATGTAAGAATACTCATAATAATTAAAACTCCTTTGAAATCTTAGATTTGACTATAGAATAACCTGACAAAAAATAAAAGTCAAGGAAAAAATGAAAATAATTTCATAATAAGAAATTATTTTCATATCAGGTAAAAGCATTTTGGATCCTTAGAATAAAAACATTGACAACCTAAAAAATCATGGATAGAATGAATTTAATTTTACAGACTGAAATTTAATGCAAAATTATTTTACTGGGAAAAGAGGGTGGAATTTTGGATCAAGGAAAAACTAACTTAATTCTAAGGGTTGCAAAAATGTATTACGAACTAAACATGGGTCAACAAGAAATTAGTGAAGTAGAAAACATCTCAAAATCAACCGTGAGTCGTTTATTAAAAAATGCAATGGAATTAGGTTTTGTAGAGGTGAAAATAAAACCGCCCATTTATTCAACAGGAGATTTAGAAGACCAGATAACCAAACGTTTTGGATTGAAAAAGAGTGTATTAGTACAGGATGTGATTGGAAGTGAAGAAATATTAACCCGTGATGTCTGTTCAGTTTTAGGGGAAGATCTTCATCGCTATATCCCAAATCCGGGGATTATTGGAGTTGCCTGGGGAAGAACCCTTAATGTTCTCATAAAGCTTTTGCCAAAAATACATGGCGAAAATACAAAGGTGATTCAGCTTAATGGTGGTTCCTCAAAAGCCTTATACGAATCGGGTGCCTCAGAAGTTGTAAAAGCCTTTAGAAATGCTTTGGGAGGAGAAGGATTTCTTTTGCCTGTCCCTGCAGTGATGGACAACAAAGGCTTAGTAGCCTTAATTAAAGAAGATTCTCAAGTAAAATCAGTGCTTCAAATGGTGGATCAATGCAACACTGCAATCTTTTCAGTTGGGGATGTATCCAAAGATGCAGTGCTTTATGAAATGGGTTGTTTTTCAAAAGAAGAGTACGAAGGGATTGAAAGGTCAGGGGCCGTTGGAGATGTTTGCTCCCATTTTATTAACAATCAAGGGGAAATTGCAGATGAAGAGATCGATGGTCGAGTGGTTGGAGCATCCTTAGAACAAATTAAAAAAATTCCAACGAAAATATTGGTAGTCGCAGGAAAGAAAAAAGCAAGGGCGATTTTGGGATGCCTTCGGGGAGGTTTAGTTGATGTTTTGTATATCGATGAACAAACAGCAAAACTAGTTTTAGAAATGGATTAACACAGAAGTATTGTTAATAAGATCATGTTTAAAGTACTAATATTAATAAAGTATACTGTAAACAATAACACTGAGCGATGTAACCTACATTTATTTTAGTAGTAAACATGGGTACATCGCCGATAGGGTTTCTTGGGAAACAGAAGGGGCCTCCTGTATGGAAAAGGGTTATTTTAGTCATAGTATTATGTTATTGATGACGCCTTTGGGCGCTATGCTTTAAGCTTCAGCCAAGTTATTGGTACAATTGAATAGATATAGGGGAATTGAAATTACTTAATAAATTGTTCGTAATCCTTGTGAACTTGTTTGGAGTATAAATGACACCATGAAACGATAGCACGATCGAATTTTGAAGATTTGCCTAAGTATCCTCTGATATAGCTCGCTTGAGGGCTTTGAGAATGCGCTCTTGCTAAATAGATAGCCGCATCCAGTTACATAGGTTAAAAAAGTGCTTGAAGTCAAAGAAATATCAGGTCGTACGGTTTTTAGATATTCCCGATAATAACCTGAAATAACCTTAGCTTGGTCTTCTTTTAATTTTGTGAGAATAGGAGGGTTTTCGATAAAAAGCCGTCTTCCCTTGGAATCTAGGGTGGTAAGTTTAGCAATTGTTCTTTCAGAATTTGTTTTTTTGCTTTTTCTGCTACCTTTTTAAAAGTAACCTTCTCATCTTTAGAAATCGCTTTTAAAATTACTTTTTCGTCAAGGCGGGTATAGTACCGTTCCAAAGAACTTTTTTCTAGCATATGATTCAAACCGATTCGATAAAGGCTGACAGTTTTTAGCCCGACATCTTCAATTTGATCTTTTCGAAACCCTAATGTTTCGCCCCCCAAAATCACACTCGTCACCAGTCGTTTAAGATCCCATTCCCAAGAGCCAGGGGCTGCTTCATCAAAATCATTGAGATCGAATACTAATTGTCTTTACGGAGAGGCATAAAAACCAAAGTTATTTAAATGACAATCGCCACTGATAATGACATTGTAACCTGTTATAGCTTGTTTAGCTAAATCATGAGCCATGAGAATAGCAGAACCACGATAAAAAGCAAATGGGGATGTAGACATCCGTTCTTTGCGTAAAGGAATTAATTCCTTTACCCGATTAATGTTTTGTGATTCTACAAGGGTTACAGGGTTACGGTCAACAGAAAAAATTTAGCATGATTTGAAAAAGGAATTTTCTCTCGTGTAGATTTACCGTTTCGTTCATTCGTCGTTGAAGTCGAAAAATTTACATTTTCCGTTGAATTATAGAAAAACATTTTTCACACCTCTTTATAATAATAAATTTTTGACTATTTACTTTGGTTATGCGGTTTTGATCATAATTCGCTTAAATTTTCTTGCAGTATTTTTAAAGACCAACGGATATGTTCGCTTAAGAGATATTTTAGTTCATTGAGGTCTCTTTTAAGTATGCTGTCTAATAAATCCAAATGCTGTTTGGTACTTTCCTCTAAATTATAGGAAACTTTAAATGAAAGCATACGATAACGTTGAATATTAAAATTAATCATAGACATTAGATTTTTTATATATTCGTTTTCAGATCGATCTAAGATCAAATTGTGGATCGTGTCATCCAATTCACTGAATTTATCATGGCTAATACTTTTATCAATTTGATATTTTTCTCTCAAAGTTAGGAATTTTTCTTTCAGATTATTCGCTTCTTCGGTTGTAATGTTGTTTATCGCTGTTTCTGCCGAAATAATTTCTAAGGCTTCCCTTACCTCATAAATATCACGAATATCTTTAAAAGAAAGGGATTTTAAAAAGGTACCTAAACCTTTTTTTACATCTAAAATACCTTCAGCTTCTAAGCGTCTTATTGCTTCTCGGACGGGGGTACGACTCATTTGTAGGTATTCTGCAATTTGATTTTCACTAATCAAATCACCAGATTTAATTTCTTCACGAATAATTAGATCACGAATAGCGTTATAGGCTAAGTCGGTGTAGCTTTTTTTTTTGGTACCTTTTTTTATATTTAAAAATTCACTCATAACAGTTTTGAACTCCTTAAGAAAAAATATACAAGTATAATAATATTATACTTGTATTTTACATTTCAAAAGGTCATCTGTCTAGAAAAAAGGTGGATTTTAAAATAATTAAACGATTAAGAAAGGGAATTGCAAAAAAACAAGAACATAAAATACAAACAAAGAGAAAAAAATAAGTTGACAACTTGTATAATACATATATAATTATATTATACAAGTTAAGAGGGCGTTGGAAACGATTGCTCTGTGACCTTGTCGATTCTTAAAGTTGTTTAAGACGATAGGTTGAAAAAGCGAAATTATGAGATTGAAAACAAAAAATGGTACAAAGAGAGGAATTAGTCGTAGTGGAATTAACACAAAAACAACAAAATATGCTTGATGGAAAATATGGAAAAGGGACAGCTTATGCGATGAAAATTCAGGTTGCCATTGGTGAATCTTTTGGTGCAAAAAGGATGGTACCAATTACAAAGGCGCATGTTGCATTAAGTAATCAGGAAGCAGATTTATGGTTTGCAGAAAAATTATTGGATGGGGGAGCTAAATGTCGTGTTATGCCAACGGTAAATCCTGGCTTTTGTTTATCCTATTTTAAAGAAAAAGAAATGGTACCACCGAAATTTGCAGATCTTATGGAAAGAACTCATCAAGCTTATAAAGGAATCGGTGCTCAGCTTACCTATAATTGTACTCCTTACATTGATACGAACGTACCCAACTACAAGGAAGTGATCGCATTTTCCGAATCTAGTGCCACACCTTATGTGAATGCGGTTTGGGGTGCTCGATCCAATCGTGAGGGTGCAAACAGCGCTTTATGTGCTGCTATCACAGGTTATGTGCCAGAATATGGATTGCTTTTAGATGAGAATAGAAAAGGGGACATTTTAGTAGAAATTCAGGCAGATGTAACGAATGACTACGACTATCATATTATTGGGATGCTAGGGAAGAAAATAGGAGAGGGGATTCCAGTATTTACAGGGTTTCCAAAAGAAACGTTAACGAAAGAGGCGTTAAGAAATTTGGGTGCAGAATTAAATACGTCTGGTGCTTACGGAATGTATCACATTCTTGGATTTACGCCAGAAGCAGGAACTCTAGAAGAGGCGTTTGGAGGAAAAGATCCTAAACGTAAAGTTGTGATTACAAATAAGGATAAGGAGGATATATTAAAAGAAATTTCTCTAGAAGGAAATCGAGAAATTGATTTCGCAATGTTTGGTTGCCCACATTTTACATTAGAGGAAGTTAAGCATATTGCCAATACTGTTGACGGGAAAAAGCTCAAGAAAGAAATGTGGATTTTGACATCAAGTCATGTAAAGGAAATGGCAATGCGAATGGGTTTGGATGAAATAATTGCAAACGCGGGTGGAACAATTGTACCAGATACTTGCCCAGATCAACCATGTTGGGGACATTTAAATGGAAAGGTCGGTATTACGGAGTCGCCTAAATGTGCCTATTATCCCCAGAGAAGAGGAATTCATTTTGTCATTAGAGATTTAGACACATGCATACAAGCTGCATTAACAGGAAGGGTGAATTGACAATGAAGAAAATATTTAAATGTCATAAGATTTCAGAAGGTTTTGCTGAAGGGGAGGTGGTCGTTTCACAAGATAATATTATGTTTTATCTCATCGACCCAGAAACAGGCATAATGATTGAGAAAGCACATGATATTGAAGGTAAATCTATGGCAAACAAAATTTTAATTTTTCCAAGTGGAAAAGGTAGTTCAGTTGTTCAGGCGGATGGATTATATCAGTTGAATGCTAAAGGGAATTCTCCTTCTGGAATGATTATCCAGTTTCCAGAAACAGTTCTTGTTTCAAGTGCAATTATTATGGAAATCCCCATGGTGGATAAGGTTGAAACAGCGTTTTATGAAACGGTGAAAGATGGGGATCGAATTCGTTTAGATGCAGATCAGGGAATTATTGAGATTTTATAGTAAAGGCTAACATCAATAAAAAAATAAAAGGAGTAAGAAAATGAAAAAGATTAGTTTAGTAATTGTGAGTTTGGTTTTGTTTTTAAGTTTAGTAACAGGCTGTGGAAGCAAAGATGCTACTGGGACGGAGGGGGGCTCAACAGGTAAAAGTATGATTTTAAAAGTAGGTCATATTGAGCCCGAAGATCGTTCGACACATGTTGCATTACTAAATTTCCAAGAGACAATCGAAGAAAAAACAGATGGCAGAATAAAAGTAGAAATTCATCCCAATGGTGTATTAGGTGGAGACGTCCAAGAAATGGAATCTGTTGCAATGGGAACTCTTGACATGGCTTTGCCATCAACATCAGTTCTTGTTGCTTACTCTCCAGAGTTTGGCATACTGGACATGCCATACTTATTCAAAACACCTCAAAACGCTTTTGATGCAATGGACGGGGAGTTAGGTGCATATTTCAATGAAAAAGTCGAGAGTGTTGGGATTAAATCATTAGGCTATTCGTATAATGGTTTGAGAAGTATGACAAACAATGTTCGTCCAATTTCGAAGCCAGAGGATGTGAAGGGGTTAAAAATGCGTGTAATGGAAAACCCAGTATTTATTGATTTCTTTCAGACGTTAGGCGCTAATGCAACACCCATGAGTTTTAATGAACTTTTTACAGGGCTGCAACAAAACACGGTTGATGGGCAAGAAAACCCGCCTTCTTTAATTTATGGCAGTAAATTTTATGAAGTACAAAAATATTTAAGTACAACAGAGCATGTTAATAACTTTTTAAGTCTCATTATAAATAAAAATTTATTTGAGTCTTTATCACAAGAAGACCAAAAAATCATTGAAGATGCTGGAAAAGCATATGTAGCAGAGCAAAGAAAACTCGAATTAGAGGATAACCAAAAATCAGTAGAAAAATTGGCAAAAGAAGGTATGCAAGTTAATGAATTAACCCAAGAAGAAAGAGCTAGCTTTAGAACAGCATTACAACCAATGTATGATAAGTATAAAGCAACTTTTGGAGAAGAGCTTTTTAACATGGCAGAAAAATATAATAAATAATTTTTTAAACGATGGTGGGAAAGAGGAATGCTATTGAAAAAAATCATAGGAATATATAACCGATTGGAAGAGTATCTGCTTGTAAGTAGCTTAGCCTTTAATGTGCTATTGGTTTTTACTCAAGTAATTATGAGATCAGTGTTTCAGAGTTCTTTATCTTGGTCAGAAGAGTTATCAAGATATATATTTATTTGGCAAATTTGGCTAGGAACAAGTATTGCTTTGAGGGAAGAAGAGCATATTAATGTAAAATTAATTTATAATTATGTTAAAAATGAACGATTACAAAATGTTGTTCGGGCTTTGAGTAATACTATATGGTTGGTATTTAGTGTCTTCTTAGTATATATTGGTAGCCAGTTGGTTGAATCTATGATGCTAAGAAATGCAGTGTCTTCTGGGTTACAGATTCCTTTGGTATTTGTTTATGTAGCTTTGCCGTTATCATCTCTGATTGTTGTTTTGAGATTGATACCAAAGCTTTTCAAAAATATAAAAGATATTATAAAAAATGAAACTATCGTTGTTGAACGGGAAGGGGAAATTTAATGGAAGCATTGGTTTTATTTGGCATATTTTTCCTTCTTTTGCTTTTAAGTGTTCCCATTGGTTATGCGATCGGAATATCAAGTTTAGTCTCGTTGATTATTTTTACTAATACACCGCTTGTTATGATTGCCCAAAATGCTATAGCAGGAGTGGATTCATTTCCACTCTTGGCAATTCCCTTTTTTATGCTAGCAGGAAATTTGATGAGTAGTGGTGGGATTGCAAAACGATTAGTAGAATTTTTCAATTCAATTGTTGGACATATCACTGGAGGGTTAGGAATTGTTACAATCATAGTATGTATGTTTTTTGCAGCAATTTCAGGTTCAGCTGTGGCTACTGTATCGGCAGTTGGTGCTTTTATGATCCCAGAAATGGTTTCCCATGGTTACAGCAAGCCTTTTAGTGCAGCCCTAACAGCTGCAGCTGGAACCATTGGAGTCATTATTCCTCCGAGTATTCCTTTCGTTATTTATGGTGTTGTTTCGGGAACCTCTATTACAAATATGTTTACAGCAGGTTTTTTACCAGGGATTTTGATGGGTGCTGCATTAGTTGTTGTGACGTATATTGTTTCGAAGAAAAAAGGGTATAAAGGAAAAGAAAAGCGTTCAACATTAAAAGAAATTTTGCTAGCCTTTAAGAATGCGTTTTGGGCTATTTTATCACCTGTTATCATTTTAGGCGGAATATATTCAGGCTTTTTTACTCCGACTGAAGCGGCAGTTGTCTCGGTAGTATACTCTTTTTTAGTCGGCATATTTATTTACAAAGAGCTTAATATTAAAGGCGCATATAAATCTTTCAAGGATGCAATTGTAGTTAATGGTGCAACGACTTTTATGGTAGGATTTTCCACCGCTTTTGCAGCTTACCTAACAATGGAACAGATTCCTTCGATGATTGCTGGAGCCATTACTGGATTAACAAGCAATATGTTTTTAATCATTTTAATTATTAATATTTTCTTACTCTTAGTGGGAATGTTTATTGATAATATTCCAGCAACGATTATTCTAACACCCATATTATTGCCAATTTGTTTATCTTTTGGTATGAGCCCCGTTACCTTTGGTATCATGCTGACAATGAATCTTGCAGTTGGATTTTGTTCTCCACCATATGGTATTAATTTATTCGTCGCAGCGTCTGTCTCTAAGGTATCAATGGAAGAAATTACAAAGAGTATTATGATGCCTTTGTTGGCACTTATTGCAGTATTACTACTCATCAGTTATGTACCCTATTTAACAACCATGTTTTTATAAGGATGAAGAATATAAGTGTTGATATAAAAATATCAGGTTAGATAGAGTGCAGAGCAGAAGAATGAAAAAGGATTAATAAAAAAAGAATAGGGAGGTAGCCATCAAATAATGGCAACCTCCCTGTTTATGTTTTATTAAGAGAGACTGCAGTTCGAGATTTGTTTAGCGCAGGATAGAATTTCGATTCGTACCGAGTAAGGGCACTCACATATAAAATATCAATCATGGCAAGCTGAACGATTCGGGAAGCCATAGCCTCGGAATGATATTTTTTGTCGTTAGTCGAGCTCGATAAAAAAACATGAGATTGCTTTGCCAGAGTTGAATTACTATAGCTCGTAAGGGCAATGACTTTAGCGCCATTTTCTTTAGCAAGAGAAGCAACACTTAAAACTTCACGACTCTCTCCAGTGTGAGAAATAGCTAAAAGAACATCCTCTGGACTGCTATAAGAGCAGAGAATATTCATTAAATGAGGATCTGGATAGCTACAAACATTTAAGCCTATCTTTCCAAACTTAAGGAGTGCGTCCATGGCAATGGAGGCAGAAGCCCCAACCCCAAAGAAAAAGATACGTTTACTCGATAAAAGTAAATCCAATACCTTTTCCATTAATGCTTCACTCAAGGTCTGTTCTAAATCACTAATGGCTGTAATGGTATGGCCAATAACCTTCTTTTTAATCACATTAATATCGTCATCTCTAGCGATGTCTTCAATAATGCTTTCTCCTGGATTGTTTGAAAGCTCTTTGGCTAAATTAATCCGAAAAACCTGATAAGAGCTGTAATCTAATTTTTTTAATAATCGCATGACCGTGGTTTCACTTGTATCACACTTTCCAGCAAGATCGGTGATGGAAAGAAGGGTGGTGGCATCTGGATTAGCCAGAATATAGTCTGCGATATTTTTTTGATTTTTTGAAAAAAGAGTATATTTTGTTCTAAGTTCACTTAATAAAGAAATCAAAAAAGACCTCCTAAATTGGATTTCCTTTATTATACTTGATATTTTGTTCTTTGTAAAATTTAGAAGCCCAACGAAATTAAGAGGAAGTTAATAGACCTAAAAATTACAAAACGTAAAAAAATAACGAAAGATTTATTGACAACGTTAATTTATGATGTTACAATAAGTTTAAAATTTACGAAGATACAAGTATCGCAGTAATAATTAAACGATTTTGAAGTGGTTTTTGTTTTGAAGTAAAGAAAAATTTTTATTCTGTAGTATTTATTTTTTAAATAGGGAGAAATTATGAAAGCAGTTTGCATGTATAAACCAGGAGATTTACGGGTTGAAGAGGTTCCAATCCCTGTTTTGCTAAATGACGAAGTAATGGTAAAGGTTCGGGCAGTGGGTTTATGTGGGTCGGATATTCCAAGAGCGTTAATCTACGGTGCTCATGTCTCTCCGATTATTTTAGGACATGAGTTTTCAGGAGAAATTACTGAGGTTGGTTCAGAAGTTAAAGAGTTTTTAGTGGGAGATAAAGTGGTCGTTCCACCACTGATTCCATGTTTTAAGTGCGAATGGTGTCAAAAGGGCGTTTATTCCTTATGTGAGGATTATGATTACTATGGTTCCCGCCGGCATGGTGCTTTAGCAGAATATGTGGCTGTTAAAGAAGGCAATTTGCTTAAAATTCCAGAACATGTTTCTTTTGAAGATGCGGCAACCATTGATCCTTGTGCCAATGCTTACCATGGTCTAACTCAGGGAAACTTTAAGCCAGGGGATTCTGTTTGTGTGGTTGGAACGGGTCCCATCGGTTTGTTTGCCGCACAGTATGCAAAAATTGCAGGGGCGTCACAAGTAATTGCAGTGGATGTTTGGGATGAAAAACTAGAGATTGCAAAAAAAGTTGGGGCTGATGTGATTATAAATTCTTTAAAAGAAGATGCAGTTCAAGGAGTTAAGAAAGCAACCGATGGAAAAGGGGCAAACCTAGTCATTGACTTTTCAGGAGCGCCTACGGCACAAAAACAATGTCTTTTAATGGCAAGCAAAATGGGAAGCGTTGTTTTTCTTGGAATCTCCCATCAAGGATTAAATCTTAGTGAAAAAGAAGTCGACACTTTGATGCGAAGCCAACTAAGCCTTATTGGATCATGGAATTCTTTTACAGCACCCTATCCAGGAGAAGATTGGACAGAATCCATTAAGATGTTTAGTGAAAAAGGGATGACTGCAAAAGATATTATTAGTCACCGATTACCACTTGAGGAGGTCCCACAAATGTTTGCAGAGATTGCAAAAGGCGGGGTTTTCTACAATAAAATTATGTTTTATCCTTGGGGACAAGAATAATAAATTTTTAGGGGAATAAAGGAGAAACCGATGAACAAAACGCGTTATTTTATGGGAGTTGACACAGGAACTCAAAGTGTTCGGGTGGTGGTCACAGATTTAAGCGGAAATGTTGTAGCTTCTAATGAACAGGTTTACGAAACCTACTATCCAAAGCCAGGTTGGGCAGAACAAAAACCTGAGGATTGGTGGAATTCTTTTAACAAAGCGGTGGAAACAGTGATGGGTTCCTTATCAACAGGAATTCGGTACAGTATTGCAGCCCTTTCTGTTTGCTCAACTTCATCAACAGTTTTACCTGTAGATGAAGAAGGAAATCCGCTAACCGATGCTATTATGTGGATGGATACCCGGGCCGTTAAAGAAATGGAAACCATTAATGCCACAAACCACCCTATCTTAAAATATTGTGGTGGCGAAGATTCTGTGGAATGGATGATTCCAAAAACCTTATGGATTAAAAATAACCAACCAGAAATTTACGAAAAAAGCCATAAAATTATTGAGCAGTTAGATTGGATGAATTATAAACTCTGTGGTAAATTTACGACGTCGATCTGTCAAGCAGCTTGTAAATGGAACTATGTTGTTTGTGAAGGAGGCTGGAATGAAGAATTTTTTAATATGATTGGTTTAGAAGATTATAAAGAAAAACTCGTTCTGGATGTAAAACGACTGGGAGAGCAGATTGGTGTAATCGATAAAGATTTTGCAGAAAAATATGATTTAAATCCAGAAATGATTGTTGTCGAAGGTGGGATTGACGCCCATGTGGGAATGCTTGGACTAGGAGTAGCCACTCCTGGAAAACTTGCGATGATTATGGGAACAAGTTTTGTTCAGCTTGGATTTGCAGAGAAAAAACTAGAATTAGAAGGAATTTGGGGCCCTTATAACGAACCCGTTGTTCCCAATGCTTGGCTACTTGAAGGAGGGCAAATTTCTGCAGGGTCTATTGTAAAATGGTTTATGAGAGAATTTGAGATTACAAACTCATCCAAAGGAAACCCTTATGAGCAAATGAATCAACTTGTTGAAGAAATCGAACCAGGGGCAGAGGGATTAGTTGCTCTAGATTTTTTCCAAGGAAATCGAACACCCTATAAAGATGCAAATGCAAAAGGGGTTATCTATGGACTTACCCTAAGCCATACCAAAGGACATATTTACCGAGCTTTGTTGGAATCGGTGGCATTGGGAACTAAAAATATCATTGATAATTTTGAAAATCAAGGATGTCCAGTGGAAGTGATTGTGGGCTGTGGTGGTGTTACAAAAGATAAAACCTGGATGCAAATTATTGCGGATGTCACAGGGAAACCCATTATTGTGACCGTTGATCCGAGCGCTGGGGGACTTGGTTGTGCCATTATTGCTGCCGTTGGAGCAAAGGCTTATGAAACCTTTGAAGAAGCAGCGGCTGGAATGGTTAAGGAAGACTACACAGTCATACCAAATCCAGAATTATATGATATCTATCAAGGAATTTTTGAAAACTACACTGAAATATATAATCAACTCAAAGAGACAATGGCAAAATAAAGGGGTCTTTGATTCCAAATGAATAATAAGAAAGAAAAGGAACTTAATGATGACAAACCAAGAAATTTTAAGTCATATCGATCATACCTTGTTAAAACAATTTGCAACATGGGAAGAGATACAAGAAATATGTAATGATGCCATTACCTATAAAACCGCTTCGGTTTGTATTCCCCCAAGCTATGTAAAAAAAATAAAAAAAACCTATGGGACTAAGCTAAATATTTGCACTGTCATTGGTTTCCCTTTAGGGTATAGTACAACCCCAACCAAGGTTTTTGAAGCAAAAGAGGCCCTTAAAGATGGTGCGAATGAAATTGATATGGTCATTAATATTACAGATTTAAAAAACAAAGCATATGATCACCTTGAAAATGAAATTCGAGAAATTAAGGAAGCCATTGGAGATAAAGTTTTGAAAGTGATTGTAGAAACGTGTTTCTTAACAGAAGAAGAAAAGAAAAAAGTTTGTCAACTGGTAACCAATGCAGGGGCAGACTACATTAAGACATCCACAGGCTTTGGAACTGCGGGGGCAACCTTGGAAGACATTGCACTTTTCAAAGGGAATATTGGATCAAGTGTAAAGATGAAAGCAGCAGGTGGGGTAAAAACAGTAGAGGATTTAAGAGCCTTTCTTAATGCAGGGTGTGAACGGATTGGGACAAGCTCAGCAGTTAAAATGCTAAAGGGTGAAGAAATTACAGGATATTAGGTTCATTTAAATCATAACGAGATGAAGAAGAGGGGTATTTTGAAAAAGCAAAATACCTCTTTTCGCTAATAAATGGATCATAGAAATAGAGATTGACTTTTTATGGATTAGACCGTATAATTATTAGGCATGTAAAAAGAAACATTACAACCCATGGAGAGATGTCTGAGCTGGTTGAAGGAGCACGCCTGGAAAGCGTGTGTACATGTCAAGTGTACCGAGGGTTCGAATCCCTCTCTCTCCGCCATAAATATTAATAAAAAACCCCTTGAAATCAATGTTTCAAGGGGTTTTCTGATATCTAAAATATGATTTGACAGTAGAAATGACAGTTTACAGTTTATTTTTGAGGTATTCATTTACGACGTCTGCAGCATTTTTCTGAATGGCCTCAGTTGTGTGAATGTATGTTGCAAGGGTATAGCTTGCAGTGGCATGGCCTAGGTTTTCCTGGACGGCTTTTAAATTCGCTCCTGCTTCAATGGCCAGACTTCCAGAAGTATGGCGTAGGGTATGAAAGGACTCATTTCCAAGTCCGATTTCTTTAAGTAATTTCTTTAAATGTCGTGCTACCGTTACGTGATTCACATGATGGCCAATTTCGTTAGTAAATACCAAATTTTCGGGATTATACCATATTTCCCCGGCTTTTTCTGCCCATTCATTCTGGACGGTTTTTACCTCTTTAAGGGCATCAAAAACGATCTGTGGAGGAAAAACACGGCGTTCTTTACATTCTTTCAGCGGAAGAAACTCATAACGCACGCCCTCACCCTTAATAATAAATCTGGACAATTGACGATACAAATGAATGGTTTTATCTGTAAAATCGACACAATCCCAGGACAAGCCTAAAAGTTCACTCTGACGAGCTCCTAGGAACAAATCTATGATGTATAAAGACTCATAAGGATTTCCCTTAGCAACCTCAAAAAAACGGGTAATATCCTCGATGTCCAAGGCTTTTTTCATCACCTTTGGAACAGTGGGTAAATCAATTAAATTACAGGGATTTTGGGATATATATCCTAATTTAGAAGCTTGTGTTAAAGCTCCGCTTAACATTAATGCAATATTTCTAATGGATTTGGGAGATAGTCCCTTCCCTTGCCATTGATTCACTGCACTTTGAATCCTATGAGGTGTCAAGCGAGACAGAGGGATGCTTCCAAGACTTGGCTTAATATGGTTGTTAATGTCATTTTGGTATTTTATTTGTGTCGATTTTGCCCTGGGCTTCTTATAGGTCTCCATCCACGTCTGCATCCACTCCTGCAGAAGCAATTTTGAAGGTTCCACATAGGTTCCGATATGGACTTTTGCTAGTGCTGCAGTCAAAGCCTTTTGAGCTTCACCTTGAGATTTACGGTACAAATATTTTGTTTTTTCCTGACTCGTAACAGAATCAATATATATAAATTGAGCAACCCAACGTCCATCTTTACGTTGATAGATCGAGCCAGCTCCATGGGGGGAGCGGTTGTTCTTTTTTTTAGGCATATAAGGAATCTCCTTAATAATTATATTATATTTCTTGCATATAATAATATAATGTATTATAATAAGAAATGATACCATTCTTTAGCAAAGGAATGGCTTTTTTTATTTTTTAATAAATATAACTTTGGTAATGAAAAAACTGCTTTGCAGTTTTCTTTATTAATTCTTCTCTACTGGGGGTCTGCCACCCCCAACTCTAAAAGGTAAATTTATTTATTATAAGTTTTGATTTTCCCCTGGCGTGGCGGGCTTCTAGGAAGAAACTTGTTTCTTCCTACGACTTCCTCGCCTAAATGTTAAACTACAAATATTCGCTTAATGAGATTTTATAGCTCTCTTTACTCTAATTCTTCCAAGAAAGGGATCGTGTAATATATTTCGTAATAGGTTTCATCACCAAAAGCTTCTTCATTTACTTTTTTCAACATTTCTAGGCATATTTCATAAGAGATAATATCTTTTTTATAAAGATTAATAATTTCCGACCATTGTTCCTTCATGGAATCAAAAGCTAATTTTGTATATGCTATTGTTTTATCGAGCGGCAAATTATTACGAAGTATGGTTTCGCTTAGTAAATCGAGTAATAATGCAGGAGAGTTAATTTCAAATTTTAATTCTTTAGAAAGTCCACAAATCCAATCAAGGGAAACTCCAGTTTTCTCTGAAATTCTAATTGCAACCTCAAGAGACGGAATCCTCTTGTCTGATTCGTAGAGAGAAAGACTATTTTGAGTAACTTCCAGCAATTGAGCTAATTCACCCTGTGATAAATTCAAAAGATTTCTTAACTTTTTTATTTGTAATCCAATTGATTTTTCCATTTAAATCATCCTTAGGTTTTTGTTTATTCTATCATTTAATTACATAAAAATAAACAAAAAGAAAAAACAGTTGATTTATTTATCTATATATAGTATATTTTTATTTAATTATATATAATATATACTGGAGGATAAATATGATTGAAAAAATGACGTACAGTGTACCAGAAGTGGCCGACTTGTTGGGAATTAGCATTCCGAAAGCCTATGAGCTAGCACATCAACCTGATTTTCCCAAACTAAAAATTGGAAAAAGAATGGTTGTTCCAAAGAAAGAGTTTGAATTATGGATAACGAGTTCAGTCAATGCAAACAAGGAATAGAAAAAATAAAAACACTCGAAAGACGCCGTAGTAAGCAATCGAGTGTTTTATCAAACAGAGGACAGAGCCTCTTTGAAGAAACATTTTAACATAAAAGAAAGGCTTTGTCTCCTGCAAACTTTAAATTTGAGGGGATCATTATGGAATTTTTAAATGAAAACGAAATTGAGCTTTTAGACTTTTTTAGAAGGATTGATGATAGAAGACAAATCATAGTCATCGGATATTTAGAGGACAAAGTTAAAAACCTTGCTTTTGACGAATATTTGGAAAATGTTGTAATTTCAAAAGGGGAACAGAAATCAAATATTATTAATATGGAGGTGGTGAGAAAAGATCGAAAAAGAAAAAGCTAAATAGGTGAAAACTGAATTAATTTTCGCAAAGTGATGAGAAGGGAAAAATGTTTTGTGATCAAGATTAAGCTTTGCAAACAAGAATTCAGAGCGAGGCTAGCCATTAGTTTCAAGGCTAGCCAATAAGGAAGGATAGCCAGTAGTCATGGGGATAGTTACCACCTTTTTGGAGGGTGGGCGAGTTACCTAAACGTATAGCCGTTGGCTATTTGTTTAGGAACTCGCAAAGGGATAAATCCCTTTTGAAACCCTGGGTGCGAAGCTTCAGGATATGTAGAAAAGCAGTCAAATATTTTTGGGATTTTTAGAAGTTATGCAAGGAGGATTTTGGATGCCGAGAAAAAGAAATCAACAAATATTACTACGAGTTACAGAACGAGAAAAAGAAATTATTTGTAAAAAATCAAAAGAGGCAAAATTAAGTCTCAATGATTATTTAATTAAATCTAGTACACAAAAGGAAATTCTCGTTATTGAAGGATTGCCAGAAATTTGCAAAGAGTTTAATGCGGTAGGTAATAATATTAATCAAATAACAAAGAGTATACACCTAGGAAAAAGTGAATGTGATTTTGAACTAAACAAAGTGAAAGATGAGTTGAAAAAGATATGGCTATTATTAAAGCAATTAGTTCAAGGGCAAGTATAGCAAAAGCAATTAATTATATTGTTCAAAAAGAAAAGACAGACTTAACATTAATTCGTGGAAAAGATTGCATTTCTGAAAATGCAATTGATGAAATGAAACTCATAAAAAAACTTTGGAGTAATGAAGGTGGGAGGCAATATAAACACTATATTCAAAGTTTTAACCCTATTGATAAGATCACGCCAGAAAAAGCCCATGAAATTGGGATTAAGTGGATGGAGCAAGAGCGATTTAAGGGTCATCAAATCATTATGGCTACTCATGTTGACAAGGGACATATCCATACACATTTTATTGTTAATTCTGTTAATTTTGAAACTGGAAAAAAATTCCAAGAGAGTAAGAAAAATCTGCAAAGACTAAAAGATTTTAGCAATCAATTGAGCAAAGAAAATAATCTGACTGTTCCTCAAAAAGACGAAAATTTTTTATCGACTTTCAATGGAAAAAAATATCAAGTAATTACTAAAGCGATGCAAAATCACCGACAGTCCTATGTTTTAGATATCGGAAAAGCGGTTAATGAAAAAAAGAAAACAGCAACGAGCAAAAGCCATTTTATAAAAGAGTTGAATATGTTAGGGATTCAAGTGAATTGGAAAGAGAAAAGCAAGCACGTTACATTTGTTGATCAAGATAACCATCATGTAAGGCTTGCTAATTTACAAAAAACATTTAAAGACAAATCATTTACAAAGGAGAGTTTAGAAGATGAGTTTAGATGCAATGCTGAAAAGCACCAAAGAGGAGAAAAACAAACAGGAGTCTTTAAACAGGATGACGGACGAAGAATTTCTTTCAGTGACATTGGCAAAGAACTTAGAGAAAATAAAAGACTACGAAATACAATGGGAAATCATGAGACGGAATTCAGATCAATTGATGACCAATTTCGCCACTTATATGAAAGAAAATCAGGAACTCCAGAAAAAAAAGGAATTGCAAATCAGTCATTGGCAGAAAAATATCAACGATCAAATGAACATGTTCTTGAATGCTCAAGAGACAACAACCAAGAAAACTCTTACAGATTACAACGAGAAGATAATGAAATCGAACCAGAGTGGGAGAGATGATTTAAAAAATTTAATCAGTACTACTCAAAAAAGTATTGATTCTACTTTAAAAGAAACGAATAGAGAATGTGAAAAAATGGTCAGAAATTTAGAAAATTGGAGCAGAAATTTAAAAGAACGTCATAACGGATTGCTTTCACGTGCAGGATTCTTAGATTTTATCTGTTATGGTTATATGATCATAACTTCTGGCTTTTTCCTATCGCAATTTTTTTCATGGGGAATGGAAATTTTAAGAAATGTTAATGCATAAATCAGGGAGGTGAAAAATAATGAATTCAATTAAATGTCAAAAGGATATGTTGCATAATGTCTGGAATGATGCAGATTTATTCAAAGCTAAATTTGATATCCCTGAACCTGCAATTAGGCATCTTATTTATGATGGTGTAACGATCCTAGGTGGAGCTCCTAAATCAGGGAAAAGTATTTTGGTTGAACAAATGGCCTATGCGGTTGCTACTGGGACGGACTTGTTTGGTTGTCAAGCTCAACATGGCGAAGTTCTTTACCTCAATCTCGAAAGCGACCCTGCTAACGCCTTGAATCGCCGAAAAGCAATGGAGCTTCCTGAAACAGGCAATATCAACTACTATTTTGATAACAATGTCGATTTAGGCACTATTGGAACTGTTGCGGAAAGAGGGGATACAAAAAGTCTTAAGCTAATCATTGTTGATACACTTCAAAAAATAAGAGGTTGCAATAAACCTTCGGATGAATACTCTTACCAGGAAGCAGTTAGGGATATTGATGTTCTTCAGCGAATTTCTCAGGGTATCAACGTTCCGATTTTAGTAGTTCATCATACAAAGAAAGATTCGGATTCATTACTAGGATCCCAGGGTATATTTGCAACGGTTAGTAGTAAATTGATTGTGCTACGTGAAGAAACCGCTAAAACAGGGCAGTTGTCTATTGTCTCAAGGTTTCATTCTTCGGATGTTATGGATCTTAAATTTAACGACTCACCACTAAGGTGGGAATTGGATGAGGAAGAACGAGGTTCCGTTACTTTAGATCCCATTGTATCTGCTATTATGGCATTTCTAGTCAAACAAAAGGATCATTATTTCAAGGGAACTCCTACGGAACTGTGGAGAGAAGCAAGTTTAGCTTCTCTTTGTGTAAATCCACAAAAACTGAGCTCACATTTAAATAAATACGAAAAAGAGCTGTTAGAGAACGGAATTGAAAAGTCTAAAGGATATAAAAGAAAAGAGCGAGTAATGACCCTTCATTGGAAAAAATTTTAATGTTCTTTAGGGTGTCAAATTACGCGTCGGTATGCGTCGGCGGAGCTTGAAACACCTGCCAATAAGCCGAAAATCGCCGACGCATGAGAAAAATTACGCGTCGGTTTACGCGTCGGCGGAAAGTTTTTTTGCGTTGGTGCGTCGGTGATTGGGATGTGGTTGCTAAAAGAGGAAGAGTGGTTTAGAGAAACATAAGTATGTAAATTGTACATGGGTTAGTAAAAAAGAAAAAGTTTATTTTAAAGTTTTGTTAAAAATGTTATAAAAGGTAATAATTTAATTGACAGTAAATTTGACAGTTTAGAGTATTTATTTTGACAGTAGATGCTTGTATAGCATTAAAAAGAAATGGCGAAAAACCAAGAGAATTAGCCATAATTAAACGCCACTTCTGTATAATTATTTAAAAATTGGAGTTCGAATCCCTCTCTCTCCGCCATGCAAATAACACAATAAACAAGATAAGACGGCCATTTAAGGCTGTCTTTTGTTTTGGGTTTTATTAAATTGACCACCGAGTTGCCCCCCTAGAGATTTCTTATAAAGGAATCTATTCTTTCGGAGCTGTCATTTTTCATGGTGTCCGTAACATGGGCGTAGGTGTCCATGGTGAACGCCGCCGAATGATGGCCAAGGTTCTCCTGTACGGTTTTAATATCATCCCCAGCTTGTAGAGAGATCACCGCATAGGTATGCCTTAAGTCATGGAATCTTAATTCAGGAAGCACCATTTCCGTCACAATCTTCTTGTAGTTTTTCGATAAAATTTCATGCTTTATATGGGTGCCGATCGCATTGGTAAAAACAAAATTATGCTCATTTTCCCAAGCTGAACCGGCTCTCAAACGGTATTTCGGCTTGTTTCTTTTTTTCAAGCCTTAATATGTCCATTACAAGCTGGAGTGATATCATAAAAGTGCAGTCCCAAATTGCAAGGAAATGAGGTAAAATAGAAAGAAAAAAGGACTGATAACTTATGAAAAAAGCATACAGCGCAGAAGAACGCTTTGAAGCGTTAAAACTGGCAAGTGAAATTGGAAACCAAGCTGCGGCTGATCGACTGGGAATTAAAGTCGATACATTGTACACTTGGATTAGTAAAGCCAAAAAAGAAAGCCCGGGTTTTCTGAAGAACCTGGAAATATCCCAATAACAGAGACAACCCGTTTAAAACAACTGGAAAAGGAACAGCGGGAAGCCAAAGAAGAAATTGAGATCCTCTAGGATGCACTTGGTTTTTTTGTAAAGCGCCGAAAGAAATAGCAAAGAACCAACGGATGGCCTACATCACAAGCCTCAGGAGCCGTTGGCCAGTCACCGCCCTCTGTCCTGGGCTTGATGTCAGCGAATCCGGTGATTACAAGCATTTGCGGTTTAAAAACAAACCCAATAAGCATGCAAATCTTTTGGCGCAAATCTATGAATTAATACAGGAAGTGGTATTCATCATCGAAGGATGTCTAAATTTTTCCTTGCGGGTTTTGACTGAACTGTTATTGACAATTCCATAGAGCAATTAGAAAAGTTGATGGAGGATATGAAATAATTGTGTTACAATAAACAAGCTGTTGACTCTTTCCAGTAGGGAGGAGGTGTATTCTCTAATGGATTTGATCCTCACACTTTTTTGGCTGTTGTGGCAAATGTTGCGACATACTTCATTTGCAAGTGGCTAGACAGGCAAGATAAAGACAGCTAGCCCAAAGAAAAAACCCTGAGAACGACACTTCTCAGGGTTTTTGTGTATCCTCAACAGATACTCACACTTTTATGTACCTGTATTATAACACCATCAATTTTTATAGTCAAGCGGTGCTTTTGACACCTAAATTTTGACCCCCATTTTGCCCCATGGAAAAAGCACAATCCGAAGGTTTTGGTTTTTCAGTACAATTGCTTATTAAAATACAGGATTATCTCTTTGGAGTCATTTGGGTTTATTCATTGACATTTAGCGTTTAAGAGATTAATATTACATATAAAGTAATAAAAATGCTAAAAAATACGATTAAATATTAGCAAATTGGCAATAAGTAATGAAATTTGACAAAAAAGAGGTGTTGAGAATGTATAAGTCGATTAGTGATTATTTTCACAAAGGTAAAACTCAATACAAGAAGATAACGAATGATAGAATAAATAATGAGCTAGCCAGCCATTTGTTTTTTAATGGTTGATAAAAGAGGAACCATGAGTTTACAACCAACTTATTCCTCATCAGAAAATCGATATCCTACACCAACTTCTGTGGTAATATACCGTGGTTTCGAAGTGTTTTTTTCAATTTTTTTACGAACATTTGCCATAAAAACTCGAAGTGTTTGATAATCATCAGAAGATTCGTATCCCCAAACGTTCTTTTGGATAAATTTATGAGTTAGCACCTTTCCTGCATTTTCGGTAAGTAGTAATATCATCTTGTATTCAAGTGGTGTTAGGTGGATTTCGTTTTTTTCAACATAAACTTTCCGCTTATCATAATCGATCCGTAGTGTATCAAAGACAAAATCCAATGCGTTTGTAGTTTTTGGTAGTCCACGGCGAAAGGTAACACGAATTCTTGCTAGAAGTTCTCCAATAGCAAAAGGCTTTGTCACATAATCATCCGCCCCCATGTCAAGAGCCAAAACCTTTTCTTTTTCCTGGCCTCTTGCAGAGATGATGATGATGGGTGTTTGGCTGCTTTGTCTTATCTGGGCAAGCACATCCATGCCGTCAATATCTGGAAGTCCTAAATCGAGTAGAACAAGGTCCGGATTATGCAACATAAACATCGAAATGCCTGTAAGACCGTCAAAGGCTTCATAGCTCTTGTAGTCACATGTTTTTAATGATAATCTAAGAAAGTTTTGTATACTTTTGTCATCTTCAATGACAAGGATTGTTTTTTTCATAATATTATTCTCCAATGGGCAATTTTACCATAAAGCAAGCACCGCCACTTTCGTTATTCTTTGCTGTAAGTTCACCACCATGTGCGGTTACAATTGACTTGCAGATAGAGAGTCCAAGCCCAATCCCTCTATAACCGTCGGCGGCTTTTGATGAATTGGTATAAAAATCATCAAATATTAGGCTTAATCTGTTAGAGGCGATACCATAACCGTTGTCGCAAACATCAATCAAGAGCATATTTTTTTCGATGCGATAGCTTACATCAATAATGCTGTTTTCTTGGGTATGGCGAAAAGCGTTGTCAAGAAGATTGATTAGCACCTGAATGATAAGTTGGGCATCCATTGGTGCAACGGTGATATCAATCGGCTTAATAATATTAACCGTATGTTTACCCTTCCGCTTATTCATTTTGGAGACCCCTTCATCAATTATATCGTCTACAACTTCAATTTTCTTAGTTACGGTTAGTTGTCCGTCTTGGATCCGCGTCATATTTAATAGGTTTTCAACAAGTCCACCGAGCCAATAGGCTTCTGAAGAAATATCTGAAAGCACAATTTTAGCTTCATCAGTGGAAATATTCTTAATGTTTTCAAGTAAAAACTCACTACCACCAGCAATGCCTGTAAGCGGAGTTCTTAGGTCGTGGGAGATAGAGCGAAGTAGATTACTTCGCAAATTCTCTCGCTCGATTTTTATTCGATTTTCTTCCTCCGTAACATTTAATCTCAAACGTTCGGTTGCGATTGTGAGTTGAAAAAGTATGGTGGAGAGCTGTTTATTATCGTCTTCATTAAAAGGAATATCTGAGCAGTCGATTTGGACAACCCCGATGGTGTTTTTTCCGCTGCGTACAGGGGAAAACTTATATTTGCTCGATGAAAATTTTGTTTCTTCGAAACCGCAAGGGAACGAGTTGTCATAGCACCACAAAATCTCACTTTTCATCCCTTCCCGATCTGCTTTTTTTGAGATCATAAACAGTCGAACGTCACGCGTAAGTAACTCGGATAATTCTTTTTCGCAGTAGGCGATAATAGTTGTTTCATTGGTCAAATGTAAAAAGCCCTTGCTAATTTCATACAGCTTTTCGGATATTTTTGCATTTTGTTTGGCAATGCTCATTTGTTTTTGTAATCGAACAGTCAATGTGGTCACAATCATAGCCACGAGAAAGAAAATCCCAAACGATACAAAATAGTTTGGGTCATTTACGTTAAAGGTGAATTTTGGTTCGGTGAAAAAGAAATTAAAGGTAAACACATACACTACAGAATATAGGATTCCATAAAAAAGACTCCCTGTTTCCACTATGGTAATAAGGATGCCAATAACAAAGATAAGCAAGATGTTTTCTTCCCGAAGATTTACTTCGTAAAGAACTAGAGCCATTAGAATTGAGAGTAAATAGATCACAAGTGATTTTAGAAGCTTGCTATTAAGATATTTGTTAAGCATCCTTTTTCACCACCTTTACCATGTCTGTTGCAATACGTACAAGTGTTAAAAATATAATATAAATTTCAAGTCTTCCGATAATCATGCCAAATGTGCCTGTCCAAAGGATCAACGGAGGTGCGTCATAGCCTGTAATTCCCACTGATAAACCGACGGTGCCTAAAGCACTGGCAAATTCGAACATACTATCCTGTATGCTGTTGCCGTACAAAGAAAATATAAACGAACCAAGTACAAATATCGCAAGATAAAATAAGATAAACATAGTGACTTCATTTTTGCTCTTGGTTGTTACAATTTCTTTTTCACCAAAACGGTCGATACTATCGGAGTATATCACCCTTTTGTGAGAAGCGACATCTCTAATATACCACAAGAACTGCCGAATCAAAAGATATGCACGATACTGTTTAATACCACCAGCTGTTGACCCAGCACCACCACCGATAAGCATTAACAAAATCATAAGAAAAAGGAGTGAACTACTCCAAACACTAAAGGTTTCGATTGTTTGAAAACCGGTTGTTGTAATGGCTGAAACGATTTGGAACAATGCTATTCGAGCAGCTTCAGGAGCGGATGTATATAATTCATTTAACAAAAGCACTGTAAAAATTGGAAGCATTAATGCAATAACAAAAAACATGAACTTGACTTCGCAATGTTTAAAAAAGGCTTTATACTTACCTTGTATCAAAAGTAAATGAACAAGAAAATTTGTGCAGCCTAAAAGCATGAGCACAATGGTCACAATTTCAATTGGGATACTGTTATAATACCCGATACTTGCTGACTTTGTTGAAAACCCTCCAGTTGATACGGCAGCGATGGAGTGGTTAAGTGCATCAAATGGCGTCATTCCAAAGATAATATATAGAATTGATCCACTTAAAATATAGCCAGAATAAATCGAGATAATCATTCGTGCAGATTTAATTAGGTTTGGTAAAAGTTTGTCAGAATGCCCTTCGGTATTATAAAGACGCATACCATAAACATCGGATAATACACTCATCATTACAAGAACAAGCCCAATACCACCAAAAAAGAGCATATTACTTCGATGCATCAAAAATATCTTTGGAGTTGTAGTAACATCGACCACTGAAAGCCCTGTTGTTGAAAATCCGCTTGCGGCTTCAAATATTGCCTGTGTAAAATTATACTTGCCCGTCAGGACAAATGGTAATGCGCAAATAAATATACCAATTACCCAAGAAAATACCACAATAACGGCATCTTGATTTTTGTGGAGCTTTCCCTTTTTTTTACCACTGACTAAGAATGCAAACATATATCCAAGCAAAACAGATAAAACTCCAGGGATTATGAAAAATTTTGAGTAAACGACTTCCTTGGGGTAAAATGGCAGAATAAGCAAAGGCAATAAAACGATGAATCCCGCAAGTATTGTGACATAGCCGAGATAGCCAATTATCAACTTGTAACCTTCGACAACCTCAGTATTATTTTTCATTATTGCCCCCTGTTATTACAGAAAGGGCTATATTTTTATTTTCAGGCGAAGATATGATAAGAAGCTTGTCGCCCTCCAGAATTTCGGTTTGTCCGTTTGGGACAAGGGCTTTTAAATCTCTTATAAGGCAGCTTACAACAATTCCCTGAGGAAATTGGAGTTGGAATAACTTTTTACCGATGGCTGAGGAATTAGCTTCAACATCAACTTCGGAAAGCAATACATTATGATCAGCAATTGTAAATGTATTTGTTAGCTTTTCGACGGTTGAAGCTTGTTCGATAAACTGTGCGACAAGATAGGTGGCGCTGATAACGGTGTTAACGCCCAGCTTTTTGAAAATATCAACATTTTTCGGGTTCGAAACCAAACATACAACGCGTTTGACACCAAACATTCTTTTGGCAGCTTGACAGATAAAAAGGTTATCGCTGTCATTATCTGTCAGAGCTATCAATATGTCGAATTTATGAACTCTTACATCTTCTAAAACATAGTGTTTACCCCCATCACCATTGTAAATGGGTATCTTGTGTTGCGATGCAAGATACGTGCAATATTTTTCATCATCATTAATAACAAGGAGTTTATTCGATTTTTTAAGAAGCATTCCAATAAGGAAATCCGCTTCGTTATGTCCACCGACGATGGCTATTTTCATTTTGACACCTCGGAAAGAGAGAGGTGACTAAGACGTTCAAACTCACCAATTGACAGTTTGAATGGATAAATAATTTCGATATTAAAACCTTCTAAAATACGTTCCTTGTCAGGATCGTTTAAACGTACAAAGACCTTTGAAACACCAAAAATTCGGCTTGCAATTTGAGAAAGGAGACTATTTGTATTGTCGTTTTCGGTAAGTGCCAAAAACATAGAAGCGCCTTTTATTCCAATTTGTACCAAGGCGTCAATATCGGTAGCATCACCAGCGATTTCATAGCCAGAGAAATGTTCGGGGAGTTTACGAAAAGCATTCTCGTCTTTATCAACAACAGTAACATTATACCCTTTGCTAGATAATTCCCCTGCAATTTTGGCACTAAGCCGTCCACAACCCGCTATAATAACCGATTCTGTTTTTTTAAAAAACATAGTATGCTACCACCTTTGTAGAAAATATTAATAGGATCACTATGCTTTAATGATAACTGTTTTTATATAAAGATTCTATAGGGCATTTACGCCACAGTATAAAGATCGTATAAAGATGGAAAATGGTAATCGGGTTTTGTGGCGCAAGGAATCCATTGATTCATGGAAGAGTCCATAAATCAATGGGGAAGGCCGAGAGACTTTGCGCAAAGACAATTAAAGTCTAGTTTTTCGACAAGCCAATGATTGGGAGGATAACGAAAGGATCAATCTTCTTAATCATCATTTTGTATACCGTTGGAGTGTTGAAGAGGTGGTGTGGACTCAAGACGTGTTTCGACTTTTTTCCAAATAGGGGCTGATATCACACAGTCAGATACATCCTCAAGCATTTGGTTAAAATCTTTAGCTGAGACAGTAAAGAAGAACAGGTCTTTATCAAAATGAGGGCGTGAAAAGACATCGATATTGCCAACGACTCCCCGTGGTTCTTCCCGGGTGAGTTCGCCAAAAGGGAGACGAAAGATAGACGCACACCCAGATGACATAGGCATATAGACGTTGTCATAAGCGACTTTTCGAAAATTGAACAAATGAATCAAGGTACTAAGCTGGTCAGGATTCACCATCCCAGTGACAATATCAGGGGCATCGTTTTCTTTATAAGGGCTAAGCTGAATGGCAGAGTAACCAGTCATAACATTTTTAGGTTGTGTGTTGATCATGAATTCGGCCACTTGTGGGCAGCATTTTACATGCTCTCCAGGAGGAAAACCTTCCCCTGCACCATAGGAAAGAAAGTGCCCAAAACCACCAGGGGTTTTAGGCACTTCGTCGAAGAATCCCATGCCAGAAAGTGCCCCCATACATGGGACAGATGTTTTTGTAATCACACAAGAGTTACCTGCTGCAACCTGAGAAAAAGCTTCCAGAATACAAGAAATTTCTTTGTTCTTTACACCATCGCCTTGGCGCAACCGGGTAATGCCTATAAAAGAAGTTTTCATTTTGAGTTTGCTTGTGAGTTCTTTAAGTGCGGTTGATTTATTCATTAGCTCGTCCTTCTTTTCAAATTTTTGCAATATAGCATTTAAGAGTGGTTGAAAAACTATTTATGAGGGTACATTAGCATAGGTTGCTGTAATTTTTATTAAGAGAATAGACAATAATTTTAAATGAAAACTTTGTGGGTAAAAAAGATAGCAAAAGGATAACCTTAAGAATTTTAAATCCATTGCTCATTGGGTCTTCGATGAAGTATAATGAAAAAACAGCTGAATTGTTGGTTGGTCAGAATTTTATAACTTATATAAGCTAAGGAGAAATTAAATGAAAGAAACAGCAAAATATATTTACAAACGAAAATCCATTAGAAAATATGAAAAAACACCCTTAGATCCAGAAACGATGCGTGGAATTGAGGAAGCAATAGCTAAGGTGATCCCATTGTATCCAGAGATTAAATATGAGATTGATATGGTTTCTAAGATTAAAATTCCAATGAAAATAGATGCTCCTTATTATCTTCTTTTTAGCAGTGAAGAAAAGGATGGTTGTTTTGAAAATATTGGGTTTATTGGCCAGCAAATTAATTTGTATTTAGCAAGTATTGGGTTAGGTGCTTGTTGGTTAGGGTTAGGTAAACCAGAGGAAAAAGAAACAACAAATCTCCCATTTGTGATTTGTATGTCTTTTGGAAAGGCCGCAGAACCCCTCTATCGGGAAGTATCGGAATTTAAAAGAAAAAGGATGGATGATATTTGCAATGGTAAGGACAGTCGTTTAGAAGGAACCCGGGTTGCTCCAAGTGCAATGAACGCTCAAAATTGGTATTTTAGCAAAGAAAATAATTTGCTTCATTGCTATCGAAAAAAGGCAAATCCTCTAATGGGTTTTGTTCTTAATCGGATGAACAGTATTGATATGGGAATTGCTTTATGCCATATCTTTGAGGAGAGTAAAGAATTTAGTTTTAAAAAGGAACCAAACCCACCTAAACGAAAAGGAACAATTTATATAGGAACAGTGACAGGAGAATAGAAAACATGAAAGAAATAAAACGGTGTGCTTGGGCAACGGATGATCCTCTTTATAAAAAATATCATGACGAAGAATGGGGGATGCCTGTTCACGATGACCAAAAACTATTTGAGATGCTTATTTTGGAAGGCATGCAAGCAGGGCTTAGTTGGATTACTGTTTTGAAAAAAAGGGAGGCTTTTCGTTTGGCCTTTGATCATTTTGAAATTGAAAAAATTTTGAAATATGATGATAACAAGGTGGAAGAGTTAATGGATAATCCAGGGATTATCAGAAATCGGCTAAAAATTCGTTCGGTTATTTCTAACGCAAAAGCTTTTAAAGCGATACAAGAATCCTACGGAAGCTTTGACGCTTTTTTATGGGGATATGTGGATGGAGAACCCATTCTAAATGATTGGGAAAGCATTGAAGAACTTCCAGCAACCACTGAATTGTCGGAAAAGTTGAGTAAAGATTTAAAGAAGAGAGGGTTTAAATTTGTTGGGCCAACCATTGTATACGCCTATTTACAATCGATTGGGGTAGTGAACGACCATACCATGGATTGTTATTTATATCATAAGCATTCAGATCATTGTTAGTTATTTTAGAGGCGGGATGCGGGATGGATGGTAGCTTTTGAGGGGAGACGTTAGAGAAGGAGTGAAAATATGGAGGTGAAAGATGTCAAAAACCATTAAAATTATTCTTGGCGTTGTTCTTGGTATTTTGGTGATTAGTGGTTGCTTTATGGTATTTTCAGTTTATAATGATAACCGAGTTCCAGTGATTGAAAATGCTAGAAAAACCTATGAAAACCTATTGATAGCGGCTAACGGAGAAACAAAGGCCTATACTAAATACGAAGCTTATGCAAAAGTGGCTGAGGAGGAAGGTTATTTGCAAGCGGCACGATTGTTTCGAGCGGCAAGTGATGCGGAAAAGATTCATCGCCGACTAGAGGTTGAATTGGCGACAAAGCTTGTACCAAGTACCGAAGCCCCAGGAACGGTGGCCGTTAAGCCAATGGATACTTTAAGGAATTTAGAGGATGCGAAAAAAGGAGAGGCATACGAAAATACTCAAATGTATCCACCTTTTGTTGAACAAGCAAAGAATGACAATTTTCCTAATGCCAGCACTGTTTTTACAAGAGCAATGAAAGCAGAAGGTGTTCATGCCATTCTTTTCTCAGAAATCATTGAAACCTTAAATGATACCAGTGATGAGGCTTTTTATCTTTGTCCGGTTTGTGGAAACATTGAAAAAGGAGGATCGCCTCTTCTCTGTAATATTTGTGGAGCGCCAGGGTTTACTTTTTCGGCATATTAAATATTTAAAGCAAAGGATGAAAGTTCCCTGAAACTTCATCCTTTTTACATATTAAAAAGACCCTTCCGTGGACAACGCTTTGATAATTTTGTCGACTCGTTTTATTTGGTTTGGGGTTAACTCGGGTTTCCTTTTTTCCAAGGTATGGATAAAAACTTCGGAATTTCCAGGGTGTACGCAAAGAGAGGCACGATCGCCATGCTGTGGGACTTCTTTGGGGCGACAACAGGCAAGGTGATCAATAAGTAGAGAAAAAAGTTCGTCTTCATGGGTTTTATCTGCTTTAGCTATTTTTGCAAAAACGGTAATGCTTTGGTCAATGGTAATAACCGAGCCATTCTGAAAGGCGGATTTAATGACTTCAATGTTTTGATAAAGAATGATGGGTTTTAAATCGGCGATGGTGGCGAGAGCGGTCATCCCTCCCCAAACAAGGCGATTGTTTTTTGATGTTAATAAAGAAAGAAAGTCTTTGGTATAATCACTAATAAGTTCAGGTTTTCGGTAGCCAATTTCATAGAGAATTTTAATACAATTAGCGGCAACGCGTGGGGTTTTGTGAGTGAGTCCATCTCGAATCTCTCGAATTCCATCTCGGTCTTCTGAATCACACAAAAGGATTGCTAAGTCAACGTTGGGCTCATCACTATTAATGTTTTGATAATAAGCAATTTTTTCAATCATTATACACTCCAAAATTAAAATTTAGGCTTTTCTTTATTATACAGGAATTTCTTTAATAAGTGGGTAAAAAGAGTTCTCCTTTGAATAAGTTTTCATCTCTTAAGTTGGCAAGAATAATAGTTCGTGTTACAATGCAGCTATAAAAGTCTAGGGTGAAAGTGTTTGTTTTTATTTTCAATGGATACATAAGTAAAAAAAGAAAAGGAAGCAAGAAATGAATGAAAAAACATATGAATTTGATGCTGAAATAAAAAAAGTTCCAGAAATTAATGGCGCCTATGTAGAAATTCCATTTGATGTAAAAGAGACCTTTGGAAAAGGTCGGGTTCCTGTAACAGCAACCTTTGATGGGGAAGAATATGAGGGAAGTGTTGTGCGAATGAAAACCCCTTGTCACATCATAGGAATACGAAAAGATATACGAGAAAAAATTGGAAAACAACCTGGGGACTGGATTAAGGTGACTATTAAGGAACGGGAAAAATAAAAGTGAGAATGGAAAATATGCATGAAAAAAGTTGCTTTTTTAAGGGGAATTAATGTCGGAAAACATAATCGAATAAATATGAAGGCTCTTGTGGAAGCTCTTGAAAAATATGAGTACGAAGAGGTAAAAACCTACATTCAAAGTGGAAATGTTATATTTGGCAAAGCTGGAAAAGAATCCATTGAAGAGGTGATAAATAAAGAATTTGGTTTCGAAATTAAAGTGATTATTCGAAGCAAGAGAGCGTTGGAAACCTTATTGGATAGCAACCCTTTTTTAGACAACTTAACCTATATCACTTTTTTATCAAAAAAACCAGAGTACGAATTGAATGACATTGAAAATCCCCAAAAAAACGGAGACTGTTTTAAAATAGAGGGAGATAATGTCCTCCTTGAAATTCAAAAGGAATATCATAAAACAAAGTTTTCTAATGCTTTCTTTGAAAAAAAGCTAGGGGTTGATGGAACAACCCGAAATCTAAAAACCCTTAAGGAAATAGTTCGGCAAATGAATTCATAAAGAAGATTAAAAAAGAGTCTTTATTTTATAGAGGAGAATTGATTTTGAAGATAAAAAAATGGTCGATAGTGTGATTAGGTGATCATTATTTTGATTGGAATTGGGATTTATTTAGCAGTAAAAAGAGTTCAAAAGAAAAAAGGTCGACAAGCCTAGCTTTGAACCTATGTGGCTTAGAAAAATAATCGTGTCTTCGATTGACAAAAAAATAAAATTAGACTATAATATCAGAAATATGAAAACTCTTGAAGAGTAGAATTTTAATGCCATGAAGGTATTGAGCTTGCAGAAGTAAGCTTGTTTCTTCATGGTTTTTTGTTTAATCTATTTTATTTAGGAGGAATGAACATGCACATGGCAGACGCTTTAGTTTCCCCAGAAGTCGGGGGAATCATGCTAATAGCAAGCGTGGGAGCAATTGGCTACTCCGCTTATAAATGCAAAAATGATTTTGATGAGAAGAAAATTCCAATTATGGGAGTTATGGGGGCGGTGATCTTTGCAGGGCAAATGATCAACTTTACAATCCCTGGAACAGGGTCCAGTGGACATATTGGGGGCGGAATTTTATTAGCTGCTTTGTTAGGTTCATATCCAGCGTTTCTTACTTTAGCTGCTGTTTTATTAATTCAGGCTCTTCTTTTTGCCGATGGAGGATTACTTGCTTTAGGAGCAAATATTTGGAACTTAGGCTTTTACGCCTGTCTTTTAGTATATCCATTTGTATTTAAGCCTTTGATGAAAAAGGGAGTAACCCCAAAACGGATTTCTATTGCCTCAGTTGTTTCCGTGGTGCTTGCATTAGCCCTTGGTGCATTTTCAGTTGTTTTAGAAACGTTGGCATCTGGGATTACGGAGCTACCTTTTGCAGCATTTATGGGATTAATGATACCTGTTCATTTAGTCATTGGTTTTATTGAAGGGTTAGTGACTGCTGGAATTTTAGTTTTTATTTACAAAATGCAACCGGAACTTTTGGAGCATAATGTTGGGAATAAGGATGATAAAGTTAAAGGTAGTTCAAATAGAACTTTAGGAATCCTATTAGCATTTGCTTTGATTCTCGGTGGTGGCGTTTCTTTGTTTGCCTCTTCAAATCCTGATGGGCTAGAATGGGCTCTTCAGAATGTGGCTGGCACTGCAGAATTGGAAACCCAAGGAGAGATTTATGAAACAGTTAGTGGAATTCAGGAATCGGTAGCACTTTTGCCAGATTATGGACTTAAAAATCGAGAAGAAGGCTCTTCTTTTGGGACAAGTGTTTCTGGACTTGTAGGTTCTGGAGTTACGCTTGTCATAGTTGGAGGTATTGGTTTCTTGATTTACGGAATTAAAAAAAGAAAAGCAAAAGAAGATGAAGGATCTAATTCATAAAATTGTGCATCGGCTACTAGGAGAAAGTTCATAAAGGTTGTGTTAGATTAGCTAATAGAGAATTATCGTTTAGATAAAAACGACACTGTAAGCAAAATAGAGAAAAAATAGGGAGAAAAGATGTCGACAATTACAACTTCAATGGATACGATCAATTTTTTAGAAACATTATCTGAAAAGAATACGAGCATTCATCGTATTCACCCTTTGGTTAAATTGATCATGACCTTAGTCATGATTGTCGTTGTTGTTTCATACCCTCCTTTTGCCATTACTGGGCTTATTTCTTTTAGCATATATCCAGCCATAATGATGACGTTAGGGGAGATCCCCTTTAGGCCCCTTTTAAAGCGATTGCTCATTGCACTTCCCTTTTCCTTTTTTGCAGGGGTATCAAATATTATTTTTAATCAAACACCAGCTTTTGTTTTGGGTGGATTTACCGTAACCTTAGGTTGGATTTCTTTCTTCTCTATTATGGTTAAAACTATGTTAACAGTGATGAGTGTTTTGATTCTAATTGCAACAACCCCTTTACCACAAATTGCATATACTTTATTAAAATTGAAAATTCCTAAGATTTTTGTTATTCAACTGATGTTAACCTATCGCTATATATCCGTGCTTTTGGAGCAAGTTTCTAATATGACAATTGCCTATCGACTTAGAGCCCCAAGCCAAAAGGCGATTAAGATGCAAGATATGGGAATCTTTGTTGGACAACTTTTATTAAAAAGTTTTATCCGAGCAGACAATATTTATGAGGCGATGAAATGTCGAGGATTTGATGGAGGGTACCATTTTGTGAAAGTGAAAAAGTTGAGATTTTCCGAAAGTGCTCTTTTAGTGGCTTGTTGCACAGGGATGATTGGGTTGAGACTTTTCGATTTCAGTTCCTATATTGGGGGATTATTTTAAGGAGAAATATTTTGTTAAAGATAAAAGATTTAAATTATGCATATTCAGATGGACATAAAGCAATTAACCACGTTAGTTTAAGTATTATTGAAGGAGAACGGGTGGCTCTTGTTGGGGCAAATGGCGCAGGAAAATCCACACTATATAAACTGATTATGGGAATTGTACCAATTGAAAGTGGGCTAATTGAAATGGATGGCGTAATTGTGGAAAAGAAAAACTTTCGAGAAATACGAAAAAAGATCGGGATGGTATTTCAAAATCCCGATGATCAACTTTTCATGACTAAAGTTTATGACGATGTTGCTTTTGGCCCAAGGAATGAAGGGTTAGCAGAAGATATGGTAGAAAATCATGTGAATGAGGCTTTGAAGTCATTAAATATTTTAGAGCTTAAAAATCGAATGCCTCAAAAGTTATCGGGAGGAGAAAAAAGAAGGGTAGCGATTGCCACAGTGCTTTCGATGCATCCAAAACTTATTTTGTTGGACGAACCCACATCATTTCTCGATCCTACTGCGAGAAGAAAAGTAATAGAAGCATTAAGACATCTCCGATTTACACAACTGATAGCTACCCACGATTTGGATATGGCTCTCGAAATTTGCAATCGTGTGATTGTGATGCGAAATGGAGAGATTTTTGCAGATGGAAAAACAAAAGAGATTTTACTCAATAAAGATTTAATGGAAGTAAGTCGGTTAGAATTACCCCTTTCATATCAACGATGCAATAGTTGTGAATTAAAGAACTAAGATTTTTTATAAAAGCCCCATGAATTAAAAGTATGATTTTGATTCATGGGGCTTTTATAAAAACAATTGAATGTAGTAACTGATACTGTTATAATCGTTGGTAAGGATTATTTAATGGTTTGGAAGTTGTCAGACATCCAACAAATAAGGAGCATTAAAGTGAGTGAAATAATAGTACATAATTTAACAAAAGATTATGGAGATAACAAAGGAATTTTCGATTTAAGTTTTAGGATTAATAAAGGGGAAGTCTTTGGCTATCTGGGGCCAAATGGTGCTGGAAAAACAACCACCATTCGTCAGTTGCTTGGTTTTTCCAATCCTGGAAAAGGTTATTGTACGATTGATGGGCTCAACTGTAGAAAAAAAGCATCGATCATTCAAAAAGATTTAGGTTATCTTCCAGGGGAAATTGCTTTTTTTGATGAGATGAAAGGCATTGAGTTTTTAAAATACATGGCTGAGATGCGAGGGCTAAAGGATTTTAGAATTATGGAAGCTCTAATCAAATATTTTGAGCTCGATCCTAAAGGAAAAATTAAAAAAATGTCTAAGGGAATGAAACAGAAAATTGGGATTGTTTGTGCCTTTATGCACAATCCATCAACCTTGATTTTAGATGAACCAACCAGCGGCCTGGATCCCCTGATGCAGAGTAAATTTATCAATCTTATTTTGCATCAAAAGGAACAGGGAAAAACCATTTTGATGTCTTCTCATAGCTTTGAAGAGGTTGAAAAAACCTGTGATCGTGTTGGCATCATAAAAAATGGTCGTTTTGTTGCCATTGAAACGGTGAAGGCACTAAAAGCAGCACAGCGAAAGGTGTACGCGGTTTCTTTTAATACGGTTGAGGAGGCGTATGCCTTTGCACAAGAACCCATCAATGTACTTGGAATCCATCAGTATATTGTAAATGTGGCGGTGAGTGGCAATCTAAAAAATTTCACCACAGCCCTTTATCGTCATGATGTTATTGGTTTGGATGAGGTTTCTCAAAATCTAGAAGAGATTTTTATGGCGTATTACGGAGGCAAAAGAAATGATTAGTTTGACGCTTTTTAGGAAAACAATGAAATCAAATTACAAATTAATTTTAATTTTCATGGTTGTGTTAACCCTCTATTTTTCTATTATTGCAAATATGTACGATCCTAAGAATCTGGACTTACTCGATACTTTGGCATCGATGAAGTTATCACCAGAGCTTTTAAACGCAATGGGATTTACTTTAACAGATACCTCTCTTGTTGGATTTTTATCATCTTATTTTTATGGACTACTCATGTTGGCCTTTCCGATGATATGCACCATTATTTTAGGAAATAAGCTTGTGGCAGGATTAGTCGACAAAGGATCCATGGCTTACTTACTTGCTTCACCAAATAGTCGACGTAAAATTGTGACCACTCAGGCAATATTTTTACTTACGGTGATTACTTTGCTTGTGGGATTTGTCACTCTTCTAGGGGTTATCTTTTGTCAGATAAAGTTTAGCGGTTTACTGGATGTAAAGGCCTTTTTATTACTTAATTTAGGGGTTTTATTATTGCATTATGCCATTGGTGGGATTTGCTTTTTTGCTTCTTGTTTATTTAGTGACACAAAAAATTCATTGGCCCTAGGAGCGGGACTCCCCATTTTATTTTTATTAATACAAATGCTTTCTAATGCAAATAAAGACTTAGAGTTTCTACGGTACTTCACGATTTTTAGCTTATTTAATCCTAAAGATATTATTCATGGAGATAATATTCTTTTGTATTTTGGTATTTTAGTGGGAATTGCCCTGGTTTTATACGGTGTTGGGGTTTTAATTTTCAATAAAAAAGATTTAATGATTTAATTGTTGGTAAAAAATAAACAGAAGGAGAAAAATGAGTGCTCATTTTTTCCTTCTGTTTATTTTTAATTTTGTTATTTTGTTTCGGCGGTTGCGTTAGTACCGTCGAAATAGAGGGTAACTTCAGAGACGACAGAAAGATCAATTCCTGGGAAGTCAATCGCATTACCGCTTGCGTCTTCAATGCGGATATCCCAGAGTTTCGATGTTTGAGTAGGATCAAAGGTTATTTCTACTTGAGTTCCTGTTGGGAAGTTTGTACCAGGAACTAGAACGTTTTCACCCCATTTATCAGATTCGGATGCTGCTACATACAATTTTTCGATCGTTCCACCGGTTTGATTAATACATAAGAAATCTAAGTAAACCTCTTCATCTGATGAAGAACTAGAATTTCCGCCACCACAACCAACAAGAAATAGGGCCAAAAATAATACCATTCCTAAACTTAAAACTTTTTTCATTTGAATACTCCTTTCATAGAATTTCAAGAAGCTAGCACAAAAGATGGATAGATCAATCCTTGCTTTTCTTCTCTAGATGTTACACATTATAAGTAATCAGGGGAGTTCTTGCAATGGCGTTTACTTGAAGTCGTTGTTTTTTACTCAAAAATAATATAAAATTATAAAAAATGAATTATAATTAAATGAAAAATGAAAAAAGCAAGTTAAACAGAAATAATAAGAAAAAGGAAATGAAGAGATGAAAAATATTGGAATGAAGAGCATCCTGTTTTTTGTTGTGATATTCTTTACAGGAAATCCTGTTTTTGGAGGAAACATACCTGAGAATAATAAAATTTGGTTAGTCCAAGAAATTCATGACATCACAATTTTACAAGGAGAATCCTTTGATGTTTTGCCCCAAAGTCTTTTGTGCTACGTTCTCAGGGATGGAGAGTCAAATGCAGAGTGGATTCCCGTGATCTGGGAGTTATCCGGTGTGGATAGCAATGTTTTAGGGAAGATAATGATTCAAGGAACACTCATCCCCCCTCAAGGGATTGGGATTAGCGACGAACTTAGAGTTGTGAATCAAAAGATAGAAGTCGTAAAAAGCATTGAGATTGTGGAAACTTATTTCAATCATTTTTCAGCTCAGATTTTTGAAATAAACGAAGAAATTTCAGGATTGCCAGAAACGGTTATAGGTAAAACCAGTAGAAGCGCATTGATGGAGTTACCAGTTATTTGGAAAATTCAGGAAGTGCCAAGCAACATTCTAGGGCGTTATTTAATTGAAGGTGAAATTCAATTAGGTCAAGGATATACATTTGCAAGTGGGAGTAACACAGGCAAAATCCCTGTGATTATTTATGATGCTAATGAAAAGGGAACTGAAAAAATTAAAGGAATTGAGAATACATTTGATCCAGTGATTCTGGAATATCAACAACCAATCAATTTAAGCTTATTCTCTTACAATGAGGGGTTTGTAACCGAAGCAGGAGACCGATTTTCATACAGAATTAAGTGGGAGCTTGAAACCGTTAATACGAATCAGCTTGGGTGGCGTGAAATAACAGGGCAGTGTTTTTTTCCACCAGGAATTGATATTGAAGGTTATGAAACGGTAAAAATCTGGGTTTATGTTATGGAAAACAACCGAATTGACATTAGTGTACCAAAAATTCAGAACACACACCTTTATTGTGGATGGTTAATGACAGTGACGGATACAGAAAATATCATTATTTGGAAATCGAAAGAAGAGGGTGTATGGGAAAAAACAACTCAAGATGATCGGGTGTATGTTTCTAATAACGCATTAATCATCGATTTAAATGGATTGGAAGTTGATGTTCTTTATGGATTTTATATCGAATATCGTGGAACAAAAACCGAAGAATTAATGGTATTGGTTAAGGATGGAGATATAAAAGTATCCTTTCGTTCGGGAGATCGAGATGGTGGCGACCGAGGGGAACAAGTATTGCCACCAACCAATGTAAAACCGCCAATCATTGAGGAGGAATTAAAAGAGGAGACACCTATTTTTAGAGAAGGATTACCAGAGAACCAAGAATCAATGGTAGATATTTCCAAAGAAAACAGCAATTTGAAATCTGAGAGACGAAGGGATACAGTTGAAATTTTTACGGAAAAAGAGATGGAAAGTCCTAAAGAAAGCATTCAGAATTCTTTACATAAAAATGAAGATAAAATAAAAGAAAGTAATATTGAAGATGGGTATGAAAAGAAGAACGATAATTATTTCTGGCCACTTGCATTAATATCTGCAATGGTTGTTTTGGGTATTGGTTGGTTATTTTTAAATAAGGGAATTCAAAAATGAATGAAGAGCAAAAGAAGATTCTAAAATTTGCGATTATTATTTTTGTGGTGGCAGGAGCGACCATTGCTTTTTTTCGCCTTCTTTATGAATACGACAACAAATATACACACTATTATCCATCCACTCAGACAGGGGAAGTCGATTTAAGAACTTTTGATTTTCAGGATGAAACCATCTTTTTAGTTGATGGATGGGAACTCTATAGAAACGTTTTACTTACACCAGAAAACTTTGAGGCAAATCAGCTTCCAGAAAAAGAGGCTATTTTTATTGGTCAATATGGAGGCTTTGAAAATTTGCAAGTAGATCAAAGTTCGCCACAAGGAAGCGCAACCTATCGCATCACCTTGTTGCTGCCACCAGTTGAAAAAGAGTATATGCTTGAATGCCCCATTATTTTTTCATCGTATGACATATTTATTAATGGAGAAAGTTATCAAGGAAAAGGAAATCCAGATCCTGTAGATTATCAGCCTGAGATACAAAATGGATTGATTGCATTTAAAGCCAAGGATCGGGTAGAAATTATTATAGGAGCAACGGATTATAGTCACCTTTATAGTGGGTTAATCTATCCTCCTTGCTTTGGAAGTCCTCAAAAGGTTAGTCAACTATTAAATACACGGTTTATTTTTCAGTTATTATTTTGTTTAATTGCCATTTTTATTGGGCTATTAAGTATTCCATTAGGAAGAAAACTGAAGGAAAATCAAAAGATTTATGCCATTGATTTTTTATTGCTAGGTCTTTTCTTTGCAATTTATACCGGATTTCCAATTTGGCAAACGCTTTTTCCGGGAGATGTGCAACCAGGATTTAGTATTCAGAGTCTTGGATATTTTGGGTTTATGCTCATTCTAATCCATCTTTATTCAAAAATTTGCGAACAAAAAAAAGGAATTAGTTACTTCTTTTTGAGTATCGGTTTTTTAATGTGTGTTATCTCGGTGGGGGTTCCACTTTTTCTAATTAATGATCAGCTAAATCTAATGTTAATGTATGGAAAATTAGTTGATGGTTATAAATGGGTGGTGGCAGGCTATTTTTTAGTTTCATCAGGGATGGCAGTTTATAAAAACAAAGTCTATAGTAAGCCCTTATTTATTGGTGTAGAAATTTTTGGAATTAGCCTAATCATGGATCGTTGGTACCCACTTTTTGAGCCAGCACGGTTTTTATGGTTTACAGAATTTGGAAATTTTATATTAATGTTGTTTATTGGGAATATTCTTTGGGGAAGTCTCTTTAAAGTACTGAAAGAAAATTTTTTGATGGAAAAAGAAATTGAATTTTCAAAAATAAGCTTAAATATTCAGAGAAAACAGTATGAACTTCAGATGAATCGTATCGAAGAAACAAAACGTCTCCAACATGATTTAAGACAGCACATTGCACTTATTGAATTCTACAACCGTCAGGAAGAATATCAAGAATTAACGACTTATATCCAAAAATATAAGCAGGTTATTTTGGGAAATACTTTTGAAATCTTGACTGAAAACAAGGCAATCAATGCAATGGTTCTTTATTATAAGCAGCAAGGAGAAGTTAGTGGAATAAAGATGATCACAAATTTTAGGGTTCCCAATCAATTGGGAATTGAGGAAACAGACCTTTGCATTGTCTTTGGGAATCTTTTAGAAAATGCAGTTGAAGCATGCCAAAAAATAACAAAGAAACCAAAGGAAGTTGAGGTTAATGCTAAACTAACCTCCCATGGCTTAGTCATTATTGTAAAAAATCCATATGAAGGTGAAATCATTCGAGGCAAGGATACCCTCCTTTCCACAAAGCGCGTGTCTGAAAAAGGAATTGGATTAAATTCCATTGAAAGTGTTGCTAAGAAGTACAATGGAAGTGCCACTTTTCAAGTTGAGGAAAAAGAGAAGCAATTTCGAGCTTCCATTTTTTTAGAACCTAAGGATTAAAAAGGCTAAGGATTTGGATTGCTCAAATGGATTTTTGAAAAACATAATGGTGATAATGCTCAAGGATTTCTTTTTTATTTGGCTTTCTAAAAGGTACATGTTCGTTTGTTGTGAGCAGAAAATCCCGCTCTAAAACTCGGCTGATATAATCCATGTTTACAAGACAACCACGGTAGCAACAAAGGAACTGTGGGTAGCAAGAAAGTAATTCAGAAAAGTCCCGGAAGGTAAGATAGATTTTAAGGATTTCTTTATTTTTAAGATGAATATAAATATAATGTTTGTAATAATCGGTAAAAACAATTTCATCAACAAGAATCTTACGTGAAATACGCTGGGTAGTTACGGTGATGTAAGGGCCATATTTTTTATCAGTAAAAAGCTCAGATAAAAAAAGTGCCTTTTCAATACTTTTGTAGGTATAGGGTTTTAATAAATAATGAGTTGCCTGAAAGTTATAGCCATCAATCGCATGTTCAGGGCTAATTGTAGAAAAAATGATGAGGCAGGTTTTATCTTTACTGCGAATTTTTTCTGCTAAATCAAGACCTGTTAATTGGTCAATATAAATATCTAAAAAAATCAGATCAAAAAAGCCTGCACTAAATTCCTCTAAAAAATCCGTAGAAGTATCGTAAACAGAAATTTTCGGTAGTGGGGCACTGGTGTGATTGTTTAAAAAAGTATTGAGATGGTTAAGTAACAGGGATTGATCTTGTTTCGAATCATCAACGATGGCAATTTTCAATTGGAAACCTCTTTGCATTTATTATTTTGGTTAGTTTAACATAACAATAGGGATATAATGCTTAAAAATAAGGCGAAAAGAAAAAAAATCGAATTTTAGAATAAAAAAAGAAAGGCGATCATCAGCCTTTCTTTTTTATTTTCTAAAATTTAATCTCGAAAAATTGAAACCGATTGGGGTATCCAGTCTTAGGATTAGAAGAACTTGCCTTCCCTTCTGGATTGTTTGGCTTTGGAATTGGGATGGGGAAAGGAGGCTCTGGAACTGGATTCCATGGGGTTAAATTAGGAATATTAACAGCGGTTAAAAAGCGTTCTTGACTTGCATTTTGGAAATACGTAATGAGGGCTTCGTCACAGCTGGAATATTCATTAATAATTTCGGCATCCCGATAGGGAGGATAATCATCACTAGTTCCGAGAAAATTGCTTGCGGCAACAACATATAAACGGGCTGGATTGAAGGGTTCCTCTCCCACGTATAGGGTCTCTTGTAAAATACGTTCCCCAAAGGGTCGTGCCAAATCGTAATTTCCACAAATACCACTCCATTGGAGGACGCTTCCACTATTGGAAGGCCAACTACTACCGACGACATTGTTGGCTTCATTATTTTCGATTTGAACTTGAAGGCTTTTTTCAAGCATGGCAACAATGTCTGCTCCTGAAATCTCTTTTGTAACAAGGTAATTTCCAAAAGGAAGCACATCAATAACATTGCCTTTGGTAATGGGGCCAGCTAGAATTTGAGATCGAATGCCACCAGCGCTATCAATGCCAATATCAGCATTGGCTACAAAACGATAGGAATCCGTTACGACCCGACCAAGGTTAAGCTCTTGGGTTCGTATTTTTTCCCAACTCCAATCCAGAGTTACAGGGGTTTCGCCAACCACTTCATTTAGGATAGGTTCTTGACGATCCTTAATGGCTTGAATGAGGGAATCCGTTCCAGGATCAGAGGAAATGAGCGCTGCGTCGTTAGCAGAAATGAGAGTTTCGCTTTTGGCTGAAACGACATAGGAGGGATTGTTTTTGGTTAAGTTTAATTCGAGAAGTCCAACATTTTCAAAATATTTTCCAGTTTGAACAATAAGGGTATTATTGACAAGCGTGTTTTCAAGGTCATGGGTATGTCCGTCAATAATGACATCAATCCCAGGGACATTCATTGCAATGGTATCACTCCGAAGAATGCCATTGGTGGAATCTCCAACGTGCATTAAGGCAATAACCACATCGCATCCTAGTGCCTTTAGTTCATCAACAGTGGTTTGGGCAGTTTGGATAATAGAGGGGTCCGAACCAAAACTTAATCCAGCCACATTGGCTGGGGCAGTACCACTATAAATGTCGGGACTGATTAAGCCAAATACTCCAATTTTTATGGGATCTCCATTGGAAAGAGAAATGGATTTAATCAAGAACGGGTCATTAAAAAAGTCAGAGCCGCTGGTGGTCTCCACGACATTGGCACCTAGAATAGAAGTGCCAGCCATATCACCTAAAGTTTTTAAGCGACTGCTCCCGTAGTTAAAGTCATGATTCCCAGGAGCCATGGCATCGTAACCAATGGAGGCAATGATTTCAGCAATGCTACCACCAGTTTCAATGGTAGCAAAAGAAAGACCATGGAAAAGATCCCCAGCATCTACGGTGAGGTCTGGATTTTCTTGATTCTTGATTGTTTTTAAGCGACTAAATCCAATGGCTTTTCCAGGGGAATAATCGTACCGAGCATGAATGTCGTTGGTGTGGATTATTTTTAGGGTTACACTGCCATCAGGGTTCTCAGTGGCAGCTAGAACAGGGAAGGTTAGGGTGAAAAATATCATGAAAACAAGAAAAAAAATCGATAAAGGTTTCTTCATATTCATATAAAACTCCTTTTCATCCTATTATATACGCTCAAGAAATAAATGCAAATAAAAAAGACGAGAAACGTTGAAAATATGGGTAAAAAAATATAAAAACTATTGATATTTTTTTAGGCCAGCTTCGTAACGTTCTTTGATCATTTTTCGAACATGAAGGGGTTCCAAGACTTCGCACCATGGTCCAAAGGACATTAAATAACCACAGGTCCATTCTTCAAATGGGAGATCAACGGTCACAAGAAAATTTTCCTCAGAGTCGCGTGAAATTAGGCTGGGGTCAAACTCCGAGCGAATACGATTAATAATAAGAGGGTCAAATTTTAGTTTAAAAGTAATTAATTTTTCTGGTGGGATTTGAATGCCCAAAGATTCATTAATCTCTCGAGTGAAGGTTTCTTTTTGAATCTCAAGGTTGGTCATACGAGAAATTTTGAATGTACGATAATCATCACGGTGATTACAAAAGGATTTGAGATACCAAGATTTTTCTTTAAAATAGATTTGTAGAGGTTCAACAAGTCGCTTACTTTCTTCCCCATAAAAATTAGCATAATCAAAGGTAAGTTTATGAGACGACAAAATGGCTGACTTTAAGAGTTCAAATTTTTCCCGTTCAAGACAGTTGCTTTCCCAATGAGAGGGATCAACATCGATCCATGGCTGTTTTTGTTTATTAAAAATGGCCCCTAATTTCTGGAGGGTCGGATCAATTTCAGGGAGTTTTAAAGCAGTAAATCCTTGAAGTGCAGAAAGAATATTCTGTTGTTCCGAGTCGGTTAACATCGATTTGTTAAGAATGTAGTGGTCCATTAACCGTATTCCGCCACCCTTCCCTCGGCTTTGATAGATTGGAATACCTGCACCACTTAGTATTTCAATATCCCGATAAATGGTTCGAGTGGATACTTCAAAATGTTCTGCAAGCTCTCGGGCGGTGATTGTTTTTTTATTAAGAAGTAAATAGATGGTTTCAAAGAGTCGATTGATTTGCAATGGTTTCACCTCGTCGATTTAAATCTTAAAATTTTAGGGACTTTTGAAATTTATCTTCATCAAGAATTTCGAGTTTCCCTTTATTTGAAATAGCAATGCCTTTGGCGCATAAGCTTCGAATTGCCCGATTTAGACTTCGAATATTGGTTCCCAAAAGGTCGACTAAAATATCTTTAGAAGGGAAGCTTTTCGTGGGAGCTTCCCTTTGAAGAATTAAAAGTAAACGGCGTTCAATGGGGTATTTGATGTTATTGTATGACATATTCATTGTATCTGAATGCTTTGTACAAAGACGGTTCATCACACAAAAATTAAAACGAGGATCTTTAGTAAGCCATTCTAAAAACAATTCTTTCTTTAGACGAATCAGTTGACAATTCCCAGCAGCAGTTACGTTGCAAAGTGCCTTTGTTTCGGCAATGGCTTCCATTTCTCCGATAAAATCCCAGGAGTCTAAAATTGAGTATAGAAGAGGCTCCCCACGCAAATCTTCTTGAAAAATACGAACAAAGCCTTCAGTGATAATATAGGTGTGGGGATGCTTTTCGTTTTGTTCCATAATCGATTGGTTTGGCTTGATACTAATTGTCTCAAAGTGTTTAGCAATTGTAGGGTCACAATGTTCTAAACATTGTTTGAGCTCATTTTTAAAGTCCATTCAGTAACCTCCAGAGTTGTAAAATTTATTTTAAGGACAAATGTCCTTTACTTTATCTAAATTTTTAAATAAAATCAGATAAAGAAACGCAATAAAACAATAATTAATGGGAGATGGATATGAATAACAAGTTTGAGCAGGTATTAGAAACCTGTGAATTTATTAAAAGTAAAACACCGCTTAAGCCAACCCTTGGCTTAATTTTAGGATCAGGTCTTGGAATTCTTGGAGATGAATGCAAAAATGCAATCGTTTTAGACTATCAAGAGATTCCAAATTTTCTGGTTTCAACCGTTCAAGGTCATTCCGGAAGGTTAGTTATTGGTGAGTTAGAAGGGAAAATCGTTGTTGCGATGCAAGGACGTTTTCATTATTATGAAGGCCAAGGGATGGCGGAAATAACTTTTCCAGTCTATGTGATGAAAGCCCTTGGGGTAGAATCAATCATTGTAACGAATGCGGCGGGTTGTTGCAACACAGATTATCAACCTGGAGATTTAATGATTATCAGTGATCATCTTAACCTTAGTGGAAATAATCCTCTTATTGGAGAAAATGATGATAGATTAGGACCACGATTTCCAGATGTTTCTAATGCTTATGATAAAGAACTCATTAATCTTGCTGAAAAGTGCGGAAAAAACCTTGATATTCCTCTACGTAAAGGGGTTTATGCTTATTTTAGTGGACCTTGTTATGAAACACCAGCTGAAGTCCGAATGGCTCAGATTTTAGGAGCAAGTGCCGTTGGAATGTCGACAGCGCCAGAAGCCATTGTGGCAGCCCATGCAGGATTACCTTTGCTTGGAATTTCTTGCTTAACAAACATGGCAGCAGGAATATTAGATCAGCCTTTAGATCATGCCGAAGTAATTGAGGTAACTCAACAGGGTTCAGAAAAATTTACAAAGTTGATTAAAGGGATTATCAAGAGCATTTAAGTTGTTTTTGCAATATGCAATGTGATATTCAGTCCCTTAATAATTTCGATCCACTCATTTGAAATGCCAGAATCCGTAACGACGACATCGATGGCTTCCAGATTGGTAAAATAAGCAGCTTTTACTTGCCCAAGTTTGGTAGAGTCGACGACCAGAATTTTTGTTAAGGCTGAAGAGAGGCACTTGAGTTTTGTGTCAACCTCGTACATATTGGCACAGGTAATACCAAGATCTTTACTAACCCCGGCGGCAGAAACAAAAAATTTACTTGCCCTTACTTTTTTAATCATTTCAAGGCTTTCGCTCGATTCAAACATTTGGGTATTGGAGTGATAGTTGCCACCACCAAAAAGCAAACGTTGAACATTTTTTTTAAGAATTTCATTGAGGGTGTTTACTGTAAAACAAATTGTTGATATTGGGGCTTCGAAGGGTATATATTTAGCAACCTTTTCAGTGGTCGTTCCTACATCTAATATAATGGTATCCCCTGGTTCAATGAGTTGAGCGGCTACTTTTCCAATGGAATCTTTTTCCCTTTCCATGTGTATCTTCTTTTTTGTGAGGTCGTAATACTCTGAATCAGAATCGGGATTATAGATTGCAGCACCATGAAATAGGGTTACCAACTGGCTGCTTTTTAGTGTTTCAAGGTCACGCCGAATGGTCATTTCCGAAACTCCAAAAGTTTGAGAAAGAGTTTTCACTGAAGCGCCATTATTTGTTTTGAGGTTCTCTAGAATTCTTTTTAGACGTTCGTTCTTTTTACCCATTAAGAATGCTCCTTTATCAAAGTTAATTGTTGTAATTATAACATAAAAATAGAAAATCACCAAAATTTCTAATCAATAAGGAAATGAAAAACAAGGTAGTAAGGAAAGAGAAAAGTAAATGTTGACTTTCAAACATAAAAATGTTAAAATAACAACATAAAATCAAAGGAGAAAAATGATGGATATCAAAGAAATATTATCTAAGGTTGACCATACCTTGCTTTCTCAAACAGCGACTTGGGAAGACATAAAAAAAATCTGTGACGATGGAATGAAATATAAAACGGCATCCGTGTGTATTCCACCGTTCTTTGTTAAAAGAGCAAAAGAATATGTTGGTGGAAAAGTTAAAATTTGTACAGTTATCGGATTTCCAAATGGTTATAACACAACAGCTACCAAGGTTTTTGAAACAGAAGATGCCATTAAAAATGGTGCTGACGAAATTGATATGGTAGCCAATTTAAGTTTGATAAGAGAAGGGCTTTGGAACGAAGTGATTGCGGATATTAAAGCAGTTAAAGCTGCCTGTAAAGAAAATGTTTTAAAAGTAATCATAGAGACTTGTTTGTTAACAGAAGAAGAAAAAATAAAGATGTGCCAATGTGTAACCGAAGCCGGTGGGGATTATATTAAAACCTCAACAGGTTTTAGTACGGGTGGAGCAACCCTTGAAGATATCCAGCTTTTTGGAAAGTACATTGGAAAAGGGGTTAAAATTAAAGCCGCAGGTGGGATAAAATCTATCGAAGATGCAGAAAATTTTATTAATAATAAGGCATCCCGATTGGGAACAAGTTCCATTGTTAAAATTGTAAATGGAAAAGAAGTGGAAGGGTATTAATTCTGAAGACCCTTTCCAAAAGGATGGAAATAAAGATGAATAATAGAATTGTTTTAATTGTAATCGATTCAGTAGGGATAGGCGCATTACCTGATGCACAAAAATTTGGAGATTTAAATTCCGATACAATGGGGAATATCGACAATGTTACAGAGGGATTAGTACTTCCAAATATGTCGCGTATTGGGTTGTCAAATCTAAAGAAATTAAAAAAAATGAAAGAAAACCCAAAACCAGCAGGCTACTACACAAGGGCGGCAGAAGCCTCTAATGGGAAAGATACCCTTACCGGACATTGGGAAATGACCGGAGTTTTAACAGAAAAACCTTTTAAAACATTTACGGAGAATGGTTTTCCAAGACCTTTGATAGAGGAATTAGAAAAAGAAACAGGGCATAAGTTCATTGGAAACTATTCAGCCTCAGGCACAGAGATCTTAGAAACCTTAGGAGAAGAACATAAAAAAACAAAGGCTCTGATCCTTTACACTTCAGCGGACAGTGTTTTACAAATTGCCGCTAACGAAGATTTTATTCCTTTAGAAGAATTATATCGAGTGTGTGAAATTGCCAGAAAAATTACGTTAAGAGAAGAATATAAAGTAGGAAGAATTATTGCAAGACCCTTTAGAGGGGATGGCCCATACGAAAGAACCACAAATCGCCATGATTATGCAATATGCCCTCCAACAAAAACCATTTTAAACGATTTAAAAGATCATGAGTTTGATGTTGTTTCTGTGGGAAAGATCAATGATATTTTTTCAGGAGAAGGGATCACAGAAGTCATAAAATCGAAAACGAATGCCATGGGAATGGAAGCTGCCATCGCTCTGGAAAAGGAAAATAAACAGGTGGGACTTGTTTTTGTTAACCTTGTGGACTTTGATAGCTTATATGGGCATCGAAGAGACCCCCAAGGATATAAAGAATCACTTGAGGCTTTTGATTCTCAATTAGGAGAATTAATGGAAGTAATGGATGAGAAAACCTTATTAATAATAACTGCAGATCATGGAAATGATCCAACGTTTAAGGGAACAGATCATACCCGAGAGTGGGTACCGGTTCTTATTTATTCCAAAATGTTTGAAGCATCGGGAAGATTAGATGATCTCAAAAGTTTTGCGGACATAGGAATGACCATTCTTGATAACTTTGGAATTAATACCTCCGATTATCCCATTGGGAAAAGTTTTTACCCGTTGTTAAAATAAAAATAAGATTTAAAGGAGGACTTTATGAATTTACCTACCCCACATCTCACTGCAAAAAAAGGTGAGATCGCAAAAACAGTGCTGATGCCTGGTGATCCACTTCGTGCAAAGTTTATTGCGGAAACATATTTAGAAAATCCAGTACAATATAATTCGGTCAGAGGCATGTATGGCTATACAGGAACTTATAAAGGAAGAAAAATTTCAGTTCAAGGAAGCGGTATGGGAATGCCCTCCATTGGGATTTATTCTTACGAACTTTTCAACTTTTATGATGTTGATAGTATTATTCGGGTGGGAACAGCTGGCTCAATGAGTGAAGAGGCAAAAATTGGAGATATTATTATTGGAATGGGAGCATGTACAAATTCTAATTACGCTCACCAATACAATTTTCCTGGAACCTTTGCTCCCATTGCCAACTTTGACCTTTTAGAAAAGGTCGTGAGCATTGGACGGTCAAAAGGAATAGACGTTAAGGTTGGAAACATTTTATCTTCCGATACCTTTTACAGTGATACACCTGATATTACACCATGGAAAAACATGGGAGTTTTGGCAGTAGAAATGGAAGCAGCTGCCCTCTATATGAATGCAGCACGGGCTGGGAAAAAGGCACTCTGTGTTTTAACTATTTCTGATGAGATATTAACAGGAAAAGCAACAACCGCAGAGGAAAGACAAACGACCTTTACTCAAATGATGGAAATGACATTGGAATTGGCAGAATAAGATGAATAATGAAGAAAGAACCATAAAAATGCTCATTAAAAAAGCCATCGAAGTTCAAAAGAATGCTTATTCCCCATATTCCAACTTTTGTGTTGGAGCAGCGTTACTTGCGAAAACAGGAGAAATTTTTACAGGATGTAATATTGAATCCGTATCCTTTACTCCAACAATTTGTGCAGAAAGAACGGCTTTTTCGAAAGCTGTTTCAGAAGGTATACGAGATTTTAGCATGATTGCCATTGTGGGAAAGAAAAAAGATGCTTTAGAATCTGAAATTGATTATGCATCCCCCTGCGGGGTTTGCCGCCAAACCATGGTTGAATTTTGTGAAAAAGATTTTAAAGTGATTTTAGCTAAAAACCTAGAAGACTTCAAGATGTATTCACTTGAAGAAATGTTACCCTTCTCTTTTAGCTCAAAAGAGCTTTTAAATAATAAATAAAAAGTTAGGAGAATGAAAGATGAAAAAAGTTGTTGTACTGTTTTTAAGCTTAATATTGTGTGTTGGTGTTTTGGCGGGTTGCTCAAGCTCTGGCAATGGAGGAGAGTCAAAAGATTCAGGATATGAATTGGCAATGATTACCGATGTGGGTACCATTGATGACAAATCCTTTAACCAAGGAACTTGGGAAGGTGTTGAAAAATACGCTAAAGAATTTGGGATTACAAGTAAATACTACAAGCCTTCAGAAAAAACAACAGATGCTTACAAGTCATCCATTGATTTAGCTGTTCAAAATGGCGCTAAAGTAGTTGTAACTCCAGGATTTTTGTTTGAAACTGCAATTTTTGATAGCCAAACAAAATATCCAGAGGTTAAATTTATCTTAATTGATGGCGTTCCTCATAATGGGGATTATAATCCAGTGATTGCAGAAAATACCCTTTCTATTTTCTATGCAGAGGAACAATCAGGATTTTTAGCAGGCTATGCAGCAGTTAAAGATGGCTACACAAAACTTGGTTTCATGGGTGGAATGGCAGTTCCAGCAGTAGTACGTTTTGGTTATGGATTTATCCAAGGGGCTGAATATGCAGCGACCGAAATGGGACTAGGAAGTAATGCCATTGATATTAAATACACCTATGTTGGAAACTTTGATGCAACACCAGAAAATCAAACCATTGCATCGGCTTGGTACAATGAAGGAACAGAAATAATCTTTGCTTGTGGTGGTGGTGTTGGAAACTCAGTTATGGCAGCAGCAGATACCGCTGGTAAAAAAGTAATTGGTGTTGACGTCGATCAATCCTCAGAATCTCCTACAGTAATTACTTCAGCAATGAAGATGTTAGGAAAATCAACATATGACGCAATCAAATCTTACTATGATGGTAGCTTTAAAGGTGGCATTAGTGAGATTTTAGGAGCTAAGGATGATGCAGTTGGCTTACCGATGGAAAACTCAAAATTCACAACATTTAATCAAGCAGATTATGACACAATTTTCAAAAAAATCGTCACCAATGATGGTGGTATTACCGACGGAATTAAAGGCAATGAAGTAACAGAAGATGCTGGAACATTATCGACAAACCAAGTAAAAGTAACGGTTGTTAAATAATTAGATTTCTAAGTAATCCTTTTGAGATTGTCTTAGGGGTTACCCTAAGACAATCTTTTAGATTAAATAGGAAACTCTTGTATTTTGTGAAGTGAGAACCCTTCATAAAACGGATTTAGATAAGGAGTATTCAGATGAGTTATGTGATTGAAATGCTAAACATCACAAAAAGGTTTCCAGGTATCGTTGCAAATGATGATATCTCTATACAGCTAGAAAAGGGGGAGATTCATGCCCTATTAGGAGAAAATGGCGCAGGTAAATCAACCCTTATGTCCATTCTTTTTGGTCTGTATCAACCAGATGAAGGGATGATTAAAAAGGATGGGATTGAGGTTAAAATTAACAACCCAAATGATGCTAATCGTTTAGGCATTGGGATGATTCATCAGCATTTTAAATTGGTTGAAGATTTTACAGTGCTGCAAAACATCATTTTAGGTGTTGAAACAGTCAACAAATCCATGCTGCAAATGGACGAAGCACGAAAAAAAGTAATGGATTTAAGTAAAAGATATAATCTGAAAGTTGACCCAGACAAAAAAATATCACAAATTACCGTTGGGATGCAGCAACGGGTGGAGATTTTAAAAACACTTTATAGAGACAATGAAATCATTATCTTTGATGAACCAACGGCGGTTTTAACTCCAGATGAAATTACCGAGCTCATGGAAATTATGCGAATTTTAATTAAAGAAGGGAAATCAATTCTTTTTATTACACATAAACTCGCAGAAATTAAAGCCATTGCAAATCGCTGTACAGTCATTCGAAAAGGGAAATATATTACGACTGTAAACGTTGAAGAGGTTACAAAAGAGGAAATGAGTGAGCTCATGGTAGGGCATAAAGTTAACCTTACAGTCGAGAAAAAAGATAACGTTATCGGAGAAGCAGTTTTAGAAGTAAAGGGACTTACTGTTGCTTCAAAAACAGAAAAACCTTTAGTGAATCATGTGGATTTTACTGTAAATGCTGGAGAAATTGTTTGTATTGCAGGGATTGATGGTAACGGACAAGATGAATTAATTTTTGCACTAACGGGAATGATCCCCTCAACTTGTGACATGCTAAAGCTTTGTGGACAAGATATCGCAAAAAAAAGTATTTTTGAAAGAAACTCTGTGGGAATGGCACATATTCCAGGAGATAGACATAAATATGGATTGGTTTTGGAGTATAATATTGCTCAAAATTTAATTCTAAAAGATTACAGAAAAAAAGAATATCAGAGCAAAGGATTTATTAACTTTAAAAATATGATCGAAAATTCGGATAAGCTTATCGAAAAGTTTGATATCCGAAGTGGCGGTGGAAGTATGACAACCACACGGTCGATGTCAGGTGGGAATCAACAAAAAGTAATTCTTGCAAGGGAAATCTCGGAAGATACGCCACTCTTGATTGCAGTGCAACCAACAAGAGGTTTGGATGTTGGGGCGATTGAATATGTTAACAATCAAATTGTTGGACAACGAGATAAAGGAAAGGGAATTTTACTGGTCTCCCTTGAGCTGGACGAAGTTTTAAATTTAAGTGATCGGATACTGGTTATTTTTGAAGGAGAAATTGTTGCAAATCTCCTTGCAAAAGATACCAATCGCCAAGAAATCGGGCTCTATATGTCAGGGGCTAAAAAGGAGGGAAGAAATGAAGAATAAACTGATTGAGAAACCAGGATTTTTAAGTGTCTCCTCATCTGTTCTGGCGGTTATTATTGGTATTTTTGTTGGATTCCTTTTATTGTTGGTAAGTAATCCTTCACAAGCTTTAGAGGGGCTTAAAATCATTTTATTTGGGGGATTTAATACAGGAATGTTAGGCATTGGCCAAGTTTTGTATACGGCAACGCCCATTATTTTAACCGGTTTATCCGTTGGGTTTGCTTTTAAAACAGGGCTTTTTAACATTGGGGCGTCTGGACAACTTATTGTTGGGGCTTTTACAGCTATTTTTATATCATTGAAATTTACCTTTATTCCCGAACCCATGGTATTGCCAGTGGCATTGATAATGGCATTCATTGCCGGTGGACTTTGGGCTTTAATTCCTGGTCTACTTAAAACTTTTTGTAATGTTTCAGAAGTTATTTCAACCATTATGATGAACTACATTGGGATGTATATTGTAAATTATTTGGTTTCGACGACCATCTTTGATAGTCTTAGAAATCAGTCGTTAACACCACCCAACTATGCGGTGCTTCCCAAAATGGGATTAGATAAAATATTTCCAGGATCCAGTGTTAATAGTGGGATTTTTATTGCGGTAATTGCGGTAATTGTTGTTTACATTGTTCTCTATAAAACAACTTTTGGCTATGAGATAACCGCGTGTGGTTTTAACCGCAATGCCAGTGAGTATGCAGGCATTAATGCGAAGAAAAATATTGTATTATCAATGGTGATTGCTGGAGCAATTGCAGGTTTGGCAGGTGCAGTCTTGTTTCTTTCTGGAACAGGAAAACACATTGAAGTGGTTGATGTGTTAATCGCAGAAGGATTTACTGGAATTCCAGTGGCATTACTCGGGGTTTCCAATCCTATTGGTATTCTTTTGAGTGGTTTATTTATTTCCCATATTTCTGTGGGAGGCTTCTATTTACAAGCTTTAAATTATCCGCCACAAATTATTGAAATCATGATTTCCCTCATTATTTACTTTACTGCATTTTCAGTTGTTTTACAGGGATTCGTGAAAATGATGTTATCAAAAAAATCTAAGAAGGAAAAAACAGAACAAAGGAGGAATAAATAATGGAGGTTATTTATTTTTTAATTCAACAAACAATGTTTTTTTCAATTCCCCTTCTCATTGTTGCCCTTGGGGGAATGTTTTCAGAACGTAGTGGGGTTGTTAATATTGCCCTTGATGGATTGATGATTATTGGAGCTTTCACTGGGATTTTATTTATTAATCTTTTTCAAGGGGTTCTCTCTGGTCAACTATTGCTAATTTTGGCACTCCTTATTGCTGGAGCTGCAGGGGTTGTTTTTGCACTGATGCATGCCTATGCGTCAATCAATATGAAAGCAAACCAGGTCATTAGTGGTACAGCTTTAAATATGTTGGCTCCTGCATTAGCAATCTTTGTAGCAAGAATGATTTTTACAGTCCAACAGGTTTCTTTTAGTAATCAGTTCGCAATTAGTAAAGTCCCTGGATTAGGGGATATTCCCATTATTGGGGATATGTTTTTTAAAAACACCTATATTACAACCTTTTTAGGCTTGGTAATTTTAGGAATTTCAGCATTTGTTTTATACAAAACCAGATTTGGACTTCGATTAAGAGCCTGTGGAGAAAACCCAGGAGCCGCAGATTCAGTGGGGATCAGCGTTGAAAAAATGCGATATGCAGGGGTCATGATTTCTGGTTTTTTAGCAGGCATTGGTGGGGTTGTTTTTGTAATTCCAACCTCTACAAATTTTAATGCAACAGTTGCGGGGTATGGATTTTTAGCATTGGCAGTTTTGATTTTTGGACAGTGGAATCCCAAGAAAATTTTAATTGCAGCTTTTCTTTTTGGGTTGATGAAAACTATTTCTTCAGCTTATTCAGGAATCCCATTCCTTCTTGGATTAGGATTGCCAACGGTACTTTACAAAATTTTCCCTTATGTGGTAACATTGATTGTTTTGGCATTTTCGTCACGAAAATCAATTGCACCAAAAGCTTTAGGAATTCCATATGACAAAGGAGCAAGATAAAGATGCGAATGTATGATGTAATCGTGAAGAAAAGAGATGGTCATCCACTAACAAATGAAGAAATTGATTTTGTCATTTCGGGTTATACTAAAGGAGAAATTCCAGATTATCAAGTGGCAGCTCTCTTAATGGCTATTTACTTTCGAGGGATGGATCCTCGAGAAACAGCCAAACTGACGATGTCAATGGCAAAATCTGGTGAAATGTTTGATCTTTCAGGAATTGAAGGAATTAAGGTTGATAAGCATTCGACTGGAGGAGTCGGGGATAAAACATCCTTGATTATTGGTCCAATTGTTGCAAGCTGTGATGTTCCTGTTGCAAAAATGTCAGGACGGGGGCTTGGACATACAGGAGGAACGGTTGACAAACTCGAAGCTTTTCCTGGTTTAAGAACAGACATCGAAGCACAAGATTTTTTTAACATTGTTAACCAAACAGGCATCAGTATCATTGGACAAACTGGAAACATTGCACCAGCGGATAAAAAATTATACGCTTTAAGAGATGTAACAGGAACAGTAGACAACGTTTCTTTAATAGCAGCCTCTATTATGAGCAAAAAATTAGCCGCAGGTTCGGATGCGATTTTACTGGATGTTAAAACAGGTAGTGGTGCTTTTATGAAAACCCTAGAAGATTCCATTCATTTAGCCCAGGTTATGGTCGAAATTGGAGAAGCCAACGGCAGAAAAATGGCAGCTTTGATAACGGATATGGATCGGCCTTTAGGTTATGCTATCGGAAACTCTTTAGAGCTTGTTGAGGTCATCGAAACACTCAAAGGAAATGGACCAGAGGATTTAACAGAAGTCTGTATTGCTTTAGCATCTAATATGTTGTTTTTAGCAAATAAAGGAAGTATCGAAGAGTGTGAGGCCATGGTTAAGGATAAAATTACGAGTGGTTTAGCACTTGCTAAATTAAGAGAAATGGTGATTGCCCAAGGAGGGGATGGCACCTATGTAGATAATCCACAGAAATTTGATCAAGCTAATTGTGTCTATCCAATTCTAGCTTTTAAAGATGGTTTTATTTCTAAAATAGATACCGAAAAATGCGGGATTTCCTCGGTTATGCTAGGAGCAGGAAGAAATAAAAAAGAAGATAGTATTGATTTTAGTGCGGGAATTGTGCTCAAGAAAAAAACAGGAGACTTTGTAAAAAAAGGGGATGAACTTGCGGTATTTTATACAAAAACAAAAGAACTTGCGTATAAAGCAGAAGATCTGTTTTTAGAAGCCCTAACAATTTCAGAAAATGAGCCAGAGCCAGAAAAGTTGATTTATGCACGTGTAACAAAAGATAACGTAGAAATGGATTAGAAGATCTCTTTTAAAATTTAACCTATGCTTAACAAGAAAACTCACGAGGATTAACTTGGGTGATATAAAATTAAGAACAGTGTTGTGTTGATAAAATAGAGTACAAAAAATGTTGATTATTAGTTTAGAACCATCCAGAAGGATAAATCCATTTGGATGGTTCTAAAATTAAAATAATTAAATAAACCAACAAAGAACAAAATTTAGAGAAGGGAGCTTAGGAATAAAAGCTAGTCAAAAAAATTATAAGGAGATATAAAAAATGAAAAAAACGAAAAGCTTAAGGTTGATCAGCATTTTCATTGTGCTTTTGATGTTTTTTTGTTCAATTCCTGGAAGTGCATTTGCCACCATTGCAGAGAATTCAGAAAATGAACAAATAACTCAAGAAGTGCCAGCTGAGACCCCAGAGACGATTAAGGCGGTGGCTATGT
>JBOFGH010000029.1:0-2286 GCA_051649025.1 Eubacteriaceae bacterium
TTGTTCCATTAAATTCTCCATACAGTTTCTACCTCTCGTTTCATTCTAAAGACGCTATACGCTTCTTGTTACCCTTTGGGGTTCCACCCATGCTCTCACAAGTCTAGCTTTCCTCTACCTGTTTTCTGTATTTAACCACGTCTTTTGCTTGGACGGTTTCAAAACTTTATTCTGTTTCAGCCCTTCATTGAAAAAAAAAAACTCCAATTACTATGGCTTCTGCTGACTCCTTGTGGTTTAGTTACATATCACTATGCTGTTTCAACTTTCGTTGCCCCTCAAGGTCTCACGGGGTAAGGACTACCACTTTCCTCTCATCTACTCGCCATATTTACTGCTACACCTTTCGGAAGTGTTTCGGATTTTGACTTGTTATGCAGTCTTGTCCAGTTGTACCAGCCTGATATGATTTCTGTTCGTCGAGCCAAGATTTTGCTTTAGACTTCCTTCAGATTCTTCCTCACGAAAGACACCCTTGTCCTCAGCTAGTAGTTCGTTCACTTCTACGCCTACAGCGAACTTTCATCGCCTAGTTGTAATCCATGCCCGTCGCACTCAAAAGGGACCTTTGATTGAATTTAATCAAAGATCCCTTTTACTTTATTACAAACTTTGTTTAATGGTTTTTAGGAATTGTGAATCGCTACTCTCCCTGTGCTTCGTCATAAATTTTTTGGACTCTTCCTACCTGCCCATCCGAAAGCATCACCTTAATCCCATGTGGATGGGTTTGACTTTTAGTTAACAACCGACTTACTCTACCTTGAGTTCGTTTTCCTGTTCGTTGATCTTGTTTTAATACAATATCCACCAGTCCACCAATTTTTACATCAACACGCTTTTGACCATTCATTTCGTTTCTCTTATCCCCTCTTCTAACGCAATAACCAATTGATCCATACAGGAACTTTCTTTGTTTCCACAGGTTTGACCTTTAAAAAGCCCTGAAATTTCATCGACGGTTTTACCTTCTAAAACTTTGCTTAATGCCTTTAAATTTCCTGGGCATCCCCCAATAAAATTTATGTTTCTAACTTGATTATGATCGAGATCAAAGCTTAATTCTTTTACACATACCCCTTTGGGTACAAAATTCATTTTTTTCATTTATTATTACCCTCATTTTCTTTAAATATAGTTACATTCATCTGTCACATAAATATACCATTGAGTATTAAAAAATAACACAAAAAACTTAAAAAAACAACTCCTAATTTTTACTTACTGACATTTTCTCTAAAAAAGATTATAATAAAAACAATCGACATCAAAAAATAAGGAGCACTCTCTTATGGAATTAAATTTTGTTAAAGTAGATCCTTGTGGGAACACCACTGCCTATATTCTTGATCCCATTCCACGTAGTTTATATGTCTCAATTGCTAAACAGCTTATTCAACAAAAGAATCTCTGTGTGGAGCAAGTAGGATTCATTGAAAAACCAGAAAATAAAGAAGCTCATATTCGTCTGCATATGCAAGGTGGGGAATTTTGCGGGAATGCAACCCGAGGCCTTGCAACTTGGCTATCTGCGCGAAAATTTCCCCTATTCGAATCACTGGATGAAAAAACGAAAGTCTACAAAATTGAAGTTTCGGGTTCTAAAGAAATTCTTAGCGCTAAAATTGTAGACACAAACCTTGACCATATTAAATTTGCAAGTGTTCATATGCCATTACCTTTAAAAATTTTTGAAACGCTGGACTACACCCTCGTTATTTTCGAGGGAATATACCATGCAATTGCTTGGAATATCAAACCCTCTATAGAATTTTTCCATAAAGTCAGCCAAGATGTTATTCAAAAACACGGCAATTATCAAGGTCTCGGCATGATGTTTTATGATGAAAAAGAACAAACCATGACTCCCCTCGTTCACATTCCAGCAATTGATGAGATTATTTGGGAAAGTAGCTGTGGATCTGGTAGTGCGGCTCTCGGTTCAGCTTTGGCACAAAAAAAGCAATCTTCTATTATAGATTTCAAAATTATTCAACCTGGAGGCACCATAACTATCGATGCTCTTTGGGATGGAAGGATTAAAGAAATTATTCTAACAAGCCCTATTGCCATTGTCAGTCAAGGGACTGTCTTTATTGATCTATAGCCACTTTTTATCTATGTATTTTACAGAAATCGCTACCTCCAAAACAAAGAAAAACGTCACACCGAAAAAGAAATGCCTTCTTTCATGGTCTGACGTTTTGTTTGTTTTTAAAAAGGGAATTAAAATAAAAAAAAGTCCCGCAACGTCCTATCCTCCCAGGCAGTTGCCCACCAAGTACT
>JBOFGH010000030.1:0-31628 GCA_051649025.1 Eubacteriaceae bacterium
CCAATTCCTCAAAATAAACGAATTGAGAAATACAAAGAAAAATGGTGTGCATAGAAAAACGACCACACATTTGTGTGGCCGTTCATCAGCACTTGTTTTAGATATTTGACCTGTCTACTTGACAGGGGGCAGATCAAAAATAACATTGTCCTTCTTTTCTGTTTTTAATAGTAATAGCCGCTCCCAAGCATTGATACAATTGATGCAGCAATAATACTGGAAAAGATAATGGAAAAGACAATTCCAATACCCATAAAAATTAGCTGTGCCCAAGCAAAGTGCTTTTTACTTTTGTTTGTTTTTTCATCCACACTCCAAATAATTAACATAATTACATTTACGATTGGAATACACAGAAGCAAAAGCGTAAGCATCCAATCTCCAAGGGACATAACCTTTTCCAATTCTTCTTTTGAATTTTCAGTTTTAGATTTCATTGCATGGTTATCATATTCAGATGAAAAGTCAGTTTCCTCAACTTTTTCTACAAAAGTTTCTGTTTGAATATCCCCAGATTGATCGTCTTCAAGAATTACTTGATCCTCTAGAACCGATTCAATAACTGGCTCGTTGTTTTCATCCATTGATACATTTGCCTCCAAAGCTTCAACAGACAATACACTTCCGCAATTCCCGCAAACTGCATCTGTTTTTTCAACACTTGCATAACATTTTGGACAATATCTTGCCATAATATCACATCCTTTTCAAAAATTTATCTAAATCAAACCTTTTCTAATAATAAAAGGTTAAATCAGCGAAATATTCTTAATAACTTGATCAACTAATGGTTTGTCAGAACGATTCCGCTCTGTTCCTACAATCAAATCAACAACATCCATTCCCTCAGTCACTTTTCCAAATCCAGCATATTGTCCATCAAGGTAAGGTGCGTCATCCACCATGATGAAAAACTGTGACCCTGCAGAATTTGGATTTCCAGATCTTGCCATTGAAACTATCCCTCTTTGATGTTTTAAATCATTTAAAATGCCATTACTTGAGAATTCGCCAACAATTTGATGACCAGGACCTCCGGTTCCAATCCCATCTGGACATCCCCCTTGAATCATAAAACCTGGAATAACCCGATGGAAAATGAGTCCATCATAAAAACCTTTTTTAGCTAAATTACAAAAATTTTCAACGGTTTTTGGAGCATATTCTGGGTATAATTCCAACTTAACAACCCCACCATCTTCCATTTCTATCTTAACCATTATATTATTTTCTGACATAAGTTTCCTCCAAATCTATTTTATACATATAACTATACACTAAAATATAGAAATTGAAAAGACTAGAACTGATTTTTTAAGCGAAGATTTTGCAAATATTTACAATTATATAAAAAGAACTATTAAGTGCTAAACACTTAATAGTTCTTTTTTACACATCATTCACTAAACGTCATATTCATACGCTCCAGTAAAGGGATCAATCTCATAAAAATCAGCATAACTTAATTTGAATAAAGACTTCGTGAAATTTGAGACATTCACTTTATTCTTAACTAAAAATTGCCAAAAACCCGAATTACTAATATCCCCTTGCAAAATGATACCAACAATAACACCGTTTTTAATTACAATTTTTTGATAAATATTGCGGTCTTCTCGTAAAAATACTTCACATTTTTCTTCTGGTTCTGGATTGATATTGCCTAAAGATAATGTGGGTAATCCATAAAAATTACTTGTATTCTTTAAAGCATAAAGATCGTCGTAACTTGTCCCCTTACCTAAACAATTTTCAGCCGCAATCTTCCCTTGTTTCATTGCATTTGGCCATATTCCAGCAAGTCCAGTAACATCCCCAGCCGCAAAGATGTCACTATGGTTTGTCCCCATATATTTGTCAACAGTAATTCCTCTGTCCGTAGCAATATCTGTTCCTTCTAAAAATTCATAAGAAGGTCTAACCCCTGCTGCTACCACAATAAGATCGGTAGGAACCGTCTTACCACTTCCGAGGTGTACAGAAATAGCGTTACTATCTGAATCTAATTCAACTGAAACCACTTTTTCATGAAGCAAAAATTTCGCTCCAGCCCTTTCAAATAACGTTTGGTATGCCTTAGCTGACTTGTCGTCCAGCTGTAGTCCCATAACTTTATCCATCATTTCTACTATCGTTACTTTTAATCCTCTTTCTAAGAGAGCCGTTGCAACATCCATACCTACAAGGCCAGCACCGACGACAACAGCTTCTTTAGCCGATAAGCAAGCATTATCAATTGCTTGTGCGTCAGCTAAATCTCTAAAGCCGTAAATATTTTTTCCTTCTCTCATTCCAGGGACAGGAGGAATAAAATAGTGCGCTCCCGAAGTAATAATCAACTTATCAAATGCGATTTCTTTTCCATCATAGGTCTTAACTGTTTTTTCTTTTGTATCAATTGATGAAACTTTTGTGTTTTTTAGCCAATCGATATTAGCTTCCTTACTAAAATTTTCAGAGACAAAATTTACGCCTTGGACATCTCTATCTTTTCCTAAAAATTTGTGTAACATACAACGGGAATGGATCTTGTCTTCTTTTGAAATTAATACTACTTCAACCCTCGGATCGATATTTTTCAAGGTTTTCGCTGCTGTGATTCCAGCGGCACTTGCTCCAATAATTACAATTTTCATCGCTCTACCTCCTGTACCACAATCGCTTTTTTAGGGCATGCTTTTACACAGCTTGGACCATCCGTTTTTTCTTGACAAAAATCACATTTAATCACTTTGGTTTTTGTTTTTCGATCTGGCTTCAAAACACCATATGGGCAATTCATCACACACATAAAGCAAGCAGCACATTTATTTTTGTCATATTGAACGAAACCCGTGTCTTTATTTTTTTCAAGTGCACCACTCATACACGATAGAACACATTCTGGCTCCGCACAATGTCGGCAAAAAATCGGAGTATATCCAGTTTCTGGATCAAATTTAATAAAATTTCGAGTTTCACTATCTGGACTTTGGAGGTCAACAGTATAGAAGTCCGAACCTTCTTGATGGGCACTAATACACGCAATATTACAATTTAAGCAGCCATCACATTTTTCACGATCAATGATGATTCGTTTCATTTTGACACCTCCTTAGATGTTAAGTCCTTTTCGTTTAGTTTCAATAATATCCTCTAAAATATTTGCAGCCTTTTCTGCGTCAGGTTCAATAATTAATTGTCCACCTGTGAGATCTAGCATCTGCTTTGTAAAGACTTCAACTGCTACCGGACTTCCCGTTACAAAAGGTGGTAATCCAAGATGAAGTGGCAAACCTAATGCCAGCCCAAAAGCGCCATCTGCTAAAGCTTGTTCTTCTAACCATTGAGGCGCAGATAAGACTAGTGGTAATTGTGGTAAATCAACACCAATCGCTTCAGCTAGCTCAGTCGCAACCAATTCTAGACGACCAATCGCCAAGCATGGTCCAAAGTTCAATACTGGTGGAATTCCTAATTTTTCGCAAATAGCCCTTAATTTAGGTCCAGCTAATGCAGCGGCTGAAGGTGACATCAAACCACAGTTTTCGAGTCCTCCTGAAGAACAGCCTGCTGATAACACTAAAATATCTTTTGAAATTAGTTCTTTAACTAAATCTACCGTTAAGACATCGTGACCCCCAGCGGTAAGATTTGAACATCCTACAACACCTGCAATCCCTTTAATATCGCCACTAACAATTAAATCAATCAATGGTTTCCATGTTCCACCTAAAAACTCTTTTAGTGAACCTTCGCTAACACCGGTTAAAGTATCATTATTTCCATGTTCTTGTTTTAAATTAAGTTTAACTTCACTTCGTCGTTCTTTATATGCTTCTATAATGCTATCAATGATTTCTTCACCTTGAGCCACTCTATTTTCAAAATTAAATGGTTTTAATTCAGCATTGGCCTTTTTGGCAACATCATCTAAACATATTTGCTTGATTTTTAATTCGTCACAAATTGGTTCTATTCCTGGAAGCGTACAGTTAAATTCTGAAAGCACTGCATCAATTGCTCCAGTTGCTAAAACGGCTTCGCTTGTAAAATTATTCCCAGCATGTCCATCAAAAATTTCTGTATAGTGTGTTCCTCTCAATTGTAGATCTTGGCCAACACAGGTGCACCCCACAAGTTTAAATCCCTTAGCTCCAGCTGCAACTGCTTTAACCACTACTTCAGGTTCAATAAGACGATCTTGTAAATATGAAAAAATAGAGTGCTGATGACCCGTAATCATAATATTAATATAATCTGGGTTAACCACACGCAACCCTACAGGCGCTAAACGTATTGCTGGTTCTCCCAGCATCACATCATTTAATAGATTAGTTAGGGTTAATCCATAAAGTCCGGTTGATATCCCCAGCTTCAAACAATGTAGATACATATCGACGGGATCAGAGTTTAAATTGGTCGAACACTTAACTGTTCCAGCAAAAACTTCTGATTTTGCACCACCTGGTAAAATGTTTAATTCTTTCCAACGTTCAAACCGAGGTTTATAAGCCATTTTCTCAACTAATTCCATTTTTTCATATTCTGGCTTATAAAGATCCTCTAAAACTGCTTCAGCAATTTTTTTAGCACATTCATGCTCATCAGTCTCGTCAATTTCAAAAATTTCCGCTAACTTGGCTAAGGCTATTTTTCCTTTTAATCTTCCTTTGCTTTCTGCTGTTTTCTTTAACATTAATGCAGTGTTCTCAACAACATGAATATAACAGCCCGATCCAGCTGAAACCGCTCTCAAAAAATTTCTTGCAACAATCGTATCTCCAGTTGCCCCACAGATTCCTTTAGGACTTTCTGGTGTTATTCGACAAGGCCCATTTGAGCATAACCGACAACACAGTCCCTGAAGTCCAAAACCGCATTTTGTATTTTGACTTTCCACACGATGATGGGATGTCTCCAATTCAAGATCAGAAATAAAAGCTTCCAGTTCAGTATCAGCACTGGCACAGGTTTGACAACTAAATTTTGAGTTCATATAAGCCCCCTAGAAATTTTAAATTCTTAATAGTCTAATTCATTGCACAAAAATCAAGCTTCGCATTATAAAATGCTAAAGCCAAAAGAATACTTTATTGAAAAATATTAGGAAACTAAGGTAACATCCAATCTGCTAAATGAAAACTTATTCTGGAAATAGTTGTATAACAACTCTTCTAAGTCTGGATCAAAATAATCTCTGATTTCATTACTATGAGCGTCATGAATATGAACATGAAAGTTGGTAATCGCATCAAATCTCATCACTTCTTGGTTGTCCTTGAGTTTTAGAATCAGTCCTTTTTGAGAAAATGTTTCGAGAATATTATAAATTGTTCCTACAGACATTACATGTCCTTGGTTTTCTAGTTCTTCCATAAGCATTTCTGCACTCGGATGGATGTCCATTTCAGTCAATACCTTTAGTACGCTAATTCGTTGTGGCGTCGCCTTTAAGCCAGCTTTTCGAATCATTTCTGTGTAATGCGTAATTTTTTTACTTTTCATAAGAAAGAATCACTCCTATTAAGAATTTATTACGTTTATTATAAGTCTAGTTTTTATAAAAGTCAATCATTTCAACAGGTAACTTTAAAATTAAGTTTTACTAAATAAACATATTGTTTTTTACTTTAATTACTCTCGTTTAAAAAGTTTTCTACGAGTATTTTCGTTTTTTCATCTAGTATTTCATAGAAAATTTCATTTCGTACTCGCGTCCCTTTAATAATTCCTACATTTTTTAACTTAGATAAATGCTGGGAAATTCCAGATTGTGAAGTATCAAGACACTCTTCTAAGAAAGTGACGTTACATCGGCCATTTTCAATTATTTTGTGCATCACACATAATCGAACAGGATGTCCCAAAGCTTTAAATATTTCTGAAGTTTTTTCATAGTCTTTATTCATCGATTTGTCTTCCTTTTCTTTTAACCAAATCTACATTAGATTTTAATGTTATTATACTAGTTAAATATACTAATATTATATCTATTTTTTATTTTAAAAAAAGATACCTTACATTATCAATCAAAAAAGATACAATTTTAACCTAAAAAAAAGAGAAACTATTTAAGTTTCTCTTTTTAATCAAATGAATTTAATATTTCATCTAAAATTTCTATTTCATTATATTCAGGATGTTCCGCTATGATTACCAAAACTGCTTTCCCAATATAATAAAGCAAATCATCTACTGAGATATTAAAACCATCCTCCACTGCTAATTTTGCTAGACGTTCAAAAAGTTTATGACGTTTAACCTCTTCAGTTGATAGAGCATATTCTTTTGATAATTGTTTTTTATATCTTACTTCATCGAAGCGGGTTAACATTCGATCTTTTAAGCTTATTTTTCTTCCTTTTTCTTCGTTGATCTTTTTGAGTCGATGAGATGAAGCTTCATCCAGTTGAATAATCTTTTGTAAAAGCTCATCTTCTAAATTTTCTGGCAACATTGGAGAAACATAATAACCACTGGTCATAACCGTTGGCTCCGAAAAAATATAACTTCCAGAGGTTAGTAATTTTTCGTTATACTCTTCCAACATTTCTCGATTGTGTTTGACGTATTCTATAAATCTTTTAACTTCTGATAATGCCATAATCCTTTTCTCCTATCTAATAAAGTGCATATAAATCTTTTTAGCTTGTTTAGGTTCTGGGACCATTTCTCGACCCTTTTCAATTAATCGCATTAACCAAACCATATTTTGTGCGGTGACTTCGATCGCTTGAGCCCCTTCACTATCTTGTTCTGCCTCCCCTGGCATTCTCCCATGAATAACATTCCAATAGTTACCTGTGGCGATGACCATTTCAGAGTAGTTTAAATAGTGATTAAGTTGATCAAAGGTGGTCACACCTCCAGAACGTCGTACCGCTGCAATCGATGCTCCTACTTTATGTCTAAATAACCCCCCATTTGACCCTGCAACATAAAAAGCTCTATCTAAAAAAGATTTCATATTTCCACTAATTCCTGAAAAATGAACTGGACTTCCTAGAATAATTCCTTGAGCTTCTTTCATTTTTTGAATTCCTTCGTTAACGACGTCTTTTGAGAAGATACATTCTTCATTCTTTTTTTTGCTACACGCTCCACAGCCTGTGCATCCCTGAACAGCCTTCATTCCTACATTAAAGATTTCGTATTCTATTCCTTCTTGAGCAAAAATTTCACCTGCTATTGTGAGTGCTGTAAAAGTGTTCCCTTCACCGTGTGGACTCCCGTTAATTCCTAAAACTTTCATTTTTTTCACCTCTCAAGTTTCATAACTTTACTTGTTCAGTATACCACAATTTTTTATTTGAAAACAATGAAAGTGCAAATTTCCTTGCTTTTTATGATATACTATAATTAAAAATTTAAGGAGAGCTTACTAAGAATGATAAAATATCTTATTCGTATTTTAACACTTGTCCTAGGATTATTTTTATACGGACTTGGAATTGTTATTACCATGAAAGCAAATGTAGGCTATGCTCCATGGGAAGTCCTTCATAGTGGCATTAGCCAAACTTTAGGAATAAGCATCGGTATCATAAATACTGCCGTCGGAACTGTCATCGTTGGGATTACTTTTTTATTAGGTGAAAAAATTGGATTAGGAACCATTTTAAATATGTTTATGATTGGATTATTTATTGATTTAATTTTATATTTAGACTTTGTACCACTGTTTGAAAACTTTTGGGTTGGCTCTTTAATCCTTATTCTAGGCTTATTTACCATTGCTCTTGGTTCTTATTTTTATATCTCATCCTCATTTGGAGCGGGTCCTAGGGATAGTTTAATGGTTGCCATTACACGAAAAACGAATCTCCCTGTCGGAGTTTGCAGAGGCTTGATTGAAGTTTCGGCAGTCGTAATTGGTTATTTTTTAGGAGGCCTTGTTGGAATTGGAACCGTTATTTCTGCATTTTGTATTGGTTTTTGTGTTCAGATAACTTTTAAGACTCTAAGATTTGATCCAACAAAATTATCTCATGAAACCTTTGGAATTATGATCGAGAACATAAAAGAATTAAGTAGAAAGAAAGACTCTCATTGATACTTATCAAATGAGAGTCTTTCTTTTTTATCCTAATACTTTAATATCCCAATACCTTCTAAAATCGAACTAATTAAGATTGCTAAAATGCAAATGGGTGCAATATATTTAATCATAATAACAAACATCTTTTCCCGTTTAAACTTTGAAGAAATTTTGACTTCATCTGTAATAATTTTTGTTTCAATGAGGTATCCTACAAAAACACAAGTCAATAATCCCCCTAAAGGCATTAAAATGGAATTTGTAACAAAATCAAAAAAGTCTAAAAAATTAAACCCAAAAATTAAAACTTCACTCCAGATACCATTCCCAAGTGATGAAGGGATTCCCAAAAGAATTGCAATCACAGTTACAATAATAACAGCTTTTTTTCTATCCCATTTAAACTGATCACTGACTGTCGCTACCACTGCTTCCATTAAAGAAATTGCGGAAGTCAGTGCAGCAAATAAGACTAAAAGAAAGAAAATGGCGCCAACGATATTCCCGAATTGCATACTTTCAAAAACCTTTGGCAGTGTTACAAACATCAATCCAGGTCCTTTACCTAAAGCTGAGGGATCTCCTCCTGAAAAAGCAAAAACCGCTGGAATAATCATAAATCCAGCAAGAATAGCAATACCAGCGTCAAATATTTCAATTTGTTTTACCGATGCTTCAATGTTATCTTTCTTACTTAGATAGGAACCATAGGTTACCATAATTCCCATTGCTAAAGAGAGTGAATAAAACATTTGCCCCATTGCCGCCAAAACAGCTTGAAAACTAAAGTTAGAAAAATCAGGGTATAAAAAATATCGAACCCCTTCCATTGCTCCTGGCTGTAAAATAGAATATCCTGCAACAAATAAAGACAATAGAATCAATACTGGCATGAGAACTTTGCTCGCTTTTTCAATCCCATTTTTAACCCCTCTTATTACAATAATCATAGAGAGACCAATAAATAATCCTTGCCATAAAATGGGCTCTATAGGTTGGGCAATATAATTTGAAAAAAAGTCGTTTCCTGCTGAAGCAATACCATTCCCTGTAAGAAAAGTCATAAAATATTTTATAACCCAACCACCAATGACACTATAATAAGGCAAAATTAAAAATGCAACTAGAGAGGCAATAACCCCAATAAATCCATACTTTTTATTGAGTGCTTTATATGCCCCAACAGGACTTAGTTGGGTTTTTCTTCCAATCGCTAATTCTGCAGTCATAATGGTAAAACCCAAAGTTATCACAAAAATTAAATAAATTAAAAGGAATAATCCTCCTCCATATTTAGCTGCTAAATATGGAAATCGCCAAATATTACCCAAACCAACTGCTGAACCTGCTGCTGCTAAAACAAAACCTATTTTACTCGAAAACTCACTGCGCTGATCCATTTATTCACCAGTCAACATCGATTTTTTGTATTCGATAAATTCATCGTAACTTGATAAGCGATCAATTGTCCCTTCTTCAGTAATTTCAATAATTCGGTTTGCAATCGTCTCAATAAATTGGTGATCATGACTAGCAAAAAGTAATACTCCTTTATACTCAATTAAACCGTTATTAACTGCCGTGATTGACTCCAAGTCTAAATGATTGGTTGGCTGATCCATAACTAAAACATTTGAGCCATACATCATCATTTTAGAAAGCATGCAACGTACTTTTTCTCCTCCTGAAAGCACCTGTACTTCTTTGTATATTTCATCACCAGAAAATAACATTCTACCTAAAAAACCACGAATATAGGTTTCCGTAATTTCTTCTGTATATTGTTGAAGCCATTCGCAGATATTGAGGGTACAATTATTAAAGTATTCACTATGATCTTTCGGAAAGTAAGATTGACTTGTACTCACTCCCCATTTAAAGCTTCCCTCATCTGGCTCGATTTCTTCCATTAGTATTTTAAATAGAGTTGTCATCGCAATTTCATTATCTGAAATAAAGGCAATTTTATCGTCTTTTTCTACCCGAAAGCTAACATTGTTTAAAACTTTCACTCCATCAATTGTTTTCGTTAAATTCTCAACTGTTAGAATTTCTTTGCCAGGTTCGCGATCTATTTTAAATCCTACCCATGGGTATTTTCTAGAAGAAGCTGGCATTTCTTCAATGGTTAGCTTATCCAACATCTTTTTTCGAGATGTCGCTTGTTTTGATTTTGACTTATTTGCTGAAAACCGTGCAATAAAGTTTTGAAGCTCTTTTACTTTGTCTTCATTTTTCTTATTTTGATCTTTTAACATTCTTTGAATAAGCTGACTCGATTCATACCAAAAATCATAATTTCCAACATAAACTTTTATTTTTCCAAAGTCAATGTCCACAATATGTGTGCAAACATTATTTAAAAAATATCGATCATGAGATACAACAACAATGGTTCCATCGTAGTCTAAAATAAACTCCTCAAGCCATGCTATTGCCTGAATATCAAGATGATTGGTTGGTTCATCAAGGAGGATCACATCTGGCTTGCCAAATAAAGCTTGCGCTAACAATACTTTTACTTTTTCATTCCCAGATAACGTGTTCATATACGAATCAAGGATGGTTGCCTCTAAACCCAGTCCTTGTAAAATCCTTGAAGCATCTGATTCTGCTTCCCATCCCCCCATCTCGGAAAATTCTCCTTCGAGTTCTCCTGCCTTAATGCCATCTTCATCTGTAAAATCTTCTTTCATATACAAAGCATCTTTTTCTTTCATGACTTTGTATAGATGTTGATTTCCCATCATAATGGTGTCAAGAACTGTATACTCATCATAAGCATAATGATCTTGCTTTAAAACTGACATTCTTTGATGTTCGGGAATAACAACACTTCCTGTTGTTGATTCTAAATCCCCTGATAAAATTCTTAAAAAGGTCGATTTACCAGCGCCATTGGCTCCTATAACACCATAGCAATTTCCTGGAGTGAATTTTATGTTAACATTTGTAAATAGGTTTGTTCCGCTAAAATTCAAACTTAAGTCTGATACTGTTATCATTTATTTTTCCTTTCTCTGAAAAACTTGAACGTAAATAATCTTTCACATTTTCCTTCTCTTTGTCTATTTTTATCATAAAGAAAAGACCATTATCAAATTCCGACAATGATCCTAATCTCTTAGACAATACATTATACTCTATTTTTTAATGAATTTCTAGCAAAATTATAAAAGTCATTGCCAAAATGCCTACGATAATTGATGCATTCACTGAATGTTGTTTGTTCTCTTTATATATTTGTGGTAATAATTCATCAAATGTCAAATATAACAAGATTCCAGATGTGATTCCTAAAAGAACACCCGTCAAACGACCTCCTAAATAGGGTAAAAACAGAAAATAAAGCAGTAATGAAAAAACCCACTGCACAATTCCCAGTATGGCTACAAACATAAATGTTTTTTTAGTTTCGTATTCAAATTTCTCTAGTTGAGAAAAAATTATAAACCCAATAGGAATATTGTGAAGTCCTATCACTACCACCAATGACCAACCAAATAAAGGATTTGATTCCCCGGTGACAAGGATAGCAAATAGTTCAAAAGTGCTATGAATGCCAAATGCTGCCAAAAGAACCAACAAATCACGCTTGCTTTTCTGTTCATCCCTATCATTAATAAAATCATGATGATGTTGCACTGGCAATATCTTTTCAAAACCAGGTAAGATTAACGCCCCCAAACCCATGGAACCTACCAAAAAAAAATGGTAGTTTTGACTAAAAACACCTTGTAATTCATGTAAAGCCTCAGGAATAATTCCGACAAAAATAATAGCTAATAACATCCCTGCTGAGAACCCTTGCAATAAATCGACATTTCTTTTTTTTCGTCGCTTAATTACCCAGTGGAGTCCTCCTCCTACAAGCATCATTAAGCTACAAATTAGTATTCCAAAGTAAAAACTTAACATCATTGCTCCTTTTAAATCCTTTTCTTTTCTTAAACCTTCTATTTAGATCTTGTTTTTTAAGTCCCTCATTGGGTATAATATGGGTGAGGTGATAAATATGAAAGTGGAATACAACAAACTTGTCAGAGATAAGATTCCAGAAATTATTCGCAGCAGTGGTCGATCATGTGAATACAAAATTCTAGGGGATTCAGAAATTAAAAATGCTTTAAAAGAAAAACTACTAGAAAAAGCAGAAATATTCTCTGTAAATCCATCAGAAGATGAGCTTTCAGATATCTATGAGCTATTAAGCACCATTGTTGAAAAATTTGATTATGAACCTATGCACATCGACTATTTAAAACTACAAAACAAAGAAAGTAAAGGTACTTATTCTGGAAATACTTATCTAATATCTGTTAATGATGAAGCCTAATTTCTTCGTACAGATATCTAAACACTTTTGAGGTTAAATTGATGATAAATATTTTTTGTTATCAATTAAAATAATCTTGAAGGTGTTTATTAATTTTAAATAACTGTTACATTTGAAAAGCATTGATGAAGTGATTAATAATTTGCTTATTATCAAAGTCAAAATAAATCTCTACTACATCAAAGCGAACATTCCAATCAAAAAAGTCACCCTCTTTCAAGTACCATAAAGCTGTTTTAATTATGCGCCTTTGCTTTTTCAAATTTACGGCTTCTTTAGGAAAACCAAATTTGAGATTATCTCTAAATTTTACTTCAACAAATACGATTGTTTCATCTTTTTTTAAGATTAAGTCAATTTCGCCAAATGTTTTTCTGTAATTTTGGGACATTAAAAGGTAGCCTAAATTTTCAAGATAGCTTAAAGCAAGAGATTCACCGGCATTGCCTTTTTTGTTATTATATGCCTTCACACAACACCAAAGTTATTTAAAAAGCTTCTGCGATGAATTGGTGTGGGGCCATATTTCTTAATGGCTTCAATATGTTGAGCAGTACCATAACCCATATTATGGTTAAAACCATATTCAGGATACAGTTCGTGGTAGCTTTCCATCAAATGATCTCGATAAACTTTAGCTATAATGGATGCAGCCGCAATCGAATAGCAAATAGAATCCCCATGAATAATTGCTTTTTGTTTAATTGGAATCTCTAGGGAGACTGCATCAATTAGGAGAAATTCTGGTTTTGTCTTAATATTATCGAGTGATTCAATCATTGCTTTCTTAGTCGCATTTAAAATGTTTATTTTATCAATGGTTTCATTATCTGCAATGCCAATTTCATAGTCCACAGCTTCATTTAAAAGCAACGAACACAGCGCTTCTCTTTTACTTCGAGATAATTTTTTCGAATCATTTACATATAGGATTTCCGATTCTTTTCTCATAATAACTACGCAAGTCACGACTGGACCTGCTAGTGGTCCTCGTCCTACTTCATCAATCCCCCCAATAAAAGAAAACCCTTGGTTCACACATTCGTTTTCCAAAAGTTTCATATCTCTAATTCGCTGCTTTTCTTTTTCAAGAATTAATCCCTTATTTTCCAATGAAGTAGCAAGTGAGCTCACTCCTTTTCGGGTATCTTCTCTTAGCATTGGAATAACCTTAGCATATTCTTCATCTTTTAAATCTTTGATCATCGCCCTAATTCCACTGATGCTCATCTTCTTTAGATCAAGTTTTAAATCCATTTCTATCCTCCAGATTTCAGGAACCAATTATAATAACGATGCTTCAGGATGCTCCAAGGTGATTTTACCAATACGACCATTTTTAAAATCATTTAAAATCAAGTCAGCAGTGCGGGTATAATCATATAGCCCACCTTTAATTAACAAACCTCTGCTTTGAGCAATGGCATCATAAATCTCTGGTAGTTTCTTATTTTCAATTGCAATCTTGTATAGTATTTCTAGATTTTCAGGATAATACGACACTAAAAATTTCATTAGATCAGCTGCAATATTTTCTTTTTCATAAATCGTATCTTTGATTGATCCAATCCAAGCTAATCGAATCCCAACCATGGGATCCTCGAATTTCGGCCATAAAATTCCCGGGGTATCTAAAAGCATTATATTCTCAGGTGTCGACAGCCATTGTTGTCCCTTAGTAACACCTGGTTTATTCCCTATTCTTGTTTTCTTTTTTCCAACAAGATTATTAATGATCGTTGACTTTCCAACATTAGGAATTCCACATACCAAGCATTTCATTTGAACTTTGTTTTTAGGATTTAATCCTTGTATCGTCTTAATTAAATTAGCTCTTTGCCTCTGATCAAGGGCATCATAATGGACAACACGGCTAACGGTTGTGTTGTTTTTAAACCATTCTTCCCAAGACATACTCGCTTCTGGATCTGCTAAATCTGATTTATTCATTAAAAGTATGTGCTTTTTATTTCTCGTAAAGTCAGACATTTCAGGGTTTCTACTAGAAATTGGTATTCGTGAATCAACAACTTCAATGACAACATCGATTAATTTTAATTTTTCTTTGATCTCTCGATTTGCCTTTGCCATATGACCAGGAAACCATTGAATATATTCCATCTCTTGGTTTTTTATAGTTTTCATTTTACACGACTCCAAAATGAGACAAAGGCCAGATTCTAAAAATAACTTTTCCCACAATCGCATCTTTTTCCACAAATCCTAAACTCTTATAACGACTATCTGAACTATTGGCTCGATTATCTCCCATTACAAAATAAGTCCCCTCTGGAACTGTTACTTTTGAAAAATCCTCAAATGGTTCATTATTAATATAGTCTTCTTGAAGAGGTACGTCATTAACATAGGTTGTTTGGTCTTTAATTTCAACAGTGTCCCCACCCTTTGCGATAATACGTTTTACGTATTCAGTTGTTGCATTGTAATTTAAAATAACAATATCCTCTTTTGCAGGCTCGCCAATGGTGTATCCAATCTTATTAATAATTAAACGATCTCCATTTTCAAGCGTTGGAAACATCGAACTGCCATCAACCATCACAAAGTCAAACAGAAACATTTTAATAATGAATGCAAGAATAATCGCAATAATTGCAGATTGTACCCACTCTCTTATTTCAAGTCCTCCACTTTTTTCTTTCATTTTACACATCCTTTTAATATGAAAAAAGAGGCTAAATAGCCTCTATACAATCTAGAATCTTTTATCTTTTCTTTCCTTAACTTTAGCGGCTTTTCCAACACGATCTCTAAGGTAATTAAGTTTAGCACGACGTACTTTACCTTGTCTCACAACGTCTACCTTTTCAATTTTGGGGGAATGCACTAAAAAAGTTTTTTCAACCCCAACACCTGAAGAAATTTTACGTACAGTAAATGTTTCAGCTACGCCACCATTTTGACGTTTTAAAACAATGCCTTCAAAAATTTGAATTCTTTCTCTTTTACCTTCAACAATTTTAATATGCACTTTTACAGTATCACCAACGCAAAATTTGGGTGGCTCAACTTTCATATTTTCTTGTTGAATCTTTTTAATAATGTCCATTTTTTTCTCCTTAATTCTAATTTGACGTTCTTACCCTGTAGGCAGAGGACCATCGCTTTCATTTCATACTCAAGTATTATACACTTGACAACATTTTAATGCAAGTATTTTCGCTATTATTAAAGAATATATTATTTATTTTCTTTGGCTTTAAGATATTTTTGAAACAAGTCGAGTCGATTTTTTTTAGTTTTTTCTTCCGACATTTTGAGTCGCCACAATTCGATTTTTTTATGATCTCCAGACAAAAGGATTTCTGGCACCTTTATCCCCTCAAAAACTTGGGGGCGTGTGTATTGAGGATATTCCAAAAGATATGTCTCAAAAGACTCTTCTTTTAAGCTTTCAGCATTTCCAAGAAATTCAGGTATTTGTCTCGCAACCGCATCAGCTATTGTTAATGCTGGTAATTCTCCACCGGTTAAAACATAATCACCTACCGAGTACTCTTTTGTAACATAATGGTCAATTACCCTTTGATCTATGCCTTCATAATGTCCACAGATGAAAATAATCTCTTTTTCTTTCGACAGAGTAACAGCATCATTTTGTTCAAATGTTTTTCCACCAGGCGTTAAGTATACAACAGGAAAACTGGAAAAATTAGGAATCGTATTCAGTGCGGAAATAATCGGCTGTGGTGTCATTACCATACCAGGTCCACCTCCAAAGGGATAATCATCCACTTTTTTATGTTTATTTTCAGCAAAATCACGAATATTGATGACTTCATAGCTAACAATCTCTTGATTAATCCCTTTAGCCATCATTCCTGATTCAAAATACGTCTTGAAAATTTCAGGAAATAACGTTAAAAAATAATATTTCATAGCCCTAAAATCTCATCTGGAAAAACACCATCAATCCGATTGTTTTCAAAATCAAAAGATTGAAAATAAACTTTCCTCCCTGGAATCGAATAAATTTTATTATCTCCCTGGATAGTAAAAACATCGACTCCACCCGTTTGAAGAATATCTATGATTTTTCCTAGCATCGTCCCATTATTGTAAACAGACATTCCTAGGAGATCCTCCACAAAAAACTCGTCATCTTCAAGTGGAACGGCTAAGTCTCTTGGAATTTCGATATATTTTCCAACTAAAGTTTCGGCATCTGAACGATTTTTACATGCCTTTAAAAAAATAAGGACATTGTTTTTGTGATAACGAACACTATCGATGGCATATCTCTCCCATTTTTCACCAACTTTTATTTCGACTTGTTTTAGATCCGAAAAACGTTGTGGGTCATCGGTTAATGGCAAAACTTTTAGCTCTCCCCTTAATCCGTGGCATCCTGTAATTCGGCCGATGGTGATCATCTCATTTTTCATGGTAAAAAACCTTTCTATCTTTACTTAGAACCAATTATAAAGTCGAAAAAGAGCTGTTTTCACAGCTCTAAAAATACTATTGGATAATTTCCAACATCACTCTTTTTTCTTCTTTAGTAGCAGCAGCTTTTATGACGGTACGAATTGCTTTTGCGATTCGGCCCTGCTTTCCAATGACTTTGCCCATATCGTCGTTAGCTACCTTAAGTTCCAAAACAATGGACTGTTCACCTTCAACTTCTTTGACAACGACATCATCAGGATGATCAACCAGAGCCTTTGCAATAATTTCAACAAGTTCTTTCATCATTATCCTCCCGTTACTACTCGATAACGCTTTCTCTTTTTAAGAGATATTTCACAGTATCGGTTGGTTTTGCACCATTTGCTAACCAAGTTTTTGCTTTTTCAGCATCAACCTTTACAATTGCAGGATCAACACATGGATCATAATAACCAATTTCTTCAATGAATTTTCCATCTCTTGGCGCACGTACATCAGCAACAACGATTCTATAAAAAGGTTTTTTCTTTTTACCCATTCTTTTTAATCTAATTTTAACTGCCATTTTATTTTCCCCCTTTCTCTACACTTTTATCTAAACATTTCGAATTTCGAAATTATAAATAACCATTACTTTTATATTAATTATTCCCTAACTTTTTAAACATTTCATTATTCCACTTAATCATAGACTTTACATGAATGGTAACTTAAAACGTCCTTTTTTTGCTAGATTTGGATTCGACATTTGCTTCATCATTTTTCGCGATTGTTCAAATCCTTTTAACAAACGATTAACATCTGCAACCTTGGTCCCAGAGCCAAGAGCAATTCTCTTTCTTCTACTTGCATTAATCATTCCAGGTTTATGTCGTTCTTCAGGTGTCATGGATAAAATAATCGCTTCTGTCTGTTTCGTATTCGCTGCTCCCGATAAGTCAACGCCTTTGAGTGCCTTTTTATTTGCTCCTGGAATCATCTCTAAGATACTTCCTATGGAACCCATATCTTCAATTTGTTTGATTTGCTCTAAAAAATCATTTAAATCAAATTCTTGATTTCTTATTTTTTCTTCAAGTTTTTTTGCCTTTTCTTCATCCATCATGCTTTGGGCTTTGTCAATAAAAGTTAAAACATCACCCATTCCAAGAATTCGAGAAGCCATTCGATCTGGATAAAAAAGTTCTATATCCGTAAGTTTTTCACCAGTTCCAATGTATTTTATTGTTTTACCTGTTGTATAGGTAATAGATAATGCTGCTCCTCCACGAGTATCTCCATCAAGTTTGGTTAAAATAACACCCGTGATATCTAATAAACGATTAAACTCATTTGAAACATTAACCGATTCTTGCCCTGTCATACCATCTACAGTTAAAAGAATCTCAGTAGGATTAACCGCTTTTTTAATATCAATTAATTCATTCATCAAAGCATCATCTATTTGCAATCGTCCTGCTGTATCAACAATAACTAAGTCATAGTGTTCAGCCTTAGCTTTCTCTAAACCTCGTTTAGCAATACCAACCGGATCCATCACATTGGATTCTGAATAAACGTCAATCTTTAATTCTTCTCCTAAGATTTGGAGCTGCTTAATTGCTGCAGGTCTATAAACATCGCAAGCCACTAACAAAGGCTTAAATTTCTTTTCTTTTCTTAGTAGATTTGCAACTTTTCCGACAGTTGTGGTTTTTCCAGCCCCTTGTAATCCTACCATCATAAACACATTTAGGCGTCCATCAGTGAAATTCATTGGATCAATCTCTCCACCTAAAAGTGAGGTCATCTCCTCATTAACAATTTTAATAAATTGTTGCCCTGGGGTCAAACTTTGTAAGACTTCTGATCCAACTGCTCTTTCGCTAATATTTTTGGTAAATTGTTTCACCACTTTAAAATTGACATCCGCTTCTAAAAGCGCAAGTTTTATTTCTCGACTTGCAGCTTGAATATCTTTTTCATTTAATTTTCCTTTACGCTTAAGCTGGGAAAATATATTTTGGAATTTTTCGTTTAATCCCTCAAATAACATTTTTTACCTCAATTTTCTTCACTTACAGCATCAAGTTTTTCAATAATACTTTCCACTTGACGTTGTAAAACGGGTGAATCCAGTACACTTTGCAATTCGGATAAATCTTTCTTAATGCTGGAAAACAAATTTTGTGTGTTTAGGAATTTTTCGATCAGTCCAAGTTTTTCTTCATAGGCTTCCATCATTGATTTTGATCTCTTAATAACATCAAAAATTCCTTGTCGAGTCACAGACATAACCTCAGCAATTTCTGCAAGGCTGTAATCATCATTATAATAGTACTCTAAAATTTGCTTTTGTTTCTCAGTTAAGAGTTCTCCATAAAAATCAAAAAGATACTGTTCCTTAACTTTTTTTTCCATCATCACCCTCTTGTCGTAAAGGAAATCACCTTGACGACTTCATTATTGTAAAACGAACTTCTATAAAAGTCAATATAAAATTAGTTTTTTTAAGGATTTTTATTCAAAAAGTAGATCAACAAATTTTATAGGATCAAATTCAATTAAATCTTCTGATTTTTCACCAATGCCTACATACTCTATGGGAACCTGTATCTCATCGATAATTGAAATAGCAATTCCGCCTTTTGCTGTCCCATCAAGCTTTGTTAATACTATTCCTGAAAGTTCAACACATTCATGAAAAACCTTCGCTTGATTAACTGCATTTTGCCCTGTTGTCGCATCAAGCACAAGCAAATTATGAATATTAAATCCTGTTCCTTCTCTCACACAAATCCTGCTGATTTTATCAAGCTCTCGCATTAAATTTACTTTATTATGAAGTCTCCCTGCGGTATCGCAAATAAGAATATCCACTTTTCTTGCCCGTGCCGCATTAATTGCATCAAAAACAACTGAGCTTGGATCCGCTCCTTTTGTACTTTTAATAATATCAACTTCTACTCTATTTGACCATTCGTCAAGCTGTTCTGTAGCAGCAGCTCTAAAAGTATCAGCCGCAACAATCATTACTTTTTTACCTTCATTTTTATAACGCTGCGCTAATTTAGCAATGGTGGTTGTTTTTCCGACGCCATTGACACCAACCACCAACATTAATGTTGGCAATTCCAAAGATTTTGAGGGAACTGTTACCATTTCAATTAAAATTTCCTTTAAAAATCCCATGACCTCTTCTTTAGTTTTTGATCGCATCTCTTTAATTTTTTTTCGTAATGCTTCCGTAATTTTCATTGAGGTTTCTACCCCCAAATCGGATAAAATCAAAGTCTCTTCAAGCTCTTCAAAAAAATCGTCATCAAAACTGCCCATATACATAACATTTTCAATTTTTGTTTTAAAATCATCTTTTGTTTTAATGAGCTTGTTTCGCATCCGTTCGTATAAACTTAGTTCTTGCATTGTTCCTCCAAATTAATGAAATCCAGATTCGATTTCTTTTTTTTGATTTATATAATTCAGTTTTTAGTGATATTCACTTAATTTTACCGAAACCAATTGAGATACCCCTTGACGTGACATTGAAATACCATACAGATTATCACAAACTTCTAAAGTCTTACGTCGATGTGTAATTGTAATAAACTGATTTGACTCTGAAATCTTTTTTAAATAAGAAATATATCGAAATATATTATGGTCATCTAAAGCAGCATCAATTTCATCTATGACACAAAAAGGAGAGGGGTTAATCTCTAAAAATGAAAAAAGTAGAGAAATAGCAACCATGGATTTTTCGCCTCCGGAAAGAAGTGAAATATGTCTCAAACGTTTCCCTGGCGGCTGAGCAACCAACTCTACCCCACCTTCGAGAACACCTGTCGGATCTGTAAACTCTAAATAAGCTCTCCCACCTTCAAAAAGAATCCCAAAAATTCGTGTGAATTTTTCTTGAAGGACTTTAAACTTTTCTCTAAACTGCTCGGTCATTGCATCATAAAGGGAATTAATAATATCTAATAACTCTCGCTTTCCATGTTCAAGATCCTCAATTTGTTTTTTTAGAAAAGCATGTCTTTCTAAAATATTCTCATAATCTTCAATTGCTTCTAAATTTACATTCCCTAAATTAGCAATTTTTGTTTTAAGTTCACGTTGATGCTCTTCTGAAAAGTCCAAGGTTTTAAAGGATTCCTTCTTAATCAGCTCATCATAATAATCCTGAACCATTAGCATGTTCATTTCATAATTCTCAAAAATCGATTCTTGCCAAATTTCAATTTTCATCTGCAAATTATTTATTTGAGTTTCAACTTTATTTTTTTCATCATTGTTAACAATGAGATCATGATTGGCATTTTTTATTTCGTCTCTTAAAATTTCAAGTTTTTTTAGATTTTCCTTCTGTTCATCATATGAAGCTTTGTTTTTTGTTTGTCCTTCATTTAGTGTCTTCATTAAGGTTTTGATTTCTTTTTGAATGTCTTCCAGTTGATTTTCTATTCTCGAGATTTCATTTTCATAGCTTTTAATCTGCTTTTCTTGAGACTCCTTACGTTGAATTTGTAAATCCAACTGATCCATTAGTAGTTTTCTTTGAAGCTCTTTTCCTTTAATCTCACCTTCAACCTCAGTAATCCTCATTTGATGCTTTGAAATTTCCTCTACTAAATTGTCTAATTTTTCACGAATAGAGTCCATTTCTTTTCGATGGGTTATTGGTTCTAATAATTCCTTCAATCCCTCATATTCTGCCATTTTTTGCTTATTTGAAATTATAAGAAAGTTTCTATTATTTTCTAGTTGTTCTTTTTGATAGGCTATTTTTTCTTCTGTAAGAGCCATTTCATTGATCTTTTTAAGAATGCTTTGCTTATCTTTACTTTTTTCCCAAATTTCTTTTTTTATGTTATTCAATTTTTCATCTAAATTTTTATCTTTTTTCTGTGCATCCTCCAATAAGCTTTCGATTTCACTTTGCTGAGCTTCTAGTTCATCGAGTTCTTTCTTAAAGTTTGCTACTTGTCTTAGCAACTTTTCAATTTCAATCTTTTTAAATAGGGGTGATTGCTTCCCTTCTTTATTTTCGCCTCCAACAATGGCTCCTCCCGGATAAAAGATTTCACCTTCAAGGGTTACAACAGTAAAGCGACTTTTTAAAAATGATTGAATCTCTTTTCCACTGGTAAAATCAGATGCAATAATAATTCTTCCCAACAGGCTTTCAATTGCTTTTTCAAATTTAGGCTCTGTCTTAACCAGGTTACTTCCGATCCCTTCAAAGCCTGAAATTTCAATTAATCCTGTTTGAATTTTCTTCTCAATCAATGAGACTCGCAAATTATCAAGGGGAAGAAATGTTGCACGTCCTAATCGTTGAGATTTAAGTAAATCAATACATACTCGGGCAGTCTTAACATTTTCTACAACAATGTTTTGTGATTTTCCTCCAAGGGCGATATCAATAGCTTGGATATATTTCGACGCTGTTGTAATAAGTTCCCCGACTGGGCCATATATATTTTGAGAAGTATTTCCTAGAATTTTTTCTGAAGTCATCAATTTACGTATTGCAGGAAAATAGTCTTGGTAGTTTTTTTGAACATTTTTAAGAAATTCAGCTTTTGATTGATTGACTTGACAGCTGTTTTTAAGTTCCCTTATTTTTCTTTTAATCTCTTCTAAAAACGTCATTTTTTTTGAAATATCTAAAACAAGAGCCTTCTTTAGTTTTTCTTTTTCAATTTCTACTGCTTCCAAAATCTTCAATTCATTTTCTAAAACAGATAATCCTTGAGTTTGTTTTTCTTTTTCTTTATTAATATCTATCATTCGTTGGGAAATAAAATTAATCTCTGCTTTAATTCCTTGAATGTTCGATTTTATTTCGAGAAGTTCTTCTTCGTATTTTTCTTTTTGAGCTTGATTACTAAGAAAACACAAATGATACTCATCTTCTTTTTTCTTTTCTAATGCGATCTTATCTAAGATCTTATTCCGCTCAACTTCAATATTATTTCGCTCTTTCGTTTTTTTCATTAACTCGTTTTCTAACGTTGCTGTTGCTTTATTGAGTTCTTGTAATCTATCCTCATTTATCTTGATTTCTTTCTTTATTGCATCATGGTCGGCTTCTAAACGTTTGGCTGAAATACGATTCGCTTCAATCTGGCTATTACTCCGAATCTCTTCTCCTTGATTTTTCTGCAAACGACTTTTTATTTCGCTAAGGGACTCTTTCCCTGATCCTAATAGCTTTTCTAACTCGCGATTGCGAATCATCAGTTTTTGATATGCTTCATCATTTTCTTCAATTTTTTTCTCGTTATTCTCACAGCTTTTTCTGATTGATTCATAATTCTTTTGATAAACATCCATCATCCCTAAAGAATTTTCCATATTTTCATAAAAATTCACTAAATCAACAATTTTTAATTCTTCTTTTAAAGAAAGATAAGTTTTTGCACGTTTTGATTGATTTTTAAGAGGACCACATTGCTTTTCGATTTCTAAAAAAATATCTCTTAAGCGATCTAGGTTTCCTTGGGTCACTTCTAATTTTTTTTCTGCCTCATTTTTCTTTGTTTTGTAAGAAACAATTCCAACCGCTTCTTCAAAAATTCCTCGTAGTTCAGTTGGGGTACTACTAATGATATTCTCAATTCCACCCTGGCTAATGAGTGAATATCCATTTTTTCCTAGCCCTGTGTCCATAAAAACACTTTGGACATCTTTTAACTTACATCGACGGTTATTTATTGCATAATCACTTTCGCCCGATCGAAACAATCGTCTTGCGATGACTACTTCTTGGGGATAGCCCTCAAGGGTTCCTTCACTGTTATCTAAAAAAAGAAGAACCTCCGCGTAATTTGAAGGCAGTTTTTTTTCAGTCCCCGAAAAAATAACATCTTCCATTTTTTTTCCACGAAGGGATTTAATGCTCTGTTCCCCAAGAACCCATTTGATTGCATCTGTAATATTGCTTTTTCCGCTGCCATTAGGTCCTACAATTGCAGAAATTCCTTTTGAAAATTCAAGTGAAACTGGATCTGCAAAAGACTTAAATCCAGAAATATTTATTTTTTTTAAATACAAATCCTCACCTCAATTTCTTCTATCATTAATTTCTAGGTTATAAATCCATCTCCTTTGTTTCATTAAGGTAATTTTTTGCCGCATCCTGTTCCCCTTCTTTTTTGCTTTTTCCAACACCTTTTCCGACACATTCTCCATTAAAATAAAGATTGATATAAAATGTTTTATTATGTTCTGGGCCTTCGGATTTCTCTAAGATATATTCAATAACATTATCATTATTCTTTTGAATTTTTTCTTGTAGTTCGGTTTTATAATCCTTTACTAAACCTCCCGATAACGCTAATGCAATGTTTTCTTTTAAAAGGGATAACACAACTTTACGGGTCGATTCAAAATCGCTATCTAAAAAAATAGCACCCACTAAAGCTTCAAAGGCATTTGCTAAATTTGATTTACGCCTTCGACCTCCAGTTACAATTTCCCCTTTCCCAAGAAGTAGATTCTCCCCAAGCTTTAGCTGGGATGAAGCTTTAGAAAGAGATTCAGCACATACAATATTGGAACGGATTTTCGTCATTTTTCCTTCTGATAATTTGTGAAATCGATAAAGATACTCGCTGATAATCAGTTCCAATACTGCATCTCCTAAATATTCTAGTCGTTCATTGTTAATGGCATTTCCAGAATGAGAGCTATGGGTTAACGCAACTTTCAATAAATCTTTGTTTTTAAAAACATAATTAATTTTTTTTTCAATTTCCATATTTCCACCTCCTTTATCGTTTCTATTTTTTTAAATCACTTTTAAAAAAAATTAGCCGCTCATTGCGGCTATGAATATTTTCCAATTAAATTATGAAATTGCATTAACAATATCATCTACTGTTAAAATTTTTTCTAATTCATCATCCTCAATTTTGACATTAAACTCATCTTCAAATGCCATTACTAATTCTACAATATCAAGTGAATCAGCATCTAAGTCCGCAATTAGTGACGTTTCCAAAGAAATATCTTCTTCGGGCACATCCATTTGCTCAGCAATAATTTTTCTAATTTTTAAAAAGTTAGCATCCATTTTTAATCCTCCATTTTTTTTGCATTTTCTGTCATTTTATTTAAAACATCATTTTCAATAAAACAAATACTCTGACGAATAGCATGTTTAATGGCTGTTGCATTACTACTACCATGGGCCTTAATAATCCCACCTTTAACACCTAAAAAAGGGGCTCCACCATATTCAACATAATCAAACTTTTTCTTAAAGACTTGGAGATTATCCTTGATAAGCATCCCTCCAATTTTTCCCTTTGTCGAATTCATTACAGCAGTTTTAATACCCTTCATGAGGTATCCCGCTATTCCCTCAGTTAATTTTAGCACAATATTTCCAGTAAAACCATCACAAACTAAAACATCCGCATCTGTTTCTGGAATATCTCGTGCTTCGACATTTCCTAAGAAATTTATATCGCTATTTTCTAAAATTTCATAGGCTTCTTTAACAAGGGCATTTCCTTTTTTTGATTCAACACCAATATTGATCAAACCTACACTTGGGTTTGTTACCTTTAGGACATTTTCTACATAAATACTTCCTAGCTCAGCAAATTGTTTTAGAAATTCTGGTTTACAATCAACATTTGCTCCTGTGTCAATCAAAAGAAAAACCCCATTTTCTTTTGGCAAAGTAGCTGCTAAAGCTGGACGTTTAATCCCTTTTATTCTTCCAAGTTTTAATAAACCACCTGATAAAAGTGCCCCAGTACTTCCAGCCGAAATAAGAACTGAGTTTCCTTTTTTCTTCATTGCTTCTAAAGCTACCACAAGTGAGGAATCATCTTTACGACGAATTGCCATCGCTGGTTCTTCCTCGTTACTAATCACCGTTTCACTGTGTAAGATTCCAATCTTTTCCTTTGGATAACTCAATTTATCCAAAACTGCCTGAATTTCTTTTGTCTTACCAACCAAAGTTAATGAAATATTATATTCGTTAACGGCTTCAACAGCTCCCTTTACAATTTCTAAAGGTGCATTATCTCCACCCATCGCATCTAGAAAAATATTCATCCAAGCCTTCCTTTCAGACATTTTTTTAAATTAATCCTTTATAGGAAAAAAACAGAGTCTAAGCTCTGTTTATTGTTCTGTCTATTCGTCAAAGCTAATAACGTTGACGTCTTTGTATGTTCCACAAGATTTACATACCCGATGAGGTAATTTAATTTCACCACATTTAGGACAAGTACTCATTCCTGGGATATTTAATTTATAATGTGTTCTTCTTTTATCTCTTCGAGATTTAGACGTTTTTCTCTTTGGTACAGCCATCACTTACACCTCCTATTTATAAAAGTCAATTAGAACAATAATTTGCTTAGGGCTTCTAATCTTGGATCAATTTCCCCTATCTTATCGCAATCACATTGCTCTTGATTTAAATTCTTGCCACACTTTAGACATAGTCCCTCACAATCATCATCACAAAGAACTCGAAAAGGTTCATTAATATAAATACATTCTTCAATTAAAGGAATCATATCTAAAACCAATGCATTTTCATCAATGATCACAGTTTCAGTATATTCATAATTACAACTGATTGCGGTCGGTTCCAAGCAGCGGGCACAGGGATAGTTCATGGTTGCTGTTAAAGTAAAATCCACTAAAAAAGTAGCCTTCGATAGTTTCTTGATTTCTCCCTTAACCAATGCGCCTTCATCCCCAAGTTTTCCTTCGATCCCAGTCAATTCCTTATGGAAAATGACACCTTCAAAGGGGACTGCTTTTTCCTGTAATAGTTTTTTGATTTCAAACTTCATTTTTTTCACTCCAAACGGGCAATCATCATTATATAGACCCTTGCCCGTTTTGTCAAGTGAAAAACTTTACGATTAAACCAAAAACTATTTTGCTAAAGCAAGGGTATCTCTTGCTATCATTAATTCTTCATTTGTAGGGATCACCATTACCGTTGTTTTAGAATCCTCTGTTGAAATAATCATGGCTTCGCCACGTTTACTATTAGCTTCTTGATCTAAAGAGATTCCTAAATATTTTAATCCATTACAAATAGCTTGACGTGATGAAGAAGAATTCTCACCTAAACCTGCGGTGAAAATAATACCATCAACACCATCCATAGCCGCAACATAAGCGCCAATCGTTGTTTTAACTCTATAGTGGAAAATGTCAAGGGCTAATTGAGCTCGCTTGTTTCCGTCGTTTGCAGCTCCTTCAACGTCTCTAAAATCAGAACTGACTCCAGAAACACCCAAAACACCGGATTTTTTATTCATAATTGTATCAACTTCTTCTACAGCATACCCTTTACCAACTAAGAAAGGAACAATCGCTGGATCAATATCACCACAACGGGTTCCCATTTCAAGACCTGCTAAAGGTGTTAAACCCATTGATGTTTCAATTGATTTTCCATAACGAATCGCTGCTAAACTTGCACCGTTTCCTAAATGACACGAAATCAATTTAAGGTTTTCAATTTTCTCTCCCATTAATTCAGCTGCTGCTAAACTAACAAATTTGTGGGAAGTTCCGTGGAAACCATATTTACGTATTTTGAATTTTTCATACATTTCATAAGGAAGTGGGTACATAAAAGCTTCGCCTGGTAGTGTTTGATGAAATGACGTATCGAATACAGCAACTTGAGGAACATTGGGTAGTAATTCTTCACACGCCCGAATCCCGATAAGGTTTGCAGGATTATGTAATGGCGCAAGCTCACAACATTCTTCCATCTTTGCAATAACTTCGTTGTCAATTAAAACTGAAGATGAAAAAGTTTCTCCTCCATGAACCGTTCGATGTCCAACTGCCGAAATCTCATCAAGAGATTTAATCACTCCGTGATCAGCGTTAACCAAAGCCGCCATCAAAATATTTAGAGCCTCTTTATGTGTTTCCATTGGCTCCTCAAATTTGACTTTTTCTTTCCCAGCTGGTTCATGGATGACTACCGATCCTTCAATTCCGATTCTTTCAGCTAAGCCTTTTGCCAAAACTTCTTCGTTTGTCATATCAAGCAACTGATATTTTAATGAAGAACTACCACAATTAATAACAAGTATTTTCATAATAAATCACTCTCCTTTAGTTTTTAATTGATTGTCTACGCTATCTTTTATATAATAACAGTTATCAAAATAGAATTCTATTGTTTTTTTACATAAAACCAGTAAAATATTTATCAAAGGAAAAGATTCAAATGAAAACTTTTGGAATCATTGCTGAATACAATCCTTTCCATCTTGGACATGCTTTGCAAATTTCAGAAACGAAAGCATCTCTCAATGCCGAAGGTTGTTTAGTACTTATGAGTGGCTCCGTTACCCAACGTGGCAACTTTGCTTTTTTGAATAAATGGGAGCGTACAAAACTGGCTCTTCTAGGAGGTGCAGATCTTGTTTGCGAACTTCCCTATGTTTATTCTGGACAAACCGCTGAAATTTTTGCTTCTGGTGGAATAAAAATACTAAATAGCACTAATGTTTGTGATTATTTGTCTTTTGGTTCTGAATCTGGCCAGCTTGCTAATCTAGAAAAGATTGCAAATCTACTGGCTCGAGAACCTTTTAAATTCAAGTTGCTTCTAAAAGAATTTTTAAGTACAGGGATTTCCTTTCCAAAAGCAAGAGAACTTGCAATCGGAAATTTACTTGGTTCTTCCCTTGGAGAGCTTCTAAATTCCCCAAATAATATTTTAGGTATTGAATATTTAAAAGCACTCATTAAAACGAAAAGTACGATTAAACCACATACTGTCAAACGACAGGGGGCGGATTATCATAGCTTAGAATCCTCAACCATTCCAAGTGCCTCTGGACTTCGACATTTCATCACCACTAGCAAAAACAAAAATTCTTTGTCTCAATGGCTTGAAAACAAAATCCCGTATCCTCCAGATGTTCTTATCAAAGCTTTAGCCGATCAAAATAGTCAAGGGGAACAGCTCTTTTATAACGCCTTAAAATTCGAGATTCTTGGGACTTCTGCTAGCAGTTTTAAAAACTATCCCTATGTTTCTGAAGGAATTGAAAATAAAATTTATAAAGCTCTAAAAAAAGAAACCACCCTAGACGAGTGTATTGAGGCATGTTGTTCGAAACGTATTCCCAAAACAAGAATACAACGTATTCTAACCAATCGACTTATCAATTTAAACACCGAGGATCTAGGACTATTTTCAACGTCTAACGATACTCCCTATTTAAGAGTATTAGGCTTTAACAAAACGGGACAAAAAATCCTTGGAGATATAAAAAAGAATGGGAATATCACTCTCCTTAGTAACTTAAGCCGCTATCTAAATTCAATAACTCCCTTTCAAAAGAAAATCTTACATTATGACATTCGTAGTGCAGATCTTCTTAATCTTTTTAATGAGTTTAACTATCAATATCATCGGGACTACACACAGTCCCCTATTATTCAAAACTAAGTAAAGGAGTCCTTATGGCGTTTCCACTTGATCTAAAATCTTATAAAACAATTACTCCTCCTTGCGGCCCAATCAAAGGAGTCCTAAAAAAAGGGATTGCCGTTTTCAAAGGAATTCCTTATGCAAAACCTCCAATTGGAAATAATCGCTTTGCCCCACCAAAAGCTTTAGAACCATGGCAAGAGGTACTAGATTGTGAGAACCCAAGAGCTATTGCTATGCAAATGGGTGGCATTTTAGCGGACACTTCCAGCACTTACCGAATGGATGGTAAAAGTGAGGATTGTCTTTTCTTGAATGTATGGACACCAAGTACCCAACCTCAAAAAGAATTGCCGGTCTATGTTTTCATTCATGGTGGTGCTTTTGCTACTGGATCAGGGACCGAAATGATGTTTGATGGCTCAAGAATGGCTCAAGAGGGCTTAATTGTCGTTACAATCAACTACCGTTTAGGAGCTTTCGGTTTTCTGGCTACTGATGCTTTAAAAAAAGAGCAAGGAACCACTGGAAATTATGGAATCTTAGACCAAATATTGGCATTAAAGTGGGTTCAAGCAAACATTAAATCTTTTGGCGGTGATCCTAACCAGGTTACAATTGGTGGGGAATCCGCTGGAGCTTTTAGTGTCACAGCATTGCTTTTATCCCCGCTAGCCAAAGGTCTTTTTAATCAAGCCATCGTTGAAAGCGGCTCTATTCTGTCAATCCCCGCCTTTTCCCCAAGAAATCGTGGGAATTTAGAAAAAACAATTGCTAATGGCAAGGAGCTTTGTACACTTTTCGGAATAGAGGATACCCTCCCAGATTTACCAAAATTACGGGAGATTTCAGGCGATGCACTTGCAGCACTTGGAATGGTAAAATCAGATCAATCCACGACTCCCAATCAATTTACATTTTGGCCCGTCTTTGATGGCGTCGTTTTACCCAAAAACCCCATTCGTGCACTAGAAAAAGGAGAAATCAATCCTGCCAAACTATTAATTGGCTATAATACAGACGAATCAACTTTATTTATAAAAGGACATACCAATTTAGGGATTTATCAACTACTTTGCATTGAAATTTTTGGTGCTGAAAAAGCAAAAAAAATTTTTGAGACTTTTAATGTTGATCGATACCACTCCCCACTTGAGCGTCTACAAGAAGTCTTTACAATTGCTGCCTTTTTAGTTGGAATGGTTACTTTTGCGGATACCTACGCAAAAGCGGGGCACGAAGTTTTTTTCTATAACTTTGACTACGATCCTGCGGTTTTAAAAATTCTAGGCCTTAATTCCGCCCACTCTATGGAACTACCTTTTGTTTTTGGAAACTTCATTGGTCAAGGACGCATGACTCGGATTTCCAATCTTTCATGGGTCATGCACCAATCATGGACCCGGTTCATTAAGCTAGGCAATCCAAATATAGAGGAAGTGTTTAAAGGTAAAATTACTTGGCCTCTTTATGATTCAATAAAAAAAGACATCATGGTTTTTGATGTCAATTTGTCAAATAAAACACTCCCATATCAGGAGGCCCTAGAAATCATCAGTCAAGCCTTAACTTATTGAGACATTAACGCCCCATTTCTCTTTTCGTTTTTCAAAACCATTTCTTTCGTTTAAAGTAATAAATACAGGCAAAAACAATGGTGATACTAAGAAAAATAACGAAAGGATATCCAAATTCCCAACTAAACTCTGGCATTTTTAAATTCATCCCATACCACCCTACAATGAGGGTAAGAGGTAAGAAAATAGCAGTAATAACCGTAAAAGCTTTCATTAGATTATTCTGTTCAATGTCTATTTGCGCCTGGTAAGCTTCTCTTACTTGGGTGACGTAATCTCTTAAATGATGAACATAGTCAATCAGGCGGTCAATTTTGTTATGAATGTTTTTATAGGTGTGTAAAACTTCACTCGAAATTAATCGCTGACAGTTTTCTTCGTCCTCATCTTCTTCTCTTTCAATCAAGTCTTCGAAAATTTCATTTAAATCTTCATAATACTTTTTAAGCATTAAGAGTTCTCTTCTGAATGAAATGATTTCCCGAGCATATTCCTTTTTAGTCGTACTTAACAGATCGTCTTCTGCATGTGTAATTTTTTCTTCTAAAGTTTCAAGATAATCTAAATCCCCTTTGATCAACCCAGAAAAAAACAATGCCAATGCTCTTTCATTCGATTTTTCATCATCAATAAATCCTTTGAGAAAGCTCTGAGTGGCTTTATCTTCACAAATAAAGATAAGATCATCTTTAGACAAAAAGATAACAACTGTTGGAACTGACCTAGTCAGATGAGACTTTAAGAAAAAAGCGTAAGTTAGGAAACTGTATTCTCACGATACTCTATTGGAGATACATATCCTAACTTTTCTTGTATTCGATTTTCATTGTAATATTGTATATATTCTATCAC
>JBOFGH010000031.1:0-97112 GCA_051649025.1 Eubacteriaceae bacterium
ATCCAATTCCTCAAAATAAACGAATTGAGAAATACAAAGAAAAATGGTGTGCATAGAAAAACGACCACACATTTGTGTGGCCGTTCATCAGCACTTGTTTTAGATATTTGACCTGTCTACTTGACAGGGGGCAGATCAGTATATGTCCTTTTATATTCTTATTATTCATTCCATTAATAACCAGTAGTACAAACAATTTTTTACTTTATCTTAAAATATTCTTCCATGGTTTTACCGCTGTCAAAAATCATTTTTGCATTTTCTAAACCAACATATCGAAAATGCCAAGGTTCGTAGGCGTATCCTGTAATATCTGTTTTCCCCTGTGGATATCTAACAATAAAACCATATTTATAGGCATTGTTTTTTAAAAAAATCCCCTCGGGTGTTTCTCCAAAAGCTTCCACTAATTGAAAATCTACTGCTTCACTCGTAATATCCATAGCCAAGCCTAATTGATGTTCGCTTCTCCCTGGGCGAGCACTCACCATCTCTGCTTCTTGCATCCCTAGAGTTTTTACGTTATTGTCAAATAGGGCATCTTGGGTTGCATAGGAACGATAACCTGAACTAGCGCTTAGAAGAAAGCCCTCTTTCTTCCCAGCATCAAATAATTCTTTTAAGGCGTGAGCCGCTTCTGTTCTCATTTGCAAATTCGACCCAATACCATCTACTTCAACCGTTATCAAATCCTCTGGAACATAATCTTCCGGTACGCTTTGATATTTATTAACAATTTTTATCAAGCTATCATTACTTTGAGCCGTTTCATTACTAACCTGCTTTGTTGCCACCACGTTTGGTTCATCTATAATTTTAGCGGGAGTAAAGAAATTTCCTACCCAAGAAATTAATGTTGTGATTACCCAAATAATAAAAGCAAGCACCAAAATTAGGATACTTACATTGACTAAAAATCTTCCTTTATTTTTAACTCGCATCTTTTCACTCCCTTTTTTATATTATACATGGATATCAAATAAAAATACAGTATTTAAAATGTATTTTTCTGTACGAAAATATCCCTATTGTCGTTTCAACAAATAGCTCTACTAAAAGTTTTAAAATAACCCGTGTTTCACCAATTAAAATAGCACAGGGTACTTAACAACACCCTGTGCTTCCTTAACAAATAAAACGCTTTTGTCTTAATTTTTCTTTTTATTTAAAAATGAATTTTGGCCTCCATTAATTTTTTCTGGGCCGATTTCAATTTTTCTATCGCAATTTCAATTTCTTTTGATACATCATCCCTTGATGTATTTTTAAGTTTGTCAACCCACTCTTGATATCCTTTAATGTGATCGCCCGTATGATTGATCCAATGTGCTAAAAAAACTTTAAAGATTTCCTCTTCTTTTTGATTCTTCAACCCATCATTCATTTACTTCTCCCCCAGTTTTAACTCTTTTTTAATTAAGTCAACAGCCTCTCTAATTTGAAGTAACAGTGGCTTTTCTTCAAGGGATACAATGTAATGATTTTCAGGCAAAATAGGAATATATATTTTTATGCCATCACAACTCCCAATTGCTTCAACCATTTTGGGAGTAACTTCCCCCATCATTGCATTTGGGATTGTCATCGCAATTGATCCAATAATCACATCTGCCTTTTTTACAGTCACTGCAATGGCATTCTCGCCAGTTGCCCCTTTATTTGCACCTTTTTTTAACATGGCAGTGGTTGCTAAGGCATTCGTACCCAAACCATACACTTCAATATACGGTGGAATCTCATCTTTGAGTATTCCAACAATTCGGGAACCAATCCCGCCACCCATGCCATCTAGAACAACGATGTTCATTAACTAAACCGCCACGCCTTCAATAAGAATTTTGTGGTTAAGAAGTTTTACTTCTTTAAGTTTCCCTTGAACAATTTTAGTTCCACCAAGTAAGTCAGAAAGTGTTAAACTTCCATCATCATTTGGAACGATGTCTACAACGTAATCCATAATTTTGGTTTCTCCTTCAGGAGTAATCATATAAGCTGATGATTCACACATGTTCATAGTCTCCTTTCCTTTAATTGAAAATAGTTTATCATGTTTTTTGGCATATTACAAGGACAATACCTTTTAATCATTTGAATTCCCATCATTTAAAAAGAGGTCTATGCGACCTCTTCATTAAAGAAATGCTTTTACATAATTGGATCCATCGCAAGTGCAGGATGTCCCTTTATTTCTAAAAACTCCAACACTGCTTCTGAGTCTGTTGCAATGCTCTCATCACAAACCATATCAGCAAAATTCTCGATCCCCGTTAATTCAAAGACTGCTTTATTTAAACGCTCAGCAACATCCTCTTTTAATTCTTTCGGCATCCAAACAATACGGGTTAATCCACCTTCAGCTGCCATAAACTTTTTAGAGCCAATGAAGTGTCGTCCATGTCCCATAAAGCCTGGTGTTTGAACACCACCACCTGTCATTGAAGCCAGTTCCCCAAAAGTCATCCCAACTGGGGTTCCTTCTCCAAATTCTCTGTTAACAATGACTACCCCATTTGCTTCAGGCATAATACCACAAATACATTCAAAACAACCACAAGAGGTCATTGGATCTTCTAAAATAGAATATAGGGATACCCTTTCAACAGCCCCTTGTGAAGCTGCTGTAACTGTCTCATTAACAGATTTCCAAATACCTACCCGTTCATCGCTTGCCTCACCTTTGTTAATGGGCTGTGAAGGTCCTGCTGGATCAAGTTCTTTTGTTGCTTTACTGTCTAACCACGAAACTGCTCCACATAAACCCAATCGTTCTGGGGTTACAACACAGACATGGCTAGGAGCAAAAGATTGACACAAGGTACAGGTATAAAAAGTATCGACATTTTCATCTGTAAGGGCATTAAGTCGTTCATCTCTTTCTAAATAGCTTGGTTTTGCAAGGGCTTCTCCAAGACGGCTAACATCCTCAGCATTGGTATACAAAGTTACCTGACATTTATCAACAACATTTGCAAAATCCGCACGCATTTTCGCATACAAAACCTCACCAATGTGCTTTAATCGAAATCCTTTCGCAAAGGCTTCTTTTGTGATTCGGATCCAAGCAATATTACGTTGTCCTACGTGCATGGCACCATCAATATAGTTTGTGAAATAGTGAATCCGTCGTTCAAGAACCGATTCAAAATCTTTTTGCATATTCTTTCCAGCAACTTCAACAACAATCCCTAATGGCAAACGCACTACATCTGCACTTTCAAAAATTGCGTCGTCTATCTCGGGTCCAATGACTGATATTTTGTGATCTTCGATCTGATCTAATGAAGAAACTTTAACAAGTTCCCAACACTCCGTTTTATTTCCACCAAATTCAGCAAACATGGTATCTTTTCTTACCCGTTCCCCTTCAAAAGCAGAAGCAACCGAAACAGGCACATCTATTTTGGTAACCTTAATTTTAATTTCTCTTGCATCCAGTGATGTTTCTACTGTTTTTTCATGGTTTTCCTGGGTCATTAACGCCCCAGGAACCTCTGGCACTTCAATATCTGCAATCACTGGAAAGCCTAGGGCAATCGCTCCTGCCCCAACCGATACGACCACTTCATCAAGTGGTCCAAAGGTATTTACAAAAGCTGGAACTCTTTCTTTTGTGTAGGCTAAGAAATCCCCTAGCTTTCCTGGCTCAATACCACCAAAAATGAGCGCCGCACGAATCGCAACTGAAACAACATGGATAACCGAAGTCACTTCATGCCCAAGCGGAATTACACGATAGTCCAATCCCATTTTAACCCCTTGCTCTAATGCTTGGTCAATGATGTTTCCAACCATAAAGGTTAGGAGACCTTTTTCTTGATAATCCTTAACAATATCCGCTAAGGCTTTTGGGTCTGCCGCTTCTCCTAAAAGAACTGCAATTCCAGGAATATCCCCTGTAACTAAAGGAACCCCAAGCGATCGAATAATAGGGTCTGGAACAAAGCCAATGCCAGCCTCATCTTTATATGGATCCCCATCGAGGTATCGAAGTGCCTCAATAATTTCTGCTCCAACTGCTGTTGCAAGTCCTGCATTTAGAGCATCACCAAGGTCATCTTTATTGGTAATCAAGCTTTTTAAAATATCAACAGCCCCTGGCAAATCTCCTAATTTTTTAATTTTTACACCCGTAGCTGCATAAATAATGGGAAGAAAATAAGCAGTATCTGGAAATGCCACACTTTTCCCCTCGCCATGTTTAGCAATCGCATCCTTAACCATCCCATCGGTTAACCCTGCAACCGCATTCGATCCAGCATATATTAATCCTGTTAAACTCATCACACGTTAAACCTCTCTTTCTTTAAATTTAAAATCGCATCCTTTGTTAATCTTATTATTTAATTAAATCTACCTTTGCTTGGGATAAATGTTTATCCGCTTCTGCCATTAACGCAATCGCCTCAATTAAATCTTCAGCAACATCGTTTTTTCCTAATCGATTCATTTTTTCTACCCATAGATTATATTCCGAAGCATGATCTTGATTATGAGCAACCCAATGATCGAGTAAAATCCCTAAAATTTCTTCGTCTTTCTTTTCTACTGGTTCTCCGCAACCACACCCACAATGTTTGTGTTCTTCACCATGGTTATGACAATGCTCGCTACCACCATGGCTATGTCCATGTTCATGTTCATGGGGGTGAGCGTGGTGATGCTCGTGTGAATGACCATGTCCATGATCATCACTTATTTTGTTGTGGGCATGTTGATGTCCGTCATTTCCACAATGGGCATGATCCTCAGAATTTTCACTATGACAATGTTGTTTTTTATTGTTACACATTTTATAGCCTCCTGCTGTGCAAATTTTATTATATTATACCATCTATTTCTTAAAAAAAACAATTATTTCCTTTTGCAAAGCCAAAACGCGTAACATTTTTCTCCTCTTTAAGTTAATAATTTTAGATTATGTTATAATAAATAAAAAGGAGATTTTTATGAAAAAAGGAATTTTAATTTTATTGCTTTTACTATCCCTTAGCTTTTTAACAGAAAAACTCTTAGTGGAAAAAAGGGGACAAGAAGCCATCGTTCCAACTTTTGTTTCTGAATGCTCCGATTATAAATTGATTGAAAAACTCGCCTACTCTATCAAAAATAATGCTGAATCCCAGGCTTTTTTTTTAAATGAAACTTCATCAAAAGCCACGGATGTCACAACGGGATCCTCAGAAAACTTTTATACTTCAACTAACCGACAAGTTGCCAATGTTGATGAAGGAGATCTTGTAAAGACTGATGGGAATTACCTTTATACAATTAGCAAAACACATGTTAATATTTTTAAAGTAGATGGCCCTGAAATCACACTTTTATGGTCTCGAGAAAAAACAACCGAAACATCAAATTCTCAAGGGATACTTACTCGCAGTATTTTTGAACTTTATATTAGTGAAAATCGACTTGTCTTATTAGAAAATGTTTCTTCAGGCTATTCACCAATGCCTAAAGAAGGCAATCCATCAGATCAACAAATATCTTCGGTTGATTCATTTTCTAATCCACGGGTAAACGTACTGACCTATGACACCACAAATATTGAATCACCACAGCTCTTGAGTACCCTAGGACAATCTGGAAATATTATCTCGTCGCGACTCGTTGATCATTATCTTTACTTAGCAACCAACGATTATTATGGGAATGATGATCTTTCCAGAGATCCTAAAAGCTATGTTCCAAGCTTATTTATTGGGGAAACCCAATCCCTTGTTCAAGCTGAAAGAATTGCAATCTGTCCTTACCCCACATCCATAACTTATGTCAATATTACAGGAATCAACCTTAGTGCCCCCACCAATCACACTTCCGTACAAAGTGTCTTAGGGAATGGAACCACTCTTTATTCAACGACTGACACCATGATTCTTGCTTCAAATCAATATAACTGGGATCGTCCTGAAGCAAAACCATCCACTGATTTAATCAGATGTTCCCTCGATCAAGGAAATGTCAAAATCACCAACGAAACTTCAGTTTCTGGTACTTTACTCAATCAGTTTTCCATGGATATTTATAACGGTAATCTAAGAATTGTAACGACTGATAACAACTTTGGGATCATGCCACTTTTAGTTGATGATGCCGCTATGGCTCCCTCTGAACCCGCCGTCTCTTCAAATCATTTATATATATTAGATGAACACTTTGAAATCCTTGGAAACCTTACAAACATTGCTCCTGGAGAACAACTCTATGCCGTTCGATTTATGGAAGACACTGGCTATTTTGTTACCTTTAAACAAGTGGACCCCTTGTTTACTGTTGATCTTAGGAATCCAGAAAATCCTCAAATCATAGGTGCGTTAAAAATCCCTGGTTTTTCAAACTATTTACATCCTTGGAGTGAAAACCTTCTTTTAGGTTTTGGTCAAAATGTCTCTGAGGAAACAGGCGAAAACCTAGGGTTAAAACTCTCAATGTTCAACCTTTCTGATAAAGAAAATGTTTATGAAGCTTCTATCTATCTCCTTGATTCTGTCTATCAATGGTCAGACGCTCTCTATGATCACAAAGCTTTTTTTGCCGAACCGAGTAAAGGCGTTCTTGGCTTCCCAGGGGATGATGAATATTTACTTTTCTCCTACGACGTCAACACTGGTTTTTCACCACTAATTACCTTTGTAAATGCCAATGCTAATGCCTATGACACCTCCCCACGGGGTTTATTAATCAACGATTATTTCTACTGTGTCTCTTCATCCAAAATCTTTGTTGTTGATCTTACTTCCCCAGGATTCCCTATCCAAGAAATTAAGATTTCTTAACCTTTCACTTTTACTTCTTTAATCAAAAAGAGGGTCGGTAAAATAACCGATCCCTCTTTTCAAAACTATTTATTTAACTTTGTTTTGGCTTTTTTTAAAGCTTCTAACATCTCAATAATCTTTTCTTTTCGAGATGGGGCATTTAAAATGCCACTGGTGCCACCACTCCCATGTGCCCCTTCCATAATAACTCTATATACATCCTCTCCTGTTGTAACTCCTGCTGCTTGCACAATCAGTATGTTTTCATCCACGGATTTTACCGCTTTATTGGTGGAAGCAATATAGGCATCGCTACTTGTACTACCCGTTCCAATTAAAGTGGTTGGCTCACAAATCATAATGTCTGGTTTTAACTGTGCAACTGCTTTAGCTTCTTCTGGAGAATCGGAACAAACAATGGTAAGAAGTCCTAAGGCATCTCCTCTTTTTATAGCTTTATCCAGTTGGGTGGTTGTTAATGGATGCTCTGCATGATTTAAAACGACTGCCTCGGCCCCAGCTGCTTTAATCGCCTCTGGAAGAATGTGTCCCATTCCTCTTCCAGGAACAATCCCATCCATATGTTGGGCCGTAACAAAAATATTTTCTGTTTCATCTGAAACTTTTTGAATATCCACATGCTGGGCCGTAAAAATAATATCCAGATCATATTCTTTGGAGAGCTCATCACAAAGGATTCCTAACTCTAGGGATTCTTTCCCGTAAATATAAGCTTTTGGGTTTACAATTAAAAAAGGGGTTCGTATTTTTCTTTTCATTATTTCACTTCCCTTTACTCTCCCATAATAATAATCTTGCATTGACGAACCCTTGACCGAGCACGGTCAAAATCTGCAAAATAAATATAACCAGTTTTTCCTACTCCTAAAGTTCCATTATCCACTTCAAAGACCTCACTTGATCCTAAGAGTGTTGCCTTAATGTGAGCATCACAATTCCAAATGGCAGTCCGATCTCCACCAGGAAGGTATGATTCGATATTAGGCCATTTTTCTACTGCTTCAAAATGTTTTTCTCCTGGATAATGGTATTGATCCCAGCTTGTTTGATTGGGAACTATTTTCTCTAAGACATTATTTAAATCAACCTGGAGAAATTCATCCCCTTCTTCTGTATAATCATGGACAAACTCTTCAAAAAAAACGGCACAGGTTGTATGGGGTGAAATCACTGTACACGTTCCATTTTTTATCCCACTGTCGGCAATTGCTTTTCTCACCTGAGGGGTAATATCAATATATGTTGGTGTTTCTCCCCGGGATGTTACACTAATCTGTTCTTTATATACGGTCATTTTATTCTCCTGTAAATTTTCTTTTAATTCTTAGTCTCAAAAACAGTGTAATAATGTTCCAAACATCTTTGCATCCCCTGTTTTGACAACTCTTTTATTTCGAAATAGGTTTGAGGGGTATTTTCATCAATATTTCTTTTGGCTGCCATTAATAAATCAGAAAAGATATTGATTTTTGTAATCCCATTAAGTGCACACTTATTTAGATTTTCATCCCCAGAAGAGGATCCTCCATGAAGCACAAGAGGCACATCAATGGCTTCTGCAATTTCTTTAAGTCGTTCAAAATTAATTTCTGGCACACCACTGTACATGCCATGGGCCGTTCCAATGGAAATAGCTAATGAATCAACACCAGTTTCTTTAGAAAAGTTTCGTGCCTCTTCCACCGTTGTATGTTGTGAGTCCGATAAATCATGGTTCTCGTAATTCTCACCTGCCCCAACATGTCCAATTTCTGCTTCCACTACAACCCCTTTTTTATGGGCATAGTCAACAATTTCTTGTGTTTTTTTTACATTATCCTCAAAAGATTCCATTGAGGCATCAATCATGACTGAGGTAAATCCTAAATCGACTGCCTTTTTAATGATTTCTAAATCTGTGCCATGATCCAAGTGCAATACCACTGGAATCTTTGCTTCTTCCCCATATTTTTTCCCAATTAAGGCGGCATCTTCTAGACGAAGATTTTCTCCAATATGCGCCTCTGCTAACGCTAAGATTAAAGGGACATTTAGTTTCTCAGCTATTTCGACATGCCATCGCAAAGACTCTAAATCAATAAAATTAGGGGCCGGAATGGCATATCTTCCTTCTTGGGCTTTTTTAAATAATTCCTTTGATGTTACCAACATAATGCTTCTCCTAAAACTATAGAATTTTCAAAAATGAATTTAGTTTCTTGTAGCGTCCTCAATAAAATCCCTCTTAAACAAAGCTATGGCGGCTTTTATCTAGTTTTTTTCTTTGGTGTTCTCACACTAAATTTTAAATCATCAGGGTGAAGACTTTTTTCGATTTGATGCAAATGTTCATTTAGAGTTTCCCCTTCTGAATACATTTTACTTTTAATCCAATACCTTCCTTTTAAAAAACTACTATCATTAATTCGGACGTACATTCTAGAGTTTGCTAAATCTCTAATTCTTAATTTTTTTATCTCTTTTAGAGGAAATACATGTTTTCTTCCGAAAGCATGTATTTCCAATGTATCTTTTGTTTCTATTATTTCTCTGGGATAGGCCAAAGCAACCAGTGTATTGAACAAAGTATATAAGGCAATCAATAAAACGAGTGATATGAGGTTAATTCCACGGTAGACAAAAAAATTATCATACAATGCAAATAGTACCAGCCCTCCCATTAAGCAAACATTTGGTAATATAATCCCTATCAAGTACCTTTTTTTCTCATACACATAGGCTTTCATTTTTTATCCCTTTCTTTTTTATCTTAAACTGTTTCTTCTCTTCGTAGCTTTGCATTTTTCAAAATTCGACTACGATTCCAAATCGCCATTCCTAATGCAATAACCCCTAAAACAATCGCACCAAAAGTACTTCCCATAAATTCAATAATTTTTACCATCGCCCATGTTAGTGGATTTGCACCATCACAAAGAGAAGAAATTAATGTCACTCCTTCTGGCATATCAAAAGAGGCTTGTAATGCTGCTGCCGTTTGAAGAGGTGCTAAATTCGTAGAAATTAGTAAACCCGAAGCAACTATAATTAAACCAATAATTAAAGTTCTAAAGGCATTTCCTCGACAGATTGGTACAACAAAGACTAACATAAAGGGAATAACTGCTAAATCTGCAAAAGGCATTAGCTGGTTTCCTGGAAGAAAAACTGCTAATAATAAGGTGAGTGGTGTTAAAAGCAAACCAACTGATAAGGTTACTGGATGACCTAACGCAACCGCTGAATCTAAACCAATAAAAATTTTGTCACGTTTCGAAAACTTTTTCTGAATAAATTCTTGAGCGGCATCCGACACTGGAATTAACCCTTCCATAAGCAATGCTGCCATCTTAGGAATAAGAATTAAACAAGCACCCATCGTAATAGCCAAAGTAAGAACGGTTGTATACTCTGCAAATCCATAGGCAAAAAGTCCTACAACAAGACCAATTAAGGTTCCAACCAGCAATGGTTCCCCAAAAACACCTAGTTTTTTCTCAATTTTTGTCGCATCAATATTGATTTTGTTTATGCCAGGAATAACATCAAATATTTTATTTAAAACATAGGCAATAGGTGCAAAAGCAGCACTAAATCCATGGGGAATCGAAATTCCAGGAAGTCCATTGTATTCTTCAAACAATGGTGCTGTTACATCTGCAATCACCATAATAATAATCATGTTAATAACCGCTGCATAAATTCCCCAACCGATACTCCCTGTAATAATTGCAACCATTGAACCTGTGAATGCAAAATGCCAAAAATTCCAAATATCAATATTGACGGTTTCTGTTGTATTGGTTGCAAGCATGATAACATTTAACAACAAGCAAACAGGAATAATAAATGCACCCACCTGGGTTCCAAAGGCAATTGCCGCTGAAGCGGGCCAGCCGACATCAATCACATTGAGTTGTAATCCATAATTATCTACCATTGCTTGTGTTGCAGGACCAAGGTTTGATCCTAACAATCCAATCACAAGGTTTAAACCAATAAAGCCTACCCCAACCATCAAACCAGCTCGTAGGGATTGTCCAAACTTAGCGCCTAAAATAAGTGCAAAAATAGTAATAATGATTGGCATCATGACACTTGCACCTAAACCACTTAATGCATTAAAAAAACTTACAATATAATCCATTACTTTCTTCTCCTTTAACTATTATATTCCCAGTGTTTCGATAACCAAATCCACACATTTTTCTAATCCTACCCCAGAAACAAAGGGAAGCCCATTCACTAATGGCGTCGGAAAATTATGTTCAAGAACGGTTGTAGAGATGACTAAATCGTAATCCCCAGCCTTTGACTTCATTTCTGCCACTTTACACTGACCAATTGAAACTAAGTCCATTTTCCCTCTTTTTTCGAGAGCGGTTGTTAGCTTTCTCACCGCCATGGTTGAGGTTGCAATTCCAGTTCCACAACATACTAAAATTTTCTTTTTCATCTTTTCTCTCCTTTTGGTTTTTTATATTTTCGAAAAAATTCCTAAAATCTCTTTTGGTTCCTTAGCATTTTTTATTCTTTGAAGGATTTCTGCATTTTCAAAAATCGTAGTAAGTTTTTGAAGGGTCACTAGATGTCCATCCGCTTCATTTGTAGCAATCATAAATATAATTTCTACTGGAACTTTTTCACTGTCATCTCCTAAAACAACAAAATCAATTGGTTTTTTTAAAACCGCTAAACCTAACGCTTTTCCATTTACATGGATTGGATCGGCATGGGGTATTGCAACCCCAATGGTTTCTGTGGGAATTCCAGTGGCAAAGGTTTTTTCCCTTGCTACAACAGCCTCAGGAAAGCTTTCTCTTCCGTAACCATATTTTACAAAATCATTTCCCATAGTTTTTAAGGCTTCAAGATTGTTTTCTGCTTCCAATCCAATATAAATAAGCTCTTCCTTTAACATTCCAACCTCATTCTCCAAATGTTTTTCCTCCTACAATTTTAAAAAAATATTTTTTATTTCCATTGCTGTTTTAGTATTTTTTATGGCCATACTATTATCAGTCCCATCAAAAAAGTCATAAAACTCTCCAATTGCCGCTAAGCAATCAGAATTGACTGCCATTAAAACTACCAAACTAACCTTCTTTCCATCCCAATTTATAGGTTTTTCTAATTTTAGAATCCCCATTGTGGGCTTCAATACCAATTCTGGCATCCCATGTGGAATGGCTATTCCATCCCGAAAATAGGTGCTCGATAACTCTTCTCTTTCCAAAACTGTATTAATAAATTCTTTTTGAACCAATCCTTTATGAATCAGTTTTTTTCCTAAAAACAAGATCCCATCTTCTTTACTTTTTATAGATTCCTCGAAAAAGATATTATCTTCATCAATTAAATCTAAAAGTTTCATATCTCTCGTCACTTCTTCGAGAATGGGTTCAAATCTTTTCTTTGTTCCCAAAAGCTCCCGTATTTTATGAATCCCCCCACGCTTACTTAATTCACTCAAATTAACAAAGGGGATCTCCTTTATTTTAGGATCAATTGACCCTACAATGCCAATCACTTGGTTTTTTCTTTCAAGATTCCTAATGGTTTCTTCCAGCTTTTTATCGAATAAACCCATAGGGAGTATTTTAAAACCACCCATCTCCTCACCTAAAACACTTTCAAGAATGTCTTTAATTTTAAGTGCTCCGCCATGTCCAGTTATACAGATCGTAAGGATAATCTTTTGATTTATCTCTGAATCCTCGGCATTTTTAAAAGGTTTTATTTGGCCTTTGCTTACCGATAAAAGACCATCTGCAATTTCATCTAAATTTGATTCAGGCAAGATAGCACGGCGAACTGCATCAATAACCAAAACCGTATCTGTTCTTACAATGGTTCGGGTTTTAATTCCTGTTCGTTCTGTAATAATATTGCCAAAAGATACCAAAGATCCCATATCTACTAGCAATAATACCCCTTTGCCTAAATCAGTTTTTTTCACTAATTCGATGGTTCTTTCTAGAGCATTTTGAGGCTTTTCATCAAGGGCCATTTCAATAAATTTAGCATGATTTACCCCTAAAAGTTTATTAGCAACCGAAGCCATTCCACTTGCTACACACCCATGGGAAGCAATGATAACTCCAACATATCCTTCCTCTTCTTCGTTGATCCCTTCAAGTGTCATCCGGATATACATAGTAATGAATCCCGCTTCATCCTCTGGCAACTTAATTTCTAAAGCTTTTTCCACCGTTTTAATAATTTCCAGGGCTACCTGAAATTCGTAACCATGCTCTCTTTTGATTCTTTCGAGTTGAGGGTTTTTCATGACTTTTCCACTTTTGATACGCTCGATGGTTGCACTAAGGTGTGCCGCTAAAATGTAATACAAATTTTCTAAATTAATATTAAATTTTTTACTGGTCACCTGTACCACTTTTTCAACAACATTTAAAATCTCAAGTCCAAAAATATTAATGAGTTCTTCTTTGGTTAATCGCTTTTTACTACCTTCTACTTTTTTAACAAAGCTAATCAACTTTTTGTCAATTTCATTGCCGATGATATAATTAATTATTTCTTGACTCTCGTACTTCTTTTGTAGCTCATTGTACCGGTCTTCAATAAATCCGTAAATTTCATTTGATAATCCCCGCAGACTATCGTCATCAATCATCAACTTTGCATTACCAGGTGAAATAATTATCTCGCTGTCTCCTAAAATTTTCTCTAGATCCTCTCGATAATACTTGACCTGTAGTAGACCTCTTTTTGCAGGATTTGACAATTCCTCGGTACTAATCACCAAGGTTTTATTTTCAGCAACCACCATATTTAAAAAGCTTCTCGCACATGCCACCTGTATTTCACTTTTTAATTGCCCTAAATTTCCAGGACAATCAAACAATAACAAGGCTCTGATTGCATCACTTTCTAGTTGTATAGGGCGATTGACTCGAACCGCTTCTTGATAGATAAATTTTCTGATAATATCAAACTTTTCTCTTAAGGGGCGGTCTGTTAATGATGGAATTTCAATGACCATTGGAATTCGCCTTCTGAAAGTACCCAATAACGTCAACTCTGGATTTTCAGTGGTAGCCGCAATAATTGTTAAACTAGCATTTCTCTCATGATTCGTTTCCCCTAGCCGCCTAAATTTCCCTTTATCAATCAGATAGAATAGCTGTTCTTGACCTTCAGGGGGCAATCGATGAATCTCATCTAAAAAGAGAATACTATTATTTGCTTTCTCTACTAAACCTTCTTTATCCCGATCTGCCCCAGTAAATGCACCTTTTTTATAACCGAATATTTGGGACATTAAAAGCTCAGGATTTTCTGCATAGTCAGCACAATTAAAAACAATAAAATTTGCAGTTTTATCCAAAATGTTCAGTTCTTTAGAGAAATTGAACATCGCTGTTGCTAAATCACTTTTCCCAACCCCTGTTTCCCCTAAAATAAGGGTATGTAATCCTCTTGGTGGATACATCATTGCCGCCTTCGCTTGCTTAATAATGGCTGCTAAGCTTCTATCATGCCCCACTAAATTAGAAAAAGCATCTGAACTTTCGTTATTCATAAGGGGTTTTTCCTCATTTTTTTCCTGGCCCATAGTCTTTTGCAAGTGTTTTTTTATTTCCCCAACCGAATTCCTAGAAATTTCAAAGCCGATTTCATTTAAAACTTTTGTTAATCCTCTATCTGACAAATGAAGGTAGTGGTTTAAATCATTTTGCATAAATTCGATAATGCTATTTTTAAGTCGTTCTCTCGAATCCTCAATCCCTAATTCCTTTCTTTTTAGAGTAATGTATTCTCTACGCACCAATAATTTTTCAGCAATCTGTTCATCTGTCAGCGGCTTAAACTTATTTTCATTTTTTATGATAGCTATCATCTGTTCATTCATATTTTTCTCCTTTAAACTGTTCCAAGTTTAGCATATCATAAATGATCGTTTTCGAAAAATGACTTCTCTTTTTTATTAACCTTTATTGCGCGTTTAATGCCCTTATAAATAACGCAATTTCTATGCCAACCTTTGGTTAAATACGGATTCCCTGTTACTCGCCTTCTTAGAAGCTTAAACACATAGTTTGCCATTTTAGCTTTGGTTGTTTTTGTATTCTTAATTTTGTCAGCTTTTGTTTAAGCTTTTCCTACTTTATCTAACTCCTCTTGTGGAATTGGGTCAGGGAGTTTCCCTCCTCCTATAACTGTCGCTATAAAAGTTATTTCTGCAACATCTTCTAAATAATGGGCATTGAGGTAGGCTTTATCGATATCCTCTCCAATGGCAAGCTGTCCATGCTTTTCCAACAAAATAGCATTATGCTTTTTTATATGAGGTACAATCGACTGGGCTAATAAATCGGTACAAGGGGTTCCGTAAGGCGCTACCGGTGCCACTCCGCCATAACAAATTGCTTCAAAAACAATGGGTTTAATTTCTTTATTTTGAACAGCAAAAGCAGTTGCATACTTCGAATGCGTATGAACCACCCCATAAATATCTTTCCGTTCTTTGTATACCGTAAGATGCATTGGAGTTTCACTGGTCGGCTTCATATTTTCGGTATTCTCGATAATATTCCCCTCTAAATCCATCACCAAAATATGCTCTTGCTTTAAAAATTTTCTCCCAATGCCAGAAGGGGTTATTAAAACATGATTTGTTTTAATATCCCTTATGCTAAAATTTCCTGATCCTGGTTGACATAACCCTGATTTTTCTGCATCGACAGCAATTTCTACAAGTTTTTCTTTTAAATTTTCTAACATCATCTTCCCTTTCTTTATGCGAATGTTCTGCCTCCATCAATGGTAATTATCTCACCATTAATGTAGGCTCCTAATGATGATCCCAAGAAAGCAACCATATAAGCAACTTCCTCTGGTTCACACAATCGACCTAAAGGCACTTGATCAATTTTATCTTTAAGATCAATTTTCTTTCTGTTTTCGAGTAGCTCGGTTTTAACAAGGGAAATTGCTAAAGCATTACTGCGAACCCCATAGGGTCCATACTCTTTGGCCATATTCCTTGTAAGACCCAGTAGCGCTGATTTTGAAGCAGCGTAATGCGCTCCCCCTCCACCACCTGTAAACATACTTGTTGATGAAATATTAATTATACTTCCACCTTTTTCTTTCATTAAAGGCACTCCATATTTACAACAGTAGTAGGCTCCAAAATAGTTGGTTTTAAAGATGTGATTTGCTTCCTCTATTTCAATCGCCTCAATACTTTTTTCCAAAAGAACCCCAGCATTATTGACCAAAATATCGAGGCTCCCAAATTTATTTTTAATATAAGCCATCATTTTTTCAACTTCATCAGGATTTGAAACATCACATTGGACGATCTCAGGATTATTCCCAAGGTTTTCAGCCAATGCAATCGCCATTTCTTCATTCTTGTTGTAGTTGATGATAACCCTTCCCCCAGCACTGTCTAAAACCTTTGAACAAGCTTTTCCAATTCCCCGTGAACCACCCGTCACCAAAGCTACTTTTTTCGACAAATCGATGTTTAGCATTTTACTTCCTTTCATTTTATATTGTTGTATTATAGTAATGCAATTTCTATGCCAATTGGTGGCTTATTTTGTATTAATAACGTCTCCTAAAAAAGAAGGAATAAAAAAATACCCCAAAAGAGCATCCTTTTGAGGTGTTTTTTTATTCCTTCTTAAATTAAGATCATCTATTATTTTGCGTAATTATCAAAATAATTTTGAACAAATACAATCGGAGTTCCTTTATCACCACTGCCAGAGGTTAGATCACATAATGAGCCAATTAAGTCTGTTAACTGACGAGGGGTGGTTCCTTGGGCTTCCATTTTCCCCACTAAATCCCCGTCTTTTTCTAAAATATACTGGCTAATAGCTTCTTTGAGTGCTTCTCCACTTAAATGGCTAAAATTATTGTCCGCTAAATATTTTAATTTAATTTCATTGGGTTTTCCTTGAAGTCCCGAGGTATATCCTGGGGATACCACTGGATCTGCTAATTCCCAAATTTTTCCAACAGGATCTTTAAAAGCACCATCTCCATAAATCATGACTTCAATCGTTTTTCCAGATTTTTCTTTAAAAGAAGTTGCAATGGCATCAACTAAAACCTGACACTCCCTCGGAAAAAGTTTAATTTTATCTTCAGTTGCCTTATTTGAACCTAGCAATCCGTAATGCTCATTGTAACCACTACCATGGTTGCTTTCTTTTAAAATATCATCCATACCATAAACTTTTTTAGCTCCATTGGCAAGTAAAATACGTTTTGTTCTTGCCCTTGTATGAATATCGCAAGTAATAACATTCGGGGTGTATTCAAGAATTGTTTTAGGGTTATTCGAAAAAATAACTTCAACTTCTGCCCCAGCTTCCATAATCACTTCTTTGTAATAATCAACATAATCAATTCCTGTAAAAGGATGCAACACCTCTCCAAATAATGACCGATAGGTTTCTTCTGTGAGCACATCTGTATAAGGATTAATGCCATGCTCATCTAGCAAATCTAAATCAACCAAATGGTTTCCCACTTCATCCGAAGGATAAGAAAGCATTAAGACCACTTTTTTAAGTCCCATGGACATCCCCTTTAAACAAATTGAAAATCGATTCCGGCTTAAAATAGGAAAAATAATTCCAACGGTTTCATCACCGAATTTATTTTTTACATCTGAAGCAATGTCTTCAATGGTTGCATAATTTCCTTGTGCTCTGGCTACAATTGCCTCTGTGATTGCCACAATATCTTTATCTTCAAATTCAAAGCCTTCACTAGATCTAGCATCCATCACAGATTGCACAACAATTTCTACTAAATCATCCCCTTCACGTATGATCGGAGCTCGTATTCCTCGTACTACTGTTCCTACTTTTCTTTCCAATTTAATCTCCTCCATCTTATGTTCAAATTAAAAAATTAATCTTTTGTATACATTATACTAAAAAAACAATGGAAGTGAAACAACAATTTATTTTCTATCCGATATTTATTACAAAATATAAAAAAAGTGTGTGCAAAATGGAAATCCATTTTGCAACACACTCTCACCTGTTATTAAAATAACAGAAAATATTAATCTTAGACTACATAATTGGATCCATTGCTAATGCTGGATGTCCTTTTGATTCTAAGAATTCTAATACAGCTTCTGAATCACTTGCGATTGTTTCGTCACAAATCATGTCTGTGAAGTTTTCAATACCAGTTAATTCTTTAACCGCTTTATTTAAACGTTCAGCTACATCGTCTTTTAATTCTTTTGGCATCCATACAATACGGGTCAAACCGCCTTCTGCCGACATGAATTTTTTAGAGCCGATGAAATGACGTCCATGACCCATGAATCCAGGCGTTTGAACACCACCACCTGTCATTGATGCTAATTCACCAAAAGTCATACCTACTGGAGAAATTTCACCAAATTCACGGTTTACAATAACAACACCGTTTGCTTCTGGCATAATACCACAGATACATTCGAAACAACCACAAGAAGTCATTGGATCTTCTAAGATTGAGTAAAGTGTAACCGCTTCAACTGCACCTTGTGAGCATTCAGCAACTGTTTCATTAACAGTCGCCCAAACACCAAGACGTTCGTCAATTGCAGTGCCTTTAACGATTGGTTGAGAAGGACCTGTAGGATCAAGTTCTTTTGTTGCTTTACTATCTAACCAGGAAACAGCACCACAAAGGCCTAAACGTTCTGGTGTAACTACGCAAACATGACTTGGTGCAAATGATTGACATAAAGTACAGGTATAGAATTCTTCAACACTATCATCTGTAAGAGCATTTAGTCTTTGATCTCTTTCTTGATAAATTGGTTTTACAAGTTCTTCACCTAATTTTTTAACTTCTTCTGCATTGGTATAAATTGTTACTTGACATTTATCAACAACTTTATCAAAATCGTCTCTCATTTTAGCATATAAAACTTCCCCAATATGTTTTAAACGGAAACCTTTTTCATATGCTTCTTTTGTTAAACGGATCCACGCGATGTTTCTTTGTCCAACATGCATTGCGCCTTCAATGTAGTTTGTGAAGTAATGGATACGTCTTTCAAGAACGGTTTCAAAGTCTTTTTGCATTTGTTTTCCAGCAACTTCAACAACAATACCTAATGGTAAACGAACAACGTCTTTACCTTCGAACATTGCGTCATCAATGTCTGGTCCAACAACTGTAATTTTATGATCTTCGATATCAGCTAAATCAGAAGTTTTTACAAGCTCCCAACATTCAGTTTTGTTTCCACCAAATTCAGCAAACATTGTATCTTTACGAACACGCTCGCCTTCAAATGCTGAAGAAACAGAGACTGGACAGTCGATTTCTGTAACTTTGATTTTAATGTTTCTTACTTCCAAAGAAGTTGCAACAACTTTGCTGTAATCTGGTTGATGTAACAATAAAGTTGGTACTTCATTAATAAATGTTTCTGTGGTTGCTGGGAATCCTAATTCGATAGCAGCAGCACCAGCAGCGATAATTTTGTTATCCCAAGGACCAAATACGTTAACAAAAGCTTTAACTCGGTCTTTAGTATAAGTACGATGTGCTAAGAAATCTCCAGGAGCGACAGCACCAAAGATTAAGCTTGCACGAATCGCTACAGAAACAACGTGGATAACAGATTCGATTTCGTATCCTAATGGAATAACACGAAGGTCAATCCCCATTTTGATGTTTTCAGCAACTGCTTGATCGATAACTTTACCAACCATGAAGGTCAATAAACCTTTGTTTTGGTAATCTTTAACGATACCAGCAAGGGTTGCAGAATCAGGAGCTTCACCAATAATAACCGCAACACCTGGGATGTCTTGGGTAACTAATGGAACACCGAAAGAACGAACTTCTGCATCTGTTAAATGACCTAACGTACGAATAGGTGCTTCGTTTAAGTCTTCTGCTTGACGACCTGCATATGGTAATTCTTCATAAGCATATTTTACAGCTTCAATTACTTCAGCAAGCATTGCTGATGCTGTACCAGCATCTAAAGCATCTTGTAAGTAATTTGTACGATGAATAAAAGTTTTTGCTAATGCAACAGCTTCTTCTAATTCACCTAGGTTAGTAATTTTCTTACCTGTTACAGCATAAATAATTGGAAGTGCATAAGCAGTACCTGGGAATTTTACGGGAGTTTCTTTCCCTTTTTCAGCAACAGCCTTTGCAACCATTTCTTCAGCTCGTTGAAGGTATTGGGCTTGACCGTCGTAAATAATATCAAAAAGATTCATATTCATATGGACTTTTTCCTCCTTAAATTAGTTCAATATAACTACTTAGTATGTATTTATTTTTTCTTTTCTTGGACAATTTCTTGGATTCTCTTTCCAAGTTTGCCAATGTCTTCTTTCATAATAGGATCATCATAAGGTGACTTATTATTTCGATCTGATTCAGAAATTGCATCACGGTAGTTTAAAAAACCAATGATGTTTTCCTTACCTATTTTCTGGGTTAGGAATTCAATATCGCCTTCATTACGAATTTTATTTCCAATAACATAGACTTGTTTAACACCAATATCCATTGCCATGGACTTAACTTTATTATAAGTTTGAATGCTTCGAACCCCTGGCTCAACAACAACAATAAACGCATCAACTGCCCCTGCTGTTCCTCGTCCCAAATGTTCAATCCCTGCTTCCATATCCATAATGACAACATCTTTTTGATATAAAACCAAGTGACTCATTAACATTTTTAATAAAACATGTTCTGGACATACACATCCGGATCCACCGGTGTCTACCGTTCCCATGGTCAATAATTTTACACCATTATGCTCTTTACAATATCGATCTGGAATATCTGCAACTTCAGGGTTCATTTTAAACATTGAACCAAAAGTTCCTTTTTCAGCTGAGGTACGTTCTTCAACAAGATCTTTCATCTCGGAAATAGGAACAATACTAGCAATCATCTCTTCACTCATGCCTAGGGCAAGTCCAAGATTTGCGTCTGGATCAGCATCAACTGTTAATACATTATATCCCTCATCTGCAAAATATCGGCTTAAACTGGCAGAAATGGTTGTTTTACCAACGCCACCTTTTCCTGTTAATGCTATTTTCATTTTATCACCTATTTTTTATATTAATTAGATTCCTAAAGCAGTTCTTTTTTGTTCCATATCTTCCATGATTTTGTCAACCATTACCATTGGATCTTTTTCAAATACGAAGTGAGCGCCAATAAAGTCTTGAACATCTTCTGTCATTAATTTTACGAAGTTTGGACTTCCTAATACTTGTGGAACAATTCCTAAGTATGTATTAATCCCAGAACCTACAACGTAGTTTGCAATTGCAACTGCTTTTTCAGACATCCATTCTGGTGCAACACCAACAACTGGTAATAATGCAGGATCAACGCCTCTTTCATCCGCAACTAAGTTAACAATATGAAGGATACGACTGATATCAACACAAGAACCCATGTGTAATACTGGTGGAATGTTTACACGTTCACAAACTTCTTTAAGACCACGACTACATAATTCTTTTGCTTCTAATGTTAATAAACCAGCTTTTGCAGCCGCTTGAGCAGCACAACCTGTTACTACACAAATAACATCACGTTTAATAAGCTCTTTCATTACTGTAATATGACTTAAGTCATGTTCAGTTTTTGGATTGTTACAACCAACGATTCCAGCCGCTCCACGAAGAACACCAGCGTAAATAACGTCTGATAATGGTTTAACTGTTCCCATTTTATCTTCTAATTGGGTATTAACAACGGCATCAAGATGTTCAATAATGGTTTCAACTGAGTAACCAATCATCGTATCTTGTTTTAATTCTGGAATTTCAACTTTGTCTTGATCTCTGTTTACAAAGTTTTCTACTGCTAATTTAACAATTTCAGAAGCACTTTCTAAACCAGTTTCTTCCGAGAATTCTACATACATATCTCCAGCAATTTTTGCTTTTTGAGAAGTACTAATAAAACGTGTATGATAGTTTTGAGCCAGAGCTGGAAGTGCTGGGAAGATACATTGAACGTCAACCACAACCGCTTCAATTGCGCCAGTAATAATACACATTTCTTGTTGATAGAAGTTACCTGCAATTTTGATTCCATGACGCATGGTCATTTCATTACCAGTACAACACATACCAACAACATTAATCCCTTTTGCGCCTTTAGCTTTTGCCATTTCAATAAATTCAGGATTTTTAGAAGCAACCACGATCATTTCAGCTAAGTTAGGATCATGTCCATGGATTAAGATGTTTACTGATTCAGCATCAATACAACCTAAGTTTGAAGATGAAGCTCTTGATTTAGGCGTACCATATAAAATATCCGAGAATTCGGTTCCGATCATTGAGCCTCCCCAACCATCAGCCATCCCAGTTCTCATCCCACGTCGGAATAAACTTTCATAGTCAGCTGCACAACCCATGTTTGTTGAGTGAAGTAATGTTACAACTTCTTGGTCAATTGCTCTTGGTTCGATTTTTTCTCTAGCCCAGATTTCTTGACGAGCTTGAGGTGCACGTTTTAAGAATCGTAATGTACCAAAAGGTTTACCAAATTCTTCTAAAGCTAAATCAGCCATTACATGTGCTAAAGCATATGTTTCCATGGTTTCAGCTTCTTCAACGCCCCACTCTGCAGCAATTCTTCTTAGTTTAGCTTCGTCTCTAATTTTGAAAGGACCTTCAGCTTTTGTTTGATGCATTGCATGAACGATATCACGAGCATGGTCGGAGTGAGCTGAGGTTCCAGCTGCAACCATTCTTTCAAAGTTTCTAGCAACAATCGTATCAGCATTCGCACCACAAATACCTCTTTGTGCGCCTTTTCCTGGCACTGGACTTACTCGACAAGGACCCATTGCACAAATTCGGCAACATACTCCTGCTTCACCAAAACCACATTGGGTTTTTAAGGCAGCTCTACGATCCCACATGGTTTCCGCGCCATCTCTTTGAGCTTTCGCGATTAAAGATTCAGCGATTGCATCGCTTTTTAACATTTCATTGCTCATATTTTCTTACCTCTCTAAATTTTATAATTTATATCACTTTTTTGAATTCGTATAAATCTTATGCTTTACAAATGTTGAAGTTTATTATACAATAGCAATGAGTGACATATTATACACTACTTTTTTTGCTCCTGAAACCTTTATATTCACCTGTGCATCAAGGAATAGAAAGGCATCTCAGGAGCTTTTTCGTTTGAGTATTTTCAAATACCTATTTTTCTTTAAAAAGGTATCCTTACTATACTTCTAGAACAGAATCTGCATATAAAATATTATTTTTAATAATATCGCAAGCAATAATAGTTTCCATTAATCGTTTATCACAAGGATTTACGATTGCTGAACTAAATCCACATTGCATCGCCATGGCTAATGTTGCACAGTCTAATAATGGACGGATATGTTTTGGAGCACCGTTAGAAACGTTACTTAATCCACCTGTTGTAAGTAGACCCATGTCTGTAATCATTTGAATTGCTTCTAAAACATCAACTAATTGATCTTGCATTCCTTTAATAACGATGAAAAGTGGATCAAACCATAAATCTGTTGGCTCCATACCTCTTTCCATTCCTCTTTCTAGTAATTCAGAACAGTACATAATACGTTCGTCATTATTAGCAGGAACCCCTTCTTTTGAACAAAGGGCAATAACTTGTGCATCATTCGCAGCAGCTAAATCAACATATTCAATACGATCGCCAGCATCTGCTGAATTTACAATTGGTTTTCCTTTGGTACGATTATAAACCTTAATTCCTGCTTCAATGGCTTTCATGTTAGCTGTATCGAGTGCTAATGGTACATTATCAAAATTTTCTTGAAGTAATTTTACTCCCCATTGCATTAAATCCTCGCCATCTCTTTCAGCTGGACCGATATTTAAATCTAAGTAATCTGCACCTGCTGCTAATTGTTCTTTTGCTCTTAAAAGAATTGGTTCTGGGTTTCTATCTGCAAAAGCTTGACGAATTGCAGGAGAAATACAGTGAATTCTTTCACCAATAACCATAAATTTAGACATAATGTTCCCCTTTCAAAATAAAAAATAGTGATGTGCTCGGAAATTTTCCGAGCACTTTTGTATTTAATTTATGCTTGCATATCCCTTAAGAATTTAGGTAATTGCATTGCTTCATTTGGTCCAACTATAATTTCCCATTCAGGTAATAATTCTGCTAAGTCGCCTTGAAGAACGGCAACTTTACCTGGAAGGATAATTTTTCGAGAAGTTGTAACATCAGCTACATTGTTTTCTTTAATAAAGTTCGCAATAACTGAAGACCCAAATTTACCTGCTGCCCAAGCTGTCAGTACAGAATACCCACCAGCATCTGGAATTGCTAGATAACAAGGAACTTTAGAACGTTCAATTTCCCCTGCAACAACAAAGTATGATAAAGCAAAGTCAACAGTAATAAGAATTGGATCATTTCCTGTTGGTTTGTTAAATTCGTATACTTTAGGTTCAACACGCATTGGTTTTTGAGGATCTGTAAAGATATTTTGTCTTAAACCAAAGAGTGGTAATGCTGCATTATAATCCATTTCTTCCATAACAATTACTGAACCGTAACGAAGAACGAAGGTAGATGCAAGGGCAATTTGCATATTAACATCGCCAGGAGCAATACGATTTGCAAAAACAATTGAAGGATATCCAAAAGTACGATCGTTGCCTTTTAATGCAGAAGTTCTAATTGCAACTGCGTTGTCGAAAGCTTCTTTAATTGATGCTTCGCCAACATTTAGAATTAGTTTTTTATAGCCTAATTTTTCAATCTCTTCAACTAAATCATATAAAGCTTCAATGCTTTCAGCACAAACACCAAGTACAGCATCCGTCGCTTTGGCCACTTCTACCATTGCACTTGCGTTATCTTTCGTAGCACCCATGATAATTGCTTGTTTTCCTGCAACTGCATTTGCTTTTTTAGCAACTTCAGCATCGGTAGTAATGATCATTGGGATTTTGCCACATTCTTTTACTTTTGCAACCAAACCAACAAATTTGTCTACATCAGCTGCAAAACGAACCCCTACAACTTCAACAAACATCATTTCGCCGATACGATCGTAGTTAATTTTCCCTACTTTTTCGCAAGCTGCTGCTAATTCATCATCGCTCATTGCATCTGATAATTCTACAGCAAACAAGTTTTTGCTTACATAAGTTTTTTCATGTCTAAACAATACTGTTTCGCCACCAAGGGTCGCTTCTGCTTCGCCTTCACCAACTTTAATTGTTTTCATTGGTGGAGCGGTTGCCTCTGATAAAGCTTCTTTTGCTTCTTCAGAAATATATGGACATTTTTCTACAGGTACAGCACCAGTAGCAGCTTTCATTGAGAAAGCCATACATGTTGGGAATCCACACTCTTTACAGTTTGATTTTGGTGTGAGTTTAAAAATATCTAAACCTTTTACTGCCATTTGTATTCGCCTTCCTTTCCTAACCTACTAATCCTGCAATCAAGCTTTTGATTGTTTTTGCTGATTCTGGATGTCTCACAATAATCCCATTAGATCCACCAACAACACAAGCTGCAGCTGTTGATATTTCAACGCCGATCCCTCGTGCTTCTTGGTTCCCCCATTCAGGAGCATCTTCGATGGTTGCTACTGCTTCTTTTACACCCCATGCATCGTTAGAAACGTTAGTAACGATTGGCATTTGTAAACCAACATCATTTTGGCCAAGAGCCGCTAAACGAATACGATCCATTGTTGATGCAACATATTCAAAACCGTAACCTGCGGCAGCAATACCAACATCCATTACGATATCTTCGCTCTTAACACCAAGTTGTGTTAATAAAATATTAAGTTGTTTTGCTAGGTTAATATCAACAGCAGATTCTGCACTTACTTTTTGACCGTAAGCCATTCCACCTGCGGCACCAATGGTTTTGTAATTGTCTTCAACAGCTGAGAAAAGAACAACATTTTTCCCCTCTAAAGCTTTAGATACTTCTTCTAGTAACTTTGCATCCTTTTCAGCATTTTTACAGCCTTCAATCACTAATGGTACATCTACAGCTGCTTCAACTGCAACTGCTGTTGCAACACAGTTTTCAACTGAATTGTCTTCACCATTTGGGTCTGCACTTGCAAGGCTCACTAATACAAAGTCAGCACCTGATTTTTCAACTGCTGCTTTTGCCATTGCTGCTGGATTTTTAAGATCATCTCCGTAAATCGCAGAAAAACAATCCGCCCACTCTTCGGTAGAATCTGAGATTGCAATACCAACAATTGGTTTGAAACCTTCATCACCTAAAAATGGTAAATTATTTTCTCCTCCAATGCTAATAGCTGCATCTCCAACACCTATTTCGCACACGTTGATCTTGCCATTAAATTTTTGTTCTGTTTTTTTGTATGGCATTTTCTCGTTACCTCCTAACCTGTTACCTTTTTCAAAATATTTATTCCAAAGCATAAAGCTTTAAAACACAACGTTATTATTACGTATGAGCTCCATCTACTTGTATATATAAGTATACACAGATTGTACACCACTAGTTAAAAGTTTGTCAATTAATTTTCAAGTAATTATTAATTTTTCTTGAGTTTTTTTCCTTTTATAAAGAGAAAGTAAAGGATTTCATTGAAAGTATAAAAACGTCACCTAAAATGGCTAAATCCTTAATATTGAAGACCCCAATTAACCTTTTGTCAAAGAGAATTTGGCCTTCTGGTTCAAATTCATCATCCCCAAGCCATAATATACACCCCATCTCGACGCCAGGCATAAAAGTAAAACTCCAGGACATATCTCCTTTTCCAAGTGCTTCACCTTTAATCTTTTCCATGTACAATTGCATCTCTTTAGGCATCTCATTCCCAATATTTCCAAACACCTGTATACAACGTTTGTAAAAATTGGGATAATAAAGGGGGCCATCCGGAAATTCTTTGTAACTGATCATTTCTGTCGTTCCCTGGGAAGCCTTAGCATTCATTAAATAGCGTAAAATGATAATCTTAACAGAGTAATTATCAAAGTCTTTTCCTTCTGCATTTTTAACGTTTCCCTCTGGGTACTTTGCATAATAAATTTCTCCTAAAACAGGCATTTCAAAAATACCTGTTTTAGAATCATAATGACATCCCGAGTTTTCCATCATTTTAATTGGGTCAAAATCTTTGAATTTTTCTCGATTGACTAAATAACTACTTTCCGAAAAATGAGGATCTATTTCTTTTATCTTTGAGTTTTTCATTCTTTTTTTCCAAGTTCTTTCAAAATGGGAATAAAAATATCACCTAAAACAGCCATATCCTCTGCACTAAAAGCAGAAGGGAAATTCGCATCAAAAAGTATCTGGGATTCTGGTGGGAATTCATCATCACCAACCCATAAAATAACCGTTAAAAACATGTTATTAATCACTTCAAAGCGCCAGGAGTAGTCTCCTAGCTTTTGAGGGGTTCCACCTAAAATATCCATGGCTTTCTTCAAACCACTCAGATTATAATTAAAAGTGAAGGCGAAACGCTTAAGACATCTTCCTTCAAAACTAGCAAAGTAAATATTCCCTCCTGAGACATCTCGATACGCAATGGTTTCCCCTGTTGCAGGGACTCCTGTTGCGTTAATAAGATAGCGTAAAATCATTGTTTTTAATTTATAATTGTCAAAATCCTCTCCGGATTTATTTCTTACTTCTCCTGTCGGATAGCTGACCCGATAGTCTTCTCCCATCACCTTGACTAAAAAGACTTTTTCCTCTGGGTAATAGGGGCAGGTCGTTTTTTTTGAAACGGTTTCTGGATCTAAATCCTTAATTTCATTTTTGTAATGCTCATAGGGAATCTTGTCTTTTCTTTTTTCTTCAATGGCGGCTTCATCCCGCAAAATATTTTCCATTTAAAGCTCCTAACTTAATTCTCTAGGGAAGGGAATAAACTCATATTAGTGTGTGGGATAAAGCAAGCTGATATAAACTCGTCCATGTAAGTTGGATGTACGCTAAGCTCCATATAAGTCATATTTTGTGAAATTTCATGGATCTTTTCTTTTCCTTCTGTTAATGTCAATGCTAAATAGCACCCTTGCATCGATGTATTTCCAACATAATAGTATTTTTCTACTGGGATATCTGGTAGCATTCCTAAAGCAATGGCATTTTCAATGTCAAGATTTGTTCCAATCCCTCCGGCTACATAAATATTTTCTAAGACGTCAATTGGCATATCCAAGCTTTCCATTAGTATATAGATGGCTGAAAATACGGCTCCTTTTGCTTTAATAAAGCTGTCAATATCGATTTCTGTGATGTAAATATCTTTTGAACCATTGTCTAATTCTTTTGAATAGAGATAATATTGGCCAATCCCATACTCGTCAAAGCGTATTCTTGGGTGATTAAGGTCTCTTTCCATTCGGCCTTTCCCATTAATAATTCCGACACGTTTCATTTCGCAGATAAGATCAATAATCCCTGATCCACAAATTCCTACTGGGCTAATATTTCCAATTGTATTATAAAATGGCCTTAAATCATCTTCGTTAATCGTGACTTCTTCAATTGCACCAGGAACCGCTCGGGTTCCACAGCTAATCTCTCCACCTTCAAATGCAGGACCAGCTGAGCACGCACAAGTCATTAAAAAATCTTTATTCCCAAAAACAATTTCGCCATTTGTACCCAAATCGACAAGCATGCTAAATTCTTCACGCATCCATACAGGAACCGCAAAAACTCCAGCGGTAATATCTCCACCAACATAACTCGCTACGGACGGAGCCAAATATATTTTTCCCTCTGGATTAATATTAATTCCAATTTCCGAACACTTCATTTCAGGTACGGTATTAATTCCAGGTATAAAAGGTTCTCTTCTTAAATAATCGGGATTTATCCCCAATAATAAATGCATCATGGTTGTGTTTCCAGCCGCACAAACCTCATAAATATCTTTTGTAGAGATTCCAATACTCTTAACCATTTTTTCAATTAAATTATTGATGGTTTCATCAATAATAGCTGTTCGCAGTTTCTCAAGTCCCCCGGGTTTCTCAGAATATACAATACGATTTATAACATCAGCACCATATTTTACTTGTACATTCCCCATTGAGGCTTTTGTAACTATTTCGTTAGTGTTCATATCCACTAAGCAACCAGAAACCGAGGTGGTTCCAATATCAAGTGCCATTCCATAAAGAATGGCTTTCTTTTCATTCCCTGGCTTAACATCTAAAATTTCTGCTACATCTCTATGTTTTAAATAAACAACTTCGATTAAAAAATCTTTCTTTCTAAAGACATCTGGAATTTTCCTACTCACTGGAAGGCTTATTTCAATATCCTCGTAGCCTAAATTTAGCTTAAAGTATCGTTTTAAGCGATCAATATCTGAAAGGCTGTCCTCAATGGTTGGTTGCGGTAATTGGATGACTTCCGACCAAAGCCTGCTCGCATTCGTCATTCCATTTTGAATCATTTTTTTACGAACATATTTAATATTTTTGTTCTCATTTTTAGAGAGATCTGTGATTTGCATTTCGTTTACAAAAGACGAAGCAAGATCTGGAATCTTGACATAGATGTCCTCTACAACTTTTGAATTGCAAGCCAGAACATACCCTTTGTCAAAATCTTCTTGAGATAAGTGTCTATTTTTAGAGGTCTCTACTTTTCCTTCTAAAATCTCAACCTTGCATTTTCCACAAGTCGCATTTCCGTTACATGGAGAATCGATCATCACCCCTGCCCGACGAGCAGCGTCTAATAAATTCTCTTCATAGGTTGCTATAAACTCTAGATCTATTTTTCCTTTTACTTCAAAACGAACTTTGGGCATGTCACTCTCCTTTTGTGCAATCTCAGTTTTATAAATTCCAGGGCAACTAGCAATCTAACAGCCCTGGAAAACTTGAGTTATTTATTATTTATTTTTTATTATTTCTAGTCGATTCACAATGTCTCTTAACGCTACCTTCGCTGGGGAATCAGCTGGTAGATCGACCAATGGTTTTCCATAAGAATCATATTCAAAAACGTTTTGATCTAGCGGCACTACCCCAATTAAATCAAGTCCTTGTTTTTCCACTTCTTCGGCTGTTCCTGAGTTAAGAACTCCCTCTGGAGCTCGATTAACGATTAGTTTGATGCAAGGTACTTTAAGCTTTAATTCAGTCACTAATTCTTTAATTCTCCCTACCGCTTGAATCCCACGACGGGAACAGTCACTTACAAGAATTAGCATATCAATCTTGCCAAGTGTTCCTCGACTCAGATGCTCCATTCCTGCTTCATTATCCACAATAATGTAATTATAATTTTTTCCTAAAACATCCAATTGCGTTTTAAGAATCCCATTAACATAACAATAACAGCCGGCACCTTGGCTACGTCCCATAACTAAAAGATCATAACCATTTCCTTCAGCCACTGCTTGATTAAGTCTTAGCTTTAAAAAATCAGCTTTGGTTAGACCTGGATCTAAAGGCACTCCTGCCATTTCAGCGCGATTTACTTCCTCTTTTATTTCTCCGATAGAGAGTTCAACTTCTTCCCCTAGAACTTCATTTAGGTTTGCGTTTGCATCTGCATCCACTGCTAAAATTGGACCCAATCCTTGTGCCACTAAATATTCGATAAGCATACCAGTAAGACTCGTTTTTCCAACGCCGCCTTTTCCAGCTACTGCAATATTAAAAGCCATTTTTTCCTCCATTTTTTCTAGGTTAAAGTAGTTATATTATAAAACCACAATTTACAATTGTAAAGTTTTGTTATTTTTTTAACCGTAACCTATAATTTTTTGTTTTTTTCAATACCTGTATATATAGGTATTAACAAGGTTATCATAACATATTGTTTTTTATTTTTCAATAGCACAATCTTGTACTGATCCTTCTTTAAGAATCGAAAAAAAGCTGGATTGCTCCAGCTTTTTAAGCATCAAATCGACTGACCTTCCCTTAGAGAATTTGAATTATTTTAAAAGTTTTTTTAAGTCTTCCTCTGGGGTTGTAATGCTACCAATTTTATAGTTTTCAACAAGAATACTAAGGACATTGGGTGAGATAAAAGCTGGTAATGATGGTCCCAACAAAATATTTTTAATCCCTAAATACAATAGGGTTAATAAAATACTCACGGCTTTCTGTTCATACCATGATAACACCATACTTAAAGGCAAATCATTGACCTCACACTCAAAGGCTTCTGCTAATGCAATCGCTACTTTAATTGCAGAATAGGCATCGTTACATTGTCCCATATCCATTAAACGAGGCAACCCCTCAATTTCCCCTAAGCTCAAATCATTAAATCGGTATTTACCACAAGCTAATGTAAGAACAATGCTGTCTTTAGGGGTTTTTTCAACAAATTCTGTGTAGTAGTTTCTCCCAGTTTTTGCACCATCACAGCCTCCAACTAAAAAGAAATGTTTAATCTCTCCAGCTTTTACAGCATTCACAACCTTGTCAGCAACAGATAAGACCGCGTCATGTCCAAATCCTGTCATTACCGTTTTTCCACCATTAATCCCAGTCATCTCTTTTGTTTCTTTATATCCACCAAGACTAAGGGCTTTTTCGATAATCGGTGTAAAATCTTTTTCTTTTCCAATATGAACCATCCCTGGATATTGAACAACATCTGTTGTAAAAACACGATCGCTATAAGATTCTTTTACAGGCATAATACAGTTGGTTGTATATAGGATTGGGGCAGGTATTTCTGCAAACTCCTTTTGTTGATTTTGCCAAGCGGTTCCAAAGTTTCCTTTCAAATGAGGATACTCTTTTAGTTTTGGATATCCGTGGGCTGGCAGCATCTCTGAATGGGTATAAATGTTAATTCCTCTATCTAGGGTTTGTTCTAATAAGAGTTTAAGATCCCTTAGATCGTGTCCTGTCACAACAATAAAGGGACCGGGCTCAATCTCTAAGCTTACCTTTGTTGGTTCAGGAATTCCATAAGTCTCAGTATTTGCCTGATCCAAGAGTTCCATACAAAGTAAGTTGATCCTTCCTGTTTCTAACACTAAAGGTAGCAAATCATCTAGTCCTAGGTCAGAACCTATTGCACAGAGAGCCTTATAAAAAAATTGATCAACTTCTGAATTTTTATATCCCAAAACTTCTGCATGATGAGCATAGGCAGATATTCCCTTGATTCCTAAAAGAATTAAGGTTTTAAGAGAACGTATATCCTCATTATCACGCCATAAATCATTTAAATTATAATTATCCGCCTTAGGATCTATTTCCTTTTTCATTCCTTCGACACAATCAATCATCTTAGAAATACTCTCATTATCAAAGTTAACATTGGTTACTGTGGTAAATAATGCTTTTTTTATACAAGCATCTGTTGCCTTTGTTGGTTTTTTATTTGCAACTGCTCTTGAAAGTCCAATCGCACTTCCAACAAGTTTATCTTGAAATTCTGATGTTTTTTCTTCTTTTCCGCAGACACCTTTTTTTTCACACGCCGTTCCTTGGGCTGTTTGCTCACATTGAAAACAAAACATTGACATTTTTTCTTCCTCCTAGTTCTTTAATAATTTTATAATATACTAGAATACCCTTTTTTTCCGTTGTATATGCAACCACTTCAAAAATCATTTTTTTTCTTAAATTCTTTAAGCAAAAGAGTTGCTTTTCTCTTGTTTCATCGGTTACAATAAATATCATTTCTCAAAGATAGAAAGGAAGTGGAGATTACGGGCATTCAAAATAAAACAAACTCTTTTTCAAACGTTCATCGTTTGGTCTTAACCGCTACCTTTCTCGGGACTGCTTTAATGCTTTCCCTCGTTGAAAGCATGATCCCTCCTTTGCCTTTTGTGTTTCCCGGCGTAAAGCTAGGTTTATCAAATATTGTGGTAATGTATGCCCTTTTTTTTCTCAGTAAAAGTTCTGCCTTTTCAATCGCCATTTTAAAATCAGGGTTTATCGCCTTCATTAGCGGCCCCGTTTCTGGGTTATTAAGTCTTTCTGGTGGGCTATTGTCCATTTTCGTAATGCTCATTTTTTTGAAAAGCCGTTCTAAAAATGCCTCTTACCTAATCGTCAGCATTTTTGGTGCGATTTCTCACAATATTGGTCAATTTTTAATGATCTCATTAATTTATACGAATCTCAATCTCTTAGTCTATCTTCCTGTTCTTATTATTTCTGGACTAATTGCAGGGATGATTACAGCCACAATACTAAATATTTTATTTCCCATCTTAAAGAAATTGGGATTAATTCGAGAGGTAGAAGAAACATGAAAAAAATCCACCTATATCTAACGATTCTCTTAATCCTTCTGAGTCTGGTTGGCTGTACTCCCCAAAATGAAAATCGGTATGAAGCTACTTTTCTTGACGTTTTCGATACCGTTACTACGGTTATCGCCTATTCAAACAGTGAAGAAACCTTTACAAAGCAATCCCAATTCATCCATGATGAGTTAAAGGTATATCATCAGCTTTTTGACATCTATAATGATTACCCAAATATAAATAATATTAAGACCATTAACGAAAACGCTGGAAATAAACCCGTAGTCGTTGACAAAAAAATAATTGATCTTATTGAATTTTCTAAAGCGATGTATCAAGAAACAGAAGGCAAGGTAAATATCGCCTTTGGTAGCGTTTTGTCTCTTTGGCACCAATACCGTTCCGATGGACTCCTTCATCCAGAAGCTGCCAAAATTCCTGAAAGTGAACTCCTCCAAGAAGCGGCCACCCACACCGATATTAATAAAGTCATCATCGATAAAGAAAACTCAACCGTATTTTTAGAAGATTCTAAAATGCTTTTAGATTTAGGGGCCGTAGCAAAAGGATATGCTGTGGAAAAAGTGATGGAAAAAGTTCAAACTGAAATGAATTTTAATCGGGGATTAATTAGTGCTGGTGGCAATGTTCGAACCATTGGATATAAAAATTCAAACAATGATCCTTGGAGTGTTGGTATTCAAAACCCTGATCTCACCAGTCCAGATCAAACAGTAGCCACACTCAATCTAACCGATGAGTCTATGGTTACGAGTGGAGCCTATCAACGCTTTTATACCGTCAATGGGATCAACTATCATCATATTATTGACCCCCTAACCCTAATGCCAGCGGATTATTTTTCTTCTGTTACCATCATTACTCCTGACTCTGGGGTTGCTGATGCTCTATCAACCGCAGTATTTAATATGCCCCTTGATGAAGGGTTAGCCTTTATTGAAAAAACCGATCATACAGACGCTTTTTGGATTCTAAAAGACGGTTCTACTGTTTCTTCTTCTGGCATCTAAAAAAACCCCTCCCAACCTTTTAGGTCGGGAGGGGTTTTTAATCTTTATCCTTATGCTTCTAAAATTTTTCCATCGGTTGAAATGGTGTGCACCTGCCATGGAATCATTTTCCCTGAATTTTTAAGAGCTTGTGTCACTGCTGAAACAATCCCTCCACAACAAGGAACTTCCATCCTAACCACTGTAATACTCTTAATGCTATTTTTTCGAATAATCTCAGTTAGTTTTTCGCTATAATCAACTGCATCTAATTTGGGACATCCAATTAAGGTTATTTTATTTTTAATAAAATCCTCGTGAAAATTTCCATAAGCAAAAGCCGAACAATCTGCTGCAATTAACAAATTTGCATTTTTAAAATAGGAGGCATTCACTGGGGCAAGTTTTATTTGAACAGGCCACTGACTTAACTGGGACTCAACTCCGCCTTTTTCAGTTGTCTTGTCCGCCTTGGAAGAACTCTCAATGGGTCCTCTTTCAATCACCTTTGATGATGACCCTGGGCAACCACAAGGAAGGGGTTCTAATGCCTCTTCTTTATTTCCTTGGGTTTTCGCCATAACAGCTTTTTCATCATAAGCAGCGGCTTCTCTTTCCTCAAAGCTTATGGCTTCAACAGGACAAGAAGGAAGGCAATCTCCAAGTCCATCACAATAATCATCTCTGAGTAAGGTTGCAACACCGTCGACCATCCCAATTGCGCCTTCGTGACAGGCATCGACACATCGTCCACAACCAATGCATTTATCTTCATTAATTTTAATAATTTTTCGTATCATTTTTTCCACCTTTTTTCTTGATCTTTTAAGTGAATCATAATATAATCATCCTCAAATCGTAGTTGCATTTGCAACAAAAGGAGGATTATGGAAAATAAATTTGCTCTTTTAAGAAAAAATAAATTATTCGAAGATGTCCATGAAAATCTTGAAGAAATGCTAAAATGCTTAGGTTCTGAAGAAAAACACTATTCCAAAGACGAAATCATCTTTTTAGCTGGCTCTCCCATCCACTCTTTAGGAATCTTACTTGAGGGCGAACTTCAAATTATTCAAAATGATTATATGGGAAACCGAAGCATTGTTGATTCCCTTTATCCGGGACATATTTTTGGCGAGACGATTGCCTGTGCTGGTCTTGAAGAAAGCCCTGTAACTGTTTTGGCAACCAAACACTCAAAGGTGTTTTTTCTCAAAATTCAACGCATTATCTCTACTTGTCCCAACAGTTGCCCATTTCATCAACAGCTCATTGAAAATCTATTAAAAATTTTAGCACAAAAAAACATTTTGTTAAACCACAAAAATCAGTTGCTTTCACAACGTAGTATTCGCGATAAAATAATGGCCTACTTGTCGGATCAATCCGATAAAAAAGGAACAAGAGCATTTAAAATTCCCTTTTCAAGAAACGAATTAGCGGATTTTCTTTGTGTCGACCGTAGTGCTCTCTCTCGAGTGTTATCTCAACTCAAAAATGAAAAAATAATTGATTTTCATAAAGAGAGTTTCACCATTTTATGAGTATTTCATTGGATTCCAATAGCCAAAAGAAGCCACCCCTTAATTCATTAATGGGTGACTTCTTTACGTATTGACACGTTTAATTTAAAAACACTTTTTTCTTAGGCTTTAGGTTCTTCCTTTTCGTTTTCACTTTTCTGGCCTGGAGCCGAATATAGTTTTCGTGAAACTACAATCGAATCTCCACGTTCATACAAACTATCCAAATAGTACAAATAAGTCCCTGGGGTAATAATTCCATTCACTCTCAATAGATCAATTCCCGATTTACCTACAATTGTATCTGCCAGTTTAACACAATTCGTCCCAACCACATAATAAGTCTTAAAAGGACTCCCTTTTTTAAATTTAAAGAAACGGGCTTTGGTATCATTATATACTGAACTCGACACATCTTTAAAATCTTCAGGCTTTCCAGGAATTTCTCCCTTTTCACATTGTTCTGCTTTGGATTCCCAAGGAACCATACTTTCTTTCAATTCATTAAGCTTATCCTCGACTCCCTTTTTTTGTTCTTCAGAAATGACGAGGCCATAAACCATCAGTATTTTCTTTTCAACCACAAGTGCTTCTTTAATATGTTTCTCTGGGTCCATTTCTACCAAGACGCCATCAGCAAAAAAACCTCCAAGTTTCCAAGTCGAATCATCATAGTTCCCATAGGAATACACCACATCTTCAAAAGAGATATCCACATGACCGATTCCAGGGATCAACCCTTCGCTTGTATGAATGTATACTTCCAGATCTGGTTTTTTATTGCTATTATCCTTAGAAAATAATAATGCTTCATTGGGATCTTCTTTTACAATTTCATTAAATTGATTTAACATTTTAATGGGTAAAAAGGCAGCAATTACAGCAGGTAGAGCAATCCTTATGTGTCGTTTTGCTTTTTGAGCATGCTCATTGGCGTGCATCAAGGTTTTAAATGCGTCTCCAAAAATATTGAGGGAGAAAAAGATGAGATAGAATCCAAAAACGAGGGCAAAAACACCGCCTTTTTCGTTTGTGAATGCCATACTTATTCCGAGGATAATATAAATGATTGCAGTAAAAAGAGTGCCCATCCAAGAAGCGCCATCTCCCCGTAGTTTAATTGCATTAAAAAAAATTAGGACCCCAATAAGTATCCCAAGAATTCCAATTACAAGACTAAAAGTTCCTTGTATGATTTTAGGAAAAGCAAACAGAGCAATTCCCCCAATCATACAAAAAACTCCAATTCCCAAATTTCTGAGTTTGCTTTCTTTTGATTTAATAAAGATCGAAATTAAATACATGACGCCAACCAGAAAAACGAGACCAGCCACCACGGTTTCAATGAGACCCCAGGCTAAACTACGATTCACTAGAAGCGTAATGCCACTAACAAAAACACCAATTGCTACAAGAATCCAAATAACTGGGGTTGTATTCTTAAAAACATTCATTTTCTTATCCTCCAAAGTATTTTCTAAGTGTTTAATGTGCCTCTTATCTTATCAAATCATTTAAACCATCGCAACTTAATATTTTTCTATTCTATGGTGTCATTCTTACCCTTTTTTATAAGGAATTACTCAAATAACACTAAGTTTTCTTCCAAATTTTTATTTACTTGATGATATAAGATTAAGACCAAAACCACACTGATTAGACTGTATACCAAATACCCCAACCAAGGATTGATAAAATAGCCTAAAATACCAGAAATTAAAATTAGAATCCCACTGTATAAGGTCCCAAAGAAAAGCGTAATTATAACGTTTAAGTTGTTCTTGACTGCTTTTTGAGGATTGTCCCAGTTTAGCAACGGACGATTCATGTCAATAAAAAGTCCAAACAATAAAACGGGTAAGGTTCCTAAGATTCCCAGCATTCCAGAAATCAAAACTGCCTTAATGGTTATTGGAATAAAAATTGCGCAACACCCCAAAGAAAAAACAATCCCCAATCCTTGGATACAAATTGACGTTAATACTCGACCAAAAATTTGATCCTTTCCTGAAGTGGGTATAACCCGTGTGATCCAAGAGTTCTTTCCTTCTCTTGAAAAGGTGGTACTTGTTGTTGCTGTTGTTGCACCAAGAAAGAGAAAAAAACCAATGAGGATATAAATTAATACCCATTCAAATTCTTGATACAGGTCTTTTACATTAAGGATTACATCCCCCGACATCGACCCAAGGTATACGGAAAATAAAACGCAAAGTGGCGCAATAATCACAATGGACACATTATTAAATAAATAGATTGGGGTTCTCAAAATCACTCTTAAGTCCATTAGGAAAACCGCTACCCACTTTCTATGTAATTTATCTGAATCTTTTTTAAACCCTCTCCAAGGATTCCTATTCCTCGTTCCCCCACTTTTATTATTTAATCCTTTAAAATAAAACTTTTCTCCTAAAGCAATCATCAAAATGAAAATAAGGACTGTTGTCCCAACAAGCAACCCAACCCAACCCATGGACATCCAAGTTATTTCATTTAACCCCCAGGCAACAAAAAAACTTGTGGGGACAATGTTTCCAATGCTATTTAAAAACAGTTCATTGGAGGCAACTGAATGACTGATGATCCCCTGTAAATCACTGCTTCCCGTGGTTCCCATTTGGGCCGTAAAGAAAAACTCAATTCCAAGAATTACTGCAACTGCAGCCACTGCAAATAAAACTTGAAAAACATCTTTTCTTCCTCTGAATGAAAAGAGACTCATCATTAGCATTAATACAATCAAAATCGTTGCCAAGGGAAGAATGGGGAGACATAAAAAAACACAAAGACTAAGAAATGCGTATCCTATTCCCATTCCTTGTCCCACACCATAAATAACTAAAATAGGGATAAACATAATCCCTGTCACCAAGTATTCAGTAAGCAAAACACTTAAAAATTTACCAATAATAATGTTTCTATTTCGTATTGGAAGAGGTAAGAGTATCTCAATATCCTTTGAAAAATAAAATTCAGAAAGAATATATAAAATCCCAAAAAATAAAATGACGATGGTCGTCCCCACATAACCTAAACTCAAGAAAACAGAGGTTTGATTAATAAGACTTAGTCCATAATAAATCCCACTCATATACCCTACATACAAAAAACAAAGAGGCAACAATCCAACAATAAGAATAATGACCGTGAATAACTGTTTTGCAAAAGCTTTTTTATTATTTTTTTGATTATAAAAAAACAATGAAATACCCCAGCTTGAGTTAATAAAAAGTCTTACTAAATTTACAATTTCTTTCATTTTTCCGTTAGCTCCAAAAAGATTTTTTCTAATGAATCCTCACTGCCTGATTTTTTTCTAATTTCTTCCATGGTCCCAACTTCAATGATTTTTCCTTTATTGATAATAGCAATCCGATCACAGATTTTTTCTGCAACATCCAAAACATGAGTGGAAAAAAAGATGGACTTCCCTTCCTCACAATTTTCACGCATTATTTTCTTTAATTCAAATGAAGATTTTGGATCTAATCCTACCATGGGTTCATCTAAAATAAAGATTTCCGGATTATGAATTAAACCACCAACAAGGGCCAATTTTTGCTTCATCCCATGGGAGTAACTACTAATGGGATCATTAATTGCTTCTTTTATTTCGAAAAGAGTTAGATATTTTTCCATTCGTTTTTTCCGTTCATCTAGCGGTACTTCATAAACGTCTCCTAAAAATTTAAGATACTCTTTTCCACTAATTTTCTCGAATAATTCTGGATTATCTGGAACATAACTGAACTGCTTTTTAGCCTCTAAAATATTTTCCTGATTATTAATTCCATTAATCATAATTTTTCCTGTGTCTGGTTTTAATAAACTGACAATCATCTTGATCGTAGTCGTTTTACCTGCACCATTTGGCCCAACAAATCCAAAGATCTCCCCAGCCTTAACCTCAAAACTCACGTTGTCAACCGCCTTAATTCCTTTTTTTCCATAGGATTTTGATATTGCTTCAATCTTTAACATTTTTTCTCCTTTGACATCCTCGATTTTATCGAATAAAATAATATTAACATCATTTGAAAGTAGGTTGATCTTATGACACAAACAGAAATTGCATCCCTAAAAGCCCAAGGTATTTTAGCCCAGCAACAGGAAGGTTTTTTTTCCATCAGGATTTTAAGTAGAGCTGGAAATTTTACCTCAGAAGAGCTTATTTCCCTTGCAAATATTGCAAAAAAATATGGTCGTGACTACCTTGGAGAAACCACCCGATTAGCCATTGAAATTCCCTGGATAAAATACGAGGATCTCGAATCTGTTAAAAGGGCGGTTCTTGCTGCTGGTCTTACCCATGGGGGCACCGGTAAAAAAGTTAGACCTCTGGTCTCCTGTAAAGGAACCGTTTGCTTACATGGTCTTTATGATACCCAAAAGCTTTGTGGTGAATGTCACGATCTCTATTTTGGAAAAGACCTTCATTCTAAAACAAAACTAACCTTTGTTGGTTGTCCTAACAATTGTGCTAAGGCAAACACAAATGACCTTGGCTTTATTGGCCAGTCTTTTGTTGCCTACGATCCTGACCTTTGCAAACATTGTGGTCGATGTGCCAAAGCTTGTCGTGCAAAATCCCTTACTTTTAATGAAAAAAAACTGAATTGGGACAAAAGCAAATGCGTCAACTGTGGAAAGTGTGCCCAGGTTTGCCCATTTGGTGCAATGACCGAAGAAGCACGTGGGATCGCGGTTTACTTAGGAGGACGTATGGGACGAGGTTATCGTTTTGGCGATCGTCTTTCAACCCTCTATACTCCAAACCAAATTCCAGAATTAATTGAAAAAATTTTTGAAGTTTATCTATTATTAGGCCATGACGGAGAACGTCTTTGCCATGTTTTAGATCGCATTGGTTTTGATACTTTTGAAACGGTTCTTTTAAAAGACTCTTGTCTCTAATCCGGATTTCACTATTGTATTAATCAATTAATACAATAGTGAAATCCGAGACATTTGTCAAGCATTATTTTAAAAAATTCAATTGATCCCTTTAATACGCAACTATTCGCTTTGTGTGGTACTAAATCCAATTTACAAAAGAAGCCGAAAATCAAATTGATTTTCGGCTTCTTTTAAAATTCAATTCCCTTGTAAATTTTTAGAGAAATTCCATAAGAAATGACTACAAAAACGATTCCTCCAAAAAGCGAAGCCCCACCCATTATAAAACCCATGGTTTCACTCATAACAGGTAATTTCAAATTCATTTGGCTCAGCAAAAATAAAAGACCCATTGGCAAAACCCCAAATAATATAATCATTAATCGGGCTTTTTCTGTTCCAAATTTATAAACCATCGGAATCATTAAGCTCCCAAATACCAAAGAGATTACAAGTAAAATTCCAATTGAACTTAACAACTCTAGCCAACTAATTTCTATATTTCCAAAGATTGATCCAGCACTTCCAATCAACAAAGCTAAAAGTCCTCCACCAAGATTTAAAATCACCATCCCCGAATATTTAGATAATACCAATTCTTTTCGGGTAAGTGGCATTGAAAGAGCGTACACATCCCAATTTGCCAAATCATCATAGCTCATTGTAGTAATAATCATCATCCCTGACATTAAAATAATAATTCCTAGAATCTCAAACCCCCCTTGGGGTATAAAAATAATCGAAAATACCACTAGCATTATTAACAACGTTTTTAATGTGCTCCGTAGATTCAAAAAGTCCTTTATTATTAAACCCTTCATTATTTTTCCCCTTTTATATAAAATAGCATGATCTTTTCAATTGTGGCTTTATCTATTATAACGTTTTTATCTTCTCGTTTAATCTCCCATTTGTTACGAACCAACACTTCATATCCAAAGGTATTCTTTCGAAATCTTAGCTGATTTTCCTTGGGTATGTTATAAAAATCTTCCTCACTACATTTAATGATTCCCATTTCGTCCAGTAAAACATCTTTTTCTTCTTCAAAAATAATTTCACCATCGTGGATTAGTACAATATAATCTGCAATCTTATCCAAATCACTTGTAATATGTGAAGAAAGAAGGATTGAACATTCTTCATCTTGTATAAATTCCATAAAAATATCCAGTACTTCTTCTCTCACAATTGGATCTAAGCCACTAGTGGCCTCATCAAGAATCAATAATTTAGCTCCATGGGATAATGCCACTGCAATTTGCAATTTCATTTTCATTCCCTTTGAAAGGGCTTTGATTTTTTGGTTCTCTAAAATCGAAAACCGCTTCAAGTAGCTTTCAAATTTTTCATTATTCCAATTTTGATAAAGAGGCTTCATGATTTTTGAAACCTCTTTTACTTTCAATCCATCATGAAAATTGCTTCCATCTAAAACAACACCAATATCCTGTTTTGATTTTTTTTCGTTATTGCAAATCGATTCTCCAAAAAATTCAATGGTTCCTGACTCTCTATTAACAAGGTTTAAAATTGCTTTAATCGTTGTTGTTTTTCCTGCGCCATTTTCTCCAATAAAGCCTACAATAGTCCCTTTAGGTACCGAGAAACTCACATTTCTTAAGCTAAAAGTGCCGTAACTTTTACTTAGATTGCTAATTTTTAATGCATTTGTCATCATTCATCTCCTTGATATAAAACTTTAATAATATCCTGTAAATCTGGATATAAAATGCCATTGTTTTTTCCGATTTCAACCGCCTTTTCTAGGTGCTCTTCCATCATTCGTAATTGTTCTTCTTTAATAAAATCAACATTCTTCTTAGCAACAAAACTTCCCTTCCCTGTTACGGTTTCTATAAAGCCATCGCGTTCTAAATCGCCATAAGCACGTTTTGTTGTTATAATACTAATTCGTAACTCTTTTGCTAAAAAGCGCATGCTTGGCAATAGGTCCCCTGGCAATAGTTCACCGTTAATAATCATCTTTTTTATTTGGGTCACAATTTGTTCATAGATTGGTTTATCACTGGCATTACTAATAATAATATTCAACTTTCACCTCAGATATCCACATAGTGTATATATACTATATACACACTATGCACTATTCTCTTTTAATTGTCAAGTTTTTTTCAAACAAAAAAGCTTCTAATCAAATGACTAAAAGCTCTTTTGTTCCCAATTTTCAAAACTGCATTTATTTTGGAGTTTTTTTAATTTCTCTTTTTCTTTTTTATATTGAGGTTGAAATTTCTCAACAACTCTCCAAAATTCTTTGGAATGATTTAATTCAATTAAATGTGCCAATTCGTGGACAATAACATAATCTATACATGATTTTTCTCCCATAATTAAATACCAAGAAAAATTCAAATTTCCCTGACTCGTACACGAACCCCAGCGGGTCTTAGCACCATTTATTTTGATTTTCTTTGGTTTTACACCCATTAATTCACTAAAATAAAGAACGCGTTTCTCAATATACTGTTTTGCAAAATTTTTATAAAAAACAACAACTTCTGCTAAAAGTTGTTGTTCAGTTAACTCTTCTCTAAAGTAAATCCCAACCTCTTCAATTTGTCCCGTTTTTCCTTTTGAAGGCATTAATTCAAATTCTTCCCCACAAAGGAAAATAGAATCCCCATAATTAAGTCTAAAGCTCTTTTGTCTGATGATTTTTTCCTCAATTGTTTCATGGTGCTTTTGAATCCAGTCCTCATGTTTTTTAACAAAGCTTTGAATGGAATTCTCTGATGTTCCATTTGGAACTCGTACTTCAAGGAATCCTTCCTTTGTAAAATAGAGTCCCAGTGTTTTCCGTTTTGAATATTTTATTTTCATCTTCATTTCTCTTCTATTCCCAATTCTTTTGTCGTCATACAAGCAATTCATTTGGACTTTCCCTTTAATTATTTTATCGGTTCTCTTTCCCACTTATTTCCAAAACACTAATTTTTATAATCCTTGTTTTGTCTTTATATTTGTCTATTTCTATCTCACCATTCGTCTTAAAACGAGGAGCAAATTTATTAAGCAATCCCAAGAGCGGATTAGAAATATTTTCTTCAAATTCTGCTTTACCAAAGACGGTTACACTTCCATAATTGGTCGTCAATTTTTCTGGAACCACCACTGGGTTTTCGACCACTGAAAAACAAACCATTGGATTGTTTTTAATATTATCTAATTTATGTCCTTCTTTAGCGCAATGAAAATAAATTGCATTGTCTAGATAAACATAGTTTAAGGGGACAACATAGGGGGTTCCATCTTCACTAACGGTTCCTAGAAATCCTAATCCTTCTTCCTCTAAGATAGCCAGTGCTTTTTCTTTAGAAATCATTCGATCTTGCCGTCGCATTTTTTTCATTTTTCAGCCCTTATTTTCCTTTTTTTCTAGTGCTAACAGCGTTTCTTTTATACTTAATCCCCCTGCATAGCCAACCAACGTCCCATTTGCTCCAATCACTCGGTGACAAGGAATAATAATCATCATTGGGTTTTTATTGTTTGCCATCCCAACGGCTCTTGCTCCCTTTGGATTTTCAACTGCCTGGGCAATCTCTTTATAACTTCGAGTTTCCCCATAAGGGATTTCTTGAAGTGCTTTCCAAACCCGTTTTTGAAAATCGGTTCCCTTTGGATTTAAAGGAAGATCAAAAGATTTTCGGGTCCCCTTAAAATATTCTTGTAGTTGTTTTCCTGCTTCTTTTATTAATGTGGTTTCCCTTTTTTCGACTTCTTCATATTCTTTTGGTACCAATCGGCTTACCATAACAATCGCATGATCTTCTTCAACAATCATAATTTTCCCAAGTGCTGTTTCATAATTCCATTTTAATCTCATAATACCCTCTTACTTCTCAATCCTTACATGACTACCACCCACTCCAGACTCTCCTGGAGTCAGTATCAATTTAACTGGCATTCTATTTTTTATAGATTCTACATGGCTTATAATCCCAACCTTCAATTGGTTATGATGCAATCTCTCCATTGAATTCATAACCACATCAAGGGCATCTTCATGAAGGGAGCCAAATCCTTCGTCCAAGAAGAAAAACTCTAAGGGAGCTGCCCCTTTTAATTGAATTTCAGAGGAGAGGGCTAAAGCCAGGGCCAATGAGGCAAGAAATGTTTCTCCACCTGAAAGTGTCGACGGATCTCTCGGAACTCCTCCATTTTTAAAATCCCTCATTAAAAAGTGCCCATCATTATCTGTTTCCAATCCATAATTCCCTTGGCTAATCTCACTCAGCCTTTTTGATGCTTCAATCGCAATATATTTTAGTCGGGACACTGCTACAAACTCTACAAATTTTTTCCCTTTAAAAAGCCCCTCCAATTCTCCAATCAACCCCAAAATTTCATTTTTCTTTTCAATCTGTAAGTTGATGGCTTTCTTTTCTTTCAAACGTCTTCTAAGGGTATTAACCTGATCTTCTAATTGTGTCGCCCTTTTTTTTAGTTCTTCATTTTCCTCAATCTGTTTTTCCCATTGACCCTTTATTTCTTGGTATGTTTCCTCCCCTACCATCTGTCCATTCATTTTATTTTCTAAAGTTTCTAACTTTCCTTTGATTTTTATGGAAGCATCTTTGTAATCTTGAATTTCTTTTTCCAAACGAATCATATCATTTTTTGATAAGGCACTTCTCTGGGCCTCAGACCAATGAAAAAAACCTAAAGCCTCTATCTCTTTAGTGAGGGATTTCTTTCTTTCTTCCCCTTGGGCTTTCATTGTATTAAGAATGCCTCTATCTGTTGCCACTTTTCTTTGGGCCTCTTGATTTTCTATCCTTAGTTTTTCTCTTATTTCCCTAATCCGAATCCACTCATTACTAATTCTTTGGATTTCTTTTTCGATGGCTTTATTTTGATCTAAAAGATCCGATATCCCCTTGTTTTTTCCACCTTTTAATTCAATAGCCTTCAGCTTTTCAAAACGTTGGCTTTTTTTCTCACTACAGCGAGTTTGCTTTTCTCTTAACGACTCTTTGATCCTCGAAATTTCTTCGAGAATTTTTTCATATTCCTCACGTTCTTTATCAAAAGACACTCGAAGCGCTTCAATTTTGCTAATGAGTTTTTCCCGTGTCGCATCGACTTTTCTTATTTTTATATTTTCTTCAATGAAATTATTGACATTACTTTCTTTTGAAACTATTTCGATTTTTTTCTCAAAAGTTTCTAAATCCTCGCGAATCAATTTCCAATCATTTGTTTTCTTTTGGTATTGTTTTTTTAATTCTTCTAGGGCAAGATCTTTTCCTTTGATTTCCCCAAGAACCACTAGGATTTCTTTTTCCAAACCACTCTTCTTAATTTCAAGAGTTCCCTTCTTTTTCTCCCAGGCTTCAATTTCATCAATCATTTCCCTAATTTCTTGGTCAATATTTAATCGTTGCCCTTTCCATTGGGTTCTTTCTTTTTTTATAAAATGAACCTCTGACCCACATACAGGACAAGGTTTTCCATTCACAAGGTTTTCTCTTAACAGAGCCGTAAATTTCTCATCTTTATAGACCTGTATTTCTTCCCTTGTTTTTGGCCGACTAGTTTCTAAGTGTTTTACTTCTTCCAAATTTAAGATTTCTTGGTTTTCAACTTCTTTCTTTTTCTTCTCTAATTTGAATTTCTCGTTTTCTGATTCTTTAATACGTTCTAAAAGGATTCTTTTTTCTTCCTCAACAGCATTAATATTTTTTTTAACCTCAACAATTTTTTCTTGGAGTTTCTGTCCCTGATTTATTAGTCCACGATCCTCCAAAGAAATTCGCATTTCCTTTTCCTGAATTTCTTTTTCTCTTAAACTTTTCTCAGTATTTTCTTTCTCTTCAAATAGAACCTCTCGTTTTTTTGTATAGGTCTCTAAAATCCCAACCTCCAAATTATACTGAGTTACTAACTCTGAAATTTCTTTATCCAAATCTTCCTTTATTCTAAATAACTCAATGCATTCCAATGTTTTAGATGCATTTATAACTAATTGAAGGTGTCCTTCATTCTTTTCTTTTTCGATTTCTACCCATTTCTTCTCATTCTCAATCCATGCTTGTTCAAGAGATTCAATTTCCTTTAAAGTCTGCTTAACCTGCTGTTTTTTTTTCTCTGTTTCCAAAAAAAACTGATCCAATGTCTCCATTGGTTCCAGAATATCAAAGACTTTTTTTCCTAACCTCAGTTTTTCTTCTTTATCACTAAACTCTTTTTCTCGAAGATCTAGGATTTCTTTTTCTTTTAATGCATTCTCTATTTCTTTTTTTTGTTCCCATAGATATTGAATTTTTTCAAATTCCTTTTTTAATTCTTTCGAACGGCATTCGCTTTTTTTGACTTCATCCATGATGGTTTCATAAAGATCTTTTTTTTCATCAAAAATAGTCTTATCCACGTCCTGATAAACTCGATACTCTCCCTCCAGTCGATGGAGGCCTTCCGTTTCATGAATCCGTTCTTTTTTCAGTTTTTGGCTTAATTCCTCTCCATATTGAGAAAGATTAAAAAGCCGTTCCAACATATCCCGTCGTTCAGTTCCCTTTAGTTTCAAAAATTCACTAAATTTCCCCTGGGGCAAAACAACCGTCCGGACAAAATCCTGCCAACCTAAACCAATAATTTTTTCAACGCCTAATGTAACTTCTGTCGCTTTGTCTCCTAAAACTGCCTTTTTTTTACCTCGAATTTCAAGGAGCTGGCATTTCATTTGTTTAATGCCACCTTCTTTATTCCGTACAAATTCTCTACTAGCTCGGTATATTTTCTTTTCAGATCCAGAAATCGAAAAATCGAAAACAACAGCGCCACGTTCAGCATTCACATGGATATAGTTTGCACTATTTCTAGCCATTTTTCCATAAAGTGCTAGTGTAATTCCATCTAATATGGTTGACTTTCCACTACCAGTCGGCCCAAAAATCCCAAAAATCCCCCCTTGGGTAAGGGATTCAAAATCAATGCTTTGCTCTTCTAAAAAACTATTGATCCCCTTAATTTTGAGAAGGATTGGTTTCATTTTCAGACTCTCCCATCGTAATTTTTAATAATAATTCTAAGATCTCTGTGGTTACTTCAACCCCTTTTTCTTTTCGGTAAAATTCTTTAAATATCTCTGTAAAGGTTTTTTCTCCGATATTTAGAGACTCTATTTCATCTTTTTCAGAAAAATCAATTTTGGGGATCACCTCTAAAATATCTTTTTTCCAAGTCTTCATTTTTTTTATTTCATCATCGCGAATATATCGATCCGTTTTGACTTCCAAATAAACCCATGAATCCTCATCTTTTCTTTCTTCGCACATGTTAATTGCATGTTCAATACTTTCCGCTTTCCATACTTCAATGGGTTTGTAAATTGGTAGATTGATTTCCGTCATTTCATTCTTTATTAGTACGCCGTGATCAACATTAACTTCAACCATGAGCACTTTCTTTTGAAAGTTTGTTTCTCTGCGATTAAAATGAATCGGCGATCCTGAATACCATCCTTTTCCTTGAGTTCCAGGAACTTTTTGTGGTTTATGGATGTGACCAAGCGCAATATAATGTGCCTCTTGAGGAAAGCAATTTCCATCAACAATGTAAGAACCACCAAGCTGAATATTCCGTTCAGAATCCGACTCTTCACTTCCCATTGCAAAAAGATGGGCCGTGACCAAATTAACAGTATCTTCCCTGAACTTATCTTTTAAACCATCAAAATAATCATAAATTCGTTGGGTATACGACTTATGGTTTTCAGTTTCTTCTTTCCCTAAATCATATAGCACTTCGTTGAGTCGTTTTTCACTGGGATAGGGCAGTAATAAAATTACACTTCTTTCCCCATTAATCTCAATTTCAATATAGCCTTCTCCTGCATCAACAAGATGATGCTTTCCATATTTTCCTATAGGCAGGGTTGTTTTAGGGATACCAACCATTAGAATCCCATGCTCTTTCGCCAACGGCCCTGGTGCCTCAAGCCTTTGAGGATTGTCATGATTTCCTGCAATCACTAAAATCAATCTTTCGCCTTGCCCAGAAATTCCTTTTAGGGTTTCATAAAATAGCTCCTCCGCTTTTGCTGAGGGATTGTAACTATCATAAATATCCCCTGCAATAATAATTAAATCCGGATTTTTTGCTTCAACAATTTCAGTAAAATTTACTAAAAATTTTTCCTGCTCTTTGATGCGACTATAACCTTCTATATTTTTCCCTAAATGCCAATCGGCTGTATGTAGTATTCTCACGTAACTCACCTTATTATAATCAAATTTTATTATATTATCCCATAGTGCTCAAGCCTTGTATAGACGAAAAAAGCCCCAACTAAATTAGTCGAGGCTTTTTTCATTCATCTCTAGCTCATTAACATTACAAAGGCACCTACAACAAGTGATCCGACCCCAATCAAAACAGCGAATAATTTCTGCTGCTTTGTATCTGCCACTAATTCGCTCTCCGACTTATAGGTTACCATCGAAGGTTTTTTTGCCGCAATGGATCTACCAACGTAAAGGCGATCCCCTCTTTTATGAATTTCTCCTAAAATATACATTGGTTGATCTTCTGGAAGAATTTCTTCAAAAAAGCGGTATCCTAAGAAACGAGATCCACTCCCTCCAGAGAAATTAAAGTTAAACCTTTGTTGCACCCATTGGGAATTTTTAGGTTCGAAACGATTGCAACCAGGCATCAAATCTACATCTCCACGAAAGCTTTCTAAATCTAAAAAAACTTTTTCATCAGAACTGTCATCGGAAATATAAATCTCTACAGGGCTCGTTTCGCTTGAAATGGTGTTTTCCACTTTATTAGTTACCGTGCGTGTATTCCCATCATCATCACGAACTGTTCGTGTTTCTTCATTCACTGAATAAGCCGTATTTTTGTAATAAGCAACCTTTCTTTCAGAAAAAGGTCCAACCACATCCCCTGTTAAACTTTTCAGATTTCCCTTTACCTCGCTATAATGACGATAGTTTTCATCTAAGCTACCGAGGTCGCCGATAATATCCATCACATCCTTAATACATGTGGTTTGCTGATAATTAATTTCAGCCACTGCCTTGACACTTTTTTGATATAGATAAATAGCAAAGCCAATGCCCCCAAGTATTATAATTGCTCCAATCAAAAAATACATCTGCTTAACTTAATCCCATTTCAGCTTTTAGCTTTTCTAAATCACTATCCACTGCTGAGTCCTTTGCTAAATCTTTAAATTGATCCTCTAAAGCTGTATTTTCACCAGCCATATCACTGAAAGCTTGGGCTTGGGCTTCTTTTGTTGCAATTTTTGCTTCCATCGCATCTAATTTCGAAAAAGCACTGGAGCTATTTGTTCCACTCAAGGAGGTGGCAACACCCTTTTGCGCATCTGCCATTTTAGAACGTGCAATCAGCATATTTTGTTTCATTCTTGCTTCTTCTAATTTTGATTTAAGTTGAGTAATTTGGTCTCTTAATTGAGCCGTTTGTGTACTCATACTGTCATAAGCACTTTGAAAACTCGCAATGTTTTGATCAACCGAATTTTTTTGGGCAAGTGCTTGTTTTGCTAAATCCTCTTTCCCTGCTTGTAAAGCCAATTTCGCCTTATTTTCCCAGTCTAATGAAGAAGCTTTTGCATCATCCAATTGTTTTTTTGCTTGCTTTTCACTACCCATGGCAGCACCTAACCCCTGTGTCGCTTGGTTCACCTGTGCTTCCATATCAATAATGATCTGCTTTACCATTTTTTCCGGATCTTCTGCCTTATCAATTAAATCATTCACATTTGCTTTTAGCAAATCCCCTAAACGTCCAAAAATTGCCATATGATAACCTCCAAATTATAATCTATTTTTTACCATTATAACAAATCCTTCGTAATATTTCTTGTTTTTTTTATTTCAAATAAAGGCTTTTAAGTAAAAAAACGCTTTTTTAGGTAAACTTTATCTTTGATTTTCTAATTCTTTAACCGATTCAAGAAGATCTGCAATTGAACTAAACCAATGTTTGATCATATGCCGCATCAATCCTACCTGTTCTGCTTTAGCCATTAGACCAAAAATCGGAATTTTTGAACCATAGGCGGCTCCAATTTCTCCCCAAGCATCACAACCCGAAGGTCCTACATAAATCACTAAATCCGCCGAGGTCACTGAGGTTATACAAAAATCAAAAACCCGTTGTCCCTCAGACGACTGTATAAAATGTGTTAACTCCTTTTGGGACAAAAAAGCTTCCTCAGGGCGACCTTCTCTAATCCAAGATAAAACCGTATGACCATTTCCTTCTAGTAAATCGGTTAACATCTCCACTGCATGTTGATGCTTCCAAGATGCTGCAATATATATTCTCATCTTTCCTCCACCTTTTTTCCTTTATTATAACCTTTTAAAAAAATCTTCTCAATCCATATTTCAAAAGAAAGAAAGCATTGTTTCAAAGACAATGCTTTCTTATCTATTAATATTTTATTCATGCTTTTTTTGCTCACGCTAAATTTATTTTAATTTTAAATAAGCCGTTCCTATGGTAAGACCCTGGAAGAGGGTGGTAAAAAAAACAATGGCATAGGTGGCAATTAGAAAAACATTATAGGTTTCAATTTTAAGCGTGGTTGCCGTTCCCATTACCAAGGCCAAACACAGCCCTCCCTTTAAACCTGCCCATGAAAAAAATGCTACAAAATTCTTTTTCTTCATCTCCAATGGCAACGTTTTTGCAAGGCTTCCTGGGACGACCACCCCTGCTGCCCTTGCAATTGTATTTACCACAATAGCACCAAAACCTACCAATAAAATCGTTGATAAATCTAACTTTACGACATCAACAAATAACAATCCTACTAATAAGAATAAAATCCCATTTAAAAGGTTGTCAATGACTTCCCAGAAATCATAAAATAGACCATGCATTTCTTTGACTTCCTCTGTAACCCCTTTTTTTTCTAAGAAATAAATTCCAGACGCATAGAAAAGCCCACAGATAACCGCTGCGATTGGGCCTGAGAACCCAAAGTATTCACACAATAAATAAGAAAGCATTACGGTTAAAATGCTAGAAAACATTTTAAGAAAACGATTATTAGAATATTTAAACACTAAAAAGCAGAAAAACGAAATCACACCAGCAATGGCAACCGCTCCTAAAATATCCATTAGTAAGCCACTAATAAAACTCATAACCGTAATTGTTCCACTGGTATTCTCTAAGATTCCCATTAACGTTGTAAAAATAGCCACCGCTATCCCATCATTAAACAAAGATTCTCCTTCGACAATCATGGATAGTCGTTTAGGAAGGCCAACCTTTCCAAGAATACTCATTGCTGAGATAGGATCTGTTGGTGACACAATGGCTCCCAGAATTAAAGCCTCTAAAACAGAAATATTCATTTTTAATAGCAAACAAAAGACATAAAACAAAAGTCCATAAACAAGGGTCGATACAATGGTTCCTAGAACAGCCATCGAGCCGATAAGATATTTGTCTTCATTGAAATCTCTAAATTTAATACCACAAGCCCCACTAAAAAGCATGAAGCATAAAACACCATGAAGCAAAAAGTCATTAAAATTGAAATGGGCTATTATATCGAGGGATTCCTGTGGTATTTTTAATAATCCTACATTCACTCCACAGACAATTAAAAAAACAAAAACAAACCCAAAAACAACAAGACCAATCTCGAAAGGTAGTTTTATTGTTTTTTCGTTAATAAAGCTAAAAACTGTAACTAACAACAATAAACCACTAAATAAGATCAACAACTCATTAAAATCGTACATAATCTCTCCTTATCTCATTCTTAATTGTATTTTTATATTATCTCAAGATAGCACTCGTTTCCTAGAACTAAGTCGATATCTTGGTAAAACAATCAAACTTTTCAGAGGTTATTTAATCGACTATTTCCTTTTTTCTTAAAATATCCATAAAGCTCACAGGTTTCTCCATTTTTAATTGAAATAGCATTTTGGGATGTGGGGTTCCTTCGATGGGTTTTCCCAGAACATCGCAAAGCTGAGTTACCTTTTGTTTCCAAAAGCCTTTTCCTGGAATCATAACCTCAATTTCATCCCCTAAAGAAATCTTATTCCGTTGTTCAATTAACGCCATTCCTGTTTCAGGATTGTATTCCTGTACCACACCAACAAAATCATAGTGTCGAGTATAACTGCTTGTTCCGTAATTTTGATCTTCTGAGGTCGTTTTACCTTCATAAAACCCAGTGGTGTAGTTTCTATGGCTTACTTTTGTTAGTTCATCATAGTAAAATGGATCGAGGCTCTCTATTTTAGGATTATCAAAAGCCGTATCAATCGCAGCTCGGTAGGCGGAAACCACTGTGGCCACATAATACAAACTCTTCATTCGTCCCTCGATTTTAAAACTATTAACTCCTGCTGCCATTAACTCAGGAATCTCATTAATCAGACATAAATCCTTTGAATTAAAAATAAAAGAGCCTGTGGCATCTTCCTCAATACTAAAGCTTTCATTAGGTCTTGTTTCTTCAATCAGATGGTATTTCCAGCGGCAAGGATGGGCGCAATCCCCTTGGTTTGAGTTTCGCCCAGTCATATAGTGGCTCAACAAACACCGTCCCGAGTATGAGATACACATTGCACCATGGACAAATGTTTCAATTTCCATTTCTGGGGAAATTTTGCTTCTAATTTCAGAAATTTCTTTTAGTCCAAGTTCACGAGCCAAGACAATCCTACTTGCCCCTTGCTGATACCAAAATTCAACACTTCTCCAATTGGTATTGTTTGCTTGGGTACTCACCGAAATTTTTAAATGTGGAGCCACTTCTCTAACCACAGAAAAAACCCCAGGATCTGCGACAATAACACCATCAATTTTCATTGTTTCCAATGATTTTATATACTCTGGTAACCCCTCAAGATCTTGGTTGTGAGCAATGATATTTAGGGTAACATATATTTTTTTTCCTTTTGAATGGACATAATCAACGGCTTCTATCATAGCTAAATGATTAAAATTATCTGCTTTAGCTCGCAACCCAAACTTTTTTCCCGCACAATAAACAGCATCTGCACCGTAATGAATCGCATATTTCAATTTTTCTATATTTCCAGCTGGGGCTAAAAGCTCTGGCTTATTCATTTCTTTCTCTCTTTCTAAGGCTGAAAACTCCAATATATCCTTTTGGATTCTTCATTTTTTAAGTAAATCAAGCAGACCTGATGCCCAGATCTGCTTGATTTACTTAATCAATACTTTTTCCAACTAATCCCAAGCCCATCCCCTAAGGGTAAGATACTTGTTTTTAATTGAGGATGATTCGAAATTGTTTCCAAGTATTTTCGCATTCTTTTAACAATTGTAATCTTCCTTCTTATCACCAAGGTATTACTCGCAATCATTCCTTTAAATAGTACATTATCCGAAACGAGAAAACCTCCTGGTTTTAAACAACGAAGACAATCCTCTAACAAATGTTCATAATGGGCTTTTGCCCCATCTAAAAAAATCATATCGTAGGTTTTATTTAACTCAGAAACTTTCTCCTGAGCATCGCCAACAATCACATCAATTTGCTTTTCAAATCTAAGTTCCTTAATGTTTTCAAGGGCTAATGAAGCCATTTTAAAACTTCGCTCAATGGTGTCAACCTTGGCATTTTCACCCATGGCTTCAACAAAAACAGACGCAGAATATCCCACAGCCGTTCCAACCTCTAAAATTGATTTAATTTGATTTGATTGAATCAATAATTCTAAATAATGTTGGACTTCAGGATGTATGATTGGAATTGATTCCAATTCTGCTTTTTTTCTAAACTCAAGCATTTCTTTATTTTCTATTGGCAATAACCCACGTATATAATCTTCAATATAGTCTTGTACAATCTCACTCATATAAAGCCTTCTTTTCTTATTTTCAGTCCTAATATTCACTAAAAATTGTATTTTTTCATTGATGTCTTCAATAGTGGTTATCTATTTTAAGTTTCTGTTTCCCTAATTTCCTAAATACTTTTGCACATCTAAATTGTGTCCTTCTAAGGTCTCATTAAAATATGTTTTTCCAGTATTTATATCTGCAACAAAATACAAATAATTTGTTGTCCCTGGATAAAGTGACGCTTCTAATGATAATTCACCAAAGGAACAAATGGGTCCAAAGGGCAATCCTGTATTAATATAAGTGTTATATGGCGATTGGAACTGTGTCTGTTCTGTTGTGAGGATTGGGGTTTTTTCTCCCCTTGCATAATCCACTGTAATATCCGATTGCAATGGCATTTCATTTGCTAAGCGATTATAAAATACACTTGCAACTGGGGCTTTATCCTCAGGAAATTTTGTTTCAAGCTCAATAATCGAGGCCATCGTTACAATTTGATCAACGGTTTTTCCCATCTCGACTGTTCGATTGAGATAAGGTTGTTGATAAACTTCAGTAAAAGACTCTAACATCGCATCCACAATGTCATTCGGTTTAGTATCCGGTTTTAGTTCATAGGTATTTGGAAATAAATACCCCTCCAATGTTCGATATATACCATCCTTTGGTTCTAATGGAATGCTACTTAAAATTGGATATCTCTTTTGATATTCTGAAACCTTCTTGGTTTCAGCAATAAAATCCTCTGCTTTACATACCTTGTTTTTTTCTAAAATTTCCGCAATTTCCTTAATATTTTTTCCTTCAGGAATGGTTACTAAAAAACTAGAAACATCTCCTGAAATTAATCGCGATAAAATTTCATCAGCAGATTCTGTTGGTGAAAACTCATAGTAACCTGTTTGGATCATATTTCCGACCCCATCTTTTTTCGCCAATAATTTAAATGCGAGGGCATCTTGAATTACATTTTTATTTGCTAACTCTTCTGCAACTTCATTAAGAGAGGTACCTTCTGAAACTTCAATAAAAACAGGTTCTCCCTCACCAACTGGTAATAGCTTTTCATTAATTAAATAATTAAAGCTAAAAACCCCTGTCGCCCCAAGAATAATAATCAATAGAAATACAATGATAATGATCTTTATGGGTTTTTTCTTTTGGCTTTTATTTTTACTTTTTCCCATCATTTACCTTCCTTATTTACAAAAGGAATATAGATAATAACTCATCTATACTCCTTTTTTTCTAAATCATGTTATTAAGCACAAGGGCCTTCATCTTCTGTTTCAAAAATTCCCATATCTAAATCCACTGCTTTTGCAATAATATCTGTGATATCTTGAAAAATAATTGAAAAATACATTTGTGCCTGAAAAAATTCAGCAAGCTCTGGAACCCCAACAACGGTTTCTGCAAGTACATTGTATGCGCTAATTTGTTCCTCTGTGAGTTCTTGTCCAAGCATTTGCATGCTTTGAAGCTCCATTTGCTTACGCATATAATCTTTTGCCATTGCATATTTGCTTGGGTCTTTTTCAATCTTTTCTCTTGCCGCTTGAAAATTTTGATACTCTGTTGATTCTTTTAGAGCTTTTGCTAAATTATTTGCTTCATCATAAACATTCATTAATATTTTCCTCCATTTACTCTTTTATAAATTAGTCTTTAGACTTCCATTAAAATAGGTAATATCATTGGTTTTCTTTTTGTTTGTTCATAGAGATATTTAAATAAGGTTTCTCTAATCACGTTTTTAATTGAGTTCCAATCAATAATATTTTTTTCTTCACAGGATAACAGAGCCTTTTTAACAACTTCTCTGGCGTTGTTTATCAGATCTTCTGACTCTCTCACATAAACAAAGCCTCTCGAAATAATATCAGGTCCAGAAATCGCCTTGCCCTTATGCATTGTGCAAACAACAATAAAAAGGCCATCTTCTGATAAACGCTTTCTATCATTTAAAACAATATTTCCAATATCTCCAACCCCTAATCCATCAACGAGAACCGCATCAGCTTGGGTCTTTCCAACAATTTGAGTTCCTTTTTTGTCGACTTCTAAAATTGTTCCATTGTCAACCACAAAGGTTTTATCCTTGCTCATCCCAACCGATTCAGCCAAGTCAACATGTTGCATTAACATTCGGCTTTCACCATGAACTGGTAAAAAGCTCTTAGGTTTTATCAGTGTCAGCATTAATTTTAATTCCTCTTGACGAGCATGACCTGACACATGAATTTCAGCAAAGCGCCCATAAACAACATCCGAACCAAGTTCAACTAATTTGTTAATGACTTCGGAAACCATTTTTTCATTACCAGGAACTGGTGATGCGGAAATAATGACGAGATCTTCTTTTTTAATGGTTAAGTGACGGTGCTCACCCAGTGCCATTCTACCCAAAGCTGCCATTGGCTCGCCTTGGCTACCTGTAGTAATTACCACAAGTTCCTTATCTTTATAACTTTTAATATCTTTAAGTTGTACAATCACATTTGCTGGCACTTTTAGGTAACCCAAATCCATTGCAACTTCACTTACGTTTTCCATACTTCTTCCACAAATAACAACTTTTCGGTTATATTCTACCGCTGCATCAATCACTTGTTGGAGTCGATGTACGTTTGAGGCAAAGGTGGTTACGATAATTCTTCCTTTTGCGCCTCTAAAAAGATTATATAGGGTTGGACCAACGGAACTCTCTGATGGGGTAAACCCAGTTCCTTCCACATTGGTACTATCCGACATAAATAAGTCCACACCTTGAGTTCCGATTTTGGCAAAACGTTGCAAGTCCATTACCTCACCACCAATTGGGTGGTAATCGATTTTAAAATCTCCTGTGTGCACAACCGTTGCAGCATTACATTTAATACACAAGCCAACTGCATCGGCAATACTATGATTAACCCTAATAAATTCTACATTAAATTCGCCAATGTCAACTTTCTCTTTTGCTTTAACAATGTTTCGAGTCGTTTTAGTTAGCAATCCATGTTCTTTAAGTTTTTTATCAATAAGACCCATTGTAAATTTCGTAGCATATATTGGCACGTCTATCTTTTTTAATAAATAAACTAAACCGCCAATATGATCCTCGTGCCCGTGGGTGATAACCACCCCTTTTACTTTTTCTCTGTTTTCTAAAATATAATTAAAGTCAGGTAAAACAATATCAATGCCATACATTTCATCATCTGGGAATTTCAACCCACAATCGACAATGATAATGTCCTCCTTGTATTCAAAAACGGTAATATTCTTACCAATTTCTCCCATTCCTCCAAGTGGTATCACCCGTAACTTTTCTTTTGTACGTGGTGGTTGAGGCCTTTTTTTCGGTCTCGGTTTCGCTACTCTCACTGGGGAATTTGCTTCTATTCTGTTGTTGTTTTCAGTCAAATTTTTCTCCTTCCATTATTTTATAACAATCTGAACAGTATCCGTACACTTTAAGTTCATGATTCATTATAGTAAATCCTTTTTTTTCTTCTATTTCTTTTTCCAATATTTCCAGATAATCGTCTTGCATTTCGATGACCTTTCCACAGTTTAAACAAATTAAATGATGGTGCCAGTGTTTTTCATCAAACTCGCACAATTCGTACCTAGCAAAGCCATCATCAAAATTACGTTTGGTAATGCATTCCATCTCTTCTAATATTTGCACCGTTCGATAGATGGTAGACATTCCTACTTCAGGATTACATTGCCTTACACCTTGAAAAAGATCTTCAACACTAAAATGTTGACTTCCCAAAGTTAAGAGTACCTCAATGGTAATGCGTCTTTGGGGAGTTACTTTATAACCCCTATTTCTCAATGCATCAAGTATTTGAGTTTTGTCATTCATGGTTATCTAACCCTTTCAAAGACTTCTATACCTCAACCGGCAGTTCTCCTATAATTTCTATGTTTACTCCATCAATATCACAGGAAAGAGCACGGATCTCAATTCCCAGACTATGACATTGATCCAATAAACCAGCAAATTTTGGATCCATTTCCCTATTTGCTTTAAACATTTTTGCATCATTTCTTTGAATCACAAAAATAACCCCAGTTTGATAGCCCTCCTTTTGAGCTTTCATCAATTCCGATAAATGTTTACTCCCTCGTTCGGTTGGCGCATCTGGAAACATCGCCACTTGGTCAACCACTAAATTGACGCTTTTTACCTCATACAAACAAGGTTGACCCTCTTTAATCCCTCCCAAATCAAAACGACTGTTACCATAGGTAACCTCTTGTCTTAATTCAGAGATTTCTCCTTTTTTTGAAAGATATTCAAAGGCAATTTTATTTGCAAAAACAGAATGCACTGAAACCCATACATTGTCCTTTTTAACTAATAACAATGTATAATCTGTTTTTCTATTCGGCCCTGGATTATACGCCAAAATTACTGGCGCCCCTAATAGGAGAAGCTCACGCATTCGACCAGTATTTGGTACATGGGCAATCTTCTCCACATTTTCAATCAATACTTTTGCTATAAATCGATTGGGTCGGCTTACAAAAACACCGTTAACCAAGGGATATTTACTGAGGTGCATCCTCACCCTCAATCTCTTCTGAGTCCATTAATTCTTCATAAGCTGCTGCAATCATATTAAACTCTTCTTCATCTTCAACTGGTAATAAAACTTCACCTTCATCATCTTCTGAAACAACAAAAGGATAGACATCATCACTTTCCTCGTTTTCTGATAATAAAACATAAGTTTTGTCTTCAACATCAAAGCTTACAACAAGTTCGAATTCTCTTTCAACGCCATCATCGCCTATTAATAAAATTTTTTCTTCCATTTTTTCCTCTTTCTCACATAATTCTCTATGACAATCTTTTCATTATACACGTTCTTACTTAAAAAATCCATTATAAACAGAAATCTCCAGCTTTACTATCTCTATCCATATAGGATTGTAAAATCATTTGTGCCGCTAAAGTATCAATAAATTCTTTTCGATCCTTACGCTTAACATTTCCCTCAATGAGTATTTTTTCTGACCAGGAAGAGGTTAATCTTTCATCAATATAGATAATCTCAACCTTTAGCCGTTTCTTAATGAACTGGCAAAAATTAATGGTCTTCCTCGTTTGGGCAGATTCGCTTCCATCCATATTCATTGGAAGTCCAGCAACAATTTTTTTTATTTCATAGTGATCAATCAACCCTTGAAAAGCAAGTAAATCATCTTCCCTTGTTTTTCTTTTTAGTGTCATTACCCCTTGAGCAGTGATTTGCAAAGGATCTGTTACCGCTATCCCAATCCGCTTGTCACCAACATCTATTCCTAAAACTCGTTCCATACATTTCCTAACTCAATCGTATTTAGATTACTTTAATACAAAATTCTTTACAATAAGCACCACAATAACAACACAATACACACTTTTCTTTATCGATGATTGCTTTGTTTTTATATAAAGAAATTGCCCCTTGCTTACAGTGTTCTTTGCACTTCCCGCAACCAGTACACCATTCACTAATATGAAGACTTTTCGGTGCTCCTTCCACTTCTTTTTCTAAATCTCGTGGAATCTTTTCACCCTTAAATTTCATAACATTATATAATACTTCACTTTGTGATTGTACTCCAATCGCAACTGCGTCTAAGGTTTTTAACCCTAGAATGTATTTAAAGGACTCTGCTTTTCTCCCCAAAAGGTTTCCTCCACCTAATGGTTTCATTCCGTAGATTCCTTTGCCGGCTTTTTTTGCTTGACTAATCGCCGCTTCCATTTCCAAAGTCGTTCCGTCCTCAATGCCAATTCCAGTTAAATTAATCAAGGGATGAATCACATCCAGTTCTGAAAACATTGTTCCCGCTTTTACCCCTTCAATCCGATGGGTCGAAATTCCAATGGCTCGAACTTTGCCCAGTTCTTTCATTTTAATGAGTGTTTCAATTGCTTCCCAATGACCTTCAATGGTTTTTCGACTTTCTTGTTCATGGAGAAGAAAAACATCCACATAATCCCGTTGTATTTCCGTTAAGCAGCGATCTAAACTTTTTTTAACCCCTGCCCCTGTATAATCATATGATTTTGTTCCAATCACGATGTCTCGCTTTATCTGAATTCCTTGGGCTAAATGGTCATAGGTATGATACAAATCTGCGGTATCAAAGAAATTCACCCCTAATTCAATGGCCAATCTGATCATTTCTTCTGACTCTTTAAGTGTTTTATTCTTTTGCAAAGGGCCAATGGTCAGACTTCCAAAACACATCCGCGAAACCTTTATTCCTGTATTTCCTAAAAAGTTTATTTCCACTATTTTCTTCTTTCATTCATTGAGACAAAACAATGACTTTCCTATTTGAAAGGTAGGATCATTTATTAAAAAACTTGAGCTTATTACATTAAAACAGGGCTGCCTCTTTTGAGACAGCCCCTTTATTTTCTCGTTTTAAATACTGTTCAAATAACGTCTGACAAGTTCTTCTAACAACTCATCTCGTTCGATTTTTTGTATCGCGTTTCTAGCTTCTCTATGACTTGTGATATAGGTCGGATCTCCAGACATGACATAACCTACAATTTGATTGATCGGATTATACCCCTTTTCAACCAGAGCCTCATTCACATTACGCATTACATCATCGATCTTTTGAGACTTTTCGTTGTCAACCTCAAACATAATTGTTCCTCGATCAATCACCGTATTTTCTCCCATTGCTATCAGACCTCCTTCACAATCAACTGTGCTATCATTTTAACCTAAACCTCGGAAAAAGACAAGTCAATTGACTATTTTTTTACAATTCTTTTAAATTTAATTTAATTGTTCTCTAATACAGTCTTCGCCTTTTTTAAGTGCTTCTTCTATCTTTTCTGGGATTTTCCCTCCAGCTTGCGCCATATCTGGCCTTCCGCCGCCGCCGCCGCCAGCAACTGCCGCCACTTCTTTAACAACTTTTCCAGCATGGAAACCTCGCTTAACAATGTCTTTAGTTCCAGATGCAATAAAATTAACTTTATCTTCTACTTTACTTCCAAGAAGAACAACCCCACTTCCCATACGATCTTTTAATAGATCGCTTACGGTACGAAGTTCATCCATTGGCATTCCATCAACTTCAGCCACCGTTACCTGAATCCCATTCACAAGAATCATTTTTTGGTGTACATCTAAAATCATATTTCCTGCAAACTTTTGTTTAAGCTCAGCAATGACTTTTTCTTTATGCTTCGTTGTTTCTGAAAGCTCGTTTACTTTTTCTAATAATTGTTCTGGATTTGTTTTCATAATGTCAGAAACATCCATAATGGTATCATCCATCTTTTCAATCACATGTAAAGCGTTAAATCCTGTTGCCGCCTCAATACGACGAACTCCTGCAGCGACACCACCTTCACTTAGTAATTTGAAAAAACCAATTTGTGATGAATTTTTAATGTGACACCCACCGCATAATTCAGTACTAAAGTCCCCTACTTTTACAACCCGAACCACTTCTCCGTATTTTTCTCCAAACAAGGCTGTTGCCCCAAGGGTTTTCGCTTTATCAATATTTGTTTCGAAAATATCAACGTGGTAGGCTTCTAGAATAGCGGTATTGACAATTTTTTCCACTTTTCTTTTTTCTTTTCGGGTCATTCCTTGAAAGTGATTAAAGTCAAAACGTAACCGATCAGGGGAAACAAAGGAACCTGCTTGTTCCACATGATCTCCCAAGACCTCTTTAAGGGCTTTGTGAAGTAAATGGGTACAGGTATGATTTCTCTGAACCGCATTCCTTAATGCTTTATCAACGGCTGTAATTACAGTTTCACCAACTCTAAAGACACCCGATTTAACAACCCCTGAATGAATATGACGCCCTAAGCTTCCTTTTTTACAATCCTTAATTTCAATGGTGCCATCACTATTTTGAATTAGTCCTTGATCCCCTGTTTGTCCACCGCTTTCTGCATAAAAAGAGGTGCGATCTAATAAAACAAGCACTTCATCTCCTGCTTTCGCCTCTTGAACCAAGGCATCCTTAACCACCAAACCAAGAATTTCCCCTTCGGTTTCCAATGTGTCATATCCAACAAAAGTATTCACTGCCTCTGCTCCCAATGGATTAAAGGGATCATCCGCCCAAACAGCCAAATCACTATTTAGTCGATCTTGTCTTGCTCTTTCTCTTTGAGCCTGCATCTCTTTTTCAAAATCCGTTTCGGTAATGGTTAAGCCATGCTCTTCAATGATCTCCTTGGTTAAATCAAAGGGAAATCCATAAGTGTCATACAATTTAAAAGCACCACCACCCGGAAAAACAGTTTCCTCCATTTCAATCATTTTAGAAATTTCTTTATTTAAAATACTTAATCCTTGATCGATGGTTTCCTTAAACCGCTCTTCCTCAATTCGAATAAGCTTCTGTATAAAACCTTCTTTTTCCTTTAACTCTGGATAAGCTCCTTCTGAAACACGAATCGCTTCTTTAGCGACATCATAAAGGAACAGATCTTTTATTCCCAAAAGTTTACCATGGCGTACTGCTCGACGAAGAAGACGTCTTAATACATAACCACGCCCTTCATTTCCTGGCATGACCCCATCGGCAATCATAAAAGTAACACTTCTAATATGGTCCGTAATCACTCGGATTGAAACATCATCCTCTGGGCTTTCCCCATACTTAACTCCAGCTTTTTTGCAAATATAGTTGAGTACATGTCCTACTGTGTCAATTTCGAAAATGGTGTCAACCCCTTGCATTACCACAGCCAAACGTTCTAAACCCATTCCGGTATCAATGTTTGGTTTGGGAAGAAGATTATAATTCCCGTTTTCGTCTTTATCAAATTGAGTGAACACTAAGTTCCAAAATTCAACATATCGGTCACATTCACATCCTACCCCACAGGTTTCACTATCACAACCATAGGCCTCTCCACGGTCATAGTATAATTCAGAGCATGGTCCACAAGGTCCTAAACCATGCTCCCAAAAATTATCTTCTTTCCCTAATCGAACAATCCGCTCTTTAGGAATACCCACATGCTTATTCCAAATTTTAAAGGCTTCATCATCTTCTAAATAAATAGAAATCCAAATCTTATCCTCTGGAATCTCCATCACTTCTGTACAGAATTCCCAAGCCCATGGAATCGCTTCCATTTTGAAGTAATCTCCAAAAGAAAAGTTGCCAAGCATTTCAAAAAAAGTACCATGACGAGCTGTTTTTCCTACATTTTCAATATCCGGTGTTCGAATGCATTTTTGACAGGTGGTCACTCTTTTTCTCGGAGGAATTTCATCTCCTGTGAAATATGGCTTTAATGGTGCCATTCCTGAATTAATCAATAACAAACTTTTATCATTAATTGGAACCAAAGGAAAGCTCTTCATTCTTAAATGTCCCTTGCTTTCAAAAAATGCCAAATACTTTTCTCTAATTTCATTCAAACCTAATGGTTTCATATTTTTCTCCTTTAAACTCTATTTTCAATATTACGCAAAAAATCCCTCGCATCAAAATGCAAGGGACGGTTATTATCCGCGGTACCACCCAGCTTAGTTATTCTATTAATAACTCACTTCATTAAATAACGATTTCCCGTCTATCAGTACTCATTAAGTCGTCTTAATTTTATTGATAGCTGCTCACGCGTGGCAACTCTAAACGCCTTATAAAGAACTCTCACCTGTGTTCTTCTCTCTGGAATAATTCCTTTTAGAGCCTTCGCTTTCAAAGCATTTAATTATTAAACTATGTGATAAATTATATGAATTTCTGATCAGAAAGTCAATCTTTTTTTATTTCAATCGCACTCTCATTGTCATTTGATGCAAAAGCGCCTATTATATATTCTGCAATCACCTTAATGGTTCCCGTAATTGGAACGGCCATAATCATTCCAACCCCTCCAAACAATGCTCCAAAAAAGAAAATAGAGAAAATGATAAAAACGGGGTGCAATCCAACATTCCCTGACATTAGGGCAGGAGCTAGGAAATTTCCACAAGCAACTTGGATAATCCCCACTGCAATAAGAACTGGTAAAATCATTAATGGTTTTGTAAATAATACGAGTACCACAATGATTACTGTCCCAATCGCTGGTCCAAAAAAAGGAATCATTGTCGTAATTCCCGCTACAAGACCAATAATACTTGCATAAGGAATTCCCATGAAAAAAGCAGCGGCCCCTGTTAAGATACCTGCAATTAAGGATGTTAACCCTTGACCTTTGATAAATCCACCAATTACCAAGTCCACATCGCAACACATTTTGAGAATGTTGCTTCTAAACTTTAATGGAACTAAATACATTAATCCATTAACAAAAAATTCTTTGTCAATTAGAAGAAATGCTGTTACAAGGGGAACAATAATAAGATTCATAAGCTGCCCACTATTTTGTATAATTGCATTACTCATTTCTTGTAAAATAGCACCAAACCCTTTAACAAAGTTACTAATAGCTGCTTCAAAATTTATATATTTCGCAATCTGACTTTTGCTAATTTCGCCAACATACTGTGAGATATCACTACTATAAGATTGTAATTGATTAATAAAATTTGGTATATTATTGATCATCCCCGCAATACTGTTAATAAGGCTTGGTATAAAACTCATAAAAGCCCCAATAACCACTGCTATAACTAAAATGAAAACCACCAAAACCGAAACAGCTCTGTTCAGACCTCGTTTTTCAAAAATACCAACCAGAGGATTTAAAAGATAGGCTAAAACAATGGCAAACAAAAATGGCGAAAACATCCCTGCTAAGGTTGGCCAGATGAGGTATGCCAAAACACCAATAACTAAAACAACAATTAGGTTAATCAGTAAAATTCTCTTTTTTTCTGGCGACCCATTCATTTAATTTACCCCCAGTAATTTTCTTGCAATTCCACCGTTTTTCAATTCATCCTCAAGATCAAACATTCCTTTTTTATAGGTTAAGACTTGATTCTCAAAAAACAATTCATCTGGTAAAATTGCAGCAAAGCCATCATTAAGATCATCAAAGAAGCTTCTTGAAATTTCATATTCCAAAATTCTGTAATTATTTGGATCGATATGAGCATTAACCACTCTACCAAAATTAGCTCCTGTGTTATCAACAATGGGAACATCCATTAATAAAAAGGCTGTCTTTAAAAAATGTTGTATTTCTTTTGATTTTAAACGTGTTATCTCACTTTCATCGTTAATAACCAGCTGTTTATAATCAACTGAAAGAATTTTTTCTGGCTCGATAATTTTAGCTTTTGTAAGAAATCCACCTGGGGAAATAACGAGGTATTTCACAACATGGTCAACCACTACAATGCTCTTAACAAGTCCAAGTCGCCAACCTGTCTTTTTTGAAACAACTTCAACATTTAGTAAGAAATTTGCTTTTAGCATATTTTTTCCTCCGTCTTTGTTTATGATTGATATTTTACATCAAAGTGAAAATAAACGCAATCCAAATGACAGTTTCTAGTAGATTAAAACACTATTTTACAACTTCTAAAGTTTCCTTCAAATCAAAATAAACTCTAATATCCTTTACAAATAGATCATTCACGTGGCCACCTATTTGATGATCAGATGAAATAAAATGAAAATGCCACCCAACCACATTAATCCCTTTAAATTTTTCTGGACAACGAATCCCGACTAATTTTCCTGAAACATTCTCATATCTAAAAACCTCTTGTGCCTCTACAACCTCATTTAATCCTAGGTACGGTAATGTCTGTGGGTCAACACTATGAATGACTATTTCCTCAAAAAAGCCTTCAATTTCACTCAAAACAATTTGATTTTTCTCATCAATTAGTAAATCTAAATCCTGTGACAACTTTTCCATATTTCCAAAAACCTTTTTCTCAATGGGTTTTCTTTTTTCTAAAAAACCCATGGTTGCAAAGGGGGTTGTCTCACTTTCTAATGCTGGCTTTACCTTGCAATCTCCAAAAGCTTGATAAACAATTTCATCAATCATAATCATCTCACCATCAAGCTTATCGAATGTCCCAAATCCAGTATTTCCATAATTGGTCAGTTCATTAACTGGGAAAATGCCATTATACCCTTTTTCTTGAAATTTAGTCAATGTAGCAATTTGATAAAGCACCTCGTTTTTCATTCTTTTCCCCTTAAAATCTTATTTCTCAACTCCAAAAATTTCCTTTAAATAAAAAACAGGCGCAACTTAAAATTCAAAGCTACGCCTGTCTTACTTGTTTATTATTTACTTTTATAATCCTCAATCGCTGCTTGAATTGCTTCTGCTGCTAAAACAGAACAATGGATTTTTTCTTTTGGTAAGCCACCCAGTGCGTCAACAACTTCTCCATTTGTTAATGCCCCAGCTTCTTCAATCGATTTTCCAATGATCATATCCGTTGCCATACTACTACTCGCCACAGCGGCTCCACATCCAAATGTTTTAAAGGATGCATCTTCAATAATTCCTTCATCATTAATTTTTAGAAAGATCTTCATGATATCTCCACAAGCTGGACTCCCAACTTGACCAATACCATTTGCCCCTTCTATTTCACCAACATGTTTAGGACATGTGAAGTTTTCCATTACAATATCTGTATAATCCATTTTATTCTCCTTATTATTTTTTAATGATGATGACTTGCTTTTTCAAAAACAGCATCATCAATTGGACAATTTGCATCAATCGGGGACATCTTTCTCAATCGTTCGATAATCTGAACAAGGTTTTCGACAACATAATCCACATCTTCCATGGTTGTTCCCTTTCCAACGGTGAGTCTTAGAGAACCATGAGCAACCCCTGCTGGGAGGCCAATGGCTAACAACACATGTGAAGGATCTAAAGACCCTGAGGTACAGGCCGATCCACTTGAACCAGCAACGCCAACAATATCCAAACTTAAAAGGATCGATTCTCCTTCGATGTAATCAAAACAAAAATTAGCATTTCCAGGAAGTCGTTTTTCAGGGTGCCCATTTAACCGAACTTGAGGAATTTTTTCCGTAATCCCTTTAATCAAGGCATCTCGAAGTTCTTTCATATGAGCTGCATTTTCTTCTAAATGTTCTGTGGCTAACTCTGCTGCCTTACCAAAAGCCACAATTTCTGCTAAGTTTTCTGTTCCAGCTCGACGTCGGCGTTCCTGTCCACCACCATGTATCAAATTATCAATGGGAACACCTTTTCGAATGTATAATGCCCCAATCCCTTTGGGTCCATAAATTTTATGGGCAGAAATTGAAAGAAGGTCAACATTTAAATCTTTAACATCAATGGGGATATTTCCTAATGCTTGAACCGCATCCGTATGAAAAATAATTCCCTTCTCCTTAACAATTTCTCCAATTTTTTTAATTGGCTCAATGGTCCCTATTTCATTATTCGCAAACATAATTGACACTAAAATCGTATCTTTTCTAATTGCTTTTTTTAAATCTTCTAAAGAAATTAGTCCATCTTTATCCACTGGTAAGTAGGTCACTTCAAATCCCTGTTTTTCCAAATACTCACAGGTATGTAGCACTGCATGATGTTCAATGGTTGTTGTAATAATATGTTTTCCCTTCGCTTTATTCTTTAAAGCGATCCCTTTTATTGCCCAGTTATCTGCCTCTGAACCACTCCCAGTAAAGTAAATTTCTTTAGCTTCTGCATTGATTGCCTTTGCAACTTGAAGTCTTGCGGCCTCGATGCTTTTTTTCGACGCTCTTCCTTCTGTATACACAGAGGAAGGATTTCCAAAATTTTCTGTAAAATAAGGAATCATCGTTTCAACAACAACAGGATCTACTGGTGTTGTTGCCGCATGATCCAAATAAATTCTTTTCATTTTCTTAAGCCTTTCTATTTGTTACTTATCTAATAAATCTTGTAACGATCGATTGTCAATAACATTGTTAATGCTATCTCTGATTTCTTCCCAAAGAGCTTTTGTTACGCATTCTGGAGATTTTTTGCACACAACAGAATTCTTCCCATTAACGCAATCTGCCAACTCAATAGGACCTTCTAATGCTCTTATTATTTCCCCAACGGTTATTTCATTTGGGTCTCTTGCTAATACATACCCACCTCGAGCTCCACGTAAACTTTTGACTAAACCAGCCGTTTTCAATGTGGAAAACAATTGCTCCATATAAGAGTCTGAAAGATTTTTCTTTTCTGCTATTTCTTTGATGGAAACCGGCCCTTGCCCAAAGTTAAGTGCTAGCTCAACCATGGCCAATACACCATACCTTCCCTTTGTGGAAAGTCTCATATGAACACCTCCCCAATATATCCGAGTATTCCACTTGGATTTAATGTCATTATAACACTATTTATATTTTTTTCAATAGTTTTTTTAAAAAAAAGCTCCTTTCCCTAGAAAAAAATTCTAAGGAAAGGAGCTTTAATATTTTATTAAGTTTGTTATTATTCTTCTTCTCCAAAAAGTCCACTGAACATATCCCCAAATGCATCCCCTAAAGTAACATTTGCTGTTTCCTCGTAAACTGTTTTGTTACGATTATTGTTACTGAAGTTTTGTGGTTTACGGTTTCCACCACCACCAAAATTATTTGAGCGTTCTCTTTCGCCAGTGCTACTGCTGCTGCTACTTCTTGGTGTTGGCGCTGGTCGAGCTGGAGCTTCTTCTGTTGCTTTTTTACTTAAGCTAATCTTTTCTTTTTCGCTATTAATACCAATAATTTTAACTGTTAATACATCCCCTGTTTTTAAAACAGAAGCGACGGATTCAACTCGGTTATAGCTGATTTCCGAAACGTGAATTAACCCTTCAACCCCTGGAATTACTTGAGCAAATGCACCAAAATCTAAAATATTAGTAATGGTTACTTCAACTTCATCATCTACTTTGTATTTTTTAACAAAATCATCCCAAGGACGATCTAATAAAGCTTTAACACTTAATTTGATCTTTTTGTCTTCATCATTTTTAGCAATCACTTTTGCTTCGATTTCTTGGCCTTTTTCAACAATATCTTTAGGCTCATTGATTTTTTCCCAAGTTAAATCAGATCGATGAACAAAACCATCAATGCCATCAAGGTCAACGAAGATTCCAAAGTTTGTGATTGTTTTTACCACACCCTTAATTACGTCATCAACATTTAATTCAGCAAAACGTTTTTCTTTCATTTCTTTAACTTGCTCTCTTCTTTCCTTCATATCTTTTTCAAGAATGATTTTTTGAGAAAGAATCGCACGTCTTCTTTTTGGATTGTAATCAATGATTAAGCCCTTAACTTTTTCTCCAATTAAGGTATTTAAATCCTTAACATAACGCACATGATACTGAGATGCTGGCATATAAATATCTGTAAAACCAATATCAACGATCAGTCCATTGCCAGAAATATCTTTAATGGTACCTTCTAAAATAGTTTTATTTTCAAAAGCATCGCTTAATTGTTTCTGTACTAATCGATTATCGTATTTAATTTTAGAAAGTTTAACATTTCCAGAACCTTCATTTAAATCAGTTACAATACACCATACTTTATCGCCTAATTTTACAAGATCTGCTAATTCTTCATCGCTTTTCCATGTAAAATCATTTTTCTTAATAATACCATCAGCTTTGTAGCCAATGTTTAGGATTACTTCGTCCTCTGCTATATGAATTACTTCACCCTCAACTTCGGTACCACGACGAATTGTCTTAAGTGATTCCTCAATTGAAGCTGCAAAATCAAATTCTTCCTCTTCTTCAACAACTGCTGTTGGTTCAACCACTGTTTCCTCAACAACTGTCTCTTCAACAACCACTTCCTCAACCATTGGTTGCTCTTCAGTAACCACTTCTTCAACTACAACATTTTCTTCAGCAATTTTGTTTTGCTCTTCCATACCTTCCAATACCTCCTTAACGATCCAATCTGGGGTTGATGCTCCTGCCGTAATACCAATTGTATTAAAACGCATTACTTCAGCTAAATCTAAATCCCGGATGGTTTCTACGTGACATGTTTCCTCGCAATGGATTTTACAAATATCTACCAGTTTTTGAGTATTTGAACTGTGATACCCACCAATAACGATCATATATTCTACTTCACTTGCAGTCTTTTCGGCAGCTGCTTGTCTTTCAACCGTCGCACTACAAATGGTATTAAATATAACAACTTCAGGGACTCGCAATTGAATTGCTTGACAAATCTCATTAAATTTAGATGCCATGATTGTTGTCTGAGCCACAATGCATATTCTATCATAAATTTCTACATTTTCCAAATGATTTATATCATTTATTATTAAGGCCGTATTCTCACACCACCCGTTAGCACCAATCACTTCAGGGTGATCTTTATTCCCGACAATAACAATTTGATACCCTGCTTCAAAGTAGTCTTCAACTTTTTTCTGAACCGCTCTCACATAGGGACAAGTTGCATTGACAATTCGGATATTTCTTTTTTCCAATCCTTTAATCATCTCCTTGGAAACCCCATGCGATCTTAAAATCACACAGCCACTTTCCAGATTAAAGGCTTCTTCATCGGAAAGGATTTTTAATCCCTGCTCTTCTAACGCTTCGGTTACCTGTTTATTATGGCTAATTGGTCCTAACGTATAAATCGGCCCTTTATCAGAAGCAATGGTATTTTCTACCATTTTCATAGCATTTTCGATACCAAAACAGTAGCCTGCTTTTTCTGCAATAATAATTTTCATTTCTTAAACTTCCATCCCATAGATTTTTTCCATTATTTCATGGGAGATCTTTTTCGTTTCTTCGTCACTTACTTTTTTCCCGTAGTATTCTGTTAAATAAATAGGTTCCCCTACTAAAATCCGTACTTTTTGACGAAATTTCATTTTTCCCGTAATTTGGATTGGTATAATTGGTGATTTTGTCTTAATCGCAAAAACAATAAACCCATTGGCAGGGTCAACTTTTTCTCCAACCTTAACCCTTTTCCCCTCTGGAAAAATCCCAAGGAGTTCATTATCTTTTAATACTTTTAGGGATTCTTTCACAGTTTCTATGTTTACATTCTCTCGGTTTACTGGAAAAGCATGTGCATGCCTTAAAAGCCAGCCTAAAAAAAAGTTATTAAACAATTCTTCTTTAGCCATAAAATGAATTTCTCTTTTTGTAATGGACGCAACCACACAAGGATCGTAAAGACTGAGATGGTTTGGACAAATTAATGCCCCTTCTTCACTTGGAATATTTTCCTTGCCGATAATTTCAAAATTAAGCCAAATATAATTAATAAAATTAACAATCCCTCTACAAAATTTATAAATCATTTTTCTACCTTCCCATTAATATAACTTTTCATGATCTCACAAACTTCCTTAATGGTTTTTCCAGTGGTATCAATCACAATGGCATCTTCAACTTTAACCAAGGGACTTTCAACACGATTTTGATCGTTGTCATCCCTTTTTTGAATTTCTTCCTTGATTTCTGAAAGGGTTTTTTTTAATCCATTTTTTTCAAATTCCTTCAGTCGCCGGATTCCTCGTTCAGTTACATCTGCATCTAAATAAAACTTGAAGTCAGCCTTTGGTAAAACCACAGATCCAATATCTCTCCCATCCATAATAACCGATTGGGAATCCGCAATTTCTCTTTGTTGTTCCACAAGCAATTCCCGGATTTCCTTAATGCAAGCAATTTTTGAGGTATGCATAGAAACTTCTGGAGTTCTAATGGCTTCTGTCACATCTTTATGATTACAGAAAACCCGATCTTTCCGAAAGGATATTTTTGCATTCCGAGTCAGTTCAATCATTTTTTTTTCGTCTGAAAAATCAACCTTTTGAACCAATACCTCATTTGCAATGGATCGATACATTGCCCCTGTATCCAAATAGGTAATTTGATATTCCTTTGCAATTATTTTTGCAATTGTACTTTTTCCTGCGCCTGCAGGACCATCCACAGCAATTTGCATTTATTCCTCCCCTTTATTTCCACAATCTTCTATCGAGATGCCTCAAATTTAAACTGCATTCCCAGCAAGCCAACCCGTGGACGCTGCAATTTGGATGTTAAATCCTCCTGTTAAAGCATCCACATCCAGCATTTCTCCTGCAAAGTAAAGATTGTTAATCAGCTTTGATTCCATTGTCCGAGGGTCAACTTCTTTAACATTCACTCCCCCAGCCGTAATAATTGCCTCATTAAAATCCCTCAGGCTTCCAATCGTCATTTTAATCTCTTTAAAAGTTTCCACAATTTTTTTTCGTTGAATCTTCGTTATCTGATTTACTTTAAGGTGGGGATCAATTTCTGTAAGTTCGACCATGATTGGAATCATTTTGGAGGGTAACAAGTCACCTAAAGCATTGATGTAATCCTTATTAAGATACTTCTCAAAATCCCGACAAATTCTTTTTTCAGTTTCTGGAAACGTTAACCCTGGTTTTAAGTCTAAGCTCAGGCTATAATCCCGTGGATCCCCATTTACATAAGAACTAAGCGACAAAACCAGAGGCCCTGAAATTCCAAAATGTGTAAACAGCATTTCCCCTAATAATGACTTTATTTTCACTTTTCCTTTTTTCGTTTTTTTATTTAAAGTCAACGTCACATTTTTTAAAGCCAGGCCTTGTAAGGCACGGGGCCAATTTTCTTTGGTATTCATGGGAACCAAAGCAGGTCTTAATGGCGTAATATCATGGCCATATCTTTTTAAAATTTCAAAAAAATTTCCATCAGACCCCGTCGAAGGATAACTTTTTCCACCAGTTGCCAAAATTACCTTGTTATAGGGTCGACGTTCCCCATTTTCTAAGAAAATCCCCTTTATCTCATTGTTTTCAATCCAAAGATCAAGGACTTTTTCATTTAAAATAATCTGACACTTTTGTTCTGTCAGTCCTTTTTTAAATCCTCTAATAATATCATTTGATTTATCAGAAATTGGAAAAATTCGTTCACCACGTTCTTTTTTTAAAGGCACATCATTCTCTTCCATATAAGTCATTAAATCTTCGTTAGTAAAAGAGTATAAAGCACTGTATAAAAAAGAGTGATTTCTAGGTATCATTTCGAAATAATCCCCAATGTCACACGCATTCGTTAAATTGCATCGTCCCTTTCCCGTGATGTATAACTTTTTACCTAGTTTTTCGTTCCCGTCATATAAGTCAACGTTGTTGCCATTTTTTCCTGCGCTTTGAGCTGCCATCATTCCTGCTGGCCCCCCACCTATTACTGCTATTTTTCCCATTAGCGATCATTACGACCTTTCATAAATTCTTTTTCTAATTCATCACCACGATAAATAAAATGGTCTCTCCAAATTTCTTCTAATTCATTAAAGGTTTCTTTCGTTTTTCCAATATTGCGTAGTCCCACCGAAATAACCAAAGCATTTATCAAAGACAAAGGCGCTACTAATGAATCAACAAAGGAATAGACATTGCTTTTAGCAATAAGACGATGTTCTGTAAAAACATTAATCGGAGCATTCTGATTGTCAGAAATAGTAATTATCTTAACTCCTTTATTTTTCAAAAACTCAACGGCTTCATAGGTCTTCTGCGCATATCGTGGAAAACTAATTGCAATCACAAGATCTTTTTCATTCACTTTAATAAGATGTTCATAGACATCAGTCACCCCATAATTAACCACACGAACATTGTCCAAAATCAAGTTCAAATAGTAGCCAAGATGCTCCGTCAAAAGAGTGGTGGTTCTAAATCCAATAATGATAATTTTTCGAGCATCTAAAATCAAATCAATTGAAGATTTGAATATTTCATAATCAAAATCTTCAAAGGTTGTATTAATATTATTAAGGTCTGTTTTTAATACATTGTGAACCGTTTCCTGAAGGGCTTTTTCTTTCTCATCGTTTTTTAACGTCATATTAATGCGATCAATCGTCGTTAACTTACTATTTATTTCATTCTTAAGTGCTCTTCGAAACTCTGGATACCCCTCATAACCTAAGGTTACAGAGAATCGTACAACGGTCGCTTCGCTTACTTGAACGCTTTGCGCCACTTTAATCGCTGACATTTCAGAAACCCGTTCATAATGACTAAAAACAAAATCTGCAATCTTTTTATGGCTCTTACTGAGTTTTTGATATTTGTTTTTAATTTCAAAAAAAATATCTTTCGTTTCTCTTTTGTCATTGGCATTCTTTTCCATGGCTACCTCCTTTTTTGAATAATAACTAATTCCGGTGGACTTTTTCGATTAAGGGTTTTAAAATGATGGACAACAAAAGATTGTCCTAAATCTTTTGCCCATTCTAAAACTAACTCTAATTCTTCTCCCCCCTCTTTATGTCCAGGATATAAGCAAATTGTCATAAAACCATGTTTATCCAATAGTTTCAACCCTTTTTTAATCCCTAGAAGGGTTGTTTTTCCTTGGGTCACAATTTCTTTGTTCCCATAAGGCAAATACCCTAAATTAAAAGTAATTCCCTTGATTTGATTATTCCCAATTCCAAATTTGGACAAGGCCTCGGTCATATTTTCATGGCTTTCCTTAATAACGGTCACGACTTGTTGTAATCCTTGTTCCTCCACCTTTTTTTGAGTCATCTCAATTGCGTCTTCTTGGATATCAAAAGAAAAAACACGTCCAGAATCCCTTACGAGGTTTCCTAGAATAACCGTATCTTCACCTGTCCCCGCTGTCCCATCAATCACATAATCCCCTGGTTTTAGTGTCGACTTTAAAATTTCTTCCACAAAAGTAGTTACTTTCATAAAATAATTAAGCACTACATCCTCCGCAAGGCCTAAAAAATTCTTCTGGGAATCCTTTGTGTCTCAATACATTTTGTTCCTGTTTAAAACCATGTCCTTCAAAATATTCCATAAAGCCCTTTACAGGAAGATTTACAACCACTTCTGTGCATCCCTCTTCCGCCATCCGAAAAAGCAATGTTCTTATCAATCCATCAAAAACTTCAAGTTGCTGTTCCCCGTGATAACACATCACAATTTCAAGAATTTCTACTTGATTCTTTTGATAAAAGAACCTTATCGCTCCTAAAACAATGGACCGCTCAGATTCTTCACAGACAATATAAAGATCTTTTTCCTTTTCTTTTTCGGGAAAAAGTTTGCGAATTTTTTCAAAATCTTTTGGAAAAGCAATTTTTATCATCGTTTACTCCTCGTTTTTAAATAATCAATTTCGTCTTTAGTTAAATATCGCCATTCTCCCAGCTTTAGATTTCCAAGGGTTAATTTCCCAATTGAAACCCTTTTTAATTCCATAATTGGGTGACCGATGGCTTGGCACATTTTTCTTATTTGTCGATTTCTCCCTTCATGAATGATCATTTCAAGGAGTGTCGAATCTTTGGTATGCCTCAATATTTTAATCTTAGCTGGTGCAGTTTTATAATCCTCAATCTTAATTCCATTCCTAAAATGTTTAAGACTCTCCTCATTGGGAAATCCCCTAACAACACCATGATAAGTTTTGCTAAATTCATGTTTAGGATGGGTGAGTTTATAGGTCAGATCGCCGTCGTTTGTAACCAGAATCAAGCCTTCTGTTTCCTTGTCTAATCGGCCTACCGTATACAAACGCTGATGATTTGGGATTAGGTCAATGACGCGTTTTCTCCCATGGGTATCCTCCGATGTTGACATCACTCCTTTAGGTTTGTTAACCATACAATAAACCATTGTATGAATAAATAAGGCCTTATCTTTTACTTTTACCACATCCACATCAGGGTCTATTTCAAAACCAGGGGTTGTTGCCACCACATCATTTACTTTTACTTTCCCCTGTACAATAAGTTCTTCCGATTTTCTCCTCGATGCAACTCCGCAATGCGCCATGTATTTCTGTAATCGCAATGCCTATTCTCCCTCTATCTTATTTTCTTCCAGATTTTCTTTGTTTTCCTCTTTAATTGCTTGCGTCAATATCTCATTAAAATCAATCTTTGTCTCTAAAACATCCTTGTTTTTATTAAAATCAAAGGTTTCTTGGGTTCCATTTGAAAAAACCTCAAATTCCGGCATTTCTTTAAGGCTCTGAAATCCTACTGATTTCAAAAACTCTTTGGTGGTTTTATATAAAATTGGGCGCCCTGGGGCTTCCAATCTTCCCCCTTCAGAAATTAACCCACGATCATAAAGACGTTGAATTGCACTACTGGAACTCACCCCACGAATTTCATCTATAGCCACACGCGTCACAGGCTGACGATATGCTATAATTGATAAAGTCTCTAAGGCTGCTCTTGAAAGTCCTGTTTTTTGCTTATGTTGTGTAATACTTCTAATTTCATCATAATACTCTGGTTTTGTAGATAATTGATACGTCTCTTTAACTTGAACAAGGCGAACCCCTCTCCCCGATGCTTTAAGATCCTCTTTTAGAATTTTTAAAGCCTCAAGTATTTCCTCAATCGATTTTTCAAGTCCGCGACAAAATTCATTAAGGGTGATTCCATCTCCTGCTGCAAAAAGAGCGCCTTCGAGGATACCCACGAGCTCATTACGATTCATGAACTTCCTCCTTTTTTATTTGAAAATCAATAAATACACGATTTTGCTTTAATCTTAATCCCTTTGTCTTAACCAATTCTAGTAGGGCTAACAAAGTAACAACCACTTCTTCCCGAGAAATTCCTGGAAAGAGAAGCTCCGAAAAGCTAAGTCCTTTTTCTCCAGCATTTTTTAAAGCATTTGATATTTTTTCTATTTTTTCCTCAACGCTAAAAAGTTCTCTCACAATTTTTTGTGGAGGTAAAATATCATAAACTTCTTCTTCTCTTAGCAGCAAAGTCTTAAAGCTTTGTAAAAGTGACAAGGGATCTATCTCAATCGTCTCCTCTTTAATTTCCTCTGGAATATATTCTGGATCTTTATAAATTCCCCTTAATTCTCGTTCTTCTCTTTTTCCTAAATAAGCACTGATCTCTTTGAAAATTTTATACTCATAAATTTGGCGTAGGAGTTTTGTCTTTAATGCTTCTTCATCTTCTTCCAATTCACCTTCATTTTTAGGTAATAGCATTTTTGATTTTAACTCTAAGAGCCGAGCTGCCATAACAATAAAGTCGCTTGCAATCTCCATATCTTGTCTTTTCCAAATTCCAATTTGCCCTAAGTATTGACTCGTGATTTCTGAAATTGAAATGTCACAAATGTCTATTTTATTTTTTTGTATCAAGTGCAACAGCAAATCCAAAGGGCCTTCAAAACTCTCTAAACTAATTGCATAACTCATCGATCAATATCCAAAAATATTTAAAAGTGGTTTTAGAATAACTAAAAACAAGCTTTCTATCCCATTAATGACTGGTGTCATAAACAGCCCTAAAATTCCTAACCATGCTAAAACAAAGATTAAAATCATACCGTATCTTTGAAATTCATAAAATTTGGCTTGAGCTTTCTGGGGTAAGAAGACCATTAACACCTGAGATCCATCTAATGGTGGTATCGGAATAATATTAAACACCGCAAATAAGATATTATAAACATAAATATATTTTAAAATGATTAAAAGTGTTTCATTCCCAAAAGGTAACACTAAAATAAACGCTGCCATTCCAATAAACCCTAGCAATAAGTTTGTTATTACTCCAGCTAAGGAAACAATGATAATTCCCTGTTTTCTATTTTTGAAATACATCGGATTAATTGGCACTGGTTTCGCCCAACCAAAACGAAATAATAGCATCGAAATAAATCCTAAAGGATCCAAATGCTTCAAAGGGTTTATTGTAAGTCTTCCAGCATTTTTAGGGGTTGGGTCCCCCATGCCATCCGCTGCAAATCCATGGGCCATTTCATGAAAACTAATCGCAATAAGAATCCCTGGGAGACTTAATAATAGATTCCAAAAATATTCGGGAGAAAAATTAAACATTTTTCAACCATCCTGGCATACAATCATTCTCACAGATTTCTTCATAGGTTTCTCTTTTCACTAAAAGTGCTGAAGCTTCTCCTTTTAGCAATACAACACCAGGACGTGGCAAACGATTATAGTTGCTCGCCATTGAATAATTATAGGCACCTGTATTAAAAACAGCTAGTATATCTCCAGATTCTGGTTGGTTTAATTCAATCCCAGGAATGAGTGTATCTGTTTCGCAACACTTTCCACTCACTGTTACTTTTTCCATTTTTTCTGTTGCCTTTTTATTTGCAATCACCCCTTCGTATAGGGCACCATAAAGTGCTGGACGTGGATTATCACCAAGACCTCCATCAACACTAACATATTTTTTTATTCCTGGAATATCTTTTACGGTTCCAACGGTGTACAGGGTTATTCCAGCTGTTGCCGCAATATAACGCCCTGGTTCAACCATAATTTTAGGCATCTTCATTTTTTTCTCTTCGCACAAACCTTGTATTCGCTTAACCATCACGGGAATGTAATGTTTAACATCAAACATGGGATCTTCCTTGAGGTATGGAATTCCAAAACCGCCTCCTAAATTTAACTCCGTTAAAGCTAATCCGGCATTGTTGAGATCTCCAAATAAATCAAGCATTATTTTTGCAGCTAAAACAAAAGGCTCTTCATCCACTATTTGAGATCCTATATGACAATGTATTCCAACGGTTTCTATGTTTTTAATATCTTTTGTTCTCAAAATAATTTCTTGAGCTTGAGATAATGCCAAGCCAAATTTAGAGTCAATTTTTCCAGTTTGAATAAGCTCATGGGTATGGGCTTCAATTCCTGGGGAAATCCTAAACATTACCTTTAAAACTTCTGATCTGTTTTCCATTAGCTCAGTAAAACAATCCAGTTCATAGGCACTATCAATCACAACTCTCCCTACTTTGGCATCAATGGCCATCTTCATCTCATCTTTGGATTTATTACTTCCATGAAATGTTATTTTTTCAGGATCAATCCCACTCTTAAGGGCTGTAAATAATTCACCTCCGGATGCAACATCCAAAGAGATACCCTTTTGATCAATAATTCTGCACATACCTTCATTGAGGAATGCTTTCCCTGCAAAGTTTACTTCAAATGCTGCCCCCGCTTCTTTAAAAGCATTCACAATATCATCAATGTTTTTTTCAATAATATCTTGGCTCATCACATACAATGGTGTTCCGTATTCTTTTGCTAACTCAACTACATCATGTCCTGAAAAAGTATAATTTTTTTCCATTATTAATCTCCAATTCTCTTTTCTTATTTTCACTTTTATCTTAATTTGTCCAATGTATATCTTACTCAGTTTTGCTTAAAACCAACCTAAAATAGATGATTCATTTTAATGCTTAGCATTGAAATAAACCATCTATCCTCTTTAAACTTATTTCATTATCTCCTCATAGCCTATGGCAATAAGGAAAAATAGTATCCTAATGCCGCCACTGTTTTCCCATCTGAAAAAAGTCCATTTACAAAAAGAGCTTTAACGGTTCTAATTGGAATTTTTACAATTTTTAAAAATTCATCTGGATCTTCATCTTTTGGGTCATACTCAAATGCTGTTCCACAAAACAGGGTTATTTTTTCGGAACAGTAACCTGGTGTCGGAATAAAATCTCCTAGTTTAAATAAATCCAGGGGGCGAAATCCCACTTCTTCCCGACATTCCCTAGTAGCACCTTCTTCAGGGGTTTCACCATCTTCTAATAATCCCGCTGGAATTTCTATCATCACTCTATTGGTTGCGATGCGATATTGACGAACAAAATACATACACTCATCTTTTATCATCAATACTGCAACCGCCCCTTGATGACTAACAATTTCTCTTTTGGAAAAGCTACCATCCGGTAATACAACATCATCAACCCGTAAATTTAGAATTTTTCCTCGAAAAACATTTTCAGATTTTATTGTTTTTTCATATAGTTTCATTTATTATCCTTCGTTTGCTTTTCAATAATCAACTGCTCTAATTCATCCATAAATGATGCGACATCCTTGAATTGACGATATACCGAGGCAAACCGAACATAAGCAATTTCATCAAGAGACTTTAATGCCTCCATCACTTGCTCTCCAATAAAAGAAGAAGGGACTTCCTTCATCTCACTTTGATATAGATTTCTCTCTAAATCATCCACAAGACTTTTAATATCATCAATAGGGACTGGTCTTTTCTCACAAGCTTTAATCATTCCATTAAAAAGCTTGTTTTTATCGAATGGAACACGTTGTCCACCTTTTTTAACAACAATTAAGGGAATGTCCTCAACTCGCTCATAAGTCGTAAAACGCTTGTTACATTTAGCACATTCTCGACGCCGTCGAATCATCGCACCATCTTCTGTGGGACGTGAGTCCACAACCCGACTCTCATCGAAGGTACAATATGGACACTTCATCGCTAACTAGTCTTCGCTTGTTAGAAAATCAGGAATAGAAAATTCGCCAACATTCGTAGCTGGTGTTTTCACAACATTCTTGATGGCTGCTTTTCTTTCCTTTTCTCCACCAGAAAGGAATCCTGTTGCAATAACAGTAATTTTGATTTCATCTCCAAGAGATTCGTCAATTGTAGCACCGAAAATTACATTTGCATCTGGGTCAGAAGCTTCTCGTGCAATGCTTGCAGCTCTATCAACTTCAAAGAGTGATAAATCTTCCCCAGCTGTAATGTTAAGTAATACTCCCGTTGCACCATCAATTTGTGTTTCTAATAGCGGGCTTAAGATTGCTTGTTTTGCTGCTTCTTCAGCTCTGTTTTCTCCACTACCTCTACCAACACCCATGTGTGCTAGTCCAGTATCTTTCATGATTGTCTTAACATCTGCGAAGTCAAGACTAATTAATCCTGGCATTGCAATAAGATCTGAAATACTCTTAACCCCTTGCAATAAAACATCATCTGCTAATTTAAAAGCATCCTTTAAAGAGGTTGATTTATCCGCCATTCTAAGAAGACGATCATTTGGAATTGTAACGAGGGAATCTACGTTTTCTTGTAAAAATTCACTTGCAATTTGAGCATTTCTCATTCGTACACGGCCTTCAAAAGAGAAAGGTTTTGTAACAACACCAATGGTTAAAATACCCATTTCTTTAGCTATTTTTGCGATGATGGGTGCTGCACCAGAACCCGTTCCACCACCCATTCCTGCTGTTAAAAATAAAAGATCTGTGTCCTTAATAACATCTGCAACAACATCTCTACTTTCTTCAGCTGCTTTGGCACCAATTTCTGGATTACCTCCAGAACCGAGACCTTGGGTAATTTTTTCTCCAATTTGAACTTTTTTCTCAGCCAGCGCTAAAGCAAGGGCTTGTTTGTCTGTATTAATCGCAATAAAATCAACGCCTTTCATTCCAGCTTCAATCATACGATTAATGGCATTATTTCCGCCACCACCAACACCGACAACACGGATTTTTGCAAAGTTGTCATAATTTCCATCTAATTCAAACACTTTTTTTCCTCCTCTTACTATACAGCTTTTATTCTTATTGTTATTATTTAAAATTGTACGACTCTTTTAAAAAATTCTATTTTCAGTCATAGAAATCTTCACTTCTTTATATTAACCTTTATTCATTATTTTTTCAACTGTTGAATTAAACTTTCCTTAGAATTTAAGAAAAATATCTCAAATTTTACAGTTATTTATACGATTATACTCTTTTCAAATCCAATCTTTGCTTTTAAAGACAAAATTTTCATCTTGGTTTCACAACGGGTTTTGTTCCTGCTGTTAAATTAATCACTAAGTTACTTGTATTTTGGTCCAAAACATTTTGAATGTAATTACCATTCTCTAGAAAATTATTATAATCCCAAACAACTAAAACCGTTCCATTTTTCGTCACTAATTCGTAGGTATTATCCGTTGTCATCCTTACTTCCGAAATTTTGCTTAAATTTCCATGCTTTTTTAAATCTTCCAAAATATTTTTTACTGTTTCAAACCGCCACGCTGGTTCAATGATTACTTTTTTTCCAATTTCAGAAAGATTAACACTTTCAGCACCAAAAACCACAGGAATATCTGTCTTTCGTAGATAATCTCCATTTTCTATGAGAATACCATCATCCGTCATATAGGTAATTTTCCCATCGTAATTAATGGCACATAGTGGGGAAGATTCTGTCATATTTATTAAAATTTTATTCGGCATGACTTTTGTAATTTCAAGTTTCTCCAAATCTACGAGTGCATTAATCTTGTAATGGGCTTTGTTCAGATCTGCAAAGAAAATACTTTCCCCAATTTGTATTTCAGAAGCCTCCATAACCGACTGAGCATCAATAATCTCATTTCCTACCACCTCTATACTCGCAATATTGAAAAACCCCTGTTGGACCGCAGTATAGGCAAAATAAGCGAGACTTAAAGCAATCCCCAAAATAACGACAAATGAAATCAACGTTCGAATAATCCGTTTACGCTTGTTGATTCTTCTCTGCTTACGCCTTAGTTCTCGCTCTTCTTCTTTGGTCATCTTTGGTTCTGCTTGTTTAACAGGTTTTTTAGTTTCTTTTTCTTTCTTTTTTTTCTGGTTTGGAAAAAACCATCTTTTCTTTGGCTTTTTCTCTTTAAAGGGGTTTTCCTTTTTTATATTTGATTTTTCATTCTCTGATTCATCTTTTTCATCTTCAAACCACAAATCAAACTCAGGAACTTTTTGTGATATCGTGTTTTTCTCGATTCTCTTATTCTCATTTAGCTCTTTTTTTTCTTGGGCCGTTTCTGAAACCTTTTCTCTCATCTTAGGAGCATTCTTCTTCTCCATAATGTCTTCCAATTCAGGCCAAATCCCTATTTCATCCCCTAGATTTTCTTCAAAACTTACTTTTTTTCTCTGATCAGAATTGTCCCCTCGATCGTAACTTTTGCTTTCCTCAGGTTCTAAACTTGACTCTTTCCATGATTTTTTCCCTAAGGGTTTTTCTGGCTCTGGCCAGAGCTCAAAACCATCTCCGTGAAAGGTTCCATTATTGTTTTTTCCCGAATGTTTATCTGCTTTTTTCATTTTTTCTCCAAAAGCTCTTTTATTTCAGAATAAATTCGCTCAGATGCATCTAGAATTTTAACCTTATCTGTATTTTGGGACATTATCTTTAATGTATCCTCATCATTAATTAAGGTGTTCACTGTTTCAACAAGAATTTCCCCGGTAATCATTTTATCTTCCAAAAGAATTCCACCACCATTATCTGTAATTACTTTCGCATTAAAGTCTTGATGATTTCCTGCTGCCAATGGATAAGGCACTAAAATCGAAGGTTTTCCTGCGGCAGCTATTTCTGCAACCGACATTGCACCTGCACGGCTGATAACAAGATCTGCAGCTCCTAATAATCGGTAGACTTCATTGCTATAGGCCTCAATAATCAGATTTTCTTCTTGATCAATTCCTTCCTTCTTCATTCTTTCTTGAATCTCTAGAAATTGATTTTTTCCAGTGAGATGATAAACAATACGATTTTTATTCCCCTTCCAAGCTTTCATCAATTCTAATGTTGCTTCATTGATTGAGCCAGCTCCCTGACTTCCACCCATAATTAGCACCATTTTTTGAGATTCGTCAATCCCAAGGTATTTTCTTTCAGCTTGAGAATCTATTTGACAATACTCACTTCGAACAGGGTTTCCTGCTAAAAATGTTCTTTCTTCTGGAAAATATTTTTTTGCTTCATCAAAACTAATCCCAATTCTATCGACTTTTTTACCAAGCAATCTATTTGCTCTTCCAGGAAAAGCATTCTGTTCATGAATCATCGTCGATATTTTTTTGCGACTGGCTTCTAAAAGCAAGGGACCACAAGTAAATCCTCCTGTGCCAATAACAAGATCAGGATTGTGACGTTTAAGTACTCTTTTCGAATCTCGAATTCCATCAAAAATCCCCTTAAACGCTACAATGGTTTCTAAAGAAAGGCTCCGTTCAAAGCCTCTCACATTAATATATTCAATGGGATAACCTGTTTGAGGAATGATATTTTTTTCCATACCTACCATTGATCCAATAAAAGTGATCTGTGCTTCTGGCATTTTTTCTTTTATTTTATCTGCAATCGCCAATCCTGGGTAAATATGTCCCCCAGTTCCTCCTGCTGCAATAAGTATTTTCATCGATTTTCTCCTCAAATAGTTTGTCCTAATTAAACATTTATTTTATCAATTTTATTAATCTATTTTCATAAACATGGCTATAAATCAACCTGCCGGGAAATATTAAGAATCGGGCCCATCATAGCAAAGAGAACCACCATGGATGTCCCTCCAGCACTGATAAAAGGTAACGCCATCCCAGTAACGGGAATAATGGCAGAAGCAACACCAATGTTTATTAATACCTGAAAAGCCAACAGTAACATAACACTGCTAGTATACAAATAACTAAAGGTATCCGGAGCCTTTTGGGCAATCTTAAATCCTCGCCAAATAACAAAGGCAAACAGACCTAAAACCAATAGACATCCAATAAATCCAAATTCTTCCGCTATGTTTGCAAAAATGAAATCATTCTGCAATTCAGGTAAAAACAAAAACTTTTGCTTTCCATTTCCCAAGCCACGACCGAAAAGTCCTCCTGTGCCAATGGCCAAAAGGGATTGGGTAATCTGATAATCCACCCCACCTTTTCCTAAAAAAACATTAAATCGATCAAGACGCCAAGGTTCGATAATCATTAAGCCTACAATTCCAATTCCCCCTACGATTAAATAAGGAAAAAAGGCTTTTAGTTTTATTCCTGCAAAATACAAAACCCCACACATCCCAATCGCAATGGCCATTGCGGCACTCAAGGAAGGTTCGATGGCTGTTAATCCACAAATAATTCCCATTGGTAACATACAATATTTCAACAACTCTTTTGGCTGTCTCACAATATTAGGTTTTTTAGAAAGAACCGTGGCAAAATATAAAATTCCACATACTTTTGCTAGTTCTGATGGTTGAAAAGTTGTAACTTTAAAATCTAACCACCGTCGTGCATCATTTACTTTTACACCAATTCCAGGGATCAAAACAATGATTAACAATAAGATAGAAATCCCTATCCCAATTAGATAATATTTCTGATATTTTTTATAGTCAATATTACTCATAAACGCCATTAATATGACCCCAATCACAACATAGACAAGTTGTTTTAAAAAAAGGGCATATCCTTTTTCGCCACTCAAAGTTGACGCATACATACTGGCGCTAAAAACCATGATAACACCAATCCCTGCAAGTATTAATAAAGCAATAAGAAAGGGTCGATCAATTTTTCCTACTTTCATGGCATCTCCTATTCTTAACTATTTACCACCAGTTCCTTAAATACTTTCCCACGAATTTCGTAGTTTGGATACATATCCCAGCTAGCACAAGCTGGTGAAAGCAGTACCGTCTCACCTGTTGCCGCTTCTTTTTTTGCAAGAGCAACTGCCGCTTCATAGTCTTCTACTTTTATAATATTTTTTACTCCTTTTGACTCTGCTGCATGTAAAAGATCATCCGCAGTTGCCCCAAGTAAAATCAAGGTTTTTACTTTTTTTCTAACAATATCCATTAAATCTGAATAGTCTTCTTTTTTATCGTAGCCTCCTGCGATCAGTACAATGGGTTCATTAATTGCATTAATCGCTGTCATGGTTGCACTCGTATTGGTTCCCTTTGAATCATTAATATACGTAACTCCATGAAAAACCCCCACATGTTCTAAGCGGTGTTCAACCCCTTTAAAGGTTTTAAGCACCCCCACAATAACCTCCAATGAAACCCCTCCATGATATGCCATAAGCAAAGCTGCCAATGCATTCATTGTATTATGTGGGCCAATAATTCCTAGGTCACTTTCATCACAAACATAGCATGTGTCCATTTCATTTTTCAGGTAGATCTTTCCTTCTAGGCACCATGCTCCAAAGTCCACCTTATTTTTATAACTAAAAGCAGCCTTTTTGCTCACTGCTTTTTTTGCTAATTCAACAACAATAGGATCATCTCCATTAATCACTAGTAAATCCTCGGGTTTTTGATTCTCAAAAACTCGACCTTTTGCCTCGATATAATTCTCCATCGTTAAATGTCGATCCAAATGATCTGGCGTTATGTTTAAAATCCCCGCTATTCTAGGTCTGAATTCACGGATGGTTTCAAGCTGAAAACTACTAATTTCAGTCACAAAAACAGCATCTGCTTTCGTTTCTCCAACGTAATTTGTAATGGGATCACCAATATTTCCAACCACATAGGTCTTTCTTCCCGAAGCTTTAAATATTTCTCCTAGTAAAGTGGTTGTGGTTGTCTTTCCATTTGTTCCTGTAATCGCAGTAAATGGAGTTTCTGTTAATTCATAGGCTAATTCTACTTCCCCAATAACCGTAATTCCTTGGCTGTATGCTTCCTTAACAATTGGAATTGTTAAGGGTACCCCTGGACTAATTATGATGCGTTCAACATCTTTTAGAATTTCAGTTTGAACCTGAATGCCAAAAATCGAACTAAACAGGGGATTCAGTTTCATCTTTTCCAATTGCGGAAACTGCTGAATGATCTCTGACTCATTGCCTGTATCTGTCAGAACTGTTTTCTTTCCTTCTTTTAAAAGTAATTCGCACACTGCGATACCACTTCTTGCTGCACCAATCACTAATATATTTTTTTCCATATTTTACTTCCTAACCTAAACAAATAAATGCAATGGTAACAAAGATTCCTGAAATTACCCAAAAAACTGTTACTACACGGGTTTCACTCCATCCAGCAAGCTCAAAATGATGATGAATCGGTGCCATCCTGAAGAATCGCTTGCCTTTTGTTCGTTTGAAGTATCCTACTTGAATAACCACCGATAGGGATTCGATAACAAACAAACCTCCTGCTATTAATAAGAAAAATTGCAATTTTGTAAGAATCGCCATGGCAACAACCGCTCCACCAAGAGCCATTGATCCTGTATCCCCCATAAAAATAGCCGCTGGATTTGAGTTGTGTCTTAAAAAGCCAAGACACCCTCCAATCACTGCACCTACAAAAATCGCTGTCCCCATTTGTCCAAAAAGAATGGCTCCAGTAAAAAAGAAAATACAAACAATGGCAGTAACCCCAGAGGCAAGTCCATCAAGTCCATCCGTTAAATTAACAGCATTTACAATGCCTACCACCGCTATAAATGTAAACGGCAAATACCAAAGTCCAAAATTAACTGGCTGTTCCATAAAGGGGATAATCACTTCTCCACCAATACTTGGCGTCAGATAAGCATAAACCGCAATCACACCTGCTCCTAAAAATTGAAGCACCAATTTCTGCCAGGCTCTTAGTCCAAGATTATGCTTTTGTGTTACTTTTATATAGTCATCAATAAATCCAATCATTCCAAAGAAAAGCATAACAATCAACGGAAACAAATCCCAAGCACCTGTTAAAAAAGAGATTAGCAAAACACCAATCACTATCCCTAGCTGGATAACGAGTCCTCCCATTGTTGGAGTTCCTGATTTCTCCATGTGACTCTTAGGCCCTTCCTCACGAATTGCTTGTCCAAATTTCAACCGTTTTAACATCGGAATGAATTTTGGTGTCAAAACATATACCACAGCAAATGCTACAAGCAATGCTATCAAACCGCCTCTTAATTCTGTCATTTCCATTCATTCACCTCTTCTTTAATATAATCAATTGTCTTTTCTAAACCAACGCCTCTTGAAGCCTTAATAAGTATAATATCCCCTGGTTTACAAAGGGAAGCCATTAACTCACCTGCTTTTTCGGCTTTTTCTACATGGTAGGTTTTTTCTGGTAAATCACCAAATCCACGGCAAATTTCTTCTCCAAATTCTCCCACGCCAATTAAAACATCACAACATTCTGCTGCATACTTACCAATTTCATAATGGGAGGTTAGCGCAAAGTCTCCCATCTCCAACATGTCACCTAAAATTGCGATGGCCCTTTTGTGTTCTTCTTTCATTGTTCTTAAAACATTCAAAGCACTTCGCATCGCATCGGGATTTGCGTTGTAAGAATCATTAATGATTTTTACATTTCCTATTTCAGAAATATCCATACGATTCCCACTTGGAACAAAGGCATCCAATCCCTTTTGGATCTCTTCTTGGCTCATTTTAAAATGAAGTCCTAACCAAATTGCCACCAAACAATTGTAAACATTATGTTCTCCTGGAAAGCTAAAACTAAATTCCAATTCCTTTTTCTCCCATTGGACTATCATGTTTAACCCTCGGCTATGTGAATCAAATGATTTTACTATAAAATCATTTGAACCATGGATTCCAAAAGTGACTGTTTGAAAGATCTGTTTGTTCTCTGATAGTTTTCTTAAAAAAGGGTCGTCCCCATTGACTAAGGCAACTCCTTCTTCATTTAACCTTTCCAAGATTTCTTTCTTTGCCTTAAAGATGTTATCTTGTGTTTTTAGAATTTCAATGTGGGTTAGTCCAATATTTGTGATCACGGCAATCTGAGGATCAACAGACTCAATGGATCGAGCTATCTCACCAAGATGATCCATCCCCATTTCTATTACGGCAATTTCATGCTCAGGCTCTAGATTAAATAAGGTCTGTGGAATACCATACTCATTATTAAAATTCCCCTGGGTTTTTAGGGTGTAATATTTTTGTGATAAAACAGATGCAACTAAATCTTTTGTCGTTGTTTTTCCACTACTACCCGTTATTCCAATTACGGGTAGTCCATAACGATGTCGATGATAACTCGCCAAAGCTTTCATTGCTTCAAGAGTTGAATCTACAAAAATGACGGTCATTCCTTTTGGATACTTTCGTTGAGGCTCCTGTGACAAAGTCACTTCACATCCATTTTCAAAAGCTTTATCTATAAAATCATGACCATTGTTTTTTTCTCCCAAAATGGGTATATACAAATCTCCAAAGGTTGTTTTTCTGCTATCAATTTTTACTCCAGAAATTGTTTTCGCTTTTCCTTCTTGAATGATTTTACCTTGAACAACATCAAGAAGTTTACTCATTTGAATACTCTCCATGAACTAAGTTTACCAAACTTTCTTTAAGATTTTTCATTTTATTGAATAAAACGGTGTTTGTAATTATATCAAAGATCATAAATAAAGAAAAGCAAGTAATGGACACTTGCTTTTCTTAAATTTGTCCCATGTGCTTATTTATGGAGCAAACGTTACTGTAATATCGCTTCCCTTTTCAACTACGGTTGCTGCACTTGGGGTTTGTCCAACTGCAAAACCATTTCCAGTAATTTTTAGATTTAAACCTAACCCAGATAAAATTTCATTAGCACTCTGAATTGAAAGACCTGTTACGTCTGGGACAATAACCGTCGTAATTTCCGTATTTTCCGAATTCCCTAAAGTTAAGACCACCTCAGTATTCGGATCATAAATCGTTCCTGTGGGAATACTTTGAGCAATTACTTTATTTCCAGACTGGCTTAGATCAAATGTGTATCGAATCCCTTTTTCATCAAGTATTCGCTTAACATAATCTTGTTCTTGACCCACAACATCTGGCACTGTTGTAGATCCCTTTTGGATCGATTCTGGATTCCCTTGAAGAATGTTTGAGTCTAAAGAATTATAAGTCAAAACCTGCTTCATCAAATTAATCGCTGTTGGCGCCGCGCTAGTCGATCCGTAAGCACCAGCTGTGGGTTCATCTAACACCACTAAAATTGAATATTTAGGATTTTCAACTGGAGCAAAACAGTAAAAAGAAGTAACATATTTACTACTTGAATATTCACCGTTGATAAATTTTTCTGCGGTTCCTGTTTTCCCACCAATGGAATATCCCTCTGATAAATCTGACATGTCGCTATCATATCCAACCACTTTTCTCATAATCTCTCGCATTGCACTCGAAGTATCTTTAGCAATAATTTGTTTTGAGGATTCAACCGCTTTTTCCTTTGAAGCCTTTGCTATAATCGTTGGATTCACATAAAACCCATCGTTAATTACAGAATTCAAAGCACTGATCATTTGAATGGGTGTTGCTGCTAACCCTTGACCAAATGAAAATGTTGCATAATCCACTTCATTAATCTGTCCACCTTCTGTAGAAAGACGATTAATTATCCCCGCTTCTTCACCATCAAGTTCTATACCAGTGCGTTCTCCCAAACCAAAATTATAAACATACTGGTAAAACACATCGGGATTTAAAGTTTCGATAATTTGGACCAATCCAGGGTTGCAGGAGTGCGCAATCGCATCCGATACACTAATCGTCCCATGTGGACCTGTTGCACAATTGATTACGGTTTCTCCATAAGTTACGGAACCCCCACAATACACCATTGTCTCTGGGGTGATTCCACCTTCTTCTAAAGCGGCGGCTCCAGTCAATGCTTTAAACGTCGATCCTGGTTCATAAATAAAACCGACGGATTGATTTTTATACATCTCATTCAACTGATCAGCATTACTCTTTCCTTCTAGATCTTCAGCATGGGTTGCTAAAAAAGTCGGATCAAGAACAAAGGGTTCATTTAAGTTGTAATCTGGCTTTGTTGACATCGCCAAAATTTCACCTGTTTTCGTCTCCATTACAACGGCCGTTGTGCTTTTTGTTTTCCATTGCGCCGAAGCTTCTGCAACTGCCTTTTCTACAATCAACTGTAAATTACTATCAATGGTTAGTTGAATGTCTTCCCCCTGTGTTGGTTCCTTTAAAATTTTCGTTTGAGAAGGAATCTGATTTCCATTAGCATCCTTTTGAAAGTATACAAGTCCTGTTTCACCTTTCAAAATGTTATCTTTTGTTGATTCGACACCATAGAGCCCTTCATTTGCTGCACCAGTAAAACCTAAAATATAGGATGCGAAATTGCCATTTGTATAATATCGCCGATAATCATCTAAGATTTCGATCCCATTATATCCTGTGATTCGTCCTTTTTCATCCTTAATCGCCTCAGATTCTTTTACTTCCTGTGCTAGTGCATTATCAACCTTACTTTTAATTAAGACGGGTTGATTCTCCTGTCGCGTGGCTTTTTCATACACACCATCATAATTTAATTCTAACTCTGCTGAAATCGTTCTTGCCACCATTTCTGGATCGACAATACTAATGGGTTCAAAATATAAAATATTGTCTTCAAAACTAACCCCAGGAAAGCTATGCTCTAATATTTTTGTTTGATTACTTGGAGTAACCCCAGTTTTCACTTCAACAATATCATTTTCCAGTACGGTTATCTTCTTTAATATCTCGTCTGCTTTTAGTCCAAGACGTCGAGCCAAGTTCTCTGAAAGTTCCTGCGGGTTTTCTACTTCATAAGGAATGACATGAATGCCTGAAGAAGAAGAATCCTTGGCTAAAACATTTCCATTTCGGTCATAAATATCCCCTCTTGAAGCCTGAATCGGGATTTCTTCGACTAATTGATCAACTTGTCTCGCATATTTCCCAGTGGAATTAACAATCTGTATAAAAAATAAGTTGCCTATAACAATAATTAAGCACAACGAAAGTGCGACCAACGCAAAGACAATCCTGTTTTGCTGTCTAATTGGTCCGATCCCTTGTTGTGCCTTCTTTTTTTTATTCACTTTTTTTCTCCATAATCACTTATAATCACCGATATTAACACAGCCATCATAAAGATTCCTTAAAACAGCTTCTCAATAACCCCTTTGATACTCGAATTATTAACTACTTTTGAAGCTCTACTATTTTCAATGGTGGTTTCGTAACGATACTGCTCTTGAACAGGTTCTTTCATTCCAAAGCCCCTTGCTTGTGATTCAATGGACTGAAGATTCATGTTAGTGACTAAACGCCCCTCTTTGCTATCATTGATCTGCTTAATTTCTTCAAGTTCGCCTTGAAGACTTCGAATTTCATTATTGACTTCGGCAATTGCCGAATGTTGAAACAGTAAACCTGACATAACTCCAAAAGCAAGAATACAAACCATAACAACATAAGAAGTCAACGTCAAGGTTTTTTTTGTTTTTCTTTTTTTTCTTGTTCGTACTGTCGCCATTGTTTATTCTCCTTTGCTATGCTATTTCTAGTCTAAATTCTTTCAACCACTCTCAATTTTGCACTTCGTGATCTTCGATTTTCCTCAATTTCCCCTTCACATGGAGTGATTGGTTTTCTTGAAATCAGTTTAATATCCGCCTGTTTTCCACAAACGCATTGAGGGAAATCTGGTGGACAAGTACAAGGGTTAGCACGTTCCCTAAAAAATTGCTTTGTCACACGATCCTCCAAAGAATGGAAAGTAATCACACACATCCTACCACCTTCGCCTAAGGCATTTATCCCTTGAGAAAAAGCATTTTCTAAAATTTTCAATTCTCCATTAACCTCAAGTCGAATGGCTTGAAAGGTTTTACGAGATGGGTGTTTTTCTTTAAATCGTTCTTTAGGAGGATAGGCATTTTTAATAATCTCGCTAAACTCCAAGGTTGTCGTAATTCGTTTTATCTCTCTCGCCTTCACAATTGATTTTACAATTTGGGAGGCATATTTTTCTTCACCATAGAGGTGTAAAATTCTCTTCAATTCTCCTGGTGCATAGTCATTAACAACTATCTCAGCCGTTAATTCACCAGATTGATTCATTCTCATGTCCAAAGGACCGTTTTTGTGGTAAGAAAATCCTCGGGTATCATCATCTAATTGAAATGACGAAACCCCGAGGTCATATAGAATACCATCAATTTTAGAGAGATGGAGGTTCTCTAAAATTTCAGTTAGACTGGCAAAATTGTTTTTAACAAAGTAACGTTGACATGAATACTCTTTTAAACGTTCCTTTGCATAATTTAATGCAAACTCATCCTGATCAATGCCAATTAATACCCCATTTTCATTTAGGCTTTCACAAATCCATTGTGAGTGTCCACCGCCACCTAAAGTGCAATCCACATAAATTCCATCTTCTTTGATCTTAAGATTTTCAATGGACTCCTTTAGTAACACGGTCGTATGAGAATATTTTTCAGGCTTCATCAAATTCCTAACATTGCCATATTATTTGCAATGTCCTCATAATTTAAATCCTCAGAATCATTATATTCTTTCCATAAGTCACTGTTCCAAATTTCCAATCGATTTGAAACACCAATAATGGTCACTTCTTTAGAAATTTTTGCATATTTTCTCAAACTAGCTGGCACACTTGCTCGTCCTTGACGGTCGAGTTCGCAATCCGCAGCACCTGCAAAGAAAAAACGGGTAAAGGCTCGGGCATTCTTATCCGAAACCGGTAGGGATTTAAGCTTTCCCTCAAAGTTTTCCCATTCTTCCATGGAAAAAACAAATAAGCAACAATCAAGGCCCTTTGTGAGTACAAACTGACCTCCAAGAGATTCCCTGAATTTTGAAGGAATGATCAATCGTCCTTTATCATCGATATTATGTTCATATTCTCCAAAAAACATTTCAGATTCCCCCTTTCTCACTTATCTCTTCCATTTTCTTCCACATTATACCACACTCCACCACACATCACAAGTTAATGCAAACTTCTTTTATGCAAAAAAAAAACTTATTTTGTTGTTTTTTTTCATTATTTGTATCTATTTTGCATCTTTCTTAAATAAGGTTTTCTATTTTCATTCCTTTATATTAGGGATTTTGTTTAAAAAAGCACTTTATATCTTGTGATTCCCTTATTTTTAGTTTAAACTATGAATGATCGCCTTCTAAGGTTTTAAGAAGGCACAAAAGAAAATTAAGGAGCTAATTAATTAATGAAAGCAGTAATAACGGTTATCGGAAATGATCGCACAGGAATCATATACAATGTTTCCAAAGTCTTAGCCGAAACAGAAGTAAACATTGAAGACATAAGCCAAACCATAATGCAAGATTTTTTTACCATGATCATGCTTGTAGATTTAAAAAAAATGACTGTGGATTTTAACACATTAAAGACAACCTTAGAAGAAGTTGGCCAATCTATTGAGATGTCTATTCGCATCCAGCATGAAGATCTTTTCAATGCGATGCATACCATTTAGGAGTCTTAGAAATGGCAATGTTTAAAGATGTTTTAGAGACTGTACGCATGATCGAAAAAGAACGATTGGATATTCGCACCATCACCATGGGGATTTCTTTACTCGATTGTATCGACTCTTCTGGTAAAAAGAGCCGACAAAAAATATACGACAAAATAACTTCCTTGGCTGAAAACCTCGTTAAAGAAGGGGAACGAATCGAAACTGAATTTGGTCTTCCCATTGTCAACAAACGAATTTCAGTGACCCCTATTTCCTTAATTGCTGGAAGTAGTGAAGATCTTAATTACACTGAATATGCTAAAATTTTAGACGCAGCTGCGGCAACTGTCGGAGTAAATTTTATTGGTGGCTTTTCTGCACTTGTCCCAAAAGGATGCACAAAAGGCGATCGCATTTTAATAGAATCTATTCCAGAAGCTTTGGCAACAACAAACAATGTCTGTTCATCCGTTAATTTAGGTTCTTCAAAAGCGGGAATCAATATGAACGCTGTGAAACTTCTTGGCGAAATTATTAAAGAAACAGCTTACTTAACCCGTGATGCTGATTCTATTGGGTGTGCTAAATTTGTAGCTTTTTGCAACGCAGTTGACGATAACCCTTTTATGGCTGGTGCTTTTCACGGAATTACAGAAGCTGAAACTATTCTAAATGTTGGTGTTAGTGGCCCAGGAGTGGTAAAACGTGCCCTCGAAAAAGCCCAAGGTGCCGACTTCGGAGAAATGGCAGAAATCATTAAGAAAACCGCTTTTAAAATCACAAGAGCAGGACATTTAGTAGGAACCACCGTTGCCAAACGTCTCAATGTTCCTTTTGGAATCTTAGACCTTTCCCTTGCACCAACCCCTGAAATTGGAGACAGCGTTGCTCGAATATTAGAAGAAATGGGTTTGGAGCATTGTGGCACCCATGGAACAACTGCGGCACTCGCAATGCTCAATGATGCCGTAAAAAAAGGGGGAATCATGGCTTCCACCTCAGTAGGAGGCTTCAGTGGTGCTTTTATTCCGGTAAGTGAAGATGAAGGAATGATTGAGGCCGTCGAATGCGGAGCTCTAACCTTTGATAAATTAGAAGCAATGACAAGCGTTTGTTCTGTTGGAATCGACATGGTAGCCATTCCAGGAGATACCCCTGCAAGCACAATTTCGGGTATCTTAGCCGATGAAGCCGCCATTGGAATGATTAATAATAAAACGACTGGGGTCCGTATTATTCCTGTTTATGGAAAAGATGTTGGCGACACCGCTGAGTTTGGTGGACTTCTAGGTCGCGCCCCCATTATGCCTGTTAACAAAAATAATTGTTCCGCCTTTATTAGTCGTGGCGGACAAATTCCAGCCCCAATTCATAGTTTTAAAAACTAGTGTGCTTAAGGTTTTAGTAAGCCACCACATATTACCCCAATAAATCATGAAAGGAAAAAGTTTATGAATCAAGAATTATGGAAAAAAGCAGTTGATTTTCATGGTCACCATTGTCCAGGCTTAGCCATTGGATTTCGAGCAGCAATAGAAGCAATCAAAGCCTTAGACATCCCCTTCTCTGAAGACGAAGAAATTGTTTGCGTGACAGAAAACGACGCCTGTGGTGTTGATGGTATTCAAGTTGTTTTGGGATGCAGTGTCGGCAAAGGGAACCTTCTTTTTAGAAATAGAGGTAAACAAGCTTTTTCAATTTTTAATCGCAGAACTGGAAAAAGCATTCGCTTGGTTTTAAAGAATCTTCCTGAGATGTCCCGAGAGGAAAAAGAAAACTACCTATTAAACGAACCCGATGGGCATCAGATTTTTGATTTCAAGCCAGTTCCCTACGATTTACCAGAACAAGCCCAAATTTTCAATTCCATTATTTGCGAATCCTGTGGGGAAAAAACCGCTGAACCAATGATCCGACTCGAAAACGGACAGAAACTTTGTCTTGACTGCAGCCACCCTTACTCACGTGGATTCTAAAAGATCAGATTAAACTAAAAGAAGACAATCCAGCGTAACTGGATTGTCTTCTTTGTTATGTCCAAATTTAAAAACATCCTTTCATTCCAATGATTAAACCAAGAATCCCTCACCTCATTGTCGCCAATCTAGAACTAGATTCTAACCTCATAATTCTATTTCTCCAAAAACCTCTCCAATATTTTTTCTAATGAGAGCATTCCCTTTGTTATCCATAGACGTTGGGGTTTTATTAATTAGGATTAATTGGTTCCCTCGATAATATTCTATCAAGCCAGCTGCAGGATAAACCCCAAGTGAAGTTCCGCCAATAATGAGCACTTCCGCCTTGGTTATAAGATCCACCGAAGCCTTTATCACTCGATCATCTAAATTTTCTCCATAAAGCACTACCTCTGGTTTTATAATACCACCACAGGTACACATTGGGATTCCATGGCTTCCTTTGATTTGATTAACCTCATAAAACTGGTGACATTTCATACAATAATTACGATAAACCGATCCATGGAGTTCTAATACATTTTTACTGCCTGCAATTTGGTGGAGTCCATCAATATTTTGAGTAATCACACCTGCCAACTTTCCTTTACTTTCCATTTCAGCAAGTTTTAAATGTGCCTTATTGGGTTTAGCGTCTAGATATAACATCTTCTGACGATAGAATTCATAAAAATCCAAGGGATGATCCATAAAGAAAGAATGGGATAGAATTTCTTCAGGAGAATCATCAAAAGTTTGATGATAAAGTCCATCAACACTTCTAAAATCAGGAATTCCACTTTCTGTTGAAACACCCGCCCCTCCAAAAAAGACAGTACAATGACTCTTCATTATTGTTTCTCGAAAGTTTTCTATTTCCACATCAGTTCTCCTTCCTAAATTAAATGTAGGCATTTGATAAATGCCGCAAGCCCTTGATTTTACTGGGCTTTGTTACTCATTTTATATAAATTTTCTCTCCACAAGTGGTATAATATAGGTACCAACAATACATTTTACAACCTATGGAGGAGAAAATTTATGGCTACTAAATACCATCAAATTACT
>JBOFGH010000032.1:0-104624 GCA_051649025.1 Eubacteriaceae bacterium
TGATTCGCCACCAGCTCCAGGACTTTGTCTAATCACTATACCTTTTGAGTAACTTGCGCTAGTCTCGTAGGATACATTTCCAATGGAAAGTCCTGCATTTTCTATGTGTCCCTTTGCTTCACTTTCGCTTTGGCCAATCACATCTGGTACCGTAATGGCCTCAGGTCCTTTACTGACATAAATCGTCACCTTGGATCCTTCGTTTGCTGTGGTTCCTGCCACTGGATTCATCTGATAAACCGTATCAGCAGGGTAGTTTTCATTATTTACTCGGTTAACATCCCCAGCAATAAAATTGGCGGCTTCAATCGCTTTTTTTGCATCCGCTTCGTTCATTCCTATTACATTTGGGATGGTTCCAGTCTTAACTCCTAGACTAACAATAACCTTCACCGTTTTATCTGGTGTTAATTCTTGATTCTTTTCAGGATTTTGAGAAATAATTTTTCCTATTTCAACCTGATCACTATAGATTTCTTTTTCTACCTCAAGATTAAGCTTTAACCCTTGAAGGGATTTCTTTGCTTCTTCAACGGTTTTCCCTTTGAGATCGGGTACAATTACCGTTTTAACGTTAAAAACCCCAAATATCAGATAGGCAATAATGCCCACCAAGGCAATTCCCATAACTCCAAAGAAAATCCGCTTGCGCTTTTTCTTTCGTTTTGCTGTTTCTTGAGGAGTTTCATAGTAATACTCGTCGTCATCCTCTTCCACTAAAGGCCGATGGCTCCCTGTATCTTCTATTGAAAAAAGTCCCTCTCTGATAATCTGGGAATCATTTTTAGTGCTTATATTTTGAGAATTTTCTCCAATAATCGCGTTAGAATTTACAAGTATTTCTTCTAAGTCCTCAATAAGCTCCTCTGAGTTTTGATACCGATCATCGGGTTTCTTTTCCGTTAGTCGCATAACAATGCGATTAACACTCTCTGGAATTCTTGGTTCAATTTCTTTTGGAGGCAAAATTTTCTCTTGAATATGCTTAATCGCAATGGTCACTGTGTTTTCTTCATCAAAAGGGACTTTTCCTGTCAGTAGCTCATAATATAAAATCCCTAAGGAATATAAATCGGAGCGTTCGTCTACAAATCCCCCCTTCGCTTGTTCTGGAGAAATATAATGTACCGACCCCATGGTTTGATTTGTCATTGTTACTGTTGAACTTGTAATTGCCCTCGCAATTCCAAAATCTGCAACCTTAGGAACTAAGTCCCGGGTCAACAAAATGTTGTGGGGTTTAATATCCCGATGGATAATTTTATTGTCATGGGCACATCGTAAAGCCTGTGCAATGTCAATTAAGAATCGGGTTGCTTCTGTATAATCTAAGCGTCCTTTTCGAACAAGGTATTGTTTAAGGGTAATTCCATCCACATATTCCATAATAATATAGTAAATATTATCTTGAACCCCAACATCAAAAACGCCAACAATATTTGGATGTGATAAACAAGCAACCGCTTGTGATTCTCGATCAAATTTTTTAATAAACTGCTCGTTTTCTGTATATTCTTCTCGGAGTACTTTTACTGCAACGTATCTGTTTAGTTTTAAATCTCTCGCTTTATAAACATAGGCCATTCCACCTCGACCAATAAGCTCAATAATCTCATAACGCTTTCCAAGGGTTCGACTAAGCATCCGAGACTCCTTCCTGAGGATTAAAGAGAACAACGGTAATGTTGTCGTTTCCTCCGTTATTATTGGCTAAATCAATTAACATTTTTGCACTCTTTTCAAGGGAATGATTGTTAACAATCTCTTGCATTTCTTTATCCGCAACAAGATTATATAGTCCATCTGAACAAATTAAATAGACACCATCAGAAGCAACTTGGTAATGATAAAAATCGACTTTAACCGAATTATCTGTTCCCAGAGCTCGTGTAATAACATTTTTTTGTGGATGAATTTCAGCTTCTTCTTGGGTAATTTTTCCTTCATCAACTAATATTTGAACAAGGGAATGATCCTTAGTAAGTCGTTCCACTTTATCGTTTGAAATTAAATAAACACGGCTATCCCCTACATGGCAAATAAAGAGATCTTCTCCATCAACGATACACATAGAAAGGGTGGTTGCCATCCCTAAACGTGCAGGTTCATCATCCCCAATTTTTTTAAGCTCATGGTTGATATCCTTCACAAATGTCATCATCTCCTCAGGATCATGATAATTTCTTATTCTGGATAAATTATTTTTAATGAAATCTACTGCCGTTTTACTAGCAATTTCACCACTACGGTGTCCTCCTAATCCATCTGCAACAGCAAAAACATAGGATATTCTATCCACGTTTTTTATGGTTGCTGCTAAATAAGCATCTTGATTCACCTTTCTTAATGCTCCTACATTTGATCCATAGGCACATTTCATACTATCACCTTATCCTTTTTCCTTTTCTTTCTTAATTGTCCACAGGCAGCATCAATTTCTCTTCCCATTTTTCGTCGCAAAGTAACATTGAGCCCCTTATTTTTTAAACCCTTAAAAAAGTTTTCAATTTCCTTGCTTTCTCGATAGGGTGACTCTCCAACAGCATTAAGCCTTATTAAATTAAGATGATGTTGAGTTCCCTTTAAAAGTTTCTCGAGTGCGCGTTGGTCTTCTTCTTGATCATTAAATTTATCGATTAAGGCATATTCAAAAGTGATCTGTCGACCGGTCTTTTGAAAATAACTTTCTAAAGCGTGTGTGAGGTTTTCTAAACTGTATTTTTTTGCAATTGGCATTAAGATTTCTCTCTTTTTCTGCAAAGCCGCATGTAAAGAAATCGCTAAATTAATCTGAAATCCTTCCTGGGCCAAACGATTAATTTCAGGAATCAAACCACAGGTTGACAGGGTGATTCTACGCTGACCAATTTCAAAACCAGTATTAGCAATTTCTATAAATTTTAAAACATTATCATAATTATCCAATGGTTCACCCATTCCCATAAGGACAATATGGGTTATCTTAATTTTCTCTTGAGTTTCGACTAAGTATATTTGATCGAGTATCTCTCCTACACTTAAATCCCGAACTTTTCCATCGACTGTCGATGCACAAAATTTACAACCCATTCTGCATCCAACTTGGGTTGACACACAGAGGCTTTTTCCATAATCATAATGCATCAATACCGATTCTACGGTTTGGTCATCCTCAAATTTAATAAGATATTTTCGGGTATCATCTTTATTGTCAATCTGGGTTTCAACAATTTCTCCATGAGTAACGATCGCAACTTCCTTCAATTTTTCTCGGAGAGCTTTAGAGAAATCTGACATCGTATCAAAATCACTCTTTTTTTTCTTATAAATCCATTGAAATAGCTGTTTCCCTCGAAATTTTGGCTCGCCTATTTCTTGCATAAGCTTTTCAAGTGCACTTATATCTTTTCCAAAAATGTTTTCTTTCAATTCCTCTCCTTAAAGTTACTGACTAATCTTCATTAAACATACAAATCATTTCTATTGGATCATTATAACAAAAAACTAATCCTTGTACAAATTTTTTGCTACTATCTTAGGATAATAATCTTATAAATAAAAAAAGCTGCTTTTTAAACAAGCAACTTTTCTACTCAATTTTTCTTTAGATGTACAAAGAAAAAAGCATCACACCCATCATCTAAGGGGCTTGTCACTCTGTATTTTTCTTTCATATCATTTTCTATTATGGTCATTTCTGGATATTTTTTTAGAAAATTTTCAATTTGATGTTCATTTTCATCTTGATTGACGGTACAGGTTGAATAAACAAGTTCTCCTCCCTGTTTTAATGCCTCAAAGGCCGTGTCTAAAAGCTGTCTTTGGATTTTAACCAACGCCTTTCGATCTTCTTTAGCATTCATATAACGAATTTCAGGTTTTCTTCGTAAAACCCCTAACCCTGTGCAGGGTGCATCAAGTAAAATTTTGTCAAACCGCTCTTTATCCTTTTTATGGGAAATTAAACCATCTTGTTTTTCTAGACACACATTTTCGCAGCCCAGACGTTTATTCCCATTTTCCATTAGTTTTAAACGTTGGTCAAAAATGTCTCTCCCAACAACTTCTCCCTCATTGTTCATTAACTGGGAAATATACGTTGTTTTCCCCCCTGGGGCAGCACACATATCTAAAATACATTCCTTAGGTAAGGGATTTAGGGTTTCTACCGTCAGCATTCCCCCTTGATCTTGCATTGAAAAATAACCTTTTTTATACAGTTCACTTTCTTCAATCCGATGATTAAACACACCAACATGATTTAAATGGATTGCATTTTTAGAAAGCTTTCCCCTTACTGGCTCTGCTCCAAGATTTTCTAAGGCTAACATCAGCTCATCTGTGGTTGTTTTTAAGGGATTACATCTAATGGTAAATGGTGGTTTTTCATTGAGGGTCGGGATAATTTTTTCCGCCTTTTCTTTTCCAAAGGTTTCGTAATATTTGTATACAATCCATAGAGGTACCGAATATCGAATGGATAAAGCTTCCTTTTCATTGTTCCATTTTTCGAAATTAAAGGATTTTCCTTGGGCTTCTATTTTTCGCATGACGTTTCTCAGCACCCCATTTACAAAGCCTTTTGCTTTAGGCAATACTTGAATCGTTAGCTTAACACCTTCATTTACTATCGCATAATCAGGAATTTTGTCAAGAAAATAGATTTGATAAATAGACATTCTCAGTATTTCTAGGACTTCCTTATTTATCTTTTTAATGGGAGTCGCACTTTGTTGGATAATTAAATAATCCAAAAAGAGTCTATTTTGCAAACAACCATAAACAATATTCAAATAAAGTCTTTGATCATCGTTCTTTAAATAATTTTTTGTTAATGTTTGTTTTGTTTCCAAATTTGAATAGGCACCTTCATAATCGATCTTCATTAAGGTTTTTAATGCGAGTTCTCTCGTATTCATTAATTTCTTGATCCTCTTAACACTAATAATCGAACTAAATTAAGCAATGCCATTAATGCAGCTGCCACATAAGTAAGTGCTGCTGCTCTTAATACTTTTTTAACTCCAACCACCTCTTCTGGTCCAATTAATTGATTTTCAACCAATGCATCAACCGCACGTCGACTTGCATTAAACTCTACAGGCAAGGTGACAATGTTAAACGCCAAAGCAAAACAAAAGAAAACAATCCCAATATTCATAAACGTAATTCCCCATGATGCTTGTCCAAAGAAAAAACCAATAAAAAACAGTGGCCATGCAAGGCTCGAAGCAAACCCAGTGACTGGAACAATGGCATTTCTAAATTTCAAAGGCCAATATCCTTCTTTATCTTGGATGGCATGTCCTGTTTCGTGGGCTGCAATACCAACGGCAGCTATACTTGCTTTTTCTGAAACCCCCGATGAAAGTCTCATTACTTTCCCTCGGGGGTCGTAATGATCACTTAACTCTCCTGGTATATTTTCGATCCCCACGGAGCTAAGGCCATTTAAATTTAATAAACGGCGTGCTGCATCAGCACCTGTGAGTCCGTTTTTAGTGGGTACTTTACTATAGACTTTATAAGCACTACTGACTTGATATTGAGCATAAGCCGCCAGTATTAATCCTGGAATTAGAATTAAAAAGGTGGGACTAAAAAATGAATAAAACATTTGAACCTCCTATTTTTTGAATACCATTATATTAACACAATTCCCTAAAAAGTTTCTTAGTCTTACTTTAGGATATAGCCTTCTTCCAATTGTTTTCCACGAAGAAACGCTTTGGCTTCCATTCTTTTTTTACCTGGAAACTGTATTTCCAAAATCTTTATTGCACCATCACCTGTTTTAATGATTAATCCCTCTGTCGGATTGGCAGTTAAAATAGTTCCTGGAAGGGCTGAGGCATTTGAGTGGGTTATTTCTGGTTTAAAACATTTTATCTTACTCTCTTTATAAAAACTAAACCCACCTGGGTGTGGATCGAGACCATTCAAAAGTGACAAAATCGTTTTTCCATCTTTGTTCCAAACGATATGCCCCGTTTCTTTGTTGATTTTTTCTGCATAGGTCGCTAAACTATCATTTTGGATTTCTGGATGGATTGTCTCTAGCTTTGATAAGGTTTCAATTAATAAATCAGCACCTAACTCGCTAAGTAAATGATAGAGCTCCCCAAATGTTGTTTGATCAGTGATTGGAACTTCAACTTTTGAAAGCATTTCTCCTGTATCCATTCCAATGTTCATTTTCATAATGGTAACACCCGTTTGGCACTCCCCATTAATGATGGCTCTTTGAATCGGTGCTGCTCCTCGATATTTTGGTAAAAGAGAACCATGCAAATTTAGAGAACCAAACTTTGGCATAAACAAGATTTCTTCAGAAAGGAGTTGCCCATAAGCTGCAACAATAAAAACATCAGCTGAAAATGTTTTTAATTTCTCAACAAACTGTTCATCTTTGATCCGATCTGGTTGTAAAACTTCAATTCCTAACGCTATGGCTTTTGCTTTTAAGGGCAAGAAACTTATCTTTTTCCCGCGTTGATTCGGTCGATCTGGTTGAGCAACCACCCCTAAAACCTCGTGTCCATTTTCAACGAGTTTCTCAAGTGCTGGAACCCCAAAATCAGTGGTTCCCATAAAAATTATTTTAAGCTTTTTCATTTGATAACACGATCAATAAAAAGCACACCATCCAAATGATCAATTTCATGGCAAACGGCTCGGGCTAAAAGATCTTCGCATTCCAGTTGGAATCTATTGCCTTCAATATCGGTTGCTTCCACCACCAGTTTTTGTGGACGACCTACCTTTCCCGCCTTCTCAGGTAAGCTTAAACAAGCTTCTTCCTCGATGCTTTCCCCTTCTTTGTGAATGATCACTGGATTAATAAAGGTTAAGGGCTCCTCTCCAATATCAATGACCATCATTTTTTTAAGGATTCCAATTTGAGGTGCTGCTAAGCCTACCCCATCAGCCTCATACATGGTTTCAAACATATCTTCATTAAGCGCACGAATACGATCATCAATTTTTTCGATCTCCCTTGATTTTCTTCTCAAGATTGGATCTTCGTCAATTCTAATTTTTCTTAAAGCCATTATTTCCTCCTATTCCTCTATGGGTTAATTTCAATTGAAACTTTTGATTTTAATTTCTCAATTTTTCCAGTCACGATTAAGTGAGTCGTCATCCTTTGAAAATTCTGAAGGCTCTTTATTTTTATAACAATCTGAAATAAGTTATTTCCACCTTGGATAAAGCCTTTTTTTGTCGGTCTATATAACCTATATTCAGAGTTTTCAAAGATTTTAAGGCCCTCCTTTAGCTCAAGGTAAAGCTTTATGGAATCTTCTTCTGCCTCTTTCTCTAAACGATGAAACACCCCAAAAATAATAAGATTTCCAAAGGGAGGATAGTCCATAATTTCTCGATAGTTTATCTCACTTTCATAAAATTCTTTATAATCGTTATGGACAATTGCCTCGATTGTTTCATTTTCGGGATCACTGGTTTGTATCACCTTTAAACTCTCTTCCCCCATCCCTTTGCTAAAGAAACGTTTGTAAGTCTGAAACACATTTTCAGAGGCGTGATAGTCCCCCTGATTTAAGTCACTATCAATGAGTAGGGCTCCCGCTAAAGTTGCTGAAGAAAAATCAAAATACTTGGTCACAATATGGGTTCCCAAGAAAATATCAACGTCCCCTTTTTTTAAAGCTTCATTCATCTTTTTAATTTCTCTGGGTTTCAGACTCCCTTTTGCTACCACTATTTTCGCACGCGGAAATCTTTCCCTTATAATTGCCTCTGCTTGATCAATTCCGAAACCCATGGTTCGGACTCGATCACTTCCGCAATGCGCACATCTTTGGGGTATCTTTTTAGTATATCCACAATAATGACAGGATAAGCTTTCATTTCCCAGAAAATATTTAAGAGATACTCTACATTTCGGGCACTTTTCTACATGTCCGCATTCTCTACAAATCAAAGCTGAGGCATATCCTTTTTTATTAATCAAAAAAACACTCAGTTCCTTTTTATCCAGTCTTTTTTTTAACTCCAAAGATAGGTTTCGGCTTAAAAAATCAAAATTTCCACTGCGTATCTCATTTTGCATATCAATCACTTTGATAGGACTCTCTTTAGATTGTCCCCCTGGTATTTCGATTAAATTATAAACCCCTTTTTCACCTTTGTAATAGGAAACAACATCCGGAAATTCATCCCCTAGAATTAATTGCGCTTTAGTAAGCTCACAATATTTTTCTGCTACATCCCGTATATTAAGGCGTGGGGACCCTAATGCAGTATAGGTTGGATCATGCTCTTCATCAATGATAACAAGGCCGATTTTCTCCATGGGTAAAAAAAAACCTGATTTTACCCCAACCAAAACCCTCACTTCATTATTTTTTACTTTTTGATAAAGTTCATGTTGTTCTGATTTCTTTAGTTTCCCATGGAAAATACCAACGGATTCCCCAAAATACTTTTTAAACAATTCCATCCGCTGAATGGTGATATTTATTTCGGGAAACAGCACCACCACCCCTTTATTTTGGGCAAGGGCTTCCTCAATAACTTTAAAATAAATCCGGAATTTACTTGCTCTATCCTTTGCGAAAAACAACGTCTTTTTATTTATCTTTTTTGCTTCACAATATGAGTGATAGCACCTTTCTTCCTCTAAAGAAAGAACTACCTTTGGATTTTCTCGGGTTTTACTCTCTTTTTCGGAGAGCCTCTCAAGGGTATTATTATTTTCTTCTGGCTTTTCCCATATTATTTTCTTTCCAAGAAAACCATCTGAAATCAGTTTTTCAAATATTGGAAGATCTTCTCTTTTAATTTTTTTCTCAACTATAAAGTTTTGAGTGGATTGATTAAAATAATATGAAAAAAACCATTCCTCTGTCAAGGTTTTCGGGGGTTTTTCTTCCAACCAAAAATAGTTCGCATGTTTCCTAAGCTTTGTTGATGTTGTAAACAAAGCCAAGGCCTCATAAAATAAAGAACAATAATAAACCTTGATCCAAAGACAAAGGTTTATCTGTTCTTTTAATAAAATCGGTTCTTTATCAATCATCTCGAAAATTTCTTTGGTTTTTTTATTATATAAGGTCTCTTTTTTGAGTGCGATAACAAAACCTTCGACACTCCGATTTCCTTTGCCAAAGGGAACCACAATCCGAGTTCCCACTTTAATCTCTTTTTCCAATTCAACTGGTATGGCATAATCATATGAATGATCAATCCGTTTATTTTTTTGGTTTAAAAAGACTTCAGCAATTATCACAATTTAACTCGATTCTATTCTTGGATTTCTCCAGAAATTTCTATCTCTTGGTTATCTAAATTTAATATTTCACTTTCTTCATCCATCAAAATCTCGTTTTCGAGAGCACCATTTTCAGGTTCTTCATTGTGATGGATACAATGAATCATGTCCATTGCAATTTCGTTGGTTGCAATGGTTACAGGATTATCAATGGTAATTTTAACTAAAGGGTCATCCCCTTCAATAATCTCTCTTGCTCTTTTGGCGGTTGCTAAAACCAAAGAGTACTTATTATCTACTTTATTTATTAATTCATTTAATGCTGGATATCTCATCTTTACCTCCCAAGAATATCGTCTACTTTATTTTTTAATCTTTCTGTTCTGCATTTTTCCGCTGTAATAATGGATTCTACTTGATATGCAGCTTTGTTTTTATCTTCGTTAATTACAATATAACTGTAGTCTGATGCATTTGTCATCTCTTCATTTGCACAGGCTAATCGCATTTCCATTTGCTCTTTACTTTCTGTTCCTCGTTCTTCAATTCGTCGCTTAAGCTCCTGCATTGAAGGGGGCACAATAAAAATATAAATGCCTTCTTTGTAATTTGATCGTACTTTAGCAGCACCTTGAATGTCAATTTCTAAGATAACATCATAGCCTGAAAGTAATAATTCTTCAACGTAATCTTTTGGGGTTCCATAGTAATTCTCATAAACTGTTGCATACTCTAAGTATTTTGAGTTTCCTATTTTTTCCTCAAAGGCTTCTTTGGATAAGAAAAAGTAGTCTTCCCCATGGACTTCACCGTTTCGTGGATTTCTCGTTGTTTCAGAGATTGATAATTTTATCTCAGGATTATGCTTGCAAACAATTTTACAAACCGTCCCTTTTCCAGCACAGGAAGGCCCTGACAATACAATGAGAATTCCTTTTTCTCTTTCGAAAAAAGGTTCTTGGTTTTTTCCTTCAATATTTTCTTCCCCTAAAGCTCTTCCCATTGTTCTCTGTCCACCTCTACTCAATATTTTGTATTTGTTCTCTAATCTTTTCTATTTCACTTTTTACATCAACCACGATTGTTGCAATCTCTAAATCATTTGCTTTTGACCCAATGGTATTAATCTCTCGATTCAATTCTTGAATCAAAAAATCCAATTTTCTCCCCACAGCCTCTTTCTCTTCGCAAATACTTTTAATTCGAGATGTATGGCTTTTTAAACGCGTTAATTCCTCGGATACATTTAATTTATCTGACACCACCGCAACCTCAGTGAGTAATCGCTTTTCATCAACTTCTACGGATTCAATGTATGTTCGAATACGTTCTCTTAATTCTTCACGATATCGTTCTAGCATTGCGGGGCTTCTTTTTTCGATTTCTGTAATTTGTCCGATGATTAAGTCAGTTCGGCTAATCACATCGTCTTTTAATGCCTTGCCCTCTCTTTCTCGACTATCATTAACTTCATCGATGGCTTCTTGAAGAATTGGTTCAATTTTCTCCCAGATCATTTCGTAATCATTGTGCTCTTCTTTAATGTCAACCACATCTGGAAATTTGGCAATTAATCCTAAATTGAGGTCGTCACCAATCATCGAATCAAGCTGTCGGATTTCATTTAAAACCTTAATATAATCCTTTGCCAATTCTTTATTAAAGACAATGTGCTTGTTTTTGACCCCTAACTCACTATACCGAATAAATATTTCAATTCTACCACGGGCAATCTTTTGGGAAACAGCATTTCGAATTCTTTCTTCAATCGGATTTAATGCCTTTGGGATTTTAATAAAAAAATCTCTAAACCGATGATTAATTGTCTTTATTTCAATCGAAAAATCAACTTCAGTATCGCGATAATCTCTACGACCAAAGCCAGTCATACTTTTCATTATCATTTCTCCAGTTCTAATTCAAATTATTTAGATTTATTTCACCTTTAAAAACATTTGTTGCTGTTCCTGTCATAAAAACATCATCCTTGTTAATCTCAATGGTAAGTTCTCCTCGAGGTAAAATTACTTTGACTCTCGAAGCCACTCCCCCTCTTTTATGAAGAACCCCAACCGTTGCACAGGCACCTGTACCACATGCTTCTGTTAAACCAACCCCTCGCTCCCATGTTCTTAACTTTATGTTGTTAAAATCAATGATTTGAGCAAAGTTTATGTTACATTTTTCTGGAAACATTGGGTGGGTCTCAAAATATGCTCCCACTTCTTCAATCAAAAACGTTTCGAGGTCATCTACTAAAATCATCATATGAGGATTTCCCATCGTTGCACAGCCAAAATTGAGTCTTTCTTCTCCATAAGACACCCAAGAATCGATTAAAAAAGGTTCTTCTGAAATCACTGGTATTTTTTCGGTTTCAAACCTAATTTTTCCCATTGAAACTTCAATAGAAGATTGATATTCCTTTGATTCAATCATATTGATATCAATTTTTCCAGCAAGAGTTTCCACTTGAAACCTTTCTTTATTTAGAATCCTCTCGTCTACCGCAAATTTCGCTAAACAACGGACGCCATTACCGCACATCTCAGCCTCATTACCGTCATTATTATAGTAACGCATTTTTATATCCATTGTTTCCGAAGGCTCTAAGGCAATAAAACCGTCACTTCCAATCCCATAATGTTTTTCGCATAGTGACCTGATAAATGGTGAACTCAATTGATAGCTTAAATCCATATTATTGATGACAATAAAATCATTTCCAGCCCCATGCATTTTTTTAAATTCCATTTTAATTCTACTTTCATCGATCTTATTAAGTCAAACCATTAACTTATTCATGTAATACTGATATCAAGACTTAATTAATATACTATATCCAATTCTATGAAAAAAGTCAACAAATCATCCTCGATATTCCTTGATCCTTTCAACTTTTTTTTAGTCTTAATTTTTTATCAAGACATTTCCCGTAGTATGGTATACTGAGTTCATAAAACAACATTTTAATCAACACTTGAAAGGTAGGTACACGCTTTGGCTTTTGATGGCATCACCCTCTATCATTTAAAAAAAGAATTTAACGCCACCCTTGTTGGGGGACGGATTCGTAAAATATACCAACCAGAACAAGATGAAATTCGTCTAATGATCAATCTTGGAAAAACAAATTTTCATCTTCTTTTATCGGCAAATGCAAACAACCCACGGGCCTATGTTGCAAACAAATTAAAGGAAAATCCAAATTCTCCTCCGAGTTTTTGTATGGTTCTGAGAAAATATATTTTAAATGGCACCATTCTTGAATTCTCCCAACACGAAACTGACCGTGTTTTAAAAATCTCAATTGGATCGAAAAATGAATTTAACGAAGCTGTCACACGGCAACTTCTTGTGGAAATTATGGGAAGAAATAGTAATATTATCCTCGTCGATGAAAACATGAAGATCCTTGATTCTCTAAAAAAAGTTGGGACGACCTCCAGTCGTTATCGACAAATTTTACCAGGCCGTGATTACATTTACCCCCCTGAAAATAATCGAATTAATTTCTTTGATTGCGATGAACCCCTATTTTCGAATCTACTTAAAGAAAATTCGGATTACCCCATTGAGAAAATTTTGGTTCAAGGTTTTCTAGGAATTAGTCCTATTAATGCAAGAGAAATAGCCTTTCGTGCAGGAATTCCCTCTGACAGTCTTATTTCAAGTCTCAGTAACAAACAACGGAATTTTTTGTACGAAGCTTTCATTCAATTTATTAATGAAATCAAGAATGAAAGTTTTCCAAATATCATCTATTTCAGAAGGGAAATTTTAGACTTTTCAACGGTTGATTTGCATTCTATGCGCCAAGATCATAGAATTGAAGCCTTAAAAAATATTTCTGAAATGTTGGAAACCTATTATTTTAAACGGGATAAAATTATTCGCTTTAAAGCTAAAAGCTCTAATTTGCGGCATCAGTTAGAAACTTTACAAAAGAAAAATTATAAAAAATTAAAAAATCTTTATCAAGATGTTGAGACATCAAAAAGAAATGAGAAAAATAAACTCTATGGAGATCTTATTACTGCAAACATCTATGCCATTGAAAAAGGTGCTCTCTCGGTTGAAGTACAAAATTATTTTGACCCTGAGTTTCCCCTCATTGAAATCCCTTTAAAAGTGAACCTTACCCCTGCTCAAAATGCACAAAGCTACTACAAAAAATACAATAAAGGTAAAACGGCTTTGATTCATTTAGACGAACACATTCGAGAAACCCAAGAAAAAATTTACTATTTAGAAACCCTTCTTAACGGACTTGATCAATCCACTGAATTGTCTGAGCTTGAAGAAATCCGCCACGAGTTTCTCCATTCTGAATTTAACAAAAAAGCCCTTGGAAAAGAAGATCAAAAAAAACAAAAAACATCAAATCCCTTGCATTATATTTCGTCCGAAGGATTTCATATTTTTGTTGGTAAAAACAATTATCAAAATGACATGATTTCCACTAAAATGGGTGTTCCTGAAGATTGTTGGCTACACGTAAAAGATACCCCAGGTTCCCACGTCCTCATCGTTGCTGGCGGACGGTTCATTACTGAGGCCACTTTGCTAGAAGCCGGAGGTTTAGCCGCTTGGTACAGTAAAGCCCGTGGCTCCGAAAATGTGCCTGTTGACTATCTCGAGTATAAGTTCTTAAAGAAGCCTGCAAAAGCTAAACCAGGAATGGTTATTTTCACCAATCAAAACACCATGTTCGTAACCCCTTCAAGAGAAAAAGTTGAAGGAATCGAATGCGTCGAGAGCCCTTAATAAATCTTATTGCGTCGCTTTTGATCGAAGGGTTTCTAAAATCTTTTGAAAGTTTTCAGGAACCTCCACTTCAAATAAAACCTGCTCTTCTGACCTCGGATGCTTAAACCCTAAAGTTTTAGCATGGAGGCATTGCCCAGTGGTTTTAAAAGGATTATTACGATCCCCTTTCCCATAAATTGGATCTCCTGCCAAAGGATGTCCAATTTTTTCTGTATGGACTCTTATTTGATGGGTCCGTCCAGTCTCTAACTGAAATTCGATAAGTGTATAATTTTGAAAGCGTTCTAAAACTTTAAAATGGGTCACCGCTTCTTTTGAATGCTCACTCGTCACCGCCATCTTGATACGATCTCTCGGATGACGACCAATGGGCATGTTGATGGTTCCCTTTTCTGTGTTTACATTTCCCTTAACCAAACCAATGTATTTTCTAACAATGCAGTGATCTTTTAACTGATCAGAAAGTTTTTGGTGTGCTAAATTGTTTTTCGCCACCATTAACAATCCCGAGGTATCCTTATCAATGCGATGGATTATTCCTGGTCTTAAAATCCCATTAATATTTGATAGACTTGAGGTATAATGCATTAGGCCATTAACTAACGTTCCACACCGATTCCCTGGAGCTGGATGGACCACTAATCCCTGGGGTTTATTAACAATGAGTACATCCTCATCTTCGTATATTATATCTAAAGGAATGTCTTCTGGTTGAAGAGGAGCCAACTCAGGTATGGGAATTTCCATATAAACCACATCCCCTTCTTTAAGGCGATAGCTTCCTTTTTTTTCTTCTTTATTAACAAAAATTTTCTTTTTCTTAATGAGATTTTTTATGAATTCCCTTGAGTATTCTTGGGAAAGGGTGGTGCAAAAAACATCGAGTCTCATCGTCGCTTCTTCTAAAATCTCAATTTCCAACTTTTCATTCCCCATTTTTTCCTTCCTTTGCAAAAGTAAATTCAATGGCTATGCTCACTTTAAATATATTTATCAACTTCTAAACGTAAATTTCCTTTTTTTGTTCGAGAATCCATGCTAATAATTTTTGCTTTTCCTTTGCCACGTACAGAAATAATATCTCCTGGCTTAATTTTAAAATCATTTTTGAATACCTCTCTACCATTAATTCTCAAACGTCCTTGTTTAATATAAAGAATACTGTCTTGCCTTGAAAATCCCCAAATCTTATTGATAATTCCATCAATCCGTTCCGAAGCAATCACCACTGAAAGTCGTTTGAATTTTTTCTCAATCACAATAAGTTCATTAATCTCTTTAAACGAAATCTTAATATTTCGGCCTTTTATCTTATTTAGGTTAATCATGAAGAAATCTTTAAGATGCTTTTTGGTAATGATTTGGACCCGATCTTCTCCAATATCAATATCCCCAATGGATTCTCTTGTAATCCCCATATGCATTAATTCCCCTAAAACATTCCGATGGTCTATATCAAAAGTTTTCTCAAAAGCAATGCCTAGGATTGGCCACTCAAGCTCCTCCTTTGGAACATAGTCTGGAAAAACACACAACATTTTTCGCATTGATTCAGAAACTCCACCAAAAAAAGCATAAGGGACACCATAACGCTTTATAGTGTCCTCAATTTTTGTTTGTTGCCTTTCATCGTAAAAATCAAAAAAATGTGGTTCATAGTTTTTTTCACAAACTTCTTCAATTCGCGATAATAGATAGATATCTTTTTTTTCAAGCATCAACAACGCAGTCCTTTCATTTTTGTATTACACTAAAAAATGAATGTAATCAGTGTTTTATACAAGGGAAACACCACGAATTGTAGCAATAGAATTGCAACAATCGGTGAAAGATCAACCGCACCTATCACTGCAAAACGTCTAATCGGCTTTAAAATTGGTTCGGTTAAATCATGCAGGAGCTTTATTATTGGGTTACTTGGATTTGGGTTAACCCAACTCAAAAGAGCATTTACAATAAAAATAATCGTCATCAGCTCAAATAAAATATAGCCTGCAAAGATGAGAATAGAGCTAATCATAGAATTAGTCTTCTACTTCATCCCATTCAAGAATAGGGGTATTAAATGCAACTTCATCCTTGACAGGGTTTGTTAATACAGCCACTGCTTGTGGTGATAATATAAAAACGTTATCTGCAATTTTATTAATAGAACCATCTAATGCAAATAATGCACCACTAAGGAAATCAAATATTTTTCGACCATTTTCGTAGTCTGTATTTTTTAAATTTAAAACAACTGTTTTATTTGCTCTAATTTTGTTGCAAATTCCAGGTGCATCTTTAAATACCTCAGGTTCTAGTATGAGAACTTCTGGTCCGTCTTCTATCGATAATTCACTACGTCTGGATGTGGAGGTTTTTCTGCTTTTAGGGGTACTAAATGCACTCTTCTTTTCTTCTTCGTTTTCCTCGTAAACCTCTTCATCGTAGATTTCTTCGTATCCATCCTCGTTATCTACTTCCATACCAAAAACCTTAATAATCTTATCTTTGAATTTTTCAGCTGCCATTGTGAATCTCCTAACTAATAAATATTTTTCTTCCGATTCTAACCATATTAGAACCTTCTTCAATCGCTATTTTATAATCATCTGTCATTCCCATTGATAAATATTTCATCTGAATATTATCACTCTGAAATTCTCTTCTTATTCTATCATATATTATCTTTAATTTCATAAAATTTTTTTTAATTTTGTCATTATTTTTTGTGTGAGGTCCCATCCCCATAATACCAAGGACTAAAATATGTTTAAATTTCGAAATATCGCCAAGTTTTTCTAATAATTCTGTTTCCGTAAATCCCGACTTATTTGGTTCCTGGGTCAAATTAATTTGAAGTAAAATTGGCGTCACTACATTTTTCTTCTCACTCTCTTTGTTGATCACTTGAATTAACTCAAAGGAGTCCCCCGAGTGAATCAATGCAGTTTTTCCAATTAAATGCTTTACTTTATTTCGCTGTAAATGCCCAATAAAATGCCATCGAACCTCGGAATCTAAAGCATCATACTTTTTAAGGAAATCTTGAACCTTACTTTCCCCTAAATCAATTACCCCTGAATTAATAACTTCTTGGGTTTCTTCTATGCTGTGATATTTTGTCACAGCAATAAGTACCACAGTCTCAGGAATATCACGTTTTAGTTTTTCAATGTTTTCACTTATCATTTCTATTTCTCTCTATGGATTCACACGAATCCGCATCCCTGTTTTCAAGTTCGGGTTTTGACTTGCTCTCAAAACAGCACTACGGTTGTTATACTTTTCAACATCTACTAGGGTTGGTTCGCTAAAGTAACCCTTGGTTAGCATATCAACATATGTTTGTTCTTCAGATTTAAAAACTGCACTTTTAGGTATTTCAAAAGCTCGATAGTCTTGTATATAGATCTCTGCGTTTTTAGTGACCGCATTGGCAAAATCGTTAACATAGTCTTTAATTAATAAGACGATGATCTTTTGATTTCCTTCATTGATTATATCTACAAAATACCCCGAATAAACTTTATCATTATACATAAACCGAAGTTCTGGGTAGTAATGAAGTTGGTCAATTCGTTTAACTAAAAAATCGTAATACCCCTGATTGATTCCTTGGTCGCTTGTTCCCATTAATTCTTCTTTTAGTGGAAAAACCAACTCTTCTCCCATGATGCTTTCATTCTCTGGAATGGTAAAAGCCGCATAAACATGGTCGTTACTAACCACTTTTAAACCGGTCTCGGTTACTTGGTCTATTTTGCTAATTGATTTTAAAAAGGAAATGTTGATGTAAGGCAACATATTTTCACTTACAATTTTCTCAACTGGCATTACACTTGTGTATATATAACCACTCGTGAGCATTTTTAGTTCATTCAAGCTTAGGTTTCTCGGGTTCCCATCACTTAAGACTTGGAGTTCTGCCTTTTTTACTTGAAGCTCATCAATGGTTTTTCCCATATATTGGACAGATTCAATTAAAAAATCTTTTTTTTCTCTTTCTGTTGCCGCAATTTGGCTAGTGATGCTTGAAATCCCCTGATAGTTAGAAACAATATCCCCTACCACTCGGGACCAGTTATTATAATATTGGTCTTCGATAATACGGTCAATAACACTGATGTGCTGATTAATCCCCTCAACGTTCACTACTTTCGGAGAATTTGTTAGAATTTTGTATCCATTTGCCTTTTCTCCCTCAGCTAGCGTAAGATCTCCTGGACCAAAATCATCAATTGAAATATAGTCAATATCCTTAAAGAAATACATCTCTGTCTTAAAAGACTCTGTATACTGTATTTCCTCAATAAGGATGGTTTTATTTCCTCGATAACTAAAGAAGATTATGAGGATAGCAATAAAAAAAAAACGCTACCAAATATTATTTTTTTGCGTTGATTAACCCGTCGAGTATTTTCTCTCTTTATTTTATTCATCATTTCACCTTTTAAAAAAATGGTCTGAGTGAGAGGACTTGAACCTCCGGCCTCTTGACCCCCAGTCAAGCGCGCTACCAAGCTGCGCCACACCCAGACAGTAAATACATTATAATGATTTATATCACATTAATCAAGTATTTTTTAAATTTAAACTTCCTTTTAAGAATTTACATTAAAAAGCAGATGCTTTATTAATAAAGACATCTGCTTTAATTCTCATTTATTTACATTTCTTTTTCGAGGATGTTTGTTATGATCGGCTGATATTTTGAGGTGAAAGCCCCTTTGTTATCTGCTAATTTTATAAAACCATAGGAAATTCCCATAAAGACAATTCCTGTAAAAAAGGGGGCTAAAACCTGATCCCATAAAAGATCGAAATAAACAATGCCATAATAAACGGAAACACACCCTATAATAAAAGCAATCAGCGGAATTCCATACATAATTCCAGCCGCCCTAAAAACACTGGTAAATTGCATTTCCACTTCTACTAAATCCCCAGGTTTTGATGCTATTGGGTTTTTCGCAAGGGTTTCCATGGTCATTTTTTCTTTTCCAACCTGACATGCAGAGCAGTCCCCACAGGCGGCATGGCGTTGAATGACTACCTTAGCATTATTTCCTACAAGTTTATCGACAATGCCTACTTCTTTCATAGTATTTCATCAACACTGATCCCTAAATCGATCAATTGATCTAACTCGGCATCCGCTGGAGCATCCATCATTAGGCAGCTATGGTTTTGTGTCTTTGGAAATGCAATGACATCTCGAATATTTTCATTCTCTGTTAATAGCATAATTAAACGATCAAGACCAAAAGCAATCCCTCCGTGGGGAGGTGTTCCATATTTTAAGGCTTCTAATAAAAACCCAAATTGTTTCCAAGCCGCTTCTTTACTAAATCCGAGGGCTTTAAAAACCTGTTCTTGGATGACTTGATTATGGATTCGTATACTTCCACCACCGAGTTCAACCCCGTTAACAACCATATCATAAGCATCTGCTCGAACCCGTAAAGGGTCATTTTCTAAATATTCTAAATCTTCGGCTAATGGTGCGGTAAATGGATGATGTTTTGCCGTATATCTTCCTGCTTCTGAGTCATACTCAAGCATTGGGAAATCAGTGACCCATAAAAAATTATATTGATCCGCTAGATCAAATTCTAATTTTTTTGCTAGTTCTAATCGCAATTGTCCCAAAGCGTTACAAACAATTTCATGGGTGTCTGCAATAATAAAAATTAAATCTCCTGGTTCTGCGTTTGTGCGTACAAAAATTTCATTTTTTTCTTCTTCTGAGATAAATTTTAAAATAGGAGATTTCATTTCTCCCTCAGATACATCAATCCAAGCTAATCCCTTTGCTTTATAAATTTTTGCAAAGTTTTCAAGATTCTTGATTGCTTTTTTACTTAATTTTTCTTGAGCACCCTTTGCGTTAATTGCACGGACACTTCCTTTTTTCTTAACAGCCCCAGAAAAGACTTTAAATCCTGACTCTGCCACAATATCAGACAGATCAATGAGTTTTAATCCAAAACGTGTGTCTGGCTTGTCTGAACCATATTGATCCATTGCCTCTTGATAAGTCATTCGGTCCATTGGTAATGAAACATCAATCCCTTTGATTTCTTTCATTACCTTTGCTATCATTTTTTCGTTGATATCAATAATATCATCTTTATTAACAAAAGACATTTCAATATCAATTTGTGTAAACTCAGGTTGACGATCTTGTCTTAAATCTTCGTCTCTAAAACATTTTACAATCTGAAAATAGCGATCCATTCCCGAAATCATCAAAATTTGTTTATACAATTGTGGGGATTGTGGCAATCCAAAAAATTTCCCTTTTTGCACACGTGAAGGAACCAAAAAATCCCTTGCCCCTTCAGGCGTTGGTTTACCAAGCATCGGGGTTTCTATCTCACAAAAACCTAAATCACTTAAGTAATTTCTAACAATATTGGTTGTTTTATGTCGGGTCATCAAAATTTTCTGGTATTTAGGTTTTCTAAGATCTAAATATCGATACTTAAGGCGAACCGCTTCTTTGGTTTGATCGTTATCCTCAATGTAAATAGGTGGGGTTTCTGCAGTATCTAAAATCTTGAGTTCTTTTATTTCAACTTCAATTTCACCTGTTGGAATATTGGGGTTTATATTTTCAGAACTTCTTAAAACAACCTCCCCTTGAACAGACAAAACAAATTCATTTCTTACTTTTTCTGCTGTTACAAATGCTTCAGGTTGCTCTTCATTAACTACTAATTGAATTTTCCCTGAACGATCTCTTAAATCAATAAAAAGAACGCCTCCAAGGTTTCTTCGGGTGTCAACCCAACCCGCTAATTCCACTATTTTTCCAATATCTTTTCTTCCTAATTCACCACAAAGGGCATTTCTATAAAAAGTATTCATCTTACCTCCAATGGCTAACTTAAATTTTTCATCTTAACCTTTACATTATAATGAGGTTCATGTGAAATTGTCAAGTTGTTCAACATGAAATCCCGATTATTTTCTCATTCTTCAAAATAAGATTTGTAATTCTGTTTTTTACTTTCAATCACTTCTTCAATTCGTTCATTATACGACCGCACATCTTTCATGGTATAGATACGTTCTATTTCATCCTTTTTGCAATGATACAATTTTCCTGTAGAACCTGCTCCTACCCCAATGACTGACTGTTTTTCTGCCATCATTAAAACATTATAGAGACCTTCATGCCCTTTTTTTGCATAGCCTATATTTTCACTGTTCCCAAGGGTATATTTTAATCGATATAAATAGTAGGGAGCATAGCCATGATTTTGGAGTTTCTTTTGCAGCCTTTGATAAAAACCTTCTCCGAATCCATGATTTACATGAATGCCGTTATGATGTTTAAGGGAGGATCCTTTTTTTATTGACAAATGATGAATGGTTATATTCTCAGGGTTCATTGCAATGATCTGATCCAAGGTCTTCATAAAGTCTTCGGATTTTTCATTCGGCAATCCAACAATTAAATCCATGTTTAATGTTTTAAAGCCTTCTGAGCGAATCAGTTTTTCTTTTTCCTCAATGAGCCCCTCTTTCCAATAACGCCCAATGGCTGCTAGGGTTTTAGGGTTCATCGATTGTGGATTCAAGCAAATACGATCGACACCATGTTTTTTGGCAATCTCTAGTTTCTCTTTAGTAATGGTTTCTGGTCTTCCTGCCTCAAGGGTGTATTCTCTTATTTCTTTTAAAGTAAAGGACTCTTCTAGAGCTGTCATCAACTTATTAAGTTGGTACGCCGACAATACGGTAGGTGTTCCACCTCCAATATACAAGGTATCAACCTTAACACCAAAATGTGAAAGGGTTTCTCCTAAACACTTTATTTCGATGAGCAAGTTTTTAAAATAGTTTTTTAGATTTTCTTTGTTCTTATCTACAACTGTTGAGGTAAAGGAGCAATATGAACACTTCTGAGGACATAATGGAATCCCTACATAAATGCTTACCCACTCTTTTTTTTCATCACTTTCTCTTTGAGATAAAATAATGCTTTGTTTTTTTGCAATCTCAATTAAAAGCTGTGCCCGATCTTCGGAAACTCGATACAAAACCATTAGTTTTTCTTTTATTTCTTCAAAAGAAAATCCTAAATCAATCTGGTTCTGTACAATTTTCACAGGCTTAATTCCAGTTAATGTTCCCCATTGAAGGGTTCTATTAAAATAAACACATAAAAAATCGTAAAGAAACCCCTTGTAAATACTCTTTTCAAGGGGTCCTGGATCTCCAGTCATTTGATAAGTTTTTTCAAGGCTTTGTCTCCCCTCCCAAGCAAGGGAAAGTTTTAACATCATGCCATCATTTTTTTGAGATAAAACACCATCACAACTGCCTGAATATACTGCTTTTATTTCTGGTTCGAAGGCTTGGTACATTTCTCTAAAATAATAATTCAAATCCCTTCTTTCGAGATTAAAGAGAAGAACTTTCATCTGTGCTGCTCCTAAAGATTCCCCTTTAAAAAAGGATTATTTAAACGTTCGTAACCAATGGTCGTATTTTCACCATGACCAGGATAAACCTGAATTTCATCCCCTAATACAATAATCTTATCCCGTATACTTTTTATAATCTCTTTTAAATCGCCATCTGCAAAATCGGTTCTGCCTATGGAGGAATAAAACAAAGTATCTCCCGAAATAAGCTGATCTTCAACTAAAAAACAAACACCACCAGCTGAATGGCCTGGGGTGTGAATCACTTTAATCTCTCGACTCCCTAGTTTGAGGGTTTCCCCATCAAAAAGGAACCCATCCGCAGGGGTAACTTTTAATTCTAACCCAGCTAAAACCGAAAGATTCCTCTCTGGTTTAGGCAAACAATCCCCATCATTTTCGTGAATAAGAATTTTTCCATGGGTTCTTTCCTTAACCCGATCGACCCCTCCAAGGTGATCAAAATGTCCATGGGTTAGCAATATATATTTTACCTTTAGATTATTGCTCTCAATACAATCAAAAATTCTTTCATCTTCAAATCCTGGATCAATCACTGCCGCTTCTAAAGTATCACAATCCCAAATAATATAGCAATTTGTTCCCATCACCCCTAAAGATAATTTCTCTAATTCCATTGTCGTCTCCTTTTTTAAAACATCTTCTCACTGTCAAGTAAAAGGGTCACTGGTCCATCGTTGATAATGGTTACTGCCATTTCTGCCTGAAAAACACCAGAATCAACCTTTTTAATAGGGAATTTTTTTAATTTTTCCAAAAAAAGATGGTACTTCTTTTCTGCTTCTTCTACAGGTCCCCCTTTAAAAAAACTGGGTCGCCTTCCTTTTCTACAATCTCCATAAAGAGTAAACTGAGAAATAACAAGAATTTCTCCCTCTACATCTAAAATTGATTCATTCATTTTTCCTTCTTTGTCATCAAAAATTCTCAGGTTAACCAATTTATTTATGATATAATCCATATCGGCTTCTGTATCATCTTCTTTGATCCCTAAAAGAAGGTTAATTCCGAACCCTATTTTCCCTACAATTTTTTCTTCTACTCTTACCTCAGAAGATACTACACGTTGCACTACTCCACGCATTTTTACTCCTATACTCGATGAATCGTTATGATTTCTTTTATCTTAGTTAAGTTTTTAATTAATAAATTTAACTCTCTTCTGCTTTTTACTTCAATCGTTGCTGAAAAATAATCATATTCATTTTTCTCACTTTTTGCATTAAGGGCTGTTACTGGAATGTTCATATCCATAAATGTTTTTGATATTTTTATAATGGTCCCTTGGGCTTCATGGGCTTTTATCTGAATTTCAGCTGTAAAAGAACCAACACTATACTTGTTCCATTCCACTTGAACAATGCGATCTTGATCTGTTAAGCTCAGAACATTACTACAATCGGTACGATGGACTGAAATACCACGTCCTTTTGTAATATATCCAACAATTTTATCACCTGGAACAGGGTTGCAGCATTTTGAAAAATGAACATCTATTTCATTTTGTCCTGCTACGATTACCGTACTACTGGTTGCTTTATATTCTCTCTGTGGTTTTTTTAAGACCACTTCTTCAACAACTTCTGGAAATTCTTTAGGAAATAGAACTTTCATTTTTTGAATGATTGTTCCCATTTTTATGCCGTTATAACCAATGGCAGCATAAAAATCGTTCAAGTTTTTATAATTGCATTTTTCGCTCAATAATTCGAGATTGTTCAAATTTAAAAGGTTAGAGTGTTGTAACCCTTCTCTTTTGATTTCTCGTTCTAATAAACTACGTCCTTTATGAATATTTTCATCTTTTTCTTCTTTTTTAAAATACTGCTTAATTTTATTTCGAGCATGGGCGCTTTTTACAAAATTTAGCCAATCCCGACTGGGACCATTGGAATTTTTGGAAGTCATTACTTCAATGATATCCCCATTCTTTAATGGATAATTCAAAGGGACTATTTTGTTGTTGATTTTAGCCCCTACGCAATGATTACCAATGTCACTATGAATGCGATAGGCAAAATCAAGAGGGCATGATCCTGAAGGTAATTCGATTACGGTACCTTTTGGTGAAAAAACATAGACCTCTTCGTTTAATAAATCCCCTTTAATGGTTTCTACAAGCTCTCCCGCATCTTCAACTTCCTTTTGCCATTCAAGTATTTGTCGCAACCAAGACATTTTTGCTTCGTATTTATTACTTTTTGTCTCTGTGCGGCCTTCTTTGTATTTCCAATGGGCGGCGATTCCATATTCCGCTGTCTCATGCATTTCTTTTGTTCTAATTTGAATTTCAAAAGGTTCCCCATCTGGGCCAATAACAGTTGTATGGATGGATTGATAGAGGTTTGGTTTTGGCATTGCAATATAATCTTTAAAGCGACCTGGAATGGGCGTCCATTGGGTATGTACAACCCCCAAAACTCCATAACAATCTTTGACGGATTCTGTAATGACCCGAACCGCTATAAGGTCGTAGATTTCGTCAAAATTTCGATTTTGATTTTTCATTTTGCGATAAATACTATAGAAATGTTTTGAGCGTCCATAAATTTGAGCATTGGTACCCACATGGTCAATTTCTCTGGACAAAATGTTAATGACCCGAGCGATATAGGCTTCTCTGATATTCTTTTTTGTTTTAATTTTCTGAACAAGATCATAATACCCATCAGGGTCAAGATACTTAAGTGATAAATCTTCTAATTCCCATTTGATTGCAGAGATCCCAAGTCTATTTGCAATGGGTGCATAAATCTCCAAGGTTTCCTTGGATTTTTCAATCTGTTTTGCTTCTCGCATATATTCCAGTGTTCGCATATTGTGTAACCGATCCACTAGTTTTATTAAAATAACCCGAATATCTTTTGACATTGCTAAAATCATTTTTCTCAGATTTTCAGCTTGACTTTCTTCCTTTGATTGAAATTCTATTCGTCCAATTTTTGTGACACCTTCAACTAAATCTGCTACTTGCTCATTAAAATTTTCCTTAATAAAATCATAGGAATAGATCGTATCTTCAATGACATCATGGAGAATTCCTGCAACAATTGTTTCAGTGTCCATTTGCATCTCAGCTAAAATATAGGCAACTGAGACTGGATGAATGACATATTCTTCCCCTGAAAGTCGTCGCTGATCCTTGTGGGCTTCCCTTGCTAACTCATAAGCTTTAAAGATCATTTGTGTATTCGCAGAAGGGTTATTAGATTTTACGAGGTCTATAACAGTATCAATTTTTCCTCTAATTCCATCATTTTCCATGTTCTTTCTGCCTTTATTTTAAATTTGTTTCAACAAGGATAAGAGATTAATGAATAAACATAATAATCTTTTAGTACATCCCGTCCTTTTAAATCGGTAAGCTCAATTAAAGTGATAATTCCAGCCACTTCTCCACCCAGTTCTTCAACAAGTTTTGCTGCCGCCATTAAGGTTCCCCCTGTTGCAAGTAAATCGTCTACTAACACGACACGATCTCCAGGACTAATGGATTTTTTCTGTATTTCAACAATATTAGAGCCGTACTCTAAATCATATTCTTGCATAACAACTTCTCCTGGTAGCTTTCCAGGCTTTCTCACTGGCACTAATCCAGCCCCTAATAAATAAGCGAGAGGCGTTCCAAAAATATATCCTCGTGCTTCTGGTATGATTACCCGATTAATATCCAAAGCTTTTGCAACGTTTAGCATTTCATCAATAACTACCTTAAATGCCTCTGGCTTAAGAATTAAGCTATTAATATCTTTAAAACTAATCCCTTCTTTTGGAAATCCATCGTACACATCAATTAATTCTTTAAGATTCATCTCATTCTCCTCTTAAGCTTTTAAAATATCCCTTAATTTTATCATTAGTTTAGACTTTTGAATATCCTTTTTTTCTTTTATGTCTAAAACTTCACAAAAAATACTTTGCTCCTTAACCGTATAGGCAATAAATTTGCATTCTCTAAAAATTTCACAGGCAAATAGCACATGAAATAAGCTGACTGGATAATTTTTATTTTCATCATTCCCTAATTTGAGACCTTTTGCCCCAAAACGTTTCAAACACACAAAAACATGGTGTAACTCGGGCCGATTTATTTCGAGTAATTGTATTGAAACACCTTCTAATATCCTCTCTATTTGGGAAAGGGGTTCCTTTTCAACAACAAGAATTTTTACTAACTCTTTTGCTTTTTCAAAATCCCAAAGTGGATTTTTTTTTATATCTTTAATGGCGATTTGCAAAGAAACCCTTCCTTGATATTCATTGGAATCCATACGACATAGTAAGGAAATCGGATGTCTTCCATAGGAGGATATTTCTGGATTTTCATTGAAAAAATCTGCTAATCTAAAACCTACGCCTCTTAAAGTTTCAAATTTAATGAAGAGATGGTTTTTTTCTTTACCCATCGTTCCTCCTGAAAGAACCAACGGACGATCCAATACAAATTGGGGAGTTGGATTGCCTAAACCTGTGGGCTCGAATTTTTGTATCTCTTCATAGTTTTCCCAGGTAAACTCTTTCATTTTTATTGTCTTGTCATAGTAAACTTTTTTTGTGAGGAAGTTTTTTATTTCTTTTTCTTTTCCATAATTGTTCAGTTCGTCTCTAAGCTTAAGAATATTTTCTTTTGGTATCGAAAATCCTGCTGCTAAAGCGTGTCCACCAAAATTCGTAAATAGTTCCTTGGAATTTGACAATCCTTGATAAATATTGAAACCTTCAACACTCCGACAGGAACCTTTTCCTTCATTACCTTCGACTGAAATCACAATGACTGGACAATAATAGTTTTCTTGAATACGACTTGCAACAATCCCAATGACACCAGGATGCCAGCCTTCTGAAAAAACGACGATAATATCATCTTTAAAGAGTCCCTCTCTATCAATCTGTTCCAAGGCTTCCCCTAAAATCTTTTGTTCCATTTCTTGGCGTTTTCTGTTTTCATTACTTAGAAATACCCCTAAATCCAATAAGGTTCTTTCATCATTTCCAGTAAATAGCTCCACAATTTTTTCTGCTTCACCTAATCGGCCAGCTGCATTAATTTTCGGCCCTAAAACAAAACCAAAGTGCCAAGCCTTTACTGAATCTAATTCACTTACCATCATGAGACTTTTAATCCCTAAATTACTCGTCCCTTTATTAATATATTGAATTCCCAGTGAAACAATCGCTCTGTTCTCATTTTTGAGGGGGACTAAATCAGCTACTGTTGCAATTGCTACGCACTCTATGTATTCCTTTAATTCTATTTGAATCCCCATTCTTTGTACCAATCCCTGCAGGAGTTTTAGGGCAACCCCAGCACCACAAAGTTCATTAAATGGATAAACTGACTCTGGATGTTTGGGGTTAATTATACTGTAGGCTTCGGGTAATTGTTCTGGACATTCATGATGATCCGTTATTATGATGTCCATCTTTCTTTGCTTAGCATAGGCGATTTGATCAATGGCAGAGATTCCATTATCCACAGTAATTAATAAAGTGACGCCAGACTCAATGATCTTTTCAAGTGGCTTTATATGAAGTCCATATCCTGTCTCCATACGGTTTGGAATAAAATACTCAACTAAAAAACCATGATTCTTCATAAATTGATAAAGAATCGACACCCCAATGGTTCCATCAGCATCATAATCTCCATATAAGCAAATTTTTTCTTTTTTTTCTTTTGCTTTAAGTATTCTCTGAACTGAGCTTTCCATGCCATGCATTAAAAATGGATCATGGAGACTCTCTAAACGAGGTTCGAGATAGTGGGCCCCTTCCTTAACCTCTGTAATTCCTCGATTAATTAAAAGCTCACTTGATAAAGCACTTATTTTTAAGGTCTCCATTAATTTATTTTTTAATTCAATTTTATCTTCGGTCTTTCGCATAACCCATTGCGTTTTTTTTGACATTGATTCCCCTCTTTTTTCTTAATTACTTTATTATCATATACTAAAGTAAAAAAGTAAAGATCTGAATGTATTCAGATCTTTACTTCATTTTAAATTCCTTTTGTGTTTTTAATCTTTTCACTTTTTTTAATCTGTGCTTGTTTAATGCGATACCAAAGGGCACTTGCTATGAAAATTGATGAGTAAGTCCCACTAACAATTCCTACAATTAGGGGTAAAGCAAAATCTTGAATGGCTGAAACACCGAAAAAATACAAGGCTCCAATGGCCATTAAAGTGGTTAATGAGGTGTTAATACTCCGTCGCATTGTTTGTGTAACACTTGTATCAACTAAATCTGCATAATCATCTTTCCCAAATTTACGACGATTTTCTCGTATTCGGTCAAAAACAACAATGGTATCATTAATAGAATAACCCAATATTGTTAAGATCGCCGCAATAAAGGGTGAATTAACCTGTATTTGGAAAATGGAATATACCCCTAAAACAATGATTAAATCATGGATTAGGGCAAGAACCGCTGTTAATCCAAAAAGAAATTCGAAACGGAAACTGATATAAACAAGCATCAACAAAACGGCAACAACCGAGGCAATGATGGCATTGTTGGTAATTTCCTTTCCAATTGCAGGACTTACCGTATCAATTGAGAGCAAATCACTGTCTTTGAGATCATACTTTGCTTGAAATTCAGAAAATAAGGATTGTCTCTCTTCTGTGGTCAAATCTTTTTTTGTACTAATAATAACCTGGGTTTTATCTTCTCCAGCATAGGTTACATCTGCACTGGGATCATATTTATTTACTAATTCTTTTGCTTCGTTTGTTTCAAATGTTGTGTTTAGCTCAATGGTAACAATGGTTCCACCAATAAAATCAATTCCAAAATTCAAACCCTGAATTAAGAGGGAACCTAAACTGATTGTTATTAACACCAAGGAGATAATAAACCAAATTTTACTTTTTTCAATAATCAGCATTTTTTTCATTTTATTTCTCCTTTCTATAGCCCATAAAAAGCGTTGTTATTAAAAACCCCAGATTTAATGAGCAATTTAATTAAATGTTTGGTTATAAAAATTGCTGTGAACATACTTACTAAAATCCCTAAGATTAAGGTCACGGCAAAGCCTTGCACACTACCACTTCCAAGGAAAAATAAAACCCCTCCAGCAATTAAGGTCGTAACGTTAGAGTCTAAAATGGTTGAAAAAGCTCTTGAAAAGCCTGCATCAATCGAGGTTAATAATGATTTCCCCAAACGAGCCTCTTCCTTAATCCGTTCAAAAATAATAACATTAGCATCAACCGCCATTCCAATTGAAAGAATGAGACCTGCAATTCCTGGTAACGTAAGGGTCACATTTAATAAAGCCATAATCGTTAATACTAACATGATGTAAATGAGCAATGCTAAATCAGCAATAAAGCCAAGTCCTCGATAGAAAATTAACATGAAAATAAGAACTAAACCAATCCCAATGGCTCCTGCCAACAAACTTTTTTCTAATGAATTCTGTCCAAGGGTTGGACCTACTGTCCGTATTTCTACAGGGTTAAGTTTTACTGGAAGAGCTCCTCCTCGAATCAGCGAGGCTAAATTACCAGCTTCATCAAGATTTCCCATCCCCTCAATTACTGCCTCTCCATTAGAAATCACGACGTTTACGGTAGGAGAAGAAATAATTTCATCATCAAGCTTGATTTTTATGGCCTGTCCTATATATTTTTGTGTAGCTTCTTCAAAAAGCTTGCTACCCTCTTCACTAAATTTTAGGGTTACCACTGCTTGTTCGATTCCATTGTTTCCATTTTGCATGACTGCCTTTGAGTCAACAACATCTTTGCCGGTAAGGATAACCGTATCATCTGGTCCTACAAATTCTAGCTGGGCTGTCTTACCAATTAAATTAAGGGCTTCTTCCTGATCAGTGACTGATGGAATGGAGACACGTATCCGATTTTCCCCTTGCTTTGTAATGGTTGGTTCTGAAACTCCAATGGCATCAATTCGTTGACGAATTGTTAAAATAGCCGAGTCAATTTTTTCTGGGGTAACAGGATCATCTTGAGTCGATTCTGCTTCTAAAACAACATTTACCCCTCCTGTTAAATCTAATCCATAATGAATATTATCACCAATTTTGCCAATATCATAAACCCCAATGGTCACTCCATAAAACAAGATGTATCCCAAAATGGCAATCACCAAAGTGATGCCTATTAATTGGAACAACGCCTTTTTGTTGATCTTTTGCTGATCCATTAAATTTCCTCCCTACTTTATTTTTTCTTGGGCTTTTAACAGCCTTTCCATAACTTCCGCTTTTCCTAGAACATCCATAATTAAGGTTAAATCTGGACCATGCATTTCCCCTGTAATCATGATTCTCGTTGGCATGTAAAGGAGTTTTCCCTTAACCTTTTCTTCTTTTTGTATTTCTTTTAAAATCGCTTTTCCCCGTGGCGCATCAAGAACCTCTGAATTTTCAATTTTGTCCATCAGTGCTTTGTAAACTCTTAGGGTTGATTCTTCTTTTAAAAGTGCTAAAGCTTCAGGATCTGTAATTACAAATTCTTTATTCAAAAGAAGCTTGAGTTCCTCTGGTACCTGAGCAAAATATTCGATACGATCTCTTAGTAATTCTCCTATTTTTTCAAGCCAAGTTTTTTTTGTTTCTATTTCACTTTCTAAAATAAACCCAGACTCAATTAAAAAAGGCATCATATTTTTCACTAAATCTTCAATCGGAAGTTCTTTGATATAATGTGCGTTCATCCAATTTAGTTTACTTCGATCAAAAACGGCTCCTGATTTATTAATTCTTGTAACGTCAAAAGACTGAATTAACTCTTCCATGGAAAAAATTTCTTGCTCATCTTCAGGACTCCAACCAAGAAGGGCTAAAAAATTAATTAAAGCTTCTGGTAAGTACCCCTTCTTAAGGAAATCTCCTACGGAAACATCCCCTTGTCGCTTACTTAATTTTTTTCGATCATCATTTAAAATATTAGGAAGATGAATAAATTGAGGAGCTTCCCAATCAAAACACTGGTATAAATAAACATGTTTTGGTGTGGATGGCAACCATTCTTCTCCTCTTATAACGTGTGTAATTCCCATTAAATGATCATCAACAACCACTGCCAAATGATAGGTTGGAAAACCATCTGTTTTCATTAAAACTTGATCGTCTAAATCTTTGGAATTCATTTCAATTATTCCACGTACCCCATCGTCGAAAGAAATTTTTTGATCCTTTGGAAGTTTGAGACGAATAACATAAGGTATTCCTGAATTAATCTTTTCTTGAATTTCCTCTGGTGTTAGGGTTTTACAATGACCATCATATTTCGGGGTTTCCCCCTCTCTTTTTTGAAGTTCTCTTACCTCTTCTAACCGCTCTTTGGTACAAAAGCAATAGTAAGCATCCCCATGATCTAAAAGTTTCTTTAAATGCTCTTGATATATCTCTAATCTTTCAGATTGTATGTAGGGTCCACAATCTCCTTTTTGAAGAATTTCATCATTCTTTGTCTTTAAAAGTCCTTCGTCTGGAATTACTCCAGTAATTGTTAGGGCATTTAGTAAATTTTCCACAGCCCCTTCTTCGTATCGTGTTTGGTCTGTGTCTTCTAATCTTAATAAAAAAGATCCATTATTTTTTTTTGCAAACAAATAATTGTATAATGCTGTACGCAAACTTCCTACATGCACATTTCCTGTAGGACTTGGTGCAAAACGATCTCTTACCATGTTTCCCTCCAAAATATTCTATTCCATAATTTATGCATCAATCATTATATTATATCACTCTTATAAAGAAAATCATATTTTTTTATTTCTCTCAAGAAGTTTTACATTTCGAATCATTGTTTTTTTTCCTCGCCATCCTCCTGCGGTTCTTCCAAACCTTCTCTTAAAATCACTGTTGGACATTTCCAAAAGCTCTTCAGTCATCGGAAAGGCAAAGTCTTCCTTCGTTAAAAAACTTGATTCCGTTGTCTCGTTAAGTCCTTCATTAAAAGGACACACCTTTTGACAAAGATCACACCCATAAGCATAGTGGGTTATTCGCGTTTCTTCCTCTTGACTTAATTCTTTTTTCTGTGTTAAATAAGAAATACACCGTGATGGATCAAGGGAATAGCCTTCACCTAAAGCGCCGTGTGGACACGCTTTTATACACAAATCACAATCCCCACATTGGCTTTCAATTGGTTTTTGGGAGCTAAATTCAATTGATTGATTAATCAAAATTTCACCGATGAAAAAATAACTTCCAAGACTTTTATTAATTAAACAATTGTTTTTACCAAAGAAACCAAATCCACACCGATAGCCTGTTCCTCGGTCTACCACTGGCGACGTATCGACGCAAATTTTATAGCTCACCTCATTTCGGGTGTCAACTGGGTAAAGCGCTAGCACTGCCTCAATGAGATCCGTCATTTTTCGTTTTAGAACCCTGTGATAATCTTCCCCCCAAGCAACCGAAGCAATTTTACTTCGCTCTTTTCCATCCCTTGGATAGGGAATTTCTTGATAGTAGTTTATACCAATCCCTATCCCCGATTTAGCCTCAGGAAAACAATGTGTATACTGAATCCGTTCTTCGGGACAGCCATTTTCAAACCCTGTTTCAAACCCTTTTTTAATTCGTTCTTCCAAAAAAGGCAGACATTCAACGAGGGGGTCGGGTTTGAAGAAGCCAACTAAATCAATTCCTTGTTCCAAGGCAATTTCCCTTATTCTGTTTTCACTAAGTATAAAATTTTTTTTCATTTATCTCACTGATGACTAAAGAAAAAGGCCATTGTGTATTACAATAGCCTAACTTCTATAATACTGATTCAATCCTCTCCCATGTCTCTTCTTTTCCAATCTTGCTTTCTGTTGAAAAAAGAATGACATCTTTGGAACTACTCAGATTTAATTTTCTAGCAATCCGATCTTTTGCTTTCTTCTGATTGATCTTTGAAAGCTTGTCACTTTTAGTGCCTATAATCAATGGATTTAATCCATAGAAAATTAACCATTCGTGCATTAAGCAATCATCCTCAGAGGGTTCATGCCGTGAATCAATGAGTTGAAAAACTAAGACGGCATTTTCACGCAATCTTAGATATTTTTCAATCATTTTTCCCCATTTTTCCCGCTCTTTTTTAGAAACCTTTGCATATCCATATCCTGGCATATCTACAAAATAGAACATGTCGTTAATAAGGTAGAAATTCATTGTCTGAGTTTTCCCAGGTTGTGAGCTTGTTCGAGCTAACCCCCGTCGATCAATTAATGTATTAACGAATGAAGATTTACCAACATTTGACCGACCTAACAACACAATTTCCGGCAAATTATCATCTGGATATTGAGCTTCTGCAACAGCGCTCATCACTATTTCTGCTTTTTTGACTTTCATTTTTCCTCATTTCATTGTAAAAATTGGAAATTATAATTGAGTAAACACACTGTTTACTACCTCTATCATTGACTTCACAGGCTGAATATGTAGGGCATCCAATACAATTTGGGGTACATCTTCAAGATCTTTTTCATTTTCTTTAGGTAATATAATTTCCTTAATTCCTGCTCGATGAGCCGCCGTTAACTTCTCTCTAAGTCCTCCAATAGGAAGGACTCTTCCCCTTAAGGTAATTTCCCCTGTCATTGCCAGGTTTTGGGGAACAGGCTTATTTGTTAAGGCTGAAATTAATGCGGTGGTAATAGAAATTCCCGCTGATGGGCCATCTTTGGGTACAGCACCTTCTGGAACATGTAAATGAATATCTTTTTTAGAATAAAAAGTAGGATCGACACCAAGAGCCTCTGCTTGGGATCGTATATAACTCACCCCAGCCTTCACTGATTCTTTCATTACATCCCCAAGCTGTCCAGTAATTTCAATTTTTCCAGTTCCTTCTACAATCACCACTTCAATCTGAAGGGTATCGCCTCCAACAGGTGTCCAGGCTAGTCCATTAACTAAACCCACTTCTTTTTTGTCTTCAATCAATTCAAAGGAATATTGATTTTTCCCTAAAAACTTTTCTAAATTCTTTTGAGTGATGCTAATACTTTTTTTATTTTTCTCTACAATCTCTTTTGCCGCCACCCGACAAATTTGAGCAATTTTTCGTTCTAACTCTCGAACACCTGATTCTCTTGTATGATATTCAATGGTGTTTCTAATGGCGGTTTCGCTAATTTTACATGTCGATTTTTTAAGCCCATGTATCTCTAACTGTTTTGGAATTAAATACCGCTGGGCAATTTCTACTTTTTCACTTTCTACATAACCATTAACTTCAATGACTTCCATTCGATCCAAGAGTGGTCGTGGAATGGTTGATAAGGAATTCGCTGTTGTTAAGAATAAAACCTGTGATAAATCAAATGGCAATTCTAAATAATGATCTGTAAATGTGTTATTTTGCTCTGGATCTAAAACCTCTAATAAAGCTGATCCAGGATCTCCTTTAAAATCTTGACCTAATTTATCAACCTCATCAAGAAGAAATAAAGGATTTCGAGTTCCAGATTTTTTGATGTTATAAATAATTCTCCCAGGAATCGCACCAATATAAGTTCTACGGTGTCCACGAATTTCAGCTTCGTCTCGCATTCCACCAAGGGACATTCTGACATATTCCCGATTTAGGGCTCTCGCAATTGATTTTGCTATGGAGGTCTTACCTACCCCTGGAGGACCCACTAAACACACAATGGGTGATTTCATTGAATTCGACAATTGAAGAACCGAAATGTACTCTAGAATTCTTTCCTTTACTTTATCCAATGCAAAATGATCTTCATCTAAGATTTTTCTTGCCTCAGAAACGTCAACTGTTTCTACCGTAAGAGTATTCCAAGGGAGATCTAAAATCCACTCAATATAGGTCTGGATTAACCCCGCTTCCGAAGATCCCTGGGGAACCTTCGTTAGTCGATTTATTTCTCCAAGGACTTTTTCTCTCACTTCACTTTCTAGTTCAAGTGCATCCAAACGTTCTCGATAAACATCAATTTCGCTTTGAACATCCCCTTCACCTAATTCGTCTTGAATCACCTTAATCTGTTCTCTTAAATAATATTCACGTTGATGTTTGTACATTTCGCCACGAACTTTTTCATCAATATTATGTTCAATTTTAATCATTTCGACTTCTTCAACCAAAATTTCATAGGCAATAACCAAGCGTTTGTTAACATCCGTTTCTTGAATAAGACGTTGACTATCTTCAAGATCTAAGAAAAGATTTGCTCCAATAACATCAATGAGTTGATCTGGGTCATCCAAGGTATCCATGGCCAAAATAAGATCCGTTGCAACTTTTCGTGTGACTGTCATATAATTTGAGAATGACTCACGAATCATCCGAATTAATGTCCTGTTTTCTTTGGTATCATAAAAAACCGATTTAACTGGTTTTGATGTTACTGAAAAATAAGGTACCACTGTTTCGTACTCTAAAATTTCTCTTCTTTCTTGAACTTCCACTAATACCCGAACTAGGTTGTCAGGCATTTTTAATAGTTGTTTTACCTTCGCTCGACATCCCACTTCATAAAAATCTTCTGGGGCAATCGTTTCTTTTATGACTTCTTTTTGAGTGACTAAAAAAGCCATCTGATCTTTTTCCATTGCCGCTTCCAGTGCCTTAATTGATTTTTCTCTTCCCACATCAAAATGGACAACCATTCCTGGAAATACACTCATGCCACGTAATGGAATCAGTGGAAGGGTTTCTTTTTCCGAAAGACAGACTTCTGGATCTATTCCTTTTGGTATTTCTACTAATTCGTCGATTGTTTCTTTAATTTCAGTATTCAATGTTTTCAGCTCCTTAACCTATAGTATCTACTCGAATTTCCAAAAAATAACGAACCTTGACAAATTAATTCATGAAACTTGTATCTTTATACCACAAGTCACGGGGCTTTTGTCAAGGTCAAAAAAAGCCATAGGCTTTTAAGATACTATTTTTTTCTCTTTGCAATCCTCTTCCGATATTTCTTCTAAAATCAAAAGAGGTTCTGTTTTATTATCGACAACATCTTTTGTTATGATTACTTTTTTAATGCTTTCATTTGAAGGCACTTCAAACATAATATCTAACATAATGCTTTCAATAATCCCTCTTAGACCTCGAGCACCTGTCTTATTATCTAAGGCTTTTTTTGCAATGGAAACAAGAGCATCTTCTTGAAACTCTAATTCCACACCTTCGATTTTAAACATTTTAATATATTGCTTAACCAAGGCATTCCGAGGTTCTGTTAAAATTCGTATAAGCGCTTCCTCATCTAAATGATGTAATGAAGCAATCACAGGAATTCTCCCAATAAACTCTGGAATTAATCCATATTTTAGTAGATCTTGTGGTTCTATTTCATAGGTTTGTATATCCTTAAGTTTTTCTTCACTACTTCTGATATCTGCACCAAACCCAATCGAACTCTTATCAATACGTTCTTCAATCACTTTATCCATTCCATCAAATGCGCCTCCACAAATAAATAAAATATTGTTCGTATTTATTTGTATGAATTCTTGATGGGGATGTTTTCGCCCGCCCTGTGGTGGCACATTTGCAACGGTTCCCTCTAGAATTTTTAATAAGGCTTGCTGAACACCTTCTCCACTTACATCACGGGTAATGGAGGGATTGTCCCCTTTTCGAGAAATCTTATCAATTTCGTCAATATAAATAATCCCTTTTTCTGCCTTTTCAACATCAAAATTAGCGGCTTGCAAAAGCTTGAGTAGAATGTTTTCTACATCTTCTCCAACATATCCTGCCTCCGTTAATGATGTTGCATCTGCTATGGCAAAAGGAACATTTAAAACTCTAGCCAAGGTTTGGGCAAGTAAAGTTTTCCCAGATCCTGTTGGACCGATGAGAAGTATATTGCTTTTCTGGAGTTCTACATCAGTATCCAAGTCGTCCTCTTCAAAATATGAAATTCGTTTATAGTGGTTATAAACGGCGACCGCTAAAGCTCGTTTCGCTTTATCTTGAGCAATAACATAGGCGTCAAGTTTTTCCTTAATGGCTTGAGGTTTTAAAACATCCGAAAAAATGATCTCTTCTGTTTGTTCTTCTCCCTCTATGATCTCTTCGCATAATTCAATACACTCATTACAAATATAAACCCCAGGTCCTGCGACCATTCGTTTTACCTGGGATTGGCTTTTTCCACAAAATGAACAACGAACATTTTCAATTCCATCTTCAAATTTCGGCATCGTTCATTCTCCTATCTTGAAACAATTATTTTATCAATCAATCCATATGCTTTTGCTTCCTCTGGATCCATGAAATTATCTCGATCTGTGTCTAAAGCAATTCTCTCTAAAGATTGTCCTGTTTGTTTGCTTAGTATTTGGTTAAGCTTTTCTCTCGTCTTAATTAATCTTTTCGCATAGATTTCTACATCTGTACTTTGTCCTTGGGCACCACCAAGAGGTTGATGAATCATGATTTCGCTATTTGGCAATGAAAAACGCTTCCCTTTTGCTCCAGCTGCTAAAAGAAAAGCCCCCATTGATGCTGCCATTCCAACGCATAGCGTAGAGACATCACAATGAACAAAATTCATTGTATCAAAAATAGCCATACCAGCCGTCACCGATCCACCTGGGCTGTTAATATAGATTTGAATATCCTTATCCGCATTTTCAGCCTCTAAAAAGATTAGTTGTCCTACAATAAGGCTTGCCAAGCTTTCGTTTATTTCTCCATTGAGAAAAATAATCCGTTCTTTTAATAGTCGAGAAAACAGGTCATAAGACCGTTCTCCTCGACCTGTTTGTTCTACAACCATTGGCACAAGGTTGTTAGATATCGTAAAATTTTCTGTATTATTTTTTAGCATTAACGCTACTTCCTACTCTCTTTTATTAAGCTTTTACTTTAGCGGATTCTACAAGCATATCCACTGCTTTTTTTCGTTGAATATTCGATTTTAAATATTCAAGCATTCTTTCTTGAAGATTTTTCTTGTATTCTTCGAAATCATGACCATAGGCTTCTGCATAAACTTTGATTTCTTCGTCAATTTCTTCTTCGCTTACTTCAATCTTTTCTTCTTCAGTAATTTTTGCTAAAACCAATTCAATTTTAATATTTTTCTCAGCATCGGCTTTTAGGTTTTCTCTAAAGTCTTCTTTATTGACATTAGTAAATTTAAAGTAATCTTCAAGGGAAATGCCTTGTTGTTTCATTTGAGCTTCAAAGTTTTCAAGATTTCGATCAACTTCTTCCTCAACCATTAGATAAGGAATATCTAATTCAGCATTTTCAACTGCAAAATTCACTGCGGTCATCTCTGCTGCATTTTTTAATTGACCTGCTTTCGTTTCTTTTAATTTGCTTTCAACATCGGCTTTCAATTCTTCTAACGTATCAAATTCACTGGTATCTTTTGCAAATTCATCGTCCAATTCTGGCAGTTCTTTTTCTTTAATTCCTTTCACTTGAACTTTAAAAACAACTGCTTTTCCCTTTAAGTTTTCTGCATGATAATCCTCAGGGAAGGTAACATTTACTTCGGTTTCTTCTCCGAGTTTTGCCCCAATAAGCTGCTCTTCAAAACCTGGAATAAAAGTACCACTACCAATAACAAGTTCGTAGTCTGTATCTTTTCCTCCAACAAAAGGTTCATCATCTAAAAATCCTTCGTAATCAATGGTAACCGTCGCGCCATCTTTAACTTCACCTGCATCCAAGGTAATTAATCTTGAATTTTGGTCTTGCATTTTTTTCAATTCTGCGTCAATTTCTTCTGGAGTAATGGTTGCTTCTAAAGATTCAATTTCAGCCCCTTTATATTCCCCAAGCTTAATTTCAGGTTTTACTCCAACTTTTACAATAAAAGTAGCGCCTTCTTCTTCGCTAATTTTTTCGATTGTTTCTAAATCTGGACGGGTTACTGGCTTAATTTCTGTTTCTTCTAAAGCCCCTGCATAAGCCGATGGAAAAGCGAAATCAATGGCATCTTCCAAAAAAACACCTTGTCCATAGTAGGCTTCGATTACTTTTTTAGGTACTTTTCCTTTTCTGAAACCTTGAACCGAAAAACGTTTTTTATTTTTATCATAAGATTTTTTTACAGCCTTTGAAAACTCCTCTGGATTAATCTCAATCTTTAGGGTCGCGATATTTTTTTCAATACTTTCAATTGTTGTGCTCATATTTTCCTCCGTATCCTTCATATATAAATTATTAACATTCAATTTTTACAGTATATCATAGGAATATTTTCATATCAAGAACGAAAATACATCCCTTTAAGAATTTTTCTATAATTTTTCTCTGAGAATAATATTTCCCATAAAAAAACTGCCTCACAGAGACAGTTCCTTTAATTATCCACCTAAATAAGCTTGTTGAACTTCTGGATTTGCAAGTAAGTCTCTTGCATTCCCTGATAATTTAATCGTTCCAGTTTCCAACACATAGGCTCTGTTTGCAATATGAAGGGCCTTATTTGCATTCTGTTCTACCAACAGCACAGTTGTTCCCTCATCATTAACTGTTTGAATCATACTAAAAATTTCATCAACCAAAAGGGGCGCCAAACCCATTGAAGGTTCATCTAGCAAAATAAGCTTTGGTCGTGTCATTAAGGCTCTTCCCATTGCTAGCATTTGCTGTTCTCCACCGCTTAAGGTTCCTGCTATTTGCTTAATTCGTTCCTTTAATCTAGGAAAGTTAACGAATATTTTTTCCATATCTTTTTGGATTTCAACTTTATCTTTTCGAATATATGCACCCATTTGCAAATTTTCTAAAACTGTCATATTTGCAAAAATTCGCCTTCCTTCTGGGACATGAGCAACGCCAATCATGGGAATATGATGGGGAGGAATCTTATTTAAATTCTCACCATTAAAGGTAACCATTCCCTCTGTGGGTTTTAAAATGCCTGAAATTGTCTGTAAAATCGTCGTTTTCCCTGCACCGTTTGCACCAATTAGGGTGACAATTTCTCCTTCGTTCACTTCGAAGTCAATTCCTTTTATCGCATGGATTTTTCCATAATATACGTTTAAATCTTTTACTTTTAACATTTCAGGCTCCTAATCTCCCAGATAAGCACGAATAACATCTGGGTTATTCTTTATCTCATCTGGCGTCCCTTCAGCAATTGTTCTTCCATAATCAACAACCACAATTCTTTCACAAATTCCCATTACTAATTTCATATCATGTTCAATGAGTAGAACAGTGATGTTAAACTTGTTACGAATAAAATGAATTGTTTCCATTAATTCGGCGGTTTCATTTGGATTCATTCCTGCCGCTGGTTCGTCTAACATTAGGACCTTGGGCTCTGTTGCCAAAGCTCTTGCAATTTCAAGCTTTCTTTGCTGTCCATATGGCAAATTCTTTGCAAGGGTTGAAGCATATTCTCCCATGTCAAAAATATCCAGAAGTTTCATACATTCTTCTTCTGCTTTTTTCTCTTCTGTCCAGAATTTTTTAGTTCTAAACATCCCTTGAAAAATATTGTAGTCAATAAAATTGTGGTAAGCTATTTTAACATTTTCTAAGGCCGTTAAATCTTTAAAAAGACGAATGTTTTGAAAAGTACGACTCGCACCAAGCTTTACAATTTCATGGGTGCTCTTTTTAATAATACTCTCATCATTTAAAAAGATGTCCCCTTTTGTTGGAACGTAAACCCCTGTTAACATATTAAATATTGTTGTTTTTCCTGCACCGTTTGGGCCAATGAGGCCGACCAGTTCATGAGGTTCTAGGGTTAAATTAAATTGATCAACAGCAGTTAGTCCTCCAAATTGCATGGTAATGTTTTTTGCAGATAGTACGGACATTATGCTTCACCTCCATCCACTGGATTTTTTTTGTTCTTTTGTAATATTAAAGTATTTAGTAAGGCCGTTAACGAGAATTCTGAACGACCAAAGATTCCTTGTGGTCTAAAGATCATCATTACAATAAGAACAACCGAATAAACGAGTAAGCGGTATTGGGCAAAGCTACGAAGCAGTTCAGGCAAAGCCGTTAATACAATTGCTGATAAAATTGAACCTGTTAAGCTTCCTAAGCCACCAAGAACAACAATAACGAACATTTCGATTGAAAACATAAATCCAAATTTGCTTGGTTCTAAAAAGGCTTGGTAATGTGCATATAGTGCCCCACCTAAACCAGCAAAAAAAGCAGCAATGGTAAAACCAAGTACTTTGTATCGTGTTGTCGGAATTCCCGCAGCTTCGGAGGCAATTTCATCTTCTCGAATAGAAATAATTCCTCGTCCCTGTTTTGATCTCCCTAGGGTGAAAATGAGAATAATAATCACAATGGTAATCCAATATACATTATTAAAATCGACCAATTTTGTAATACCTTTTAGACCTGCAGCCCCTCCAGTTGGTTCGAAATTTATAAAGAAAATTCGAATAATTTCAGAAAAACCAATGGTAACAATTCCGAGGTAGTCGCCTCGTAATCTTAGGGTTGGAGTCCCAATTAATATTCCAAAAACACCGGCGACAATTCCACCAACAAGCATTGCTAAGATTAAAATAACCACCTCAGGTAAGGGAACCCCTGTATTCATCAGAGCAATGGAAAAGCAAGCGGAAGCATAAGCCCCAATGGCCATAAAACCTGCATGTCCTAAGGCCATTTGCCCTAAAAACCCTGCTGCAATATTTAAACTCATGGCCATGATCACCATAATACAAGTCATAATGGCAATACCAATGAGATAATTATTCATGATTTTTAATTGTATTAAGATGAAAAAAACTAAATATAAGCCTACAATAGAAATGGTGTTAATAACATAACTTTTAATTTTGTTTTGATCCATTGTTACACCTTCTCTCTCGTATTTTTCCCTAAAATCCCTGTTGGTTTAAAGAGTAATACAATGATAAGTATGCCAAAAACAATTGCGTCTGCCCATGTGGTTGAAAGATAGGCTTTTGTCATTGTTTCAACCATTCCAATAATAAATCCACCCAGCATCGCCCCTGGTACAATTCCAATACCACCAAGAACTGCAGCAATAAATGCTTTAAGCCCTGGCATTACTCCCATGGTTGGGTAGATTTGTATGTAAGCGACACTAAAAAGAATGCCACCGAGAGCCCCTAATGCAGAACCAAGGGCAAAGGTCAAAGAAATGGTTCGATTAACGTTAATCCCCATAAGAATTGCTGCATCTTTATCTTCTGAAACAGCTCGCATTGCACGGCCTTGTTTCGTTTTTTTAATGTAAACATCCAGTAATACCATAAAAATTAATGAGAGACTAATGGTAATGATTGTAATTGAGCTAATATCAATCCCTGCAATGGTAAAAATTTGCTCTGGGAAAATTTTAGGCATAATTTTAGGTTCTGGTTTAAAGATTAATAACGCGAGATTTTGTAAGAATAAACTCATTCCTATTGCAGTGATTAGCGCTGATAATCGAGGCGCATTTCTTAGTGGTCGATAAGCTACAAACTCCATTGTAACTCCAATAATTGCTGTAATTGTCATTGAAAACAGAACAACTCCCCAAACAGGAAAATTGAAAGTAGTCGCTGCAATAAAAGCAAAATATGCACCAAGCATCATTATTTCACCATGGGCAAAGTTAATAAGTTTTATAATTCCGTAAACCATCGTATACCCTATTGCTATTAGAGCATAGATGCTTCCAACATTAAGCCCGTTAATGAGTTGTTGCAGAAATAAATTCACAATGGTTCTCCTTCCTTAATAATAAAATGGATATAGAAGAGACACATGACACATCTCTCCTATATCCTTTTATACGAACTTTGATATAAATTCGAGTGGTTAGTTAGTTAATAACGGTTGCTTCGTATTTAAGTTCGCCATTATCAATTTTAATAATTGTAACTTCTTTCCCTTTTGGGTTTCCTTCTGTGTCAAAACGAAGATTACCTGTTACTCCAGGATAATCGGTTGCTCCTAAAGCTGTGATGATTGCTTCTTTTTCTGTAGATCCTGCTGCTTTAATGGCATCAACCATTGTGTATACAGCATCATAGCCTAATGCTGTGAAAGAGTTTGGCACCTTATTGTATTCTGCTTTGTAAGCCGAAATAAAGTTTTGAACTTTTTCAGATGGTGAATCTGCAGCATAATGATTTGTAAAGTAATTACCTTGAGCAGCATCAGCATATTCTGCTTGAACGCCATCCCAACCATCAGCTCCCATAAAGGTTGCAGTAATTCCCATTTCTTTTGCTTTTTGAAGAATAGGTCCAACGGTTTGAACATACTCAGGAACAAAAATAACTTGTGGGTTTAATTCTTTAAGCTTTGTTAATTGAGCACTGTAATCTTTATCTTGAGCACTGTAAGATTCTGTTCCTACAATGGTCCCACCTTTTGCAATAAAAGCTCCTTCGAATGCTGCTCCAACGCCTTCAGAGTAAGGATTTCCTTTACAAACAAACAAAGCTGCAGTTTTTGCTCCTAACGTTGTTGCCGCATAATTTGCAGCAGCTTCTCCTTGATAGTCATCTAAGAAACAAGCTCTAAAAATGTTAGAGGCATTGGTCGTAACTTCAACGGCTGTCGCTGTTGGTGATAAAACTGGCATATTATCTTTAACCATGGTATCTTTCATTGCAAGTGTTTCTCCACTAAGAACACCACCGATTAAAGCAACAATTTCATCTTGATCTCTTAATCTGTTATAAGCGTTTAATGCTTCTGTTTGGTCGGCTTTAGAATCATAACCAATGAGTTTAACATCTTTACCGTCAATTCCACCCGCCGCATTAATTTCTTTAACTGCTAATTTAGCTCCTTCATTTGCTGAAGTTCCATAAATTGCTGCGTCACCAGACAAAGGTCCTACGAAACCAAGTTTCACAACATTTTCATCTGTTGCTGACGAACAACCAGCAAAGGCAAAAATTGAAGTAACTAGCATTCCAACAAGCATTCCTTTTAAAACTCTTTTTTTCATTTCTTTCCTCCTCATTCTTTTCGTAAACTATTTATAAAAACTATCATAAACCATTCTAAATAAAAACACAAGAAATAATTGTATTAAATTGTATTTTGTATTATGTATCTTTGCAGTTTTTTTTGCCTGCGCTACAATAATTCAGTAATTCACACTGTGAACAGTTTGGATTCCTAGCCGTACAGCATTTTCTACCATGCCAAATTAACCAATGATGTGCCTGGGACCACATTTCCTTTGGTATATTTTTCATCAATTCCTTTTCAACGGTTAAAACATTTTCACCCTTTGCTAAACCTATTCGTTTTGAAACTCTAAAAACATGGGTATCCACCGCAATTCCAGGGATGTTAAAAGCATTACTTAAAACCACGTTGGCTGTTTTTCTTCCTACCCCTGGTAATGTCATTAACTCTTCCATTGAGCTTGGTACCACGCCACCATAAACATCCAAAATTCTATCACAAGTCAAAATAATGTTTTTAGCTTTTGTTTTCGATAATCCACAAGTCCGAATCTTATCTAACAACTCTTTTTCCCCAAGGTTTAATATCTTTTCAGGGGTATTATATGCTTGAAACAAGCTTTTTGTAACAATATTAACCCTCACATCCGTACATTGTGCAGACAAAATGGTTGCAATAAGGAGTTCAAACGGCGTGTTAAAATCTAAACCACAACCTTCTTCTCCATAAAGCGATTCTAAAATCCCTAAAACAATGTCTCTGTTTTTTTTTGTCACGGACTTGTATATAGAATCAACGCAATATACACTAAATCTACATCTCCTGTATTTTTAATACTGTGAAATTCTTTATCTTGGGTTAGCATCACATCTCCAGGAGAAACTTGTGAAATTCTATCCCCATCTTCAACCGTCCCATACCCTTCAATGAAATAAAAGATTTCTTGTTCATTCACATGTTGATGATAGCCGATTGATTCACCTGGTTTCATTACAATTTTAGCAAACATCCTACCTTGCTTACCAAGAATTTCCTCATCAACAATATGGGTCAAGCATGGACTTCCAAACCCACCTCGCATATTTTCTTTATATTCTGTTTTTAAGTCTTTGTTTAAGAAAATCATCTTGTCTCCTTTATTTCTTTCTGTGTATTCATTTTAAGCAAACCTCTGCGATAACTCTAGAAAAATATTCTAGGGAGTTGTTGGCGGGGTTTGATTTGGATCTGGGGTTTGAGGGGTGGTCGTATCCGGAGTTTGGGGGGTGTTTGTATCTGGAGTTTGAGGGGTCGTCGTGTCCGGAGTTTGGGTGGTCGTATCTGTGGTTGTGTTATTATCGTAGTAATAATTATTGTCATGGCTATTGTCATAGCTATTATCGTAGTTGTTGTAAGAAGGAGAGCTATAACCTGAGTCTAGTGCTCTTACACTGTCCCCACTTCCCTCGTTTGAGGTATGATCAATTTCTGGTTGAGCAAGTAAATCTTGATTAATAATTTTTCGTAGGTATGAACCATAAATACTTGCTGGAATATAGCTACCACCACCAATAACATAGTTTTCTTGGGCTCCTATCCAAATTGAAGTTGTCAGATTTCCAGTCATTCCTGTAAACCAAACATCTTTATCGTCATTTGTTGTTCCTGTTTTCCCAGCGGTTGTATAAATTTGTCCAGCGTTACTACCAGTTCCTCCACGAACAACATCCGTTAAAATACTCACCATCGTAGCCGCTGTAGTATCGGACATAACTTTACGATTAATTAGTCCTGCTGTGTCCTTGTTATAAACCTCAGCACCACCATTAATTTGCTCCATACGAACAAGGAAATAAGGTTGTCGATAAACCCCACCGTTATTGATGGTATTAAAAGCCCCTGCCATTTCTAATGGCTTCACGCCATAGGTCATTCCTCCAAGAGCAGTCGCCAAGTTATAGTCTGTTTCTTCAAATGTACTAATTCCCATTTGCTCCATAAAAGCTACCGCCGCCTCTGGGCCAAGCTTATCATAAACTTTTACTGCTGGGATATTATAAGAGTTCACAATGGCACTTCTAACCGACACATTCCCATGATAACCACCATCATAGTTTTTAGGAGCATAGCCTCCAAAATCGGTATATACATCTGCAATTGTGGTATTCGCTGATATGATCCCTTTATCAATAGCAGCTGAATAGAATAGTGGTTTTAAATTTGAACCAGGTTGTCTTGGAGTATTTGCCATATCTATTTCACTATCTCCACCATAATAGGCCATTACGGCACCATCCAAGTCGAGACTAACAACCGCCCCTGTTTCGTCACTCATCCCATAATTATCTAATCCATCAAGGACACTGCCAATAGCATTGGTCTGGTATGCTGTATTAATGGTTGTAAATAGTCGGTATCCACCACTTTCTATGTGGTCTTTTATATAATCAATAGCGACATCTTCTGATATTCCTCGCTCTTGCATTACCGCTGATGCCTTTGCCTTTGCATACTCATTGAGTGCTTGTTTTACAAAGGCTACATACTCTGGTGTCACTTGATTTTGAGTATTTAATGTCCCTGGATCACGAATTGGAATCTCAGTCGCCGCTGCAATATCCGCTTCTTCTTGCGTAATAAATTTTTCCTTAACCATTCGAGAAAGAACGACTAATTGTCTAGCTTTTGCCGCTTCAAAATCTGAATTTGGAGCATAGGCACTTGGCGCCTGTGGTAGGCCTGCTAGCATGGCTGCCTCTGCCAAATTAACTTCTGAAACACTTTTATTGAAATAAGTTTTTGCTGCTTCTTCAATTCCGTAGGCCCCAGAACCAAAATAATACTCATTAAAATACATTTCCAAGATTTGTTCTTTTGAATACTTTTCTTCTAACTGCAAAGAAATTGAAATCTCAGTCAATTTACGACTAATGGATTGGTTTAAATTTTGTTCCGTCGCAATATCTGGCAAGAATAGCACTCGCGACAATTGTTGAGTAATGGTACTTCCCCCTTCACCAACACCGCCACTAAATACGTTAGAGAAAAATGCTCGAATAATTCCATAGATATCAATTCCAAAATGATCATAGAATCTTGAATCTTCGACCGCTATTAATGCATGTTGCAAATCAACAGGAATTTGATCAAGGGTTACATTTGTTCTGTTTTGTTTGTATAGCTCTGCGATGAGAACATTGTCTGAAGAATAAATTTCGGTTTTTTCTTTTGGGTGATATTCATATGCCGAAATGTCTTTTCTATTTGCTGCATAAATTGAATATCCTACACCAATACAAAGTATCCCTAAAACAAGAAGTACTACCAGTATCTTTATTCCAATATTATTTTTCTTTTTTCTTTTTTTCAATCCTAGTGTCTGATTTTGTTTCATTGTATCACCTTTTCTTTTCAAATTTTCTAAGCTGGTTCCTTAACGCAATTAACGCATTGCTATACTCTGCTTCAAAACAAAGATCTTTCTTATCGGGTAATGAAAACCTAAGAAATCTGGCATGCAAAGCTTGATGCTCAATTCCATACATTTTGTTATCTATTTCATTATATAGAGGATCTCCAATAATTGGGTTTCCAATATAGTTGAGATGCACCCTAATTTGGTGGGTGCGTCCTGTTTTTAAACTTAATTCAACAAGCGTCGCATCATTGTACTCTTCAATCACCCGATAATATGTTACTGATTTTTTACCTTTATCCGTTACAACACGATGAATACTATCTTCATAAGGTTGACCAATCGGTTCATCAATGACACCACTTTTGTTTGGTAAACGACCATTTACAAAGGCATGATAGATTTTTTCGACATTTCCCTCAAGCATTTGTTTTTGGACATAGGCATGAATATATTTATTTTTAGCCACCGCAACTAAACCAGAGGTATCTCTGTCAAGTCGATTGATAAATCTTATTTTAGCATTGGTTCCCGTTAATTTCCAGTGATAACTAATATAATTTGACAAAGTATCCAAATGATGGCTTTTCGTTGGATGGGTTACACACTTTACCCCTTTGTTCACTATCAGTATTTCTTGATCTTCGTAAACAATTTCTAGAGGTCCACAACTTGCCTCTGCATCAATTCTTTCCTCTGGCATCTTTACCCGAATACAATCCTCTTTTTTAATGATTTCTCCAAGAAAGCATTCTTTTTGGTTTAAAGTGATTTTGCCTTCTCGTTTTATTTCTCGGATTAATCGACTGGAATAATCATAACCCATCGAAAGTTCATCTCTTAGGGTTTTTTCGTGATTCTCTTTTACTTTATACACATATTCTAAGCTTATGGCGTTCCCTCCAAACCATCAATCCGATTATTATTTAACTTTGACTCAAAGTACATATCTAAAATTTCCCTTGCCACTGGTACAGCATTAAGGCTAGTATCTCCTTGAATAATCATAACTGCTATGGCAATTTCAGGGGTTTCATATGGGGCGAAACAAACAAACCAAGAGGTATTATCAACAAAAGCATCCCCATATTCAGCTGTTCCGGTTTTTCCACCGACCCCAATATTTTCGTGGTCAAATCCATAAAAATATTTTGAGGCAGCACCATTTTCAACCGCTTCTTTCATCCCTTCTTTAACTAAGGCTAAATTTTCTTTTTTAATTTCTATTTGATTCAGTAGTTTTGGGGTCTTTTGAAAAACAATCCCTCCGGCTACATCCTTGATTTCCTTTACAAGATAAGGTTCAAAATGATTTCCTCCATTAACAAGGGTTCCAATATAATTTGCCATCTGCAGTGGGGTAAAAGAACTTCCTCCCTGGCCAATCGACGTATTAAGTGTATCTGCCTCGGACCAACCTTCATCCAGATTGTCTCGACCACCAAGGGTTCCTGGAGTCTCGTAAATTTCAATTCCAGTTTCTTTTCCTAATCCAAAGGCATCTGCAAGATTGACAATGGGTTCAATTCCTAACTCATAACCTGTTTCATAAAAAAATACGTTACAGGAATCTCGAAGAGCGTCAACAAGATCGGTATTCCCATGATAACCAAGACAGGTAAAAATAGGGAGATGTGGATCTTTTCCATTACAGAAAAATGTTGACCCTTGATTAATAACACCTGCCTCTAAACCTGCAATTCCCATCAGTGGCTTAAATGTTGAGCCTGGTTGCAAGGCAGTTAAGGTACTATTATTATATAATGGCTTAGGCGCTAAAGGATCTTCTGTGGTCACATTTAAACTTTCCCAAGTTTCATCGCTCATTGCAGTTGTAAAAAGATTTGGATCGTAAGTTGGCAGACTTGCCATGGTCAAAACACCACCTGAATTAACATCAAGTACCACAACTGCTCCAGATTCGGCTTTGGGAGCAACCCCTGAGGTTTGAAGTTCCTTTAAATGGTCTGATAGTATATTTTCTACCGACCTCTGAAAATCTAAATTAAAAGTAGTGACTAAACTATCCCCAGGTTGTGCTGGAACTTTTGTATTCATAATATCATATTGGGGTCTTCCCATATAATCGGTAATGGTCATCTCTTTTCCAATTTCACCACGGAGTTCTTTCTCAAAAGCAACTTCCAATCCTGTTTTCCCTATGGTGCTATGGTAACCATAATTTTCTTTTGTCCCTCTTCGCTCCAAAAATTCTTCTTCATTAATCTCACCTGCATACCCTAATATATGGGCTGCTACACTTCCTTGGGGATAAAACCTAACTGGCTCATCAATCACCGAAACCCCAACCAAGTTTTCTTGATTCTCATCTATTTCATAAACTGTTTCTCGTTTTATATCACTGGCAACCCGAATCGGATTCCATGACCTAAAGCTCTGATCCTTAAGTTGTTCTCTAAAAAGAATGATTTGTCGAGTCTCCATATCATTATAATTTGGACTTATTTTATATTCCTCTTTTAACTTATCTAAGGTTTCTTTAGGGGATAATTGAATTTCAGTGTCTGCAAAACCATGCTCTTTTTTCCAATTCTCTTCCTGGGTTTTATCTAGAAAAGTAAAGGTCACAGTTCCGTCCCCTCCAACCATCAGAGGTAAGGTATCCTTAATATTCTCTTGGTTTTTTATCAAAACATTTGATAAATTTAATAAACTCCCGTTAAGTAGCTCATCATCAACATTGGTATAAATAAGATCAACCGCATAAGCAATTTTGTTTGTCGCAAGTGTTTGCATATCACTTGAGAGGATATCGCCTCGAGGGGCTTCAATTGTGATTTCTCGATACATATTATTTTCTGCAATGCTTTTGTATTTCTTTCCATTAACTATTTGCAATTCAGCCAGTCTAAAAATAATAATCCCTGCTACAATAAACACAAGTATTTTAAGGAAAATGTATCTAATTTTTTCATTTCTTATGATCATTTATTCACCATTTCACTCAAATTCAAAACAGTTCTTCCCTTTCATAATCCTCATTTCGAATGAATTTAATATAAATAAATCGTATGATTACCATGAATAATAGGTTAATTATAATGTATTGTAAATTAATTTGTCTTAAATAGACTTGAATTGGGACTTCCCACCCACCTAGAATGAAAAATAAGTAAATAATTCCATGATAAACCATTATTGAAACAAAGAGAAAAAGGAACGCCGTAAATATCCCATTATAATTAAATTTGTTTTTAAGCATTGTAATACTGTAAACAATGACCAAATAAGACACTGTACTAACCCCTAAGTCTAGGCTAAAAATTAAATCTGTGAGAAATCCAATCCCCATTGCCATTATTATGACATCTCTTTTTTTATAAAACATTCCGTAGATAACAAGGGTTATTAAAACTAAATTAGGAGATCCACCAAAAAAAGTGAATATCTTAAAAAAACTCCCTGACAAAAACAACTCCAATAAAAGAATTAAAAACAAAAGGCAGCTTTTCATTCTTTCACCTGTTTTACAACCCCTATTACTCCGAGGGTTCTAAAATCAACGACTGGCTTAATAAATACTTCCAATTCAAGAGAGCCTTCTTTCTCTTGAATCTTTTCTACGGTTCCAATCATCAAATTACTTGGCATCTTGCTATAAAGACCTGTGGTCACTAAATAATCCCCAGGAATTAAATCCGTTCCAGGTTCAATTAATCCAATTAAGCCTCTTTCTAAATCACCTTGAATTCGTACATAGCTTCCAGATCGGCTTGATTTACCATTTAATCCACTTGTGGGATCATTGATTGTTTTAACAACCCCAGTATGATCGGAAATTTCTGTTAATGTTCCTACAAGCCCATTGCCACTAACCACTGGCATTTCTATGGCAAGTCCATCTTTTGTTCCTTTATCAATGATTAATTGTGAAACCCCATTCATGGGTTCAATTGCAATAACCTCCGATAACAAAAGATCGAATTGTTTATTTTCTCTGGTAAAATTAAGGAGCTCACTGAGATCTTTGTTTTGGTTTAAAACTAATTGATAGTCAACCAATTGTTTTTCTAAAGTTTCAATTCTCTTTTCATTTTCTATTTTCGTATCCTTCAACCCACGGAAATTTTTAATGTCTTCTAAAAATTCATTTGTGTTAAGTGAAGCCCTATAAAAAAGCTTTTCGATCGGGGATGCTGTTGACAAAATAGCGCTTTCAACCGAGGAACTTTCGGTTCTTTTGGTCGTCAAAAAAAAGACAAAGATCCCCATAATAATCCCTACTAACAAAATAATATAAATAAATTTCTTTTGAAAAAAATATTTCATCGAACTTCCTTTCTTAAAATACCCTTATCTGATTTATTTTATTTTAAAAACCGTTTTTTTGCAAGTTCTTTAGAGTAGTTTATCTTGTTTAAAGCTGATAAAACAACCTCTTCCAATGATAACATGATCCAAAATTGGAATTCCCAAAAGCTCCCCAGCTTCTTTTAAACGTTGGGTTACTATTTTGTCCTCTGTACTTGGCTCGATGCATCCTGAGGGATGATTATGGACTAAAATAATGGATGCGGCATGTTGTTTGATGGCTTTAACAAATACTTCTCGAGGATGAACTAAGGATGCATCCAGAGTTCCAATGGTCACTTCTTCAATTTTTAAAACGTAATTTTTAGTGTCTAGCAACAAAATTTTAAAAACCTCTTGTTTTAAATACTGCATTTCATCCATTAATAAATCGGCGACTAAATTAGGAGAAGTTATTTTCATTGATGTTGGGGCTTTACGATTTACACGAATTCCTAGCTCAATAGCCGCTTTTATTTGACAAGCCTTTACAACACCCACCCCCATCAAATTCTCATCCCTTTCAAGTTCTAAGATCTCCATTTGTTGAAATTTAGTAAGATCGTTGTCAAAAGTCTCTAAAATTTTTCTTCCCAGATCTACTGAAGTGGCTTCTTTGTTCCCTGTTCGTATAATAATTCCAACTAGCTCTGCATTACTTAAACTCTCTGAACCATATTTTATCATTTTCTCTTGTGGTCGCTCATCTTTTGCCATTTTCTTTATATTAATATGATACTCACTTTTATGTCTCAATTTTTTCCTCAATCTCTTTATTTTGTAAATCAAAAACCTCTTTTAAGTTACATTAAAAAAGACCTTGAATTAAGAATTCAAGGTCTTTAAATCTTTTCTTATTTAACACTATTGAATCGTATATCAATGGCGTTTTTCCGACATTTCTCGAAGCAAATCCCACAACCAATACACATATCATGGTCAATCACAAATGGTGGTTTCTTAATTTCCCCAGTAATTGCGTTTACTGGGCAATTCTTAGCACATAATCCACAGGCAATACAATTTTCTTCGATAATATAAGCCACAGATTTCCCAATCTCTGGGTCTCCTGAAATACAATTCATTGGGCATTTTGGTACACATTCATAACATTGACGACATTTATCATAATCGATGATCGCACAATTGTTTTCAACCGTAATTGCATCAAAATGACAAGCCTTTTTACAAGCTCCACAACCAATACAAGCGGTGGTACATGTCATGCGAGCAACTTTTCCTTTTGCTAAACTATGGCATTTAACAATCACTTCTTGTTTTTCCGGCACAAGTTTCATTAATTCTTTCGGACAGGCCTCAACACACTTCCCACAAGAGGTACATTTTTGAGGATCAACTTTTGGAAGTCCATTTTCATCAAGAACTATGGCATCAAAAGGACAAACTGTTTTACACGTCCCATATCCCATACAACCAAATCGACAGCCTTTAGATCCCCCTGAGGCAATCATTGCTTCTCGACAATCCTTAACACCGTAATATTCAACTCTATTTGGGGCTGTTTCACAGGTGCCTTGGCAAATAACTGTTGCAATCTTTTTAACTGCTGAACCTGCTTCTAATCCCATGATTTCAGCAATAGCAGCTGTGCAATCCACGCCACCAACTGGGCATGCATCAATGCCAGCTTCCCCATTGACAATACCTGAAGCAAGGGCATCACAACCTGGAAGCCCACACCCACCACAGTTTGCTCCAGGTAAAGCATTCCTTACAAGTGGAACTCTTGGGTCCACATAAACTTCAAAAACCTTAGCTGCAACGGCTAAACCAATCCCAAAAATCAATCCAAAAACACCGAGGATACCAACAGGAACTAAAATCGCATTTAACATTTCCATTTTATCCTCCTAACCTAACTGCATTCCTGAGAAACCCAAAAATGCAATGGCCATTAAACCAGCGGTCAATAAAGCAATTGGGAATCCTTCAAGGGATTTTGGTACTGCGGAAATCTCAAGTCTTTCTCTAATGCCGGCAAATAATACAATCGCCAGTGTAAAACCTAATGCCGCACCCACACCATGAAAAATAGTTTCAATAAAATTATATTTATATTGAATATTTAGTAATGCAACCCCTAAAACTGCACAGTTTGTTGTAATCAGTGGGAGATAAACCCCAAGAGCCTGATACAAAGATGGGCTCATTTTTTGAATAATCATTTCTACAAGCTGAACCAACGTCGCAATAACCAGAATAAACACAATGGTTTGTAAATATCCTAAGTTTAATGGATCTAAAATCGAATATTGGACCACAAAGGTAATTGCTGAAGCGAGTGCCATTACAAAAGTTACGGCAACCCCCATCCCCGTTGCTGTTTCAACTTGCTTGGAAACACCTAAAAATGGACAGATACCTAAAAAACGTGACAGCACAAAGTTATTAACAAAAATTGCACTGATTAAAATAAAAATTAAAGTCATTAATGTCTCCTCCTACGCCTTTTTCTTTGATTTCCAGTTAATGAGACCAATCATAAGACCTAATGTTAAGAAAGCCCCTGGAGGTAAGATCATTAATAAGACTGGTTCGTAAGATGCCCCTAAAAGCGAGAATCCAAAAATACTACCAGCACCTAAAATTTCTCGTACTGCGCCTAAAATGGTGAGTGACAAGGTAAATCCTAATCCCATTCCCAAACCATCTGCAAAAGAATCTGCAATGCCATTTGAAAAGGCAAAGGCTTCTGCTCGAGCTAAAATAATACAGTTAACAACAATCAAGGGAATGAATAACCCAAGTGCTGCATCCAGTGCAGGAACATAAGCTTTCATTAACATTCCAACAATCGTTACAAACGAAGCAATAATGACAACAAAGGCGGGAATCCTGATATTGTCAGGAATCACTTTTCTCATTGCAGAAATAACTACATTTGAACAAATTAGAACCACCATTGTTGCAAGCCCCATCCCCATACCATTCATGGCAGATGTGGTTACTGCAAGGGTTGGACACATTCCTAATAACAAAACAAATGTCGGGTTTTCTCGAATGATTCCTTTAACAAGATTTTTTCCAAAATTCATTTCTATTCCCCCTTACTTGACAAGCTTTGATAAACTCCGCTTGAAATGTTTACACCATCGACAACAGCGGAAGAGGTAATGGTTGCTCCAGTGATTGCTTCAATGGCATTTCCTGATCCTGGTGCCCCCTTAACAACACTTACTTCTTCTAACGCACTTTTGCCTTTAAACTGATCCTTAAAGCTTGGCAAGGTCGCATTTGCTCCGAGTCCCGGGGTTTCATTATGGCTTAAAATTGTAATTCCTTCAATTACACCATCAGCTGATATCCCTGTTAGTACCTGAACTGCCCCACCAAAACCACTTCCTGGAGCAGATTTTACAGTATACCCTACTATTTTTCCGTCCTTGGTTCCAATATAAGCTTCAACTAATTCCTCTGGATTTGCTAAACCAATGTCTTTTCCAATTTTTGCTAATTCTTCAGCTGGAACTTCCTCAAAATCAGTCGCTTCTGGTAAAACTTCTTGACGCGCAACTTTGTTAGATTCTAAGTTCATTTCTTCAATGGTTCCCGCTGTAACATAATTTGTTAAGGCAAGACAACAAGCGGCAACGGCTGAAATAACTAATAAAATAAAGCCTAGTTTAATGACATTTAACCAATCAATTTTAACTTTATTTTCCATTATGCTTTTGCCTCCTTTTTCTTCTTACTTACACCATAAACTTTGTTTTGAGTAAAACGTTCAATCAGTGGTGTTGCAACGTTCATAAGAAGAATCGAATAAGAAACACCTTCTGGATAACCGCCATAAGCACGAATAATCATAGTGAGTAAACCACAACCAATTGCATAAACAATTTGACCCTTCGGGGTGACTGGTGAGGATGCATAGTCTGTTGCCATAAAGAAAGCTCCAAGCATTAATCCACCAGAAAAAATATGAACGAGTGGGTCTTGACCAATTAATAATGCAAAAATTCCAACGGTGACAATGTAAATGGTTGGTATTCTCCAACTAATGATCCCACGTACAATTAGATAAATTCCTCCAAGAATGAGGGCCGCAGCAGAAATCTCTCCAATACAACCATAAACCCCATTCATTCCTAAGAACAGATCTAAGGTGGTTGGCATACTTCCCAATTCTCCAGCTTTTAAAAGTGCCAATGGCGTTGCAGTTGTTACTGTATCCGCTCCTGGTATAAAGGCTGAGCTTGTCATTCGTGTTGGCCAAGAAGCTAACAAAAATGCACGGGCTGCTAAAGCCGGATTCATAAAGTTTTGGCCTAATCCACCAAAACATTGTTTTACAATTGCAATCGCGAAAACAGAACCAACAACCGCAATCCACCATGGTGCATTGATTGGTAAATTAAAGGCAAGTAAAACCCCTGTAACAACAGCTGACCAGTCATTAACGGTGATTGGTTTTTTCAATAATTTTTGAATAACACCTTCTGTAATCACACAAGATATAATACAAATTCCAACGAGTGCTAACGCCCATAATCCAAAAACATAACCTGCAACTGCTAAAGCTGGTAATAAAGCGATAATAACGTTTTGCATGATGCTTGCTGTTGAGTGCTTTGCTCGAATATGAGGGGATGAGGACACGGTTAAATTTAATTCATTCATCTATTCTCCTCCTAATTACCTTTTCTTCTTTGAGCTATAATTTCTCGTTTTGCAACACGAATAGATGCAACCAGAGTTCTTTTAGCAGGACAAATGTATGAGCAACTTCCACACTCAATACAGTCCATAACATGATTACTTTCACACTTTTCCCATCTGCCACGTTGAGAGTATTCCGATAGATATAGGGGTTGCAAATGAATTGGACAAACCGTCGCACATTTTCCACAATGAATACAATTTGAAGGTGGGTCTATTTCTGCTGCTTCTTTTGTTAAACACAAAATACCAGAAGTCGCTTTCATGACAGGAACACAGGTCTCAAATTGAGAAACCCCCATCATTGGCCCCCCCATAATAACTTTATAAGGGCTTTTTTCAAAACCACCGCATTGATCGATTACTGATTGAAGAGAAATCCCAATTTTTACTTCTAATGTTTGTGGTTTGCTAATTGCATCCCCTGTACAAGTCAAAATTCTCTTAACTAAAGGCATTCCAGTACTCATGGTTTCTGCAATTTGTGAAGCGGTCCCAACATTCATAACCACAACCCCAGCATCTGCTGGTAGACCACCGCTAGGCACTTCTCTTCCTGTAATTGCTGTAATCAATTGCTTTTCTGCCCCTTGGGGATATTTGGTATGAAGTGAGTATACTTCTATTTCTGTACTTTCGCCAATGGCTTCTACGAGAGCTTCAATGGCGTCTTTTTTGTTGTCTTCAACCCCAATGTACCCTTTGTTTACTCCCACTGCTTTCATGGCAATTTTTAATCCCATGACAACCTTTTCAGGATAAGCCAACATCAAATGATGATCTGCTGTTAAGTAAGGTTCGCATTCTGCCCCATTTAAAATGATCGCATCCACTTTTTTATCAGGTGGTACTGCAAGTTTAACATGGGTTGGAAACGTTGCACCACCAAGACCAACAATTCCTCCATCTAAAATCATTTTTTTAATCCCATCCGAATCCATCGTTTCCAATGAACCATAGGGTTTAATACTTGGATCCACTGTATCCAAACCATCAGAGTCAATGACAACTGACATTACTCGGTCTCCTGATGGGTGTGGTCGTTCTTCCACAGCAGCAACAACACCAGAGACACTTGAGTGAATTGGAACTGACACAAAGCCATTGGGTTCCCCAATTCTTTGCCCCAGAAAGACTTGATCCCCCTTCTTTACAATTGGAGTACAGGGTGCACCAATGTGCATTGACATTGGTATCGTAACTGTATCCGGTTTTGTCCCAAATCCCAATGGAATTTTTGCTGTCATTTCCTTTCCATAGGGTGGGTGGATTCCCCCCTTAAAGGTTCCATGTTTTACATTCATATAAATCAGACACCCCTTAAAAAAATTTTTATACAAGACTACCTGTATACTTGTATATATAGGCCACATCATAACATATCTCAAAACAATTTTCCATACCCTTATCAAAAATTGTTTAAAAAAACCTTAAATAAAAAGAAGGCAGCTATTTCCACCTTCTTATTGATATTTCTAATTAAAATAATAACTGCAGAGGCTATCACTTTTTGATCTTTACCCTAAAAAAGCTTTATAGGCCTTATAGCACATGTAAATATCAATTTTTGAAGCCAACTCAAAAGGCGCGTGCATACTTAATAATGGTGGACCACAGTCAATAACATCCATGCCATATTTTGCTAGCATATATGCAATGGTGCCTCCCCCTCCTAAGTCAACACGTCCTAGTTCTCCCATTTGCCAAACAACCCCTGCTTCATCCAATTTCTTACGCAAGCTACCAACAAACTCGGCATGAGCATCATTTGACCCTGATTTTCCACGAGCGCCACCATACTTAGAAAGGACAATTCCCTTTCCGATATAGGGTGCATTTAATTTATCGTGGGTTCCAGGATAGTTTGGATCGACACCTGCGGTTACATCGGCAGATAGCATTTCGGACTTCATAAAACATCGCCTCATTGCTAACTCAGGTTTTGTAATTGCCATTAAGTCTACAAGTTCAGCAACGGCATTTTCAAAAAAATCTGACTGCATACCAGTATTTCCATAGCTGCCAATTTCTTCTTTGTCTGCAAGAATGACTGATACGGTCTTTTTAGGGTTCTCTATTTCTGTTATCGCCTTTAGTGCTGTGTAAGCACAAACACGATCATCCTGTCCATAGCCCCCTACCATACTTTCGTCTAGCCCAACATTTCGTGCTGGTCCAGCAGGAACGACTTCAATCTCAGCTGATGCAAAATCTTCCTCAATCATGCCATAGTGATCAAAAAGATATTTCAGAATATTAAGCTTGACACCTTCTTTTATTCCATCGTCTTCAAAAGGACGACTTCCTATCATAAGATTTAAGCCTTCTCCTGAAATTCCTTCCGTCATGGTCTTTTGGTTTTGTTCTTGAGCCAAATGCGGTAATAAATCAGTGATGGTAAAAACAGGATCTTTTAAATCCTCACCAATTGAAATATCAATCGTTTTCCCATCTTTTTTTACCACCACACCATGCATTGCTAAAGGAATCGTCACCCATTGATACTTCTTTATTCCCCCATAATAATGGGTTTTAAAAAAAGCCATCTCTTCACTTTCATAAAGAGGAGAAGGTTTTAAATCAAGTCTTGGAGCATCGGTATGTGCACCAATTATTAACATCCCTTCTTCAATGGATTGGGTTCCAACAATAAAGAGCACCAACGCTTTGTTTTTATGAAGAGAATAAATTTTATCTCCTGGGGAAACTTTCCCTAAATTCTTATAATAATCTAAGGGCTTGAAGCCTGAATTTTCAGCAATCTTAATGCTTTTTACAGCACATTGTCGCTCAGTTTTTCCCTGGGTTAAATAATCAATATAGTCATCATTGATTGCTTTAACTGCCAAGGCTTCACCCTCTTCTAAACTTTTCCAAGCCGTTTCCCATTTTTTTGTCAACTTTTCTTCTAATGCGGTTCCTGGACTTTTTTCTTTCTCTTCATGCAACATGGACATTTTTCTCCTTATTCTCGCCTCTTAATTTAGTCTTCTTTTCCTTCGTCAGCCATAAAGCTTTTGTTTTTTTCTTCTGATTTTTCTTCTAATAATTCAGCATTTTCATAAGTATGATTTTCTCCTGTTGCTTCGCCAGTTGTTTTAATTTCTAATTCCTCAGCTGCATCGTAACCAACATTTACACCATCTTTTTTCATCGTTTTTTCTCCTTCATTTTTTTTATTATTGCATTGCGGTTCATCCACAATTTCAATTGAATCAAGTTGCTCCCTAAAGTTTTTTCTAAAAGCTTCTAAATACTCAACTCTCAACGCAAGTTGTTCTTCGTGTTCTTCCTCTGTGAGGGTTCCCTGCTTCTTCTTTTTTGCTAGTTCATTAATTCTCTCTATTTTTTCTTTTGTCAGCATTTTTTCTCTCCCTGTTCGGTCATCCTTACCATCTAATTTTCTATTCTTTTACCACTATAATTTAACCAAACCATTTTCCATCAGGCGTTGCAGTGATAAAAGCAAACCTAATTTCCCATGATAATAGGTAAGTCCTCCTTGAAAGTATACAATATAGGGTTCTCGCATTGGCGCATCTGCCGATAATTCAATGGAAGATCCTTGAATAAAAGCCCCTGCCGCCATAATAATTTGATCTGCATAGCCTGGCATATCCCATGGCTCTGGGGTCAAATGGCTATCAACTGGCGCTGCTTCTTGGACTCCTTGGCAAAATAATTTAACAGCTTCCGGGGTTCCAAGTTCAATACTCTGAATAATATCGCTTCGATACTCTCTTGCCTTTGGGCAAATTTCAAATCCAAGCTTTTCGTAACTTCCTGCCACTAAAATTGCGGTTTTCAATGCTTGGGCTACCACAGTCGGCGCCAAGAACAATCCTTGTAAAAGAGTTCTTGCAATGCCTAAAGTCGCCCCTGTTTCTCTAGCAACACCAGGAGCTGCTAAACGACACGCCGCCAAATGAACCAATTCTTTCTTTCCAGCAACATAACCCCCTGTCGGAGCTAGTCCTCCACCTGGATTCTTAATGAGGGAGCCAGCCATCAAATCTGCTCCAACGGCCACTGGCTCTTCAGTATCTAAAAATTCACCATAACAATTATCGACAAAAATAATGACCTCTTTTTTTATACCCCTAATTTTGTCAATTATTCCAGCAATTTGAGAAATTGTGATTGCACTACGCCAACTATACCCTGTTGACCGCTGAATATAAATCATCTTTGTTCGAGATGAGATTTTTTCCATGATTGTGGCTTCATCAAATTCCCCATTTTTTAATAACTCAATTTGATTGTAAATAATACCATAATCTTTGAGTGTTCCTTCACCGATACTCTTATCATCGATTCCAATCACTGTTTGAATCGTATCATAGGGAGACCCCGAAATCGACAATAACTCATCGCCAGGTCTCAAAACACCAAAAAGAGCTAAGGAAATTGCATGGGTTCCCGAAGATATATGGGGTCTAACAAGTGCATCTTCTGATCCAAAAACATCAGAGAAAATTTTCTCGACCACTTCTCTCCCTAAATCATCATAACCATACCCTGTCGAAACACCAAAGTGACGGTCTGACAATCCAGCCTTTTGCATTGCTTGCACCACGCGATATTGATGAAATTCTCCCAATTTATCTCTTTTTTTATATTCAGAGGAAAGCTCGTTTTCAACCCCATTAACATGATCAATAACTTTTTTGTTTATGTTAAATTTTTCAGCCAGATAGTTATCAATGATGTTTTTTTCTTCCAAAAATTTTCTCCTCATCTTTTTGTACCATTTTACCAGTTTATTTCACAAAAGACAACCAAGAAAAAAGCGTTCCAAATGGTGAAAAATTTGACTTATCTAGACTTGAAAATCTTAATCATCTCTTTTTTACATTCCTCAATGGTTTTCTCTTGATTCATTTCAATCCAGTGAATACGTTCGTCTTTTCTAAACCATGTCATTTGTCGTTTAGCAAAATGGCGAGAATCCCGCTTCAAAATTCTTTCTGCTTCTTCAAATGGAATCTTCTTTTCGAGACAGGCTCTAAACTCCTTATATCCAATGGCCTTCATCGCTGCCAAATCCCAATGATATCCTCTATCTAAAAGGGATTCTATTTCATTAAGTAATCCTTCATTAATCATCATTTCAACTCTTTGGTTAATTCGATCATACAACCGTTCTCGATCCCATTTTAATCCAAAAAGCTGGTAATCGTAAGGAATTGTTTCCTTTTGACCTTTCTCATCGAAATAGGATTTCGTTTTTCCGGTAACCTCAAAGATCTCCAAAGCACGGATGACACGTTTAACATTATTCGGATGAATCTGTTCTGCTGTTTTTGGATCAACCGTTTTTAGTTGGTCAAATAAATAGTCTTTTCCCATTGCCTCTCCTTCGGCTTCTAAACACCAACGGATTTTTTCGTCTGTGTTTTTTTCCTCAAAGCTCCATGGCAACGTTAAGCCATTAATATAAAGTCCTGTTCCCCCAACAACCATGGGGAGCTTTCCCCTTGATAAAATATCTTCAATTTGAAACAATGCCATTTCCTTGAAATCAGCAACACTAAATTCTTCATTAGGGGAAATCATATCAATTAGATGATGAGGAATCCCCTTCATTTCTTCTTTTTTTATCTTTGCAGTTCCAATATTCATGTGTTTATAGACTTGCATCGAATCCGCTGAAATAATTTCTCCGTTTAAAGCTTCTGCTAATGCAATACTCAACGCTGTTTTCCCACTCGCTGTTGGGCCAACCAGCACCAGTACTTTTTCCTTCGTCTCTTCAGCCATTCTACACCACCCTTTTAAATAACTTCATCAAATCATATTCTTTTAGTTTTGTAATAATTGGGCGCCCATGAGGACAGGTGTAGGGATTATCTGTTTCGTATAAAGCGCCTAACAAAGCTTGAATTTCAAAAGATGATAATTTCTGTTTTCCTTTAACCGCAGCTTTGCAAGCCTTCGAAATAATTCTATCTTTAAATTCTTTGGAAAAAATCCCTTTCGTTGTGACCTCCATGAGATCATCTGCCTCAATGTCTTCGTTGATTATTTCAATTAATAACTCTTGATTTTGTGGTTCTCCTAAAAGAATGGGGACACTTCTAACAATGAGGGCATTCTCCCCAAAAATATCGCATTGATATCCCATTTTTTTATAAAAAGGCAACCCTCTTTCCACCCTTTCAAGCTCTTTTGGCCTCAGTTTTACTGTAATGGGAGTCAATAATAACTGACTTAACATTTCCTTTTCTAAACTAAATACCTCAAGAAGTTCCTGGGTTAAAAAAGCTTCATGGGCGGCATGTTGATCAATTAATAAGATTTCGTCTTGATCTTCTAACAAAAGATAGGTTTGGAACAATTGTCCAATAATTTTCATTTTTGTAAAATCAGGTCGAGGAATGCGTTCCTTCTTTTTATTCTCCTCTCCATACCATTCCAGTGTTTTTGACTCTCTTATCATTATTTTTTCAATAACTTCTTGTTTTTCCTCATAGGGACTCGGAAGTGGTTTCTCAGAAAAAGTAAGGATTTCTTCTTTCTTTTCCCCTCTTTTTTTCTCATTAATTTTAGAATTTTCAATGACTGGCTCTTGAAAACCCTTATCTTCAAAACGCTGTACATGAGAAGAGCTTTCTATGAACGCTACATCTTCGGCTTCACTTTTTTGTTTTGTTTTAGAAGAAAAAACATTCACCGAAAGATCTGCATTTCTTAACGTTTCCCGAATTCCTTGTTTAAATAATAAAAGTACTAAACTTTCATTAAGTATTTTGATATCCGTTTTTGCAGGATGGATATTAACATCCAACATATTTCCAGGAAGTTCTAAAAAAACAATCCCAAAAGGATGTTTGTGTTTCATCATATAACCTTCATAGGCATCATCGAACGTTTGAGCTAAACGGGAATTTTTAATATATCGACCATTGATAAAAAAGATTTGGTCCTCTCTATGGCTTCTTGTGGTTGTGATATCTCCAATAAATCCACTAATGGTCATTGGAGAATTTTTATAATCTACTGGAATTAATCGGGATGCAATTTCTTCACCATATAAAATACTCACCACATCAATCAGAAGACCAGTTCCAAAGGTGCTAAAGACATTCTTCCCATCAATGATTAGAGTCAATGCAATTTTAGGATTAGAAAGAGCTAATTTCTCAAGGAGATCTCGAACAATCATCTCCTCTTTTTTATCTTTTTCTAGGTGTTTTCTTCTTGCAGGGGTATTATAAAACAAATCCCAGACTTTTATCTCTGTTCCCATGCCATAGGCACTCACCCTTTGATTCACAAGTTCGCCACCTTCAAACTGAGTAAAACTTCCGATATCTTCATTTTTGTAGCTGGTTTTGATTTGAACCTTTGCAACTGCTGCAATACTTGATAACGCTTCCCCTCGAAAACCTAAAGACACAATCTTCTCTAAATCTTCTATTCTCGTAAGCTTACTTGTTGCATGACGCTTAAATGCCAAAGGTACTTCATCGTACGAAATACCACAGCCATTATCACGAACGACCATTGAGTTTTTTCCTCCAGCCTCAAGTTCAATCGTGATACGTGTTGCTCCAGCATCCATTGCATTCTCAACGAGTTCTTTTATCACAGATACAGGGCGAATGATGACTTCACCCGCTGCAATTTTATTAATTGTCTCTGAATTTAACATTTTTATTTTCATGGTTTTATTATATCATATTTTTTTAAATATAAAAAAGATGCAACAGAAATTTCTGTTACATCTATTTTTTAACTATCTTTTCTCTTTTAAATTGTAATGGATGGCATTATCACCACTTGGCAAATTAAAAACATGCTTGGTCTCTGGCAATTCAACATCTAAGGCTTCTTTTAAAACTTCTTCAATGGTCGAAACAAAGGTAATGTTAAGTTCTTGTCTTACTTCTTCCGGAATATCCAAAACATCTTTTTCATTTTCTTTTGGTAATAAAACATTTCTTATCCCACTTCGATGGGCAGCAATCACCTTTTCCTTAATACCACCAACGGGTAATACCTGACCACTTAAGGTAATTTCGCCAGTCATTGATAATTTAGAATCCACAGACTTCCCTAAAATCAAGGACGCCAATGCTGTTGTTAAGGTTACCCCTGCTGAGGGGCCATCCTTAGGGGTTGACCCTGATGGGACATGAATATGGGTGTCATAAGAAAAGAAATCAAATCCTTTTGTTAGTTCTCCTAAACGTGCTCTGATGAGGCTCATGGCAATGGTAGCACTTTCTTTCATTACATCCCCTAGTTGACCCGTTAAGGTTAATTTTCCATTTCCTGGCATTAAGCTTGCTTCTGTAAATAAGATTTCTCCTCCAACTGCCGTCCAAGCCATTCCAGTTACAATCCCTGGTTTATTATTATCTCCTGCTTTTTCGTGGCGTCTTGTTTTATTTCCAAGAACCTCAATGAGCTTTTCTTGAGTAACAACGTAAGGTAATTCAACCGAATTTGTGACAATTTTCTCAGAAACAACCCGTGCAATCTTCGCCAATTGTTTTGTTAATCCACGAACACCCGCTTCGGCTGTATAATTCTCAATAATTTTTTCAATGGCTGAATCTTCTACCACCAACATCTCTTTAGTTAGCCCATGGTCTTCCAAAACCTTTGGTAACAGATGGTCAATCCCGATGTATTTTTTTTCTTTATTTGTATAGCTGGATAACTCAATGATTTCTGCTCGATCTAGTAATGGACCTGGAATCGTACTCAAATCATTGGCCGTTGCAATGAAAAATACTTCTGATAAATCATAAGGAACCTCTAAATAGTGATCCGAAAATGTATTATTTTGCTCAGGGTCTAAAACTTCCAAAAGTGCTGATGCTGGATCCCCTTGGTGTGACATCCCCATTTTATCAATTTCATCCAGAATAAACACAGGGTTCTTTGCCCCAGCGTTGTTTATCCCTTTTATAATTCTTCCTGGCATTGCGCCAACATAGGTACGACGATGTCCCCTTACTTCGGATTCATCTCGGACGCCCCCTAAGCTCGCTCTTACATATTTGCGATTGAGCGCTTCTGCAATACTTTTTCCTAAACTTGTTTTGCCTGTTCCTGGTGGTCCTACAAGGAGTAGAATGGAGCCTTGTCGATCTTTCTTAAGCTTCATTACTGCTAAATGTTCAATAATTCTTTTCTTTACATCCTCAATCCCATAATGATGAGAATCGAGAACTTTTCGAGCATGTTCAATATCGATTGGGTCGTGGCTGCTAACCCAAGGAAGCTCTAATAAAAGATCTAAGTAATTCATAATCACATTTGTTTCTGCACCATTTGGCTGGGTATTATCGAGTTTACGTACTTCTTTAAAGGCAATTTTTTTAATGTCAGAAGGCATTTCAGATTCTTCAATTTTTGTTTTATAATCAATCTCTTCGTCTAAAACTCCTTCCATTTCTCCAAGTTCAGCCTTAATATTCTTTAACTGCTCTCTGAGCATCGCTTCTCTATAACTTTTTTCTTTTCTTTGTGAATACTTTTTACTAATCTCTAATTGCAAATGTACTGAATCTTTTTCCCGAATGATATGGTCGATAAAATTTAAAGCTCTTTCCTTTTGTGAATCCATTTCAAGTAATATTTGTTTACTCTTAATGGAAATTCCCATCATTGGAACCGTATATCCTATAATTTCTTCAATGGTTTCTAACCCATCTAAAATAGCAACAAAATATTCTGCCCCTTTAAAGTTGTGGTTCATATCATTAATTAAACTCTTTGTGTAGAGAATCATTTCTTTTTCTTCTTCTTCGCTGATATCTGAAATTTCATCTTTTATTACATAAGAAGCGTTAATTTGTTTTTCCTCAAAAGTAAAATCAAAAACCTTTACCCGATTAATTGTTGTAATATCAATAACATACCCATTATCCGATTTTTGTATGCTATTAAACTTCATTAAAACACCAATTTTGTAAAAAGAATCCTCGGTTAATTGGACTAAACCCTTGTAGTCTTTTGTAGATAAGCCAATGACAAGGGTGTTGTTTTTTACAATTAACTCTTTAATATTATTTCCAATATCTTCTGTTACAAAAATACGGTTGGATATTCCAGGATAAATAACTGTTTCAGTTATTGGAATTACAGGTGCAATTTTCATTTCTAATGTGTTCATGGTTTCCTCCTAATTCTATAATACTTTATAGAATTTTATTTAATAATTTTATAAATTGATCCAACTCGGCTTCGGTGAGTCTTTCTTTCGTTTGTTCTATAAACCGAATGTGATTTCTTTCTTGAGCTCGTGCAATATTTTTCCCTTTTGAAGTCAGATAAATATAATAGACTCTCCGATCTTCACTAGAGCGTTCCCGATAAACACAATCCATTGCAATAAACTTACCAATCAGTTCTGTAATTGTTGGCTTCGAATTATGTGTTTCATTGGCAAGCTCACTAAAAGTTACCCGATCCTTTTGATCAATCAGTCGTAAATAATAAACTTGTCTTAATGTTAAATCACTTTTTTCCCATTGATTTGAACTTTCCTCCAAAGAATCAGCTTCAATTTGAAAAAGTTTACGATATGCTTGATATAACTCATTATTTTTACATGTCATAACGTCACCTTTGTTTTTATTAGTTAGCATTAACCTAACTATTAATTAATATTATAGTCCTGGTCTCATTTGATGTCAAGAACAGGACTATCTCATTAAGCTTTAATACAGGTTTATTATTTTCATAAAGTCTTTATGTTCCTTAAAATGATGATGCGCCAAACGCGTATCCACGCTTTCTGGGGCGCTTAAGTATGCCGCGCATCGCATTCCTGCATTTATTCCAGCCTCAATCCCATTTGGGGAATCTTCAATGACCATACAGTTTTCAGGGTTGACCTTTAGCAACTCTGCCGCCTTCAAAAAAACATCTGGCGCTGGTTTTCCATGTTTTACTTCCACTCCTGAGACTTTTACGTCCAAGTACGCATTGTACCCTAGTGTTTCACAAATCAGGTTAATGGCTCTTTTATCCGACGACGAAGCAAGGGCTAATTTTATCCCTTTTTCTTTAAGTGCCTTCATCAATTCTAATGCTCCTGGCATTGGTATTTTTTCAACCTCTGGGTCTTCTAAGCATTCGTAATACCTTTGAGCTTCAAGTTCTGCAAACTTCTTTGGGTCTTTATTTATCTCAAAGATTTTAAAAATCTTTATCCACCATTCTTCGACCACCATCCCAAGACTTTGTAGCATAAATTCATCGCTGACTTCAATCCCTAGGTCTTTATACAATTCTTTTTCTATTGCATTGTAAATTGGTTCACTATCAATAAGAACCCCGTCCATGTCAAATATGACTGCTTTTATCTTCAAATGACTTCTCCTCTTTTTTTCTTATTCTACACCATCCATCCAAAAATTCAAAACATAAACCTATTTTTTTCTAATCTTCTTAATTTTTTTCTTTTTAGACACTCCTTATTGACAAAAGACTTTTCAAAGGCTATGATTTTTAGAGAATAAATTATAACATGATTATAAAGGAGACTTATTATGGAAAAAACACCAATGGCTGTTGTTGAGGGTAAAACCATTTACTCATCTGATCTAGATGCACTCATTAAACAACTTCCCCAAGAACAAGCGAACCAATTTTTATCTCGTGAAGGCCGACGTCAACTTTTAGAAGAGCTCATTGCACAGGAACTTTTTTATTTAGAAGGAAAAGAATCAAAAATTGACGAAACCCAAGAATTTAAAGAGATGCTAAAGGATGCGGAAAACAAACTTCTCAAAACCCATACCATTGCTAAATTCATGACTGCTATTTCAATTCCTGATGATGAAGTTCAAAAGTTTTATGATGAAAACCCTGACCAATTTATTGCCCCTGATAGCGTCCGTGCTAGCCACATTTTACTTCCAAGTGAACAACAAGCCATTGATATTATTGCCGAAATTAAAAATGGCAAATCTTTTGAAGATGCTGCAAAAGAATACTCCGTTTGTCCTTCTAAAGACAAAGGTGGCGATCTTAGCTACTTCTCAAAAGGTCAAATGGTTCCTGAATTTGAAAATGCAACCTTTGCATTAGAAATTGGGGAAATGACTGACGTTCCTGTTTCAAGTCAATTTGGCTTTCATATTATTAAATTAACCGACCGAAAAGAATCCCAAACAATTCCTTACGATGCCGTTAAAGAAAATGCAAGAACTTATTTGCTAAGAGAAAAACAAAACAAGGCTTTTATAGGAAAAGTAGAAGATCTCAAGAAAAAATATAAAGTAGAAGTTCAAAACGGACTTTAAATCGATCAAACAAAAAAGATCTAAAATTAAAAAGGGCACCTCAACGTTAGATCCCTTAATCTAACCCAGAGGTGCTTTTATTAATGTAGCCAGGATACAACACATTTATCTTTCCTAACCACCTAGAAACAAACTCGGTTTTTACCTTAAAAACTCCAAAACGCAATTGATTTCATAATTTTAGGAAGCCTAGGCCTCAAAGTCATCCAATTTTTTGCAACAACCACCGCTTTTTACACAACTCAAGACCCCAATTGCAACCCCAACAAGGGTTAAAGCCGCAACAGCTCCTATCACAAAAGGTATCTTATCTTTGTGAGCTTCTAAACAACATTTTTTTTCTTGGTTTTTTTCACAACAACTCATTTTTTCCTCCAAATAATTTTGATTTTCCCATTCATCTTTATCTTTTTCTTATTATACCCCTAAAGCTTTAGTTCACCCTTAAAATTTTATTTTTTTCTTGACTCTCACCTTAGGTGATCGTTTATGATTAATCTGTAAGGAGGTGATCGAAATGAGACTAACCGTCAAAAAAGTTGCTGAACTCACTGGAATAAGTGTGCGCACCCTTCACTATTATCACAAAGAAGGAATTCTTATTCCAAAAGAGGTGACCGAAACAGGTTATCGGCTTTATGATGAGAAGAATTTGGAACAATTACAACAAATTTTATTTTTAAGAGAAGTGGACTTTTCAATCAAAGAAATTAAACGCATCCTTTATTCTTCTGATTATAATCCAGCTGAAGTTTTAAGAAAGCAACGGGAACTCCTCCTCCTAAAACGGATCCGTTTAGACAATTTAATTAAACTATTAGAAAAAAATTTGAAAGGAAATCGAATGATGAGTTTTAAAGAATTTGACATGGAAAAAATTGATGCGGTTAAAAATAAATACGCTGCTGAAGTAAACGAACGCTGGGGAGGGACTAAAGCATACAAAGAAAGCCAAAGTAAAACAAAAAATTATTCATCCTCAGATTGGGAAAAAATTAATTGTGAAGCAGAAGGGATTTACCATGAATTTATCCTTAATAAAAGTTTACCTCCAGAGGCTCCCGAGGTACAAGAGCTTGTTGAAAAGTGGAAAAATTATATTTCCAAAAACTTTTATGCTTGCAATAACGAAATCCTTAAAGGCCTTGGTGAAATGTATGTGGCTGATGAACGCTTTACAAAAAATATCGATCAGCATTGTGAAGGCCTTGCGCAATTTATGAGTGATGCCATTCGTATTTATACCCGTTAATTCTTTAAATATGGCCCCGAATCACCCAAGATAGTAAAAAGGTCAGGCAAAATTAATGCCTGACCTATTTCTATCCTCTTATTTTTGGAGTTTTAAAACTTTAATATAGTCCTTCATGTAATTAGGGAGGTCTGGAGGACGACGACTAGAAACAAGATGCCCATCAATAATCGAAGGGGTATCATGCCAGATTGCTCCTGCATTTGTCATATCATCTTTAATCCCAGGGGTGCTTGTTACATTTTTCCCCTTTAGAATTCCTGCCGAAATCAAAACCCAACCAGCATGACAGATTTGTCCAATCACTCGTTTTCGCTCATCCATGTTTTTGACGAACTCAATTACTTGTGGAAAACGTCGCAGTAAATCAGGCGCCCAGCCTCCAGGCACTAAAAGTCCATCATAATCATTGGGATTAATCTCATCAAATGAGAAATCTGAAACACAAGGGACACCATATTTTCCAATATATTTTTTCCCAGCTTCTTCCCCTACAACATCAACGGTCACCCCTTCTTCTCTAAGACGATGCACAGGATACCACAGCTCTAAGTCTTCAAAGTCGTTACTAATTAATGCAATAATTTTTTTATTATTCATTGATTTTACTCCTTAAATTTAAATCCTTAATTTAAGCATTTCCTCTTGAACCAGGTTTTACCACTGGCATTTTACCTTCTTTACATACTGGACAATCCTCTGGGTCCCAAGCAGTAATTTCTAATTTAATCGCCGTAAAAATTGGCATATTAATCTCAACTCCAGGACCACGACGATCTGCAATACAAGCAACCCCTAAAACCTCTGCACCTAATGCTTCCAAGACTTTTTTTGTTTCAATTGTTGATTTACCAGTGGTTACAACATCCTCGGTTATAATCACTTTTTCTCCAGGTTTAATTTCGAAACCACGACGCAATTCCATGACCCCATCTTTTCGTTCGGTAAAAATTGATTCCTTACCCAGTTGTCGCCCTATTTCGAAGGCGACAATGACGCCCCCCATTGCTGGTCCTACAACTTTGTCAATTTCAAGATTTTTTAATTGTTCAACCACTGGTGCTAAAACCTTTTCCGCAGCATCTGGGAATCGCAACACCTTTGCACACTGAACATATTGATCGCTGTGTTTTCCAGACGAAAGCAAAAAATGTCCTTCTAAAAAAGCATCCGTTGATTTTAATATTTCTAAGACTTCTTGGCTCATAATTTTCCTCTTTTCTTTATTTCATTTGTAAGATTGTAGTTTTTCCTCCATACTAACCTAGGGTTAGAGAAGAATTCCTCGAATTTCCTGAATGTTTTTCAAACCTTCTTTGATACAATAAGCTTCCAACCCCTTAATCATTTCAATGGGTGCCATAGGATTATTAAAATTCATGGTTCCAATCTGAATGCAGGTGGCTCCCACCATCAAAAACTCCAAAGCATCTTCCCAGGTACTAATCCCCCCCATTGCCATCACAGGGATATTAACAGTTTTGCAAACTTGATGGGTCATTCGCAATGCTACAGGTTTTACGGCTGGTCCCGATAAACCAGCGTAGGTATTTTCAAAAACAATGGTTTTCTTTTTGTAATCAACCGCCATTCCCTGAAGGGTATTAATCAGTGAAATCCCTGCCGCCCCTGCTTCTTCACAGCTCTTGGCAATGCAACCAATATCCTCTCCATTGGGAGAGAGTTTTACCATCACAGGATGTTTTGAAATTTTTACGACCTTTTTCGTAATCTCACCAGCGGTTTTTGCTGTCATCCCATAAGCCATTCCCCCTGCTTTAACATTCGGACAAGAAATATTTAGTTCAATCAACTGAGGATTAATTGTATTTAGCTTTTCAATGGCACCAAGGTAAGATTCCTCATCTTTTCCCCCAACATTAATAATGGTTACCGTATCAATCTCTTTAAGGTGTGGCCATTCTTTTTCGATAAAACAATCAATCCCAGGATTTTCTAAACCGATGCTATTCATCAACCCTGCTGGTGTTTCCCATAAACGAATCCCCTTATTTCCCGAACGCGGTTCAAGGGTCAATCCTTTTGTACAAAGCCCTCCTAATTCTTCTAAATCATAGTAAGCTTCATACTCTCGTCCAAAACCAAAAGTACCTGAAGCAGGTACCACAGGGTTTTTAAAGAAAATATTATTGAATTTTGTTTCTAAAACATGGGTCATAGAACACCTCTTCCCTTAAAAAAACGGGGCCATCTTTACATACTTTTTTGTTCCCGTGTTCTGTTTCACAGGTACATCCCAAACAAGCGCCAATGCCACAAGCCATATGAGATTCAAGAGATACATAGACAACCTGCCCTTTTCCGACCAAACTGGCAACAGATTTCATCATCACTTCTGGACCACAAGTCATCACCACTTCATCGGGATGTACCGTCACTTCCTTGGTAATAATGCCTCCGATGTCTAAAATAACCTCATCTGCAATCTTTTCATACTTTTTCACACAATAAGCAGCATCTCGAAAGCCAAGGTATACTCGACATTTTCCCAATGGGTTCTCTTCTTTATATTTTTTAACTAAATAATATAACGGAGCAACACCAATTCCTCCACCAATCACACAGAGATCTTCTTTTATTTCAGGAAATCCATTTCCATAAGGTCCTTGAATGGTAACCGTCTCCCCTACCGTTAGGTGTTTTAAAATCTCAGTCCCTTTTCCAACCACCTGATATAAAAAGGTGAGTCTTCCCAGTTCATAATTGTGAACGCTAATCGGTCGAGATAGCAAAGGATCTTTATCCCAAGCCCTCACCATAAAAAATTGACCCGGTTTTACTTCTCCTGAGTATTCTAAATCCATCTCATAAATCCCGGGGCTAATCATTTCGTTCTTTAGGACTATAGCCACTGTAAAATATCCTCCTTCATTGCAAGGGTTGCTTCTCTCACATATTTACCAAAGTTTTCATCCTCACAGCCAACCTTTTGATGTCCTGTAATCAATCCCCTCGATGAATTAACCACTGCGCATCGAGATTTCTTTAAAATATTGGCAATATCCTTTCCAGTTCCTCCTTGGGCGCCATAACCTGGCACTAAAAAGAATGTGTGAGGACATTGTTTTTGAATCGCATTAAACTCTTCTGGACGTGTTAATCCAACAACGGCTCCAATAGCATTAAATCCCGTTTCTCCTCTAAAAGGTTTTCCCCAAGCCTCTATTTTATCCCCCATTATTTGATAAATGGTTTTTTCTCCAACCTCTAAATTTTGCAAATCTACTGCAGAGGGGTTTGAGGTTCTTTGAAGAATAAAAATGCCTTTGTTATTATTTTTTAAATAGGGATAATAAGGCGAAATCGCATCTTCTCCCATATAAGCATTTACCGTCATAATATCGACTTCAAAATCTCCTGTAAAGTGCCCTTTAGCATATTGATCTCCCGTTGATGCAATATCCCCACGTTTCACGTCTCCAATCACGATAATTCCATTTTTTCGAGCATATTTAACTGTTTCACTATAGGCTTTTAGTCCATCTAACCCCAACGCTTCGTAACAGGCAATTTGAACTTTATAGGTCGCCGCTAAGTCATTGGTTTCATCAATGATTTTTTTGTTAAATTCTAAAATCTTTTCTCCGTCAGACCAATCTTTTTCAATAAGGTATTGCGGCAAAAATTTTATGGTAGTATCCAACCCTACACAAATGGGTCCTTTTTTTATGGTTTCTTTATAAAGCTGATCGATGATCATATTTAATTTCTCCTTTCATCATTGTTAACATAATTTTTCCATTGAAGGTCTTATTACCAAAGGGATTGTTCTTACTTTTAGACACAAACTCTTTTGGATTTATTTTACCTTCCCAATTTTCATCTACTAAAACAAGGTCTCCAGGATAATTTTCCTTGATTAAACCCGTCTTTATTCCTAAGCGTTTCCCTGGAGAGAAACTTAACATCTCGCTTAATCGTTCAAGTGGAATGTTATTTTGTTTAAATACTGTATAATACATTGAAAAGGCAATTTCGAAATTGTTGATTCCTGGAGCTCCCTTTTTCTTGTCTTCCTCTGTATGGGGTGCGTGGTCTGTTCCACACAGATCAATCACTCCATTTTTAATGCCTTCGATTAATGCTCTTCGATCGCTATATGTTCTAAACGATGGGTTAACTTTGTATTCCAAACCTGATGCATACAAATGATGTGGCGTTACTTCACAAGTAAGATCAAGACCCTTTTCTTTTCCAGCTTCAATGGCAGCTAAGGTTTCTTTTTTACTAATATGGCAAACATGTAGATGTCCTCCATGTTTTTCCAACAACTTGATATCTCTTTCTACTAAGGTTGTTTCTGGTTGGCAATGAGTTGCTAAAATAAAATCAAAGGCGGTTGAGGCCTTCAGTCCTTCAATCATGATATTTTCATTAAAAATTGAAACCCCATCATTAGAAAAAACAGAAGTAAGTGGGCGTATCTTTTGGAAATCCACCATTTTTTCTTCCCCAAAGTTTTGGGTTATTGCAGAAACCTGGATAAGCTCACATAAATTTAATTTTTTTGATTTTTCTAAATTATTTTCAATCGCTTTGTCAGTATCCATGATTGGTTTTGTATTTGCCATTGCAACCAAAGTAGTAAATCCACCTTTAAGAGCTGCCTTCATCCCTGTTTCCATGGTTTCTTTCTCAAGAAATCCAGGATCTCTCAAATGACAGTGCATATCGATAAAGCTTGGCATTAATGTGAATCCCTTCCCATCAATCGTACGGTCATATTCTAATTTTACTTGCCCTTTAGGTTTATAAACTCTCTTAATTTTACCATCCTCAATCAATACTTTTCCTGGTCGACGACCTTCTTTATCAACAATCTCAACATTTGTAATTAAAAGTTTCATGACGACTCCCTGTTTTAATCCTCTCCTAGAAAAGCGGTATAAGCATCACAATATTCACAACGATATTGTCTTGTTTCCTCATTTACTAAGTAAAACTTAACTTCTTTTATCTCTTCGTATTGGGTAATACACCGAGGGTTCTCACATTTCATAATCCCAGTGACCACCTGTGGTAGCGTTAGCTTTACCTTATTAACCATTTCACCATTCCGAACATAATTAATGGTAACATTGGGATCAATCAGCCCCAAAATATTCATATCAATTTGTAAATCCGTCTCAATTTTAATCAGATCCTTTTGTCCCATTTTTTTACTGGGTATGTTTTTCAACAAAACCACAACATCATCAATATCGTTAAGGTGTAATTCTTTATAAATTTCAAATCCATGACCCGCTTCAATGTGATCAATTATAATTCCTTTTTTTAATTTTGATACATTAATCATTGATTTCCTCCACCCCTAATAATTTAGCAATTAATGCCATTCTAACATACATTCCATACTTTGCTTGGGCAAAATAGACGGCTCTTGGGTCTTTATCAACCTCTGTGGCAATTTCATTGACTCTTGGCAGTGGATGCATCACAATCATATCATCCTTAGCTTTTTTCATTTTTTTCTTATCCAAAATATAATAGTCTTTTAAACGCACATATTCTTCTTCACTGACAAAACGCTCTTTTTGCACCCGTGACATATACAAAATATCTAAATTTCCAATGACTTCATCAAGGTTTGTTGTTTCAATAAAGGACCCTGGCTTTAAAAGCTCCTTAATATTTTCTGGCATTTTTAACTCTTTAGGGGAAATAAAAACAAATTGAATTCCCTCATATCGGTTTAGGGTTTTGACTAAGGAATGAATGGTTCTACCAAAAAGAAGATCTCCACACAAGCCTACAACATGATTGTTACAATTCCCTTTATACTTTCGAATCGTAAGAAGGTCTGTTAACGTTTGGGTAGGATGTTCATGACCCCCATCCCCTGCATTAATGATCGGCATTTCCGTTGTAAACTTCGAAACCAATCGTGCGGTTCCTTCTCTAGGATGTCGTATCACCCCAATATCCGAATAGCACTCAATGGTGCGAATGGTATCCCCGAGACTCTCTCCCTTGGAAACCGAGGAATTATTGGGATCATCAAATCCAATAATTTCTCCTCCAAGGCGTAGCATTGCCGCTTCAAAACTAAACCGCGTTCTTGTTGATGGCTCATAAAAAAGGCTGGCCAATAATTTTCCCTTACAAACCAAAGAATAACCCTCGGGGTTTGCAATAATATTATCAGCCAGCGCCATAATTGATTCAATTTCTTCTATTGTAAAGTCACCAGGTTCAATCAGATGTCTTCCTTTTAACATGATATTCCTCCTCTGTGTATCATTATTTGTTCACAAATGGGCAAAAAACTAGCCGCTTAGTGATAACAGCGGCAACTTTTTGAATAAGGAAATTTCAATTTCTAATGTAAAATTTATTCAAAACCCATAAATCTCGCTTTCCAAAAGACAAGCGGTTATTGACAATAATGATAATTTAAAACGGTGAAATTGTCAATGATCTTTCATTAAAAGTGAGGATAAATTTGAAACAAATAATCCACTTATCTTGCAACCATTCCTCAAAGTTGTTATAATCACATTATATTTTAAAAAGGAGAACGAAATGATCATTGATGCAATCGGAAAAAACTGTCCCATTCCTGTAATCATGGCCAAAAAAGAAATCGACAATAAAGAACGAAACTTTTCAATCTTAGTCGATAATTTTGTTGCCACCGAAAACTTAAAAAAGCTAGGCCAAAACAACGGTTACCACGTTAAAATAGAAAATAAAGAACCTCCATATACCCTTCATTTTTCTAAGGATCCATTATTTTCAAGCACCCTCGAAGACCCTTTAACGACAGAGGTCTCACAAAAACCTTCTCATTGGGCCTTGTTCCTTGGAAAAGACCTGATTGGCGAAGGGGACTCCGCCTTAGGTGAATCCCTTATGAAAATGTATTTTTACACCCTTACTCAAAGCGAAAATATTCCTGAAGCCATTCTCTTAATGAATAACGGCGTTAAGCTAGCAACGATTAATGAGCAAGTCATCGAACACCTTAAAGTCTTGGAAGAAAAAGGAAGCCAGATTTTAGTTTGTGGGGCTTGTCTGGATTTTTATCAATTGTCTTCCCAATTAAAAGTAGGAAGAGTAAGCAATATGTTTTCCATAAATGAGGTGATGGTAAAAGTTTCAAAGGTGATTACCCTATGACCTACTTTGTTCTTGCTTTTGCAAACACGCACTCTGCAATTATGACTGAAAAGCACCTCAAATCTTTTGGCAAAATAACTTTAATGCCTACCTTAAGGGAAATTTCTTCTGGCTGCGGTATTTCAATTCGCATAGAACCTGATGCTTATCCCGATATCATTGTCGGCCTCAAAAATCTTTCCATCGATCCAAAGATGGTTGATCTTTATGAAATAACACCTGAAAAGATTAAAAAGCTTGACCTCTTCACCTCCGTTCTTTAGTTATTCACAAAAATCCCCTGTAAAGCCTTCGATTTAATCAAGGTTTTTCAGGGGATTTTTTTACTTATTCAGAAATCTTATGAAACTATTTTTTTTAGTGCTTCCAAAACAATCCAAACTTCTTCCTTAGTATTGAAGTGATTGATGGAAAAACGAAGGGTTCCTTCTGGAAAAGTACCAAGGGTTTTATGAGCCAAGGGCGCACAATGTAACCCCACTCGCGTCATAATGCCATACTGTTGATCCAATTCAAAGGCAATTTCTGATAAGTCTTTTTTCTGGCTAACCACAGAAATTACCCCACTTCTATTTACGCCGTCTTTTTTCCCTAGAAGTTCAATCCCATTAACTGTTTTAATTCCCTCTAGCATTTCACGGGTTAATTCCTCTTCTTTTTTTCTAATATTTTCTATCCCTATTTCGCTTAAATAGTCCAATGCACAAGAAAGTCCATAGATCCCTGGAATGTTCATCGTTCCTGATTCAAATTTATCTGGTAAAAACTCTGGCATCCCATAGCTTTCAGATGAGCTCCCTGTTCCTCCTTCGATGCATGTATTCATTTTTTTATTCATTTCATTCCCAATAATAAATCCTCCAATTCCTTGGGGTCCCAACAATCCTTTATGCCCTGTAAAACATAGGGCATCAATTTTTGTAGCTTCCATATTAATTGGAAAAACACCTGCACTTTGAGCCGAATCCACCACAAACATCAATCCATGGGTTTTGCATATTTGTGAAATCTTTTCAATCGGAAGAAGGGTTCCTGTCACATTTGAGCAATGGGTCATAACAATCCCTACGGTATTCTCTAAAACCAACCCTTCAACCTCATCAACCATCAAATTCCCATCGGCATCCGAAGGCATCACCGAATAAGTAACTCCTAACTTTTCAAGGGCATGCAAAGGCCTTATCACAGCATTATGCTCTAGCCCGCTCACAAGAACATGGTCTCCCATTTTCAGAAACCCTTTCATGACTGTGTTTAAAGCCCCTGTAATATTCCCTGTGAAAACAACATTTTGGGAAGGTTCACTTCCTTCGGTAAAATTAAATAATGTTGCTATTTTCTGGCGTGTTTCCAAAACCTTTTCCCCTACTTTATAACTTTGTTGGTAACCACCTCGACCAAAGTTACATCCCTTATTTTCGAGGTAGTCCGCCATGGCGCGACCAACGCCAGGAGCTTTCGGAAAAGAAGTACTCCCGTTATCAAAATAGATTCCTTTCATCCTAAAGTACCCCTTTCAAATCCGATAATCGCTGCACCAAGGGCACCAACAAACTGTGCCATCGGATGGGTTACGATTTTTTTCCCAAGATCATTTTCTAAATAATCCCTGATGGTTTTAGATTTTGCCAGTCCGCCACTAAAAAAAACAGGGCCTTCAATGGGTAAGCGTTGGGCAAAATGAGCTGTTCGTTTTGTTATGGATTGTATGACTCCTAACGCAATTTCTCCAGGTGAAACTTCCTTGGCAAGAAGGCTCACAACTTCACTCTCAGCAAATACTGTGCACATACTTGAAATGGTTACTGGAACAGCCCCTTTTACAATGGGATCAATATGACTTATTTCTTTATCTAGAATCCCCATCATATTTTCTATAAATCGCCCTGTTCCAGCTGCACATTTATCATTCATGAGAAAATCCACAACCTTTCCCTGAGCATTTAAAAGAATGACTTTGCTATCCTGACCTCCAATATCTATAATGCTGTTAATCTCTTGGTTTAAAAAAACACTCCCCCGAGCATGGCAAGTAATTTCTGTTACCTTTTTATCTGCCTCATGCAACAATTCCCGTCCATACCCTGTCACAACCGTGGCTTCTACCATTTTGTGATTTAGTTTTCCAAACACTTCGTAAAGGCTTTTTCGTGGGTTTCCAGACGTTGGAATCAGGTAAGTATCTACCACCGCATCCCCATTAAATAAAACGCCTTTTGTTGTCTTTGACCCAGAATCAATCCCTAGGGTTAACATACTGACTCCTTTTTCTTTTGAAAATTATTAACGAACCATCGACTTTAGAATCAATCATTTATAGCATTTCTACAAATGCCGCCATTCGAGTATTTAATTGCCCAACATCCCCTGTTGAGAAATCTGTTTCAATGCTCATATAAGGTTTATCTTTCTTATCATTGACAAACCGCTTAATGCTTAAAGTTTCAACACTGTAGGTATGGCAAGCGGTTAAAATTACATCCACAACCCCATCAACTTTATACCCGTCAATCATTTGATCGAGTAAAGCGATACGATTGGGGTTGGGTGTCATACAAGAGCAACCAATTGCAAGATATTTTTCGGCAATAGCATTGTAAACATCTGGATCATTCTCATCCACCAAATCTTCAATGGCTTTTGCTCCACTACAATTTTCGAAGGCCACAACCACTCCACCATTGTCTTCAATGGCTTTAATCACTTTTTCTGTAGCACCTCCAATGGGACAACCTGTTATTAATATTCTGGGTTTAGAAGGAATCTTTTTTTCTTTTTCATAGGCTTCTAAAATTTGCTTTTTTAAACCCTCAAGTTTTTCTGGGATACTTTTCCTGTCAAACTCAAAAGTGGTTCCAATGAGAACCTTAAAAATATCCTGACCTAATACTGGCACCGGGTCTAATTTGGATAATTCATAGAATTCTTTTATCGCTTTTCTTTCACGATTTTTAACCTTGATAGCCTCCCTTAAATCTTCTTCTGTTATTGTAACACCAAATGTCTTTTCTAGGGTATCTTTTAAACGAACAATCTCGCTTTTCCATAAGGCTAATCCTTCTTTGCTTTGTTTGTTTGGTAATTCCATTACATGCACAGGCTTAAATTCTTCTAAATATTCATACATTTTTTTCTTTCCATCACACGTTGTTTCTCCGACAACTAAATCTGAAAAGTAAAAATAAGGGCATTTATCCGTTTTTCCAAACCCATAACTCGATTTAATTAAAGGACATAAATTTCTTGGCAAATCTTTTTCTGCTTCTAGAATTGTTTCATCAGAGGAAGCACAAAGTGAAACAGTGGCAGCCCCCATTGCAAGTGCTAATTCTTGGGGGAAAAAAGTACAAAACACCCCAATCAGTGGGATATCTTGATCCTTAAGCTCCTTGGCTTTTAAAAAACCATTTCTTCTCACTTCTCCAAATCCATCAAAAATCTCAGGTAATTCTTTTTGTAATTCCATTTTTTCTCCACTTTCTTTTTTATATTTTATACAAGGTAAGGACATCCTTTATCCTCACGCAAGTCTAACGCTAGGAATTTTTTTAGGGGTTCCCCCCTAATGGTAAATTATAAGCTTCTTAACGCAATTTCATAGTCTTCTGGGGTATCAATATCCATCACACAGGTTTGATCACCCTTAACCCAAAACACCTCATTGGAAGATTGCTTTATAATCGCTCTTCCTCCAAAGTCCCCTTGAACTGCTTTTAAACCTGGCATCCATTTTTTTCCAAAAATGGTCGGATGCCCCTTTTGATTTTGGTATTCAATGCAAATAATTTTTTCTTTGTTACTCAGCCATGTCTGAATGACGTCATCCAGATTTTTTTTGCTTAATAAAGGCTGATCTCCCATAAAAATAATACAACCTTCCCATTCGAAATGTTCCATGGCATAGGTGATTCCTAATCTTAATGAAACACTTTGTCCTTGTTCAGGGTTTTTATTGGCAATCACGATTACCCCATCATCAACCTTTGTGCTTTTAATCAACGATTCTTTAAGAACCAATATTTTATCCTTAATCAAAGGATGGTTAATATTTGACAGGGTTCTTTCAATAACGGTTTTGCTCCCTAAAGGTAGAAGCAATTTTTCTTCACCCATTCTTTGGGACAAACCACCGCCTAAAATAATAGCGCCTAACATTTTTCAATCCAATTCCCATGTAGAGAGCCTATAAAAACAGTGTCAAAAACAGATTTTCCTATTTCTCCCATTATTCGAACACTGTCAGGTTTTTTTTCATCCACTTTATTAATAAACAAGACTTTAGGGACGTTATCCCCACATTTAGGTTGAATCTTTTCTTCTAAAAAATTTTTAAGATTTAATTTAAAAACCTCTTCATCAAATATTTGTGTTGGATTTCCATAAATTTCTGAACGATGAAAATAATCAGAATTAATTTTTTTGTAAAAGACCTCTGCACCAATTACATGAATCAATTTTGTTGTTATTTTTGGTATTACTGGCTCGTAGTGTGCATAAAACTTATAGGGTTTTCTTTTTGCCCCATCGCCTTCATTTAGGATAATGGTTGGGGAAATAAACCGTTGTAAAAAAGTTAACTCTTGGTCAGAAAAACCATAAATCTTATACCCATCTACCATTGTGTTCCCTAATATCCACTGTATATTTGAACTTTCGTTAATTAACCGGATCATCTCTTCTGGTTCTTCATCTGCTAATGCTTTTCCTTCGTAAGCTTCTGGCAAACAAATTTTTGTCGTGGTAGTAATCACATGTTTTTTATCCATTTCTAACAATTCTTTTCCAATGGCAAACATTAGGGTTGTTTTTCCTCCCCCACCTGTAATGGTAACCACATCAGAATCTTTTATATTAAAAGCCTCAACTAAGTTCAACTGATTCCTCCTCGTAAAACAAGCAATGCCTCTAAAACACCACCTGCAATGGCTCGAGCCTTATCTGAAATGCTAAAACAATAATCTCTATTTCCACGCGGATCAACATCGGCAATTTTCATTCCAGCCACCACTTCGGAACCACTAGCAATGAGACCTCTTAACACGCCATCTATCTTTGCCAATACTGGTTTTCCTTGAACTTCACCAATGGATTCCCCTGCCTTAACCAGCATTCCAATCCCTTTAAAATGGCTTATCTTTCCATTCTCTGGGGCATAAACCACACGCTCAGAAGTAAATCCACCAATGTTCCCAGGGATACCTGTATTTTTTTCTGCTTCTCCAGAATAGATAACACGGCCAAGATGATGCCCACGGTTGGTTTCCACCACCGCATCCACATCCTTTCCTGCAAAAAAACCAGGTCCTAATCCAACAACAATGGAGGCCATTTCTCTAGTTGTTCCAAGATTTTTTTTTGCTAAAATGCCATCCACTATCATTCGTGGGTTAAACTTTTTTATCAAGTCATCAATATTTTCGGTACAAACGGCCACTTTATTTTGGGATAAAATTTCTGACACATTTTCCATCTGTGTATAAACACCGTGGATTCCCTCCACAATAATTTCACCATCAAAAACAGCTTGTGCAAATGAAACTTCTCGGCGAATCACCGTTGGATGTTTTAACTCCGAAACAATCACATCAAATCCAACATTTTTTAATCTCAGTATTGTTCCGCTTGCAATATCGCCGCCGCCACGAAGGAGAACTAAATTTTTGTTCATCCCAATCACCTTTCACCTTCCAATCCCATTTGCAAAGGAATTCTCAGTCTTTAATAATTTTTTATTATTATATCACGCTTTTTTTTTAATGTCATCTTTTTTTTAGGGGTTTTCCTTTTGAATTCCACTCTGAAAATTGATTTATTCATGGAAATTTATTTCTCTCGATGTTATAATTTGATTAAAAAGAAGGAGGGTCTCCATGTATTTTATAACATATAAGTATAATTCTTTTAGCGAAGGTGGCGTCTTAACCGACGATGGTTCTAAAATTTTACCCATTACCACCCTTGGCCAACTCTTAGGGATTAAGCTCCCTGAGGCATTGATTGATTTTATACCCATGGCAACCGATGGATTATTAGACCAGATTAAAGAAATTATTGATGCAAACCCCAATCTGGGCATTCATCGTAACCTTGTAAAACTACTGGCGCCAATTCCAAAACCCCCACGAAACATATTTTGTATTGGAAAAAATTATGCCGACCATGCAAAAGAAATTAATAACATTCCTACCATGGGAGATATCCCAGAAAACCCCATTTATTTTTCTAAGTTACCCACAACTATTACAGGACCAGACACGGTTATCCTCTCCCATGCAAGAGCGACTAAAAAAATAGATTATGAAATTGAGCTCGCAATCATCATTGGAAAAGAAGGGACTGATATTTCTCCTGAAAATGCCGAAGATTATATTTTTGGTTATACCATCGCAAACGACATCACCGCAAGAGATTTACAAAAAAAGCATTCCCAATGGTATAAAGGAAAAAGCCTCGATACTTTTTGTCCTTTAGGCCCTAGTATTATTCATAAAAGTGGATTGCCCATTCCCTTTAATCTCGAATTAACCTGTAAGATTAATGGGGAAATACGTCAGCATTCTACCACAGAAAATATGATTTTCGATATCCCAACCATTATCAGCGACTTATCCCAAGGAATGACCCTCATTCCTGGTGATATTATTCTCACTGGCACTCCCGCTGGTGTGGGTTTTGCCCTCGATCCTCCACAATTTTTAAAACATGGAGATGTCATTGAGGCAGAAATTGAAAAAATAGGGATCCTCAAAAACATTATTGAATAGAGAAAAAAACCATTAAAAAAGTGGTGTTGAGGTCATCCTCAGCACCACTTTTTAATTTTAAAATTCCTATCTCCAAAAATTCTAGAATAACTCTTTATATGAATTGTGCACCAACAATTGCGAAAAGCATTATTAGGATATTATAGTGCAAGAATGTTGGAACACAAGTGTCCCAAATATGGTCGTGCTGTCCATCTGCGTTCAAACCACTGGTTGGTCCCAAGGTGGTATCGGAAGCTGGAGAACCTGCATCACCTAAAGCTGCTGCTGCTGAGATCAATAAGATGGTTGCTGCTGGACTAAATCCAATTGAAGCACAAATAGGTACATAAAGAACTGCTAATACTGGAACGGTTCCAAAAGAGGTTCCAATCCCCATGGTTACAAGTAAACCAATCAGGGTCATAATGGTTGCAGCAATAATTTTATTACCGCCCATTAAAGCAACAGATCCTTGAACTAAAGTTTCAACACCACCACTATCTTTTAATACTTGAGCAAACCCTCCTGCAACAAGCATTACAAAGGCGATATAACCCATAAGCTTAATTCCACCTGTAAATTGCTCGTCAATATCACTCCATTTAATAGCTCGGAAGGCAATCATAATAATCAATCCACCAAGTGCTGCAATTGGAAGGGATTCGTATACCAGTTGTAAAACAACCATAACGATAATCGCTGCAACTGTCACCCAATGTTTCATTTCAAATTTTGACTCTTGGATATCTTCATGATGAACCACGCCAATAATTTCTTTGTCTTCATATTCCCGTGGTTTACGGTAACTAATAAATAAGGCAATACATAAGCCAATGATCATGGCCACCCCAATAATCCAGTTAACGGAAGTAACATCACTCACGGTGACAGGCATCCCGTTATCTGTTAGGTTTGTCGCAATAATCCCTTGGAAAATCAAACCAAAACCTAAAGGTAATATGATATAAGGTGCTTTAAGTCCAAAAGCAAGAGCACAAGCAACCCCTCTTCTATCAATTTTAAGCTTATTCATAACCAATAGCATCGGGGGAATCATAATTGGAATAAACGCGATATGTACCGGAATAGCATTTTGTGATAAGACTGCCATCAAAATAATAACTCCAAATAAAATAGCCGCTTTTCCATTAATAATTTTCCCAATTTTTTTAGAAATTATCTCTGTAATTCCTGTATAAGCCATTGCTGTTGCAAACGCCCCTAGCAAAACATAGGCTAAGGCTGTTTCTCCGTTACTCCCTAAACCGCTTAGTAACGACGAGGCGATTTCGTCGATGGCCATACCACCAACTAAACCTCCAATAAAGATTGAGACGAGCATTGACATTAATACATTTAGTTTTAACAAACATAAAATACATAGTACAACAACCGCCACAATTACCGGATTTAACATGTTTTTCCTCCTTAGTTCAAATCTAGGATTTTTTCATCCTATTGGCCAAATTCATTAAAACGCTATTTCTGATACAGCCTCTTCTACTCTTTTTACCAATGAACCATCAATAATAAGTGCTTCGCAGTCTTCAATGTCTTGATACAATTCTCGGTCATCTTCCATTGTAGGAACACTTTCCCGTACAACGTTATAAGCAGGTAACGTTCCCTTACCTAAGCCTTTATTGTTACATAAATCAATGGCTTGGCAAGCACACATTAACTCCATCGCTAAAACTCTTCTAACATTTAACATAATTTCATGAGCCTTTCGAGCCGCAATGGTTCCCATACTAACATGGTCTTCTTGATTTGCTGATGATGGAATACTATCCACACTTGCTGGATGTGCCAAAACTTTGTTTTCTGAAACTAGCGAAGCTGCAGAATACTGTACAATCATAAATCCTGAATTAATTCCCCCCTTTTTAGTTAAAAACGCAGGTAATCCACTTAGCGCAGGGTTTACTAGACGTTCAATACGTCTTTCAGAAACATCTGCTAATTCAGCTAAAGCAATTCCCAAGAAATCAAAACTTAATGCCATTGGTTGACCATGGAAATTTCCTCCGGAAATTCCTTCCATGGTTTCCTTAAAGATGATTGGATTATCTGTCACAGAATTGATTTCGATTTCAACTTTATTTTTAATATAATTTATTGCATCCTTACTTGCACCATGTATCTGAGGTGTACATCGTAAAGAGTATGCATCTTGGACTCGAATTTCGCCTTGTCTGGTGGTGTTCTTACTGCCTTCTAATAAATCCAATAAGATTCGTGCGGTATCCAGTTGTCCTTGGTGAGGTCTCACTTGATGAAGTCTTGGATCAAATGCGTCGATAACACCATTTTGTGCTTCAAAGCATAGCCCAACCGCAATGTCTGCGACTTTTAATAAATTAATGGCATCATAAACGGTTAAGGCTCCTACCGATGTCATGGCTTGTGTTCCATTAATTAAGGCAAGTCCTTCTTTTGATGTTAATTCTACCAATGGAATTCCAGCTCTTTTCATGGCCTCTTCCCCACTAATAATTTCACCTTGGTAATCCGCTTTTCCAAGACCTAGAATTGGTAAAACAACATGTGATAATGGTGCTAAGTCTCCACTTGCTCCCAAAGATCCTTTTTGAGGAACCACTGGAGTAACCCCTTTATTAAGCATTTCGACAAGGGTTTCTACAAGTTCTAACCTTGCTCCAGAAAAGCCTTTTGCTAAATTGTTAATACGAAGTAATAAAATTCCTCTTACAACATCCCTTGAAAAAGGTTCTCCTGCCCCCACCGCATGAGTTATGATTAAATTTCTCTGTAAAGTTTTACAGTCTTTTTGTGAAATTGTTGTGTCCGAAAACTTTCCAAAACCAGTCGTAATCCCATAGACAACCTTTTCATCTTTTACAAGATTATCAACGACTGCCCGTGATTCCATAATATCTTTTTTTGCTTCAGGGGATAGCTCAATTTTCACATCATCCCGACATACTCTAACAACATCTTCCAATGTTAAATCTTTTCCAGTTATTACAATCGTTTCCATAGCAAACTCACTTTCCTGTATTTTTTCTTAATTATACAAATTTTATCGTCTAAATAACGTCAAAAATTTAACTTTTTATTCGCTTTATTTTTAAGTATAGAATTTAATTCCATTAAATTATTCTTTAACGATATATTCGTAAATGTATTTTAATGTTCCATCCAATTTAATAGAAATAATTTCATTTTTTTACCACTTTACAGTGGTGAAGTGGTCTTTTTTGATTGTTTTTAGTATTCGTAAATTTATTTTATTTAACGAATTTCGATAGCCGTTTCCCCATAAAAAAAAGCTTAAGTCAAAACACTTAAGCTTTTAATCCTCATTGATTTAGATTTAACGATCTTTCTTATATCCGCAATCTCTTAAACTGAAATACTGCCACACTTGCTCCAAAAATAACAAAAGTGACCACTAGAAACAAACCACATAGTCCTATATAATTCCCTGTTTTGTTCACGATGGCAAAGCCATCAAACAGACTATAGAGAGAATAGTTTTTCATAAATAAAAACCGTTCTGAGGCGCTCCCAATTAATTCTGAAAAGAAAAAGAATAGGGTGACCACACTCCCCCAAATAAATGCCGCTTTAGGTGTATTGCAAAGGCAAGAAAAGAAAAAACAAATCATCCCAATTGCCATGGTCATTAAACAAGCAGCAATATTTAACTGGAAGAAAACAACAGTATCTAATAATCCTCTATAAAGGTTTTCGCTAACACCAATACCTACAATATAAATTATTCCGAACATAAGCATAATTGAAACAAGGAAATACAATCCCTGGGTTACAATAATTTTCACTCGACTATTAGGTGTTGATAACAAGCAAGCAAAGGAGCCATCATAAACAAATTTTGCCACTAGCTTCCTTCCAACCATAACACAATAAACTAAGGGAAAAAGGTAAATTAAAAAACCGTAATAAAGGCTTGCAATAAAACCAGTCAATCCACTTTCAATCATTTCTAAACCCAAAGCATTAATCATCGTTACTGGCAACAGTGCCACCAAATCATTAAAAGCTCCTAATCCTTCTGGATTATACATAAAAATAATCACAGCTAAATAAATTGACATCAAAATCGAAAAAACTAAAAAAATAACCAAATTGTTTTTTATATCTTTAATAAATAAGGGTAAACTCATCCTACTTCCCCCCTTTTTGATAATGTAGTCGCAAATTATCTTCGATCGTTTGGGTGATTGAATTAAACGCTAAAATCTTTTCATGAGAAAGCACTTTAACAAGTAAATCAATACGGTCTCCCTGGGCAAAAATTTGCACATCATTTTCTGAAAATTGTTTTATTTCAAACCCGTAATGAGTCAAATTGTGAAGATCTGGAGGCGATGCAAATTTCACCAAATAAGCTTTAGTTTCCTTAGCTTTAATATTAATTACCGAATCTTTTTCAATCACTTTGCCATCTTTCAAAATAGCTACCGTGTCACAAACGCGTTCGATTTCTTCAAAAATATGAGAGGTCATGAAAAGCGTTTTTCCATTCTTTTTTTCTTCTAAAATCAAGTCAATAAAACGGGTCTGCATGGAAGCATCAAGATATTTTGTGGGTTCATCCAATAAATACACTTTTGGTTCATCCATAAATGCCGTTACGATTGAGAGTTTTTGAAGCATATCATTTGAAAGCTGATCAATTCTTGATCCTTTTTCTAACTCAAATTGCTCAATTAAAGATTCCATTCGTTTTAAATGCTTTTGGCTATTTTTTCCTCGGAGTTGTCCAATAAATTTCAAGTATTCTTTAACTTTCATCCGTTCGAAAAAAGCAGGTTCACTCGGGACGTAGCCTGTTATTCTTTGAATCGCCGAAGCTTGGTTGGTACAGTTAAGCCCTGAAATCTTTGCTGTCCCTGTGTTTGGTCGCACAAACCCCATTAAGATTTGAATAATTTCAGTTTTTCCAGCCCCATTAGGTCCAATACACCCAAAGGCTTCTCCCCTTTTTACTCTAAAGTTTAAATCAAAAACACCTTTTCCATTTGGACACTTTAAAGATATTCCATTAACATCAATCATCCGACTTTCTCCTTTAAAAGTTGTTCCAACAATACGTTATCGATACATTATACACGATTTTAGCATATTTTGCTTGTTAATATTCTATTTCCTTATGAAAATCCTAATTTAAAAATGAAAATTCATTTGATATTTTGGCAAAATCCTCCCCTGTGAGCATCTCTCCTCGAATGGAAGGGGCTATCCCACAAGTTTCAAGGACTTTTAAAATTTCTTCCTTTGAGAAATGTGTATTCATTGTTAAACCATTAATCAATGTTTTTCTGCGATTTAAAAAACTCCCTTTTACAATGGTAAAAAATAATTTTCTGTCCTCAAGATGAATTTTAGGGGTTTTTAATTTTTTTAAGGTTACCACAATGGAATCCACTCTTGGTTGAGGGATAAAAACAGAAGCGGGGACTTCAAATTCAATGGCAATGTCTGCATAAAATTGTGCTGCAATGCTAAGAGCTCCGTAAGATTTTGTACCAGGAACACCACACAATCGTTCTCCCACCTCTTTTTGCATCATAAAAGTCATACTCTCAATTTCAAGATCCGATTCAAGTAAACCCATAATGATTGGCGTTGTAATATAATAAGGGAGGTTTGCTACCACCTTCAGTGGATATTGATTTAATGCATCACCTAACACTTTTTTAAGATCTGTTTTTAAGATATCCCCTTGAATTATTTCAACATTTTTGTAACCCCCAAGATTTTCCTGTAAAACAGGGATTAGTTTTTTATCTATTTCTATGGCATACACTTTCCCAGCCCCTTCACTTAGTAGCTGGGTCATAGTGCCAATCCCTGGCCCTATTTCAAGGACTAAATCTGATTCGGTAATCCCACCTGCATTCACAATTTTTCTTACAATATTTTCATCAATCAAAAAATTTTGACCAAATCGCTTATTAAAATGTAGGTCGTGTTTCTTTAAAATATTTTCAACAACACTCGGTGATGTTAATTTTCCCATAGGGTTCTTTACTCCATTTCATTAAAATAATTCTATTTTTTAATTATAACCTAAATCTTAATATAAGAAAAGTTCTCGGTCTTCACGTAAAAAAAGACATTTGTTTTTATTAACAAATGTCTAATTTTCATTATTCAGCTTTCTCTCAACAAGCTTGGTTACCTCCCAAAGATCATTAATCATATAAGTGGGTTCGCAACGCTTAAGAGCAAGCTCTGTGTTGTATCCCCAAGTCACTGCAGCAACATCAACTCCAACTTTCTTACATGCATCAATATCCCTTGTCTCATCACCAACATAAAGCATTTCAGATTTATCAAGATCAAACTTTCTCAAAACCTTTTTGATTTTTTTAGACTTAGACATCATTGCCGAGCACATTATAAAATCTATTTCTTCCTTTAGCTGATAGGTTTCTAAAAAACGAGAAACTGTTTTTTCTATATTGGACGTAAGAATACCAACCGTCGTGGTAATCCCTCTCAGTTCCTCAAAGAAATCTTCAATATTGGGTGAAAAACTACGGATCTCATCGGATTCCTCTCGCATCATCTTTTGCCCTTCACCTAAGACTCTTGGCAAACGATAAAAAGGAATGTTCACTATTTCCATAATTTCTTTGATATGTAAGTTTTTGATGTGCTGTAGCTCTTCCATTGTTACCGTGCTATATTTATATTTTGAAGCAAGTTGATTGTATATTTTAAATGCTTTTTCTTCTGTATCAGCAAGTGTGCCATCAAAATCGAAAACAACGCATTTATATGCCATAAATGACTCCTCTGTTAAAAATTTTACTTTTCTTAATCTTTCGCAGAAATGGTTGTAAATTAAGACAACACATCATACCACGCTCATTATATCATTGGACATCAACCCATTCATCAATTTTTTGTAAAATTCCAATGGCTCCAAGATAATCATTATTCTCTGAAAATAAATGACGAATTCTTAAATCCACCGTTATGGTTTCCCCTAATTTATTAATTAATCGGTGTTTGATATCCCCTTTTTTCTGGGTTTGAAATGAAAGACAGAAAGCACGATTGACTCTCTCTCGATCATCAATGTGAACCATTGTATAGATAATACTGAGATCTGGTGGGATTTCTTTATCCTTGTAACCTAGTATACTATAAAGTTCCTTTGACCAATAGACTTTTTTTGTAAGATTATTAATTTCCCAATAACCCAAATGCCCAAGATCTTGTATTTCTAAAAGCTCTTTCTCTAATTGGAAAATAAATTCATTTTTCTCTCGAATCGCTTTTTTGTCACTTCCCACCAAACCAAACAGCTTGCCTTGTTTTGATAAAAAAGACACAATTTTCATCTGAAAAGGAATGATTTCTCCATTTTCAGAAAAATAATTAACCTCAAATTCATAATAATTATTATTTTTAATCCCTTCCCTTAATTTGTCCATGTGTTCACTATGGTCGTAATCGGTTGGAATTCGCTGGATATTTTTTCCTATAATTCGATCCAAAGGTCTATTATAATACTTAACAAAGCTTGAATTTGCATTAATAATTACACCTGCATCGTCGATGATAATCACACAATCTGACACATTGTCAATTAAAGCATTAAACATCCCTTGTATGATCTCTGACCGCTCAAGATCAATTCCTATTCTTTTAGCAGTTTCTTTAAAGTGGATTTTTATTAACAACAAAGATAAACAGACCCCAAGAATTATAAAAACCGTTTCACCTAAAAATAAATTTCCTATTTCACTGTTCATTATACAACCTAACTTTTCTTATTTTTACATTTTCTAATCACATTTTGCCAAAAAATCAAGAAAAGTACAATAAATTCAGTAAAATTAACTAAAAATTCTTACATAAAAACGTCTTTACACCAATTTGCTTTACTTACATTGTTATACTATAATAAAATAAGATTAAAAGCGTATTAAAAGTAATAAATTCTTTGACAAAAATAAAATAAATGATAAAATTTACTTCATCATGTTAAAGCGCTAAAGCGACGGAGGAAACAATGCTACTAAACTATACCATTGATGGTTTTGAAAATATTCAATATCAGGAAAAAGAATCTTTGACAAAAATCACAGGAAGACTCACCAGTCTTTACAACCTTTACGGTTATCATTCAATTTCGATCCCCACATTTGAAGCTTATGACTTATATGCTAACGAAGCTTCCATCCCCAGCGATGATCTTTTCAAACTTGTTAATCATCGTGGGAAAGTTTTAGTATTAAAGCCCGATGCAACACTTTCAGTTACACGAATGGCGGCTTTAAACCATCCTGATCCCTATGAAGTTATTAAATTTTCTTATGAAACTAATATTTATCGTCATTTTTCTGCCCCTGAAATGATTAAAAAAGAAATCAACCAAATGGGTATTGAGTACTTAGGCAACCATAGTCCAGAATGCGACAGTGAAATTATTGGATTAGCCATCCTTTCCCTTTTAGAAAATAAAATTAATGATGTTCATATCGATCTTGGACATGTAGGGTTCATCAATTCTCTCTTTGAACACCTTCATCTTACTCAAATACAGCAAAAGAAATTAAATCAATACATTGAAAATAAAAACATTGGGGATATAAATCACTATTTAGAAACCTTGGATCTCCCTCTAGAAGGAAAGAATGCCATTGCAACACTTCCTAAATTATATGGATCCCCTAAAAAAGTAATCCTAGAAATGAAAAATTTATGTCTCAACCAAAAAATGATTAATGTTGTTGATGAAATTACAGAAATTTTCGAACATTTAGAAATCATGGGGCTTTCCCAATATGTAAGCTTCGATCTTGGTTTTACCAATCAAATGAACTATTACTCCCATATTAATTTTAAGGGGTACATCAACAATTGGGGAGAACCTGTCATTAGCGGTGGACGATATGATCATCTTTCTAAAAAGTTTGGTTTGCAACGCCCTGCTTGTGGTTTTGCCATTGACCTCATGAAAATTATGGATTACATGGAGCAAGAGAATCTTTTAACAAGAGAAGAGAAAACGAAAACCATTATCTTTTATGATAAAGAAGTCAAATCCCTTGCCTATAAAATGACGAGTAATTTTCGAAAGAAAAATGAAATTGCCGAAATGATGGTCATCAACAGAGACTGGGGCGCCCATATCCATAATATTAAAAACAATCCCCTATATGAAAATGTTCAAATATATTTTTTAACTAAAGACCAATTGGCAAAGGTCAAAGAGGATCAATATGTGATTGTAGATAATCCTACTGAAGAGGTGAAATAATGACAATACGATTTGCACTAGCTAAAGGAAGAGTCGCAAAAAAAGCAATCAGTCTTTTACGCTCGATTGGATATGTTTTTGAGGATTATTCTGAGAAAAGCCGTAAACTCATCTTTTCGGATACCACTGGCTCCATCGAATTTTTTCTTGTTAAATCACCCGATGTGCCAACCTACGTTGAAAAAGGTGCTGCTGATATTGGCATTGTCGGTAAAGATATTTTATTAGAACATCCTGCAAAGGTTTATGAACTTCTTAATCTCGAAATAGGACAATGTAAAATGTGTGTGGCAGGATATGAAGATATTCCTATTCCTTATGGTAAAAAAATGGTCATCGGAACAAAATACCCTTTAATTGCCAAAAACTATTTCAACTCAAAAAATCAGCCTGTTGATATTATAAAAATCAATGGTTCAGTAGAACTTGCTCCCCTGATTGGTCTGTCTGACTGTATTGTTGACATTGTTGAAAGCGGGAAAACTCTCAAGGAAAACGGGCTATCAATCTTAGAAGAAATCTGCGATATCAGTTCAAGACTTATTGTGAATCAGGTAAGTCTCAAGACAAAACATCAAGAAATCGACCCCATCATTTCTGCTTTTCAAAATGAAAAGCTAGAAAACTGTTAAGATTTAAAGAAAAATATGGAAGGAAGCAAATGAAACTTATTAACTATCAAAAAAATCTAGATTTAGATACCCTTCTTAAACGAAATGAAGAAGAAAATGAGAACACTCGAAACGCTGTCCTCGAAATTATTAAAGGGGTAAAAAAGGAAGGGAACGCCGCCCTTATTTACTACACCGCTGCCCTTGATAAATGCACACTCACCCAGTTACAAGTCACCGAAGAAGAAATAAATGAGGCTTTTGAAGCTGTTCCTGACGAACTCCTTGAAATAATCCGTGAAGCCGAAAAAAACATCCGAGATTTCCATGAAAAACAACTCGAAAAAACATGGACTTATTCACCTAAGGCAGGCGTTGTTCTAGGGCAACATATCACCCCGATTGAACGTGTTGGTTTGTATGTCCCTGGTGGGAAAGCAACCTACCCTTCAACTGTGTTAATGGATTCAATTCCAGCCTTAGTCGCAGGGGTTAAATCTCTTGTGATGGTAACACCACCAAACCCTAATGGTAAAATCGCTCCTGTTATTTTGGCGGCCGCTAAAATTGCAGGGGTTCATGAGATTTATAAAATTGGAGGCGCTCAAGCCATTGCTGCATTAGCTTATGGAACAGAGACCATTCAGCCTGTAAATAAAATCGTTGGTCCTGGAAACATCTATGTTGCCACAGCAAAAAAAGAAGTTTTTGGTAAAGTCGATATCGACATGATCGCTGGACCAAGTGAAGTTCTTATCATTGCTGATGGGTCAGCTAACCCTGTCTTTGCAGCTGCTGACTTGCTATCCCAAGCTGAGCATGATGAAATGGCAATGCCCATTCTCGTAACCACCTCGGAAGCTTTTGGAACTAAGGTCATTGAAGAGGTCTATCGACAAATTGATGAAGACTTAGATCGAAAAACCATCGCTAAGAAATCTGTTGATGATTATGGCTATGTGTTTGTTGTGGAATCCCTCGATGAAGCCTTTGCTCTATCCAATGAAATTGCTCCAGAACATTTGGAATTACTAATTCCAGAACCCATGAATTATCTTGAAAAAGTTAAAAACGCTGGAGCTATTTTCATGGGGCCTTATACCCCAGAACCTCTAGGAGATTACTTTGCAGGGCCTAACCATACCTTACCTACCTCTGGAACTGCTAAATTCTCTTCTCCACTTGGGGTCTATGATTTCTTAAAAAAATCAAGTATTTTATCCTATGATGAAGAAGCCCTCAAAGATGTTTATTCAAAAATTGCTACTTTTGCACGATCTGAAAATCTTGACGCCCACGCAAAAGCAGTGGAAAGGCGATTCGAAAAATAATGGAAGCATTTATTCGAGAAAACATTAAAAATTTAGAAGCCTACCGAGTTGAACCCCCACATTATGAAATTATTTTAAATGCCAACGAAAGTCCCTATGATTTTCCTATGGTTTTAAAACGTAAATTTTGCGATGAAATATGTAACACTCCCCTCAATCGTTATCCCGATGCTTGTTTCGACGAATTACTAATGGAATTAAGTCACTACACTGGGGTAGAAAAATCTGGAATTATCTGTGGATCAGGCTCTGATGAAATCATCGCTATGATTCACCAAGCCTTTATAAATCCTGGAGACGTGGTTCTTTCCCACACCCCTTCCTTTGCGATGTACGATATTTGGTCGACTATCTCGGATGCTAAACATGTCCAAATACCTGATTTAGAAAACCACATTCCAAATATAGAGGGTCTTATTGAAGCCGCCAATCAACAAAACGCAAAGCTTTTGTACCTTTGTAATCCAAATAACCCTACTGGCTTTACTTTTTCACAGCCTGAAATCATTAAAATTTTGGACAACGTTCCTTCTTTAGTGGTTTTAGATGAAGCTTATATTGAATTTTTTGAAGACTCAGGTGTTTCTCTTCTCAACCAATACCCAAATCTATTAATTTTAAGAACCCTTTCCAAAGCCTTTGGACTTGCTGGAATTCGCTGTGGCTATGCCCTTGGGAACACCGAATTAATTAATGTGCTCTACAAAGTTAAAGGGCCCTATAACCTTAATGTGTTAACCCAAAAATTAGCTGTTATCGCTTTACAAAACAAAGAAGGCATCTTAAAAAACCTACAAACTCTAAAAGATGAACGAGAAGGAATGATGGCTTTTTTAGAGGAATATGATGCATTTAAGGTTAGCCCTTCTGGATCGAACTTTATTTATTTTGAGACGGTTTTCGCTGAAAAAATTTATAATTTTCTAAGAGAAAAAAACATTCTCATTAAGGTCTTTAAAGATGTTCCCGAAAATTCTGGGAGTATTCGATTATCCATCGGCACTCCCCAGGAAAATGCAAAATTAATTAATCTTATTAAGGAGGTCATGAACCATGAATCGCCAAGTGACTCTAAAACGAAAAACAACTGAATCGAACATTGAAATTACCTTAAATCTAGATGGTACAGGAGAATCTTCAATTGACACCGAGGTTGGCTTTTTTGACCATATGCTAACCCTTTTTGCAAAACATGGATCCTTCGACTTAAAGATAAAAGCAACTGGTGATACCGCAGATAATCACCATGCCATTGAGGATATTGGTATTCTTTTAGGAAAGGCTTTCTACGAAGCTTTAGGTGACAAATCAGGAATCAATCGGTATGCCTTCCAATTTACGCCAATGGACGAAGCCCTTTGTCGGGTTTGTGTTGATATTAGCGGAAGAAGCTTCCTTGTTTTTAATGTCCCTTTGAACCGTGAATTCATCGGTGACTTTGAAACAGAGCTTCTTGAAGAATTTTTTCTTGCGTTTGCAAATAACAGTAAAATGACCCTCCACGTCGAATCCCTTTATGGAAAAAACAATCATCACATTGTTGAAGGCATTTTTAAATCACTCGGACAAACCCTCAATGTGGCTTGCGCCATTAATCCAAACATAAAAGGTATCCCGTCAACAAAGGGTATTCTTGAATGATCGCAATTGTAGATTATGATGTTGGAAACCTAAAAAACGTCGTCACCGCTTTAAAGGATGTGGGTTTAGAAGGGGTGATCTCCCGTGAAAAAAGAATCTTAGACAATGCTGAAGCCATTATTTTACCTGGGGTCGGTGCCTTTGGTGATGCCATGGCCAGTTTAAACAAATTTGGATTAATCCAAACCCTTGATACCAATGTTAGAAAAGGAAAAACACTTTTAGGGATTTGCTTAGGAATGCAACTTCTTTTTGATAGAAGTTACGAAGATGGGGATTATTGTGGTCTTGCTTATATTCCTGGTGAAATTGTTAAGTTTTCAGCCCCTGGACTTAAAGTTCCTCACATGGGTTGGAACAATCTGATCCTCAACCAACAATCGACCCTCGTGAATGGCATTTCCGAAGAAGATTACGTTTACTATGTCCATTCTTACTACGCTGTTCCTGAGAATTTTGAGGATGTTGTTGCCTACTCTGACTACAGTACAAAAGTTCCTGGAATTGTTCAACGGGATAATGTTATTGGCATGCAATTTCATCCTGAAAAAAGTGCTAATGTTGGTCTTAAATTACTAGAAAATTTTAAGGAGTGTTTATCATGATCGTTTTTCCAGCCATTGATTTAAAAAACGGAAAATGTGTACGACTATTACAAGGAAAAAAAGATTCAGAAACCGTATACTTTGAAAATCCTGTTGAAGTCGCTAAAATGTGGGAATCTCAAGGAGCCGAATATTTACATCTTGTCGATCTTGACGGCGCATTCGAAGGCATTCCTAAAAACCTAAATGTTGTTGAAGAAATTGTAGCAAGTCTAAATATCCCTGTAGAGCTTGGTGGCGGGATTCGTAACCTTGAAATTGCCAAAAACTATATTGATATTGGTGTGGCTCGAATTATTATTGGTACCCAAGCCATTAAAGATACCCAATTTCTTGAAACACTCCTAAGTTTGTATGACGAAAAAGTGTGTGTTTCTATTGATGCCAAAAAGGGCATCGTTTGTACTGAAGGCTGGGTCGAAACAAGCAATGTTGAAGCTTTAGAATTAGCCAGTCGCCTTGAAAAAATGGGTTTATCTACCTTAGTTTATACAGATATTTCAAAAGATGGTATGATGACAGGTCCTAATTTCGAAATGCTGGATTTACTCAACAAAAGCTTAAATATGGACATTATTGCTTCTGGAGGCGTTTCAAGTGTCGACGATATGATCACCTTAAATAATATGGATCTTTATGGCGCAATTACTGGGAAAGCTCTCTATGAAGGCACTATTAACCTCGAAAAACTATTAAAGGAAGATTTAAAACAATGCTAGCGAAACGGATTGTCCCTTGTTTAGACGTTGAAAATGGTCGCGTTGTTAAAGGAAAAAAGTTCAAAGATATTAAAGATGTTGCCGATCCCGTTGAGCTAGGTCGTTATTATTCAGAACAAGGAGCCGATGAGCTTGTTTTTTATGATATCACTGCTTCCTATGAAAATCGTGACATTTTCATTAATATTGTGGAAAAAGTTGCTGAAGCCATCCGAATCCCCTTTACCATTGGGGGTGGTATAAGTAAAGTTGAAGATTTTAGACGGGTGCTACTTGCTGGTGCTGACAAAGTCTCTGTTAACTCTTCTGCCGTAAAAAATCCAGAACTCATTAGAGAAGCTGCCCTAAAATTTGGGGCTCAATGCGTGGTCCTTTCCATTGATGCTAAAAGAAACCAGAAGGGTTCTTGGGATGTTTATGTTAAGGGGGGACGAGAAAACACTGGAATTGATGCAATTGAGTGGGCTAAGCGTGGCCAAAGTCTTGGAGCCGGTGAAATTTGTATTAATTCCATTGATACCGACGGCGTTAAAAAGGGTTATGATTTAGAACTAAATAAAATCTTATCCCATGCCTTAACCATACCCATTATCGCTTCTGGTGGCGCAGGAAAATCCGAAGATTTTTTAGACGTTTTAAAAATAGGTGCCGATGCCGCCCTTGCTGCTTCTGTTTTTCATTACAAAGAAATAGTAATCAAAGACTTAAAAGACTATTTATATTCACAAAATATCCCTATGCGTAGGGTTTAGAAAGGTAATTATGAGCTTATCACAAATAAAATATAATGAAAGCGGTCTTGTCCCAGCCATTGTTCAAGACTATGAAACAAGACAAGTATTGATGATGGCGTGGATGAACGAAGAATCTCTCAAACTCACCTTAGAAACAAAAAAAGCCACTTTCTTTAGCCGTAGTCGACAAAAATTATGGTTAAAAGGCGAAACCTCTGGCAATACCTTAACAGTCATTAAATTAGATTACGACTGCGATGGGGACACCCTGCTTCTTGAAGTTCTCCCTGTTGGTCCAGCCTGTCATACTGGAGAAGTTTCTTGTTTCTACAGAAATCTCTTTACAGACGAGGAACAAAACCTTGGGAATTCAAACATCCTAACTGCTCTAACCAGCCTAATTGCCCAACGAAAAGAAGAACCTGTTGAAGGGTCTTACACCAATTACCTTTTCGAAAAAGGGGTGGATAAAATTTGCAAGAAAATTGGTGAAGAAGCTGCTGAAACGATTATTGCCGCTAAAAATAATGATTCTCAGGAACTTGTTTACGAAGCATCAGATCTTATTTATCATTTACTTGTTTTATTGAAAAATCAAAGCGTGGATTTACAAACCATTTACAAAGAATTGACTAGACGCCATCAATAACCTTTTAGAAATTGGATTTAAACTTAATTTTTTTAAGTTTTTAAAACTTCCAAGTTTCGTTAAAGGTTCGAAGCTTATTATAATCACAAGAGATGTAAATCTCCCCTTTTTCTTTTCATTCCTAATATAAAAAAAACAGTAGATCATCGGGATCTGCTGTTTTTTTATTTGCTTTTTTACTATTTACATTATATAATGTAAATAGTAAAAACTCCGAAGTTTATTTTTTCTAAGGTCTTTAAGACTACGAAGATAAACCGGTAGGGTATCATTGGAAACGGTGATGTCTCCCAGTGTGGAAAAGGGGCTTGTAAGGAATTACCTTCGTTTTACATTTTTTTGTGTAAAATAAAAAGACCATTTCCATTGGGAGTGGTCTTTTTATTTTGTTATCTCTAAATTTTATTTATTTGTAACCGAAATAGTAAAATTTTTCCCAAAAATGAAAATAAAAAAAGCTGGCTTAACCAACCAGCTTTTTTTATTTAGAAAAATCATCCCCCAGCAACTGGAGGAAAAATTGCAAGATATCCCTGATCCTTAACTTCTGCTTTAAGCATATTTTCTACTTTTCCATCAATACCATCAACAATGATGGCAGCAATTTCAGGCTCGGTAATCCCTAGTTTGTCAATCACGTCCTGTGCTGTCATCCCCGAAAAGTGATCTAATTCAACAATTTTACCTCTTCCCACTCGAAAGTCCGCAAAAAGCTTTACAGTAATCGACATTTTTCCTCCTTTAACGTCAGAGAGAGATCTTAAAGATCCCTCTCTTTTAATTCTATAACAATCCTAGTAATTCTAAACGTTCTTCTGTTGGAATTCCATCTTCATCCCAACCACGCTCAGCGTAATAACGAGGTAGCATTTCGTCTAATTTTGAAACCCAACCTTTGGTAGGACCTTCAGGCATTTCTTCTTCTAAGAATCTTGGTGGAAGTGTATCTTCTTCTGGCGAAACACCTGCTTCAAGATTAAAGAGTTTTTCTAAATTCCAAATACGTTCCCCAGCTTGTAATAATTCTTCAGCAGACCAATGTGTTCCAAGGACTTCATTAACCATATCTGCATACTGTTGTGCTCCTAATGCAAAAGAGGTAAATAAACATAAACCTAATGAATCGATCACAGCGGTAAGATCTTGGAAAATTTTAACCCAAACTTCTTTACCTTCTAAATCAAAACGGTCTAATTTTTCTGGTAACCCTAAAACTTCTGGTGAAATTAAGTAGCCACGAACATGACAACCTCCACGATTTGAAGTTGCATATTGTAAACCCTGGCCTTGAACCCCACGAGGATCATAAGCTGGAAGATCTTGTTTTTTAACTGACATTGAATATTCAGGAACTCCAAAGAAATCTGCTAGTCGGTAAGAGCCTCTTGCTAACATATCTCCAAAGCCTTCTCTATTCCCCATTTTTTTAATCCAATGAACTGGGGCATCAGCATTACCAAATTCAAGGGTTACTTCATCATCAAGCATTTCATCAGTAATATAGCCTTCTTGGTAAAGTTCCATTGCAGCTGCTAAGGTTGCCCCTGCTGAAATGGTATCTAAACCAAGTTCATTACACCAATAGTTTGCGTCAATAACAACATCCATATCATTAATCCCAAGGTCCCCAGCAAATACCCAAAGAGTTTCGTATTCTGGTCCACCAACCCCATCTGGATGGTTTTTACCTTTAACAAAACGTCCACAACCAATTGGACAGTGATGACACGGTGTTTTCTTAATTAAATATTTTTCAGTCATGCTTTCACCACTAACAACATCTGCTTCTGGGTCATATCCAAATTGGAAATTCTTTGTAGGATATATCCCATGCTCATTGATAATGTTAACAAGAACTGCGGTTCCATAGGTTGGAAGTCCTCCACCAGTAACACCGTTTTCCTTAATTAAAGCACGACATTCTTTTGTGACATCTTTTAATCCATCTGGGCGAGCAATTTCTGGTTTTAAATTCCCAGCAACGGTAATTGCTTTAAGGTTTTTAGAACCCATAACAGCTCCAACACCAGAACGTCCAGCAGCACGATCTTTTTCATTCATAACTGCTGCCATTTGAGATAGCTTTTCACCAGCAGGACCAATGGTTAATACTTTTGATCCAGGATGTTTCTCAAGTAAGGATGTACTTGTATCAGAAACATATTTCCCCCATAAATCAAGGGCAGGAAGGATTTCTACTTTTCCTTCTTCGATATTTAAATAAACAGGAAGACTTGCTTTTCCTTCGACGATAATGGCATCGTATCCTGCATATTTTAAATAAGCTCCCCATTCTCCACCGGAATTAGAAGAAGCAATACAACCAGTTAATGGCGATTTTGTTACAACCATGTAACGTCCACCCGTTGGTGTTGCAGTCCCTGTTAATGGACCGTTAATAAATACAATTTTGTTTTCAGCCGCAAAAGGATCTACTTGTGGATCAACCTCATCCATATATAGCTTAGTTCCTAAGCCACGTCCCCCAATGTACTTTTTTGCTAACTCAAAATCAAGAGCCTCTGTTGCAATTTCTCCGGTCGTCAAATTAACGCGTAAAATTTTTCCCATGTAACCAAACATTTCGAACGCCTCCTAAATTTTATTTATTTGTAACCACTCTCATTATATCTAATTATTCCCTTTTTATCAATTGAATTCTATATCTTTAACTGATCCCACAAAAAATTATAATGTTTTCTTAATTCTAAGATTTTCTGAGTAAAATCAACAAAAGAAAGGTAAAATATTTACCTTTCTTTTTGTTAATTCTTACTCAATTAATCCAATGGTTTTTAATATATGATAGCCTAAAGATCGTTCCTTACCTTCGTATGGATAAGCATGCATCACAATCATTGGATTAAAGTTCAATTCGATAATCCCATACTGGGATTCTTTGTTCCTATAATCTTCGATAATGATATCCACTCCACAAAATTTTGCATTAAAACTCTTTGCCGCCGATAACGCAATCTCCGAAAAATAAGGATCCATTTTATCCGTAAAATCGATACTGTCACCACCTGTACTGATGTTTGAATTTCCTCTAAGATAAATCATTACATTCTCTTCTGGAATTGTATTTCCATCCATTCCTTGGTTTTTTAGATACATCAAGGACTGGTGATCAAGTTCTATTTTCTTTAGAGGACTGGTGTGTCCATCCCCACGATAGGGATGTTGGTTCTTTTTATCAATGAGCATGGAAATTGTAGATTTACCGTCGCCAACCACATTAGCAGGACGACGATGAAGCACTGCAACCACCTCATCCCCCATGGTGAGAAAGCGATACTCTTTCCCTGATAAATAATCTTCAATGAGAATCGTCGTGTCTTCCTTAAAGGCAATTTCTGCCCCTTCTAAGAGTTCTTCTAAAGTTCCGCCTTGATCGAAAATGCAAATTCCCAAACCAAAGTTTGTTGATTTTGGTTTGATAACCACTTTTTTACCAACAAATCTCCGAAGCTTTTCCTTTGCCTCTTCCATAGAAAACAACTCTTCCCCCTGGGGAACTGGAGCGCCATTCTCGCTTAAAATCATCTTAGTAACCACCTTATTTTCCATAAGTAAAGGTGTAATGTAGGTATCTGCACTTGTTTTCGTCGCTTGTTTCACATACTCTTTTAATTTCCCTTTAGATAATTCAATAATATTATCTTTTACATCCAAAGGCCGTACTTTAATTCCTCGGGCAATGGACTCTTTAATTAAAATCTGTGTCGACATTTCCCATTCTTCAAAGCCTTTCAGGCGAAAATGGTTTTTCTTTGTTTCTTTTGTGTACTCTCGTGCGAACCTTAGATTTGTTTCGAGATAACCCTTTTCTTTCATCATGGCTCTTAGTTGAGCCGCATATGTTTTTTCAGGATTCCTCACCCGATCTAACATGATATTAATGGTTTCTTCTTGACCTAACCCTAAGTAATCATTGATGGTTTCTATTTTTTCAATAATAATTTCTGCCCAGGCTGTTTTAGATGTCCATTGCTGATGATCTAATAATTCTAAATCTTTATCTAGACCATGTTCAGCCACAGCTTTTTCATTAATAAGAGCCTCTTGCTGCCAGGTATCATAAAACTCTTCCCCTTCGAGAAGTAAAAAAATCATAAAAATGTTTAAAAAATCAAGATCAGCCTTTGCAATCCCACATTTATCAAACACATTTAAATCGATGCTACGAATCTCAAGGTATTGGACCCCATCATTTTCCAAAGATCCTAATAAATCCTCACAATTTTTTGGTTTTAAACGAACCTGAGAATACAATTCTTTAGCTTCAGAAATATAGCCACGGTCGATAAATTCTCGAATACTTTCCAAGAATTCTTCCATTGAACAATAATTTGGATACAACTCAACCGTGTTTTTATAACCACTACAACTACCGTTTCTAAAAGAAATTCCATCCTTCGATAAATAGGTTTCTTCATTGATTTTCTCCATCTCACACAAACACTCTTCGAGATAAGATCCATGTAGTCCTGGTGTACACCCCATTAAATAAATAATCAACCAACGAAATCTCAAATAATTTCTTAAAACCTTTAGATACAAAACATCCTTATAATCCTTTAACGAAAGCAAGGAATTTCCCTCTTCCCAAAGTGTTGTCATAAAAACTTCACTAAAGGAAAAATTATAGTGAATTCCAGAAATAAGCTGTCGCTTCCCCCCATATTTTTCCATAAGTTTTTCCCGATAAGCCCGTGCTTTTTTTCCTTTTTCCCCTTGATAACAAGCAATGGGAATTTTGTCATCTTCCGGAGCATCACAGGGCATCGATTGTGGCCAATACAGCTCGTCTTTTGCCTGAGCCTCCATAATTACAATATCAGTTAGTCCTTCTAAAAATTCATAGGTTTCCTTCACAGTATGAAACACTGGAGTTACTATCTCTACCTGACTTTCTGAGAAATCCGTTGTAATATAAGGGTTTTCGAGTTTATCCCCAAAAATTTCTGGGTGAGGTGTTTGTGCTAACTCCCCTGTTGG